>JALENY010000019.1 GCA_022767285.1 Lachnospiraceae bacterium | reverse complement strand
TAAACCCCCTTGAAGACGACGAGGTAGATAGGGCAGGGGTGGAAGTACAGTAATGTACGGAGCTGACTGCTACTAATCGGGTGAGGGCTTGACCAAGTCTGGCAAGTGTGTTACAATTCGTATATGCGATTTTGAAGGTATGTAAATCAATCGAATAATAAAAGGAATATAGGGGATTAGTTCAATGGTAGAGCACCGGTCTCCAAAACCGTCGATGGGGGTTCGAATCCCTCATCCCCTGTATATAAAGAGTCTTGATAATCAAGGCTCTTTTTCTTTGCATGGAACAGCTGTATTTTGCATTGCTGCGTTTCTGGTTTATTTGGTTTCGGCTGGCGGTTGGGAGCGTGTTCATGAGAGGTGGAATCGAACAAAATACAAAAGCATGTAGGAACAACACCGTGAACATAAGAAAACGATGAACTATGATATCTAATTTCCACTACGGTACCTTGGTACCGTAGCGGAAATATGCCGTTAGATGACTCACCGCTGGCAATTACTCATAAACAGATGTTTTTTATACAACAAAATCAAATGTCTTGTTCTGTGGTAAAATAATCTATCAGATGCTGTACTTCATCTGTACAGGCACCGCAGGCTGTAGCTGCATCGGTTGCCTCCTGCACTTCCTCCAGTGTCGTTGCACCACGTACCACGGCATCTTTAATCATGCCGCTTGTGATTTGAAAACATTCACATACAATTTTATCTAAATTCATATCATGCACCATCCTTTCGGAAGTAGGATGTTCAGAAGATAGGATAATTATACATTTTTATCTCCAGGGCCAGATGTCATCGCGTCGATCATTCCACCGATCATCGCGTCTGTCGCGTCGGTCATCCCGTCGCTCGTCCCGTCTGTCATTTCTAAGGTCGTCTCTGCGATCGTCGCGCCGATCATCCCATCGATCATCGCGCCGGTCTCGGCGGTCATCCCGTCTGTCATTTCTACGATCGTCTCTGCGATCATCGCGTCGGTCATCCCGGCAATCACTACTGTGACATGATCGACAAGAGGGACAGTCATGCCATCGCCGGTCACGGAAGAACGGATCAAAATTCTCAGGCATGGAAATCTCCTTTTTATTTAGAGTATGCGAAATAAAAGATGGAAGTGCAGGATGTAATGAAAGGAGAAGTGAAGGAAAGAAGGTAAAAAGAAAGGAGTTTAAAAGAAACTGAGATAAAGAAAAGAATCCTGAATCACAGAAGGAAGAAGGCCGGGAGCCGTATGGCCCCGGCATAATGAAAAAGAGAATATTTATTAAAAAGGATATATCCTTTGTTCGGTTATAAAGATACCTGAAATATGTGATGAATTTATGAAGAACAGGTGAAAAGTTTGTAAAAAAGGCAAAAAAAATGGAGCATACGGGATTCGAACCCGTGACCTCCACACTGCCAGTGTGGCGCGCTCCCAGCTGCGCCAATGCCCCAAAAAATGGAAGCAAGGAGGCTCGAACTCCTGACCTTTCGCGTGTGAGGCGAACGCTCATCCCGGCTGAGCTATGCTTCCATATTATAGATGCAGGGGACAGAAGGCTTTTGCACCCAACATCTATTATATATTATAACATGATGTGCTAAAAAATCAATAAAGTAAACGAAGCTAAAGGAAAGGACTTGTGCAGCAAAGCTTCAAAAAGAACTTTCAGAAAGCGTTCTGGAAAGTAACAAACCATCTTTCTTAAGAATATTATAATATTTTACTATCCTTTTATTAATAATGAGGTGATATGCTGTATGGAGTACGTTGACTTCCCATATTTATTAATATAAATTGAGAAGATCCTCCGGTTTTTCAATCACATATTCCGGATTGTCCACCTGTCCGAATCCGTAAGCAGCAAAAACAAAAGGTACGCCGGCCTCTCGGGTAGCCTGATAATCTCCCATGGTATCCCCAACATAAACAGGATGCCTTAGCCCGTGTTTTTCAACAAGAGCTCTTATGTTGTCACCCTTTGGCATTCCGGTGTCACCGGGACAAAGGCTGTCTTGAAAAAAGTGCCCGATACCGGTCGCTTGATATAGACAGTCGATGTAGCCTGCCTCACAGTTGCTTACAATATAAAGGGGGTATTTCTGATACAGTTTTTCCAGAGTATCTTCAATTCCCGGAAAAACGCCCGGTGAGTTGCAGATCAGAGCCTTGTGTTCCGCCTCGCAGCATGCATCAATGAGGCTCATCTGCTCATCTTTGGGGAGATCCGGAAACAGCGAGCTGGCAATATCAGGAAGGAGTTTGCCAAATTGTGCTTTTAAGTCATCCGGGGTATAATGAACATCCGGGCGATATCGCTCACGGATCAGCTCCGCCCAGGCATCAGCAATTACATAAGTGGAATCCCATAAAGTTCCGTCAATATCGAATATAATACTGTCGATCATTTCTTTTTCTCCTGTGTCACGTTATCGGTTTCTGTCAGCTGTATGTGAAACTTGTTTCAATTTGTCTGGTACAGCGATGCTGGCTGCGGTGTACAGAAGCTCTCAGTTTGGCGCTGTGCACCGATACTATGGTTATTGTATAGAAAAATCCTGGATAAAGCAATGTTTATTTTGCATTTTCAGACAGAGTGTGGCAAAATAGGATAGGTGAGAAAAATATGAAATATGATAATATTGTAAAGGGATATTTTCTGGAACGTCCGAATCGTTTCATTGCAAAAGTTGAGATTGACGGAAAAGTGGAAAACTGTCATGTGAAAAATACCGGTCGCTGCAGGGAAATTTTGAGGCCCCGCGCTCTTTTGTATCTGCAGGATTGCGAAAAACCGGGTCGTAAGACACGCTACGATGTGATTGCGGTGGAAAAAGGAGACCAGATTGTAAATATGGATTCTCAGATTCCCAATAAAGCGGTTGTGGAATGGCTGAAAAAAGGAAACCTTTTTTCAAAAAATGCAGTTATACGTCCGGAACAGACTTACAGAAATTCACGATTTGATGTCTACATAGAGGATGGTGACCGAAAGGCTTTTATGGAAATAAAAGGAGTTACACTGGAAGAAGAAGGTGTGGCCCGTTTCCCGGATGCGCCTACAGAACGCGGAATCAAGCATATACAGGAGCTCTGTGAATGCCAAAAAGAAGGATATGAGGCCTATCTGTTTTTTCTGATTCAGATGAAAGGCGTTCATCTTCTGGAGCCAAACTGGAAGACCCATGAAGCATTCGGACAGGCGCTTGAGGAAGCGCAAAAGCAAGGAGTACACATTTTGGCTTATGACAGTCTTGTGACAGAAGATTCTATAGTTGTGGATAAATCAATCGACGTAAATCTTGAGACATTTTAAAACTGCCTGTCAAGAAGCTGTGCTTAAATATCGGAACTGAAAATGTCATCTAATTCGGAAAGGTATAGAATGAAACAGTATGATACATCAAACCTTGCTGCCGATAAGGTGTCAAATAGCCGGAGAAAACAAAGATGAGTCTAAATGAAATAACACAACCACTGATTATCTGGTACGAAAAAGAAAAGAGAATATTGCCCTGGCGTACTTCCCGAAATCCCTATTATATCTGGATCAGTGAGATCATGCTGCAGCAGACAAGAGTTGAAGCGGTGAAACCGTATTTTGAACGATTTATTTCGGCCTTGCCGGATATAAGGGATGTAGCTGAAGCATCTGAGGAAGAACTTCTGAAACTTTGGGAAGGCCTTGGCTATTACAGCCGCGTTCGGAACATTCAGAAAGCAGCCAAAATCGTGGTGGAACAGTATGACGGCTGTCTCCCGGCTGATTATGATAAACTGAAGGGTCTGCCCGGTATCGGAAATTATACGGCAGGTGCCGTCGTGTCGATCGCCTATGGAATTCCGGCTCCGGCGGTGGATGGAAATGTGTTGCGGGTCATATCCAGAATTGATGAACGATGGGATGATATTATGAAACAGTCCACCAGAAGGCAGGTGGAAGAGGATATTATGGCTATCATGCCAAAGCAGGAACCGGGGCAGTTCAATCAGGCTCTGATGGAGTTGGGTGCGACTGTTTGTCTGCCAAATGGCACTCCGCTGTGTGAAAAGTGTCCGGTGGGGCACCTGTGCAGGGCCAGAAAACTTGGAAAAATTGGTGAACTGCCGGTAAAAGCGCCGAAAAAACCGCGCAGGATTGAGGACAGAACGGTTCTGGTCATTCAGGACGGAGACCGGGTCGCTATCCATAAAAGGCCTAAGAAAGGATTGCTGGCAGGGTTGTATGAATTTCCGAATCTGGAAGGTCATCTGAGCGAGGAAGAAGTACTGAACTATGTAGAAGAGCACCAGATGGTCTCGCTACGTATACAGCCGCTGGAAGAGTCGAAACATGTTTTCTCTCATATTGAGTGGCGGATGAAAGGGTATGGAGTCCGTGTAGCTGAGCTTGATGAAAAAAAACAGGGAAATCTTTTGTTTGTCAATCAGAAAGAGACGGAAGAAAAATATGCCATTCCGGCTGCATTTCAGGTTTATACATCTTATATGAATATACGTTTGGGACAGAAGAAGTACAAGGAGGAGAGTAAATGAAATTATTAAGTATTGCAGTTCCATGTTACAATTCAGAGAACTATATGAAAAACTGTATTGAGTCTCTGCTTGTGGGTGGAGAAGAGGTGGAAATCCTGATCGTGAACGATGGATCAAAAGACAAAACAGCAGAAATTGCAGATGAATATGCGGAAAAATATCCGACGATCATCCGCGCCATCCATCAGGAAAATAAAGGCCACGGAGGTGCAGTCAACACCGGTATTGAAAATGCAACCGGACTGTATTTTAAAGTAGTGGACAGCGATGACTGGCTCAACGAAGATGCTTTTAAAAAGGCCCTTGCCGTGCTGGAAGAATTGACAAAAGGCCCGGATAAACTGGATGCGCTTCTCTGCAACTATGTTTATGAAAAGGAAGGGGCGAAGAAAAAGCGGGTAATGCATTATCGGAATACCTTCCCGGAAAACCGCATTTTTACCTGGAATGAGGCAAAGGATCTCGGTCTGGGGCACTATGTACTGATGCATTCACTGATTTACCGTACCTCTCTTTTGCGGGAGTGCGGAATGAAACTGCCGGAACATACCTTTTATGTGGATAATATTTTCGCATTCCAGCCTATGCAGTATGTAAAAACGCTGTATTATCTGGATGTGAATCTGTATCGCTATTACATAGGCCGCGTGGATCAGTCCGTCAATGAAAAGGTAATGCTTGGCAGAATGGATCAGCAGCTTCGCGTTAACAAAATCATGATTGACTGTTATGAGCCGAAACGTCTGACACAAAAGCAGCATAAAAATTATATGGTGCATAATCTGTCTATTATTATGGCTGTTTCCTCGATTTTACTGCTCCGAAAAAATGATGAGGAAAGTCTGGAGCAGAGAAAAGAACTGTGGCAGTATCTGAAGAGCAAAGATGCATGGCTGTATTATAAGACGAGACACAGCCTTTTGGGGCGTGCGGTAAATCTTCCGGGAAAGAGCGGACGAAAAGCTTCCGTGTTGTGCTATAAAGTTGCACAGCGCCTGTATGGATTCAATTAGAAATAATGGGTTTGTATTTTGAATGCTTCCGCGGGTAACTGTCATAATAACGTATACTTCATATGAGATTTGGAAGCAATTACTATGTTAAAAAAACTTCGCGTTATCATCCGACGATAACGCGAAGTTTTTTCGGCTCCAGGGAAGCGAAGAGAGAATTATGTATACCGCCGGATTCACCATCCAGATGAACCGGCAGCTTGCGGCTGCAGCTGATTTTCACATGTTTGCATTTTACGAGATGCACGCCTTTTATATGTTCATGAAGTCCCCAGAATGCAAGAGGGAGCACCAGCAGGATTTTGATCCGGGGAATACCGGATACAACGATCACATCCAGAATCTGATCGCCGGGTCTTGCTTTCGGGGCAAGTTTCAGACCGCCGCCTTCCACATTCTGATTAAATACAGCAGCAAAATACATTTTGGAATAATGAAAAGTTTGATTGTCATCCAGGGTCATCGTCGCCTCACAGGGATCATAAAAGAACAATTGTTTTATGGCGAGCAAAGCATAGGTAAGTTTTCCGAGACGAATACGATTGAGAATACTTTTCAGCGGAGAAGCCAGTGCTTCATGGGTTACGCTGGCATCAAATCCGATGCCGCAGCTGACACCAAAGCGTTGAGTACCTTTCTTTCGGGCTACTACGCCCAGATCCATATTCATGTATGCGCACGGGTTCAGGATACATTCGAGGGCTGACAGGGTATTATTATCGATTTTCATCCCTCTGGCAAAATCATTGCCGGAACCGCTGGGTATATAGCCGAACGTAATGGTATCATAATTTGTGATGCCGGTGAGTACTTCGTGAATGGTTCCGTCCCCGCCAACAGCAACAAGAGTACAGTCCGGATTTTTTTGTGTTATATCATGGGCCAACTTAGTGCCGTGACCCCGGTATTTCGTATAAAAAATTTTATGGGGAACATTACGTTTCCGCAGCTGTTCCGCAACCACTGTCCCCAGTTCTTTTCCGTGTTTTGACTTGGATTTTGGATTCACGATAAAATAGTACATAGTTCGACCTCCTGTTACATACTGGTATTGTAACAGGTTTCGAAAATGATAACAAGAATTATCCGTCAATTTGAATCGTATTTGAATAATTATACTCTGTGACAGAAGTGTCAGGTGGTAATCCAGGTACTGTATCCCGCATTGCGAAGCCGCTGTTCCATGCGGATTGCATTACCGAGATTGCGAAAGGCTCCCACCTGTACTTTGTAGAATCCATCCTCAAAGATGAGAAATGCCGGAAAGCCCTTATCATCTAATTCGTAGACCAGATTGTCAGCGTATTCTCTGTTTTTGAAGGCACCTACCTGAACCCGGTAGAAAATTTCCGGTGTATCGTTTGCAATAAATGGTCTTGCAGCCCGGCTGGATCTGCGCGGGGACATGGGGCGACCGGATGGATCTGCTGCCTCACGAGATAACATGAGATCTGGCTGTGGGGTCATATCCGCGTCAGATTCAGCTCCGGCGGAGATCGGCATAGGTGTGGGGGGCTGCTCGATGGTTTCCATATCCAGGGTGCCGAGAATGGCATTGGCAATGGCATTGGCAATTTCGTCAAAACGCTCGTCAAACAGCTGATTATCCGCATCATTATTGATAAAGCCGGTTTCGATGAGCAGGGCAGGCATGTTGGTGCGGCGCAGAACTACCAGACCGGGTCGTTCCTTTACACCAAGATTGCGGAAACCAAGTTCAGCTACAGCGCCGTTTATGTTTTCAGCCATTTCGTATTTGATGCCGGAGTTGTCATATACCAGTGTTTCTATCCCGGAGTATTGGTTGGCCATGGGACTGGAGTTACGATGAAAGGAGATAAAGTAGTCAGCTCCGCTTTGATTAGACAGAGCTGCTTTCTGAAAAGGTGTCTGATAAATATCGTCCGTTCGCGTATATACTACGTCAATACCATTATCCGACAGTATTTTGCCTACAGCCATTGCAAGGTTCAGATTATCGTCCTTTTCCTGGCGGCCCTGATGAACTGCACCCGGATCGTCTCCTCCATGTCCTGCGTCTATCATGATTTTATAAGCCATAAAAACCTCTTTATCTGCATTTCCTTAATAACATATGTAATTAATTAAAAAATGGTTCAGATGTTTTCGATTATTTGCTCTTTTTTACATAAAACCAACAATTCCCGTGCATACTACCCAGAAAAGGAGGTTTTAATATGAAAGCACTGGATTATACTGCATTGGTTTTAACCATCATAGGAGCTGTAAATTGGGGACTCATCGGCCTGTTCCACTTTGACCTTGTGGCTTTTTGTCTGGGCAATATGTCCTGGCTGTCAAGATGTATCTATGTTCTTGTGGGAATTGCGGGACTTTACACAATTTCGTTTTTCGGAAAACTGCGCTACGAGTAAAACAGTTTTGCTTTTTCCCTGCTTTTTCGGTATACTGGAATCAGGAACCGCATAAGACAGGAGAATGGGATATGTACGAAAGATTTTATAAAAATATATCGGATTTTATCTTTGTGAAAGATGAGCCATTGCCGGCGGATGTGATTTTTGTACCCGGCAATGGTTATCCGCATATGGCGGAAGCAGCAGCCGATCTTTGGAAACAGGGATATGGAAAATGGATTCTTCCCTCCGGCAGATATACGGTAACACTGGGTCATTTTGTGGGTGTACAGAAAAAAGAGGAGATATATTCCGGTGACTATGAGACGGAGTGGGAATTCCTTATGGATGTGCTTCAAAAAAACGGTGTTCCAAAGGAGCGGATCCTGAGAGAAGACCGCGCCACTTTTACTTATGAAAATGCGATCCGGTCAAAGGAGGTCCTTGAGAAACAAGGCATTGGCCTGAAGCGGGGAATCATCTGCTGCAACAGTGTTCATGCACGGCGCTGCAAGATGTATTATGAACTGGTTTTCCCGGAAACAGAATTTTTGATTTATCCGGTCATTGCTGACGAGATTACGAAAGAAAACTGGTATTTAAACAAGAAGGGAATCGATGCGGTGCTTGGTGAAATGGAGCGCTGCGGGGCACAATTTGAACACATATTAAAAGAGATGCAGGGGATTTAGTCCTCTGCATCTTTCGCATCATTTACAGCTTTTTCAGGAAGATAGACATGCACTTTGGTGATTCGGTTTTTGTACACCTCCTGCACGACAAAGCGGATGTTGTCTTCGGTAATAATGAATTCACCCACAAGAGGAAGCTTATCCTCTGAGTGTTCAATAATATAACCCCCAATGGAATCGTAGGAATCGGAATTCAGTTTAAGCCCCAGGGCTTCATTGATATCATCCAGCTTCATGGAACCGGACAGAAGATATTCGCGTCCGGAAACCAGTTCTACCAGCTCAACTTCATCCCGCCCGGTATACTCATCCCGAATATCCCCTACGATCTCTTCCAGAATATCTTCCAGGGTGATGAGTCCCGCCGTAGCACCGTACTCATCTATGACAATTGCAAAATTCTTTGATTTTTCCCGCATCTCGTCCAGAAGAGAGGCGATATTTTTGTGTTCGAAAGTGAAGAAGGGCTCACGCATGATTTTGTGAATATCAAAATCCTCCTTCGAATCAATCAGCAGCAGCTCTTTTATATTCAGAATACCGATAACACTGTCGGTGGTATCCTCATAGACCGGCAGTCTTGTAAATCGGGTGGTTTTGAAGATTTCAATGAGCTCATCGTAGGTGGTATCAATATCCACAGAAGTCATATCAATACGCGGAACCATAATATCTTCCGCTTTTGTATCTCCAAAATCGAATACATTGTTGATCATCTGCCGTTCTTCGCTCTCGATGACTCCGTCTTCGTGGCTTACATCTACTAAGGTTCTGAGTTCGTGCTCTGTCATAGGATTAGCCTTGGCGTTGGGATCAATATGGAGCAGAAGCATCAGTCCCATGGACAGCTTATTTACGATAAAGATGATCGGAGTCAGTATCTTCATTAAAAAAGAAATGACGGCAGCATAAGAAAGGGAAAGCTTTTCCGCATAGAGAGTAGCGAGTGTCTTTGGCGTTATTTCACCGAAAATCAAAACCAGCAATGTCAGAATGCCGGTACCAATCCCCACTGCAGCATTGCCGACCAGAGAAATAATCAGTGTTGTCATCAGGGAAGAAGCGGAGATATTGACCAGATTGTTGCCGACCAGTACCGCGCTGAGCATCTTTCCTTTGTCTTCCAGAATCTTCAACAGCCTTTTTGCACGGCGGTCGCCTTGTTCCGCCAGACTGAGGATCCGAATCTGGTTTACGGTGGTCATAGCTGTCTCTGCAGACGAAAAAAAGGCGGAAAGCGCCAGCAGAATAATAAGACATATGACCTGAATCAACTCACTTGAATCCAAAATTTGTTTCACTCCTTAATTAATATGATGTGCATGCCGATGAATCGAATCGGAATCAAGCACCGGCATCATTGAACGGGAAGGTTTACACAACCCCGCACAGTGACACTATATAGAAATATACATGAAATCTGTGTGTATTTCAAGTATGCATCTGATAAAGATTTGGTAAAAAGTTTTACAAAATACTATATTTAGTAGAAATTAACAAAATCACCACAAAAGTTACGAAAACATTACAAAATCTTTAAAAACCGCCTTGTTTAGTAACAAATCCTGTGATATAATGAATATCCCGGTGGGTACGTTGTGAATAATTTCATGTTTTTGTTGATAACCTGCCGGTGAAAGGAATAAGAGGTGGATAAAAATGAAAAAATCGTACAAGATCAGAACGGCTGCAGTTTTGCTGGCTTCCGTGCTTGCAGTGTCGAATCTGAGTCTGGTTCCGGTATCTGCTGCCGGGCAGAAAAAAAGTAATTATATGAAAATAATGTCTGCTGCAGAATCCGTGATCAAAACAGAAGCAGACCTGAAAAATGAATGGATGGAAAAAGAAACCGGTCTGATTTATGTGGATGAGTTTATCTTGGACGAGCCGCAAGCGCTTGAGACGATCGATCTGAAAGAATGCAAAGGGCCTGGAACTTTTGCCTTTGAAGATATAAAATACATACCGGAGAAGGGTGTGAACAGCTGTATCCTTGTCTTTACACCGGAAGATGTGAAGGCGCATAACTATTCTCTGTTAAAAGGATGGGATGAAAAAACCCAAACGGTCCGCAGATATGTGACGATTATCTGTACCAGCCTGAAGCTTGCGGAGGAGGAAGCCGCAAAGGAAGCAGAAAATGCAGAATCTGTTGAGAACGGAAATACAGCAGAGGATCCTGCGGTAACGGATACTCCTGAAATCACGGATACTCCTGAAATCACGGACACACCTGAGGCAACTCCGGCAACTGAAGCGACCAAGGCTCCGGAAGCAACCGAATTGCCTGAGGCAACGAAATCGCCGGAAGATGGTGCCTCGGCTGGTACCGACACACCATCAGATGTAACAAAAACACCTGATACAGGGAAAATACCGGAGAAAACGACAAAACCGGAAGAGTCCGATCAAGATGATGCATCGGCAAATGCCGGCGCGGATGCATCCGATGAAGCATTAGAAACAGATGACATTGCAAAACCAGGTGAAAAAGATACCGCATCGGAAAATGGAAAAACGCCGGATGCAAAATCGATAGCTGCTGTTGAGGATATGATTCAGAATCTTTCTGAAGATACTTATGGAAAAGAAGAGGTAGATGCCGTCATCTCTGCGGCAAAGGCATTTGATGCACTGGATGATGCAGAAACAGAGTTAATCTCAGCTGAAGCAAAAGAAAAATTTGAAAAAGCCAGAGATCTGGCAGCAGCTTTCAACCATGAGAGCAATGGCGTACAGGTGACGGGAAATATTCCCTGGTATGTTGCACTTATAGTCACGCTGGGAAATGATACAGACAATTATGTACCAACCGGTTTGGAGACGATCGTGCCTTATGATATGCAGCTTTGGGATCTGATGGCAGACTGCAAATACGTTCTGGCACACGGAGAAAAGGTAACGCTTACCATGGATGTGCCGGATAATTCCGATCTCTATGACGGACTTACTATTGTACACTATATGGATGAAACTCATTATGAGTTTATTGAACTGCACATTGACGGTGATCGGATGAGCTTTTCGACTGCTTCCTTCAGTCCGTTCAATGTTGCAGGCAGTACAGTCCTGGTAGGCGGAAAGCAGCCTTCTCCCGGAAACGGTACGTCCACCGGAAATAACAGTATCGGCAGCACCTCCGGAACCGCTTCACAGACAGGTACGTCCGCCGGAAATGGTTCAACCAATAAAGGATCCACCGACGGATTCGGCAAAAGTAACTCAACTTCCGGTAACAGCGGAAATGCTAAGCCGGATCGGATCATTGCAGCACAGACCGGTGATTATGCCGCAGCTGAGGTATACACTTTGATTGCGGCCGCAGCAGCATTTGTCTGTCTGATCTGTATCGCAGTAATGGCTGCGGAAAAAAGAAAAAAGAAACAGTGATATTGCGTACAACCCTCCCATATAGTTTTATGGGAGGGATTTTTATGGAAAGAATGAAAACAGGCGGACCAAAGATACTGGTAATATTGAAATCACTGGTTTTGTCCTATCTGATCAGTGCGCTGATCCTGATTTTGCTGGCGTTTTTGCTGTACAAATTTGCACTGGGTGAACAGGCAGTAAAGGCAGGCGTTCTGGTGATATACGTAATTTCCTGTCTGGCAGGCGGCTGGTACATAGGGCGAAAGACAGGAAACAGGAAATTCGCATGGGGGTTTCTGGCCGGAATACTCTACTTTCTGGTGCTGCTTTTGGTTTCTGTGATTCTATATAAAAGTCCGATCACGTATTCACAGCAGTTGATTACGGCATTTGCCATGTGTATTCTTGGAGGAACCATAGGAGGAATGCTGTCCTGAACAAAAAGGTAAAAAGAGTGCTATAAAATAGAGTGAGAATACTAAAAAAAGTGCTTTGAAAAAGAACAAACATGTGTTATAATTCTAGTTAGCAATTCGCATTAGGATATTTCAGAATAATTTACCGGGAGGAAAGCACCATGAAACATATTAAAACATTGAATACGAAAAATTTACAGAATACATTAAAAAAAGGCGGATGCGGAGAGTGCCAGACATCATGCCAGTCTGCATGTAAGACTTCCTGTACTGTTGGTAATCAGAGCTGCGAAAGCCAGAAATAATTGCCAAAAAACAGTAATGCAGACGACCTGTCACTGGCAGTTCCACGTGCATACTCAGGTATTGTAAAGCAGCGGTTTGCGCCGCTGCTTATTCTTTGTACAAGGAGGAAGAAGGAGAAAATCTTTTTCACATATCCTTGAAATTATACCGCTGTTAATGCGGTTTTGGAGGTAAACATGCAGATTCATCGATACAAAAACAACGGTTACAATATCGTCATGGACATTAACAGTGGCTCGGTCCACGTGGTGGACGATGTGACCTATGACATCCTGGGCTATATGGAACAGGGTATGGATCGCGATGAGATACTTCGTGAAATGAAAAAAAATGGCATCTGTGACGAAGAGGCAGTCAGCAGTGCTATAGATGAATGCGAGGAATTAAAGAAAGAAGGCATGCTTTTTACAGAGGATGCTTATCGCGATGCAGTGATTGATTTCAAAAAACGTTCGACGGTTGTAAAAGCTCTGTGCCTGCATATTGCACATGACTGCAATCTTGCCTGCCGTTATTGTTTTGCGGAGGAAGGGGAGTACCATGGAAGACGCGCTCTGATGTCCTTTGAAGTAGGAAAACAGGCATTGGATTTTTTGATCGCCAATTCCGGAAACCGGAAAAACCTGGAAGTGGATTTCTTTGGCGGAGAGCCGTTGATGAACTGGCAGGTAGTAAAAGAACTGGTAGCGTATGGCCGAGAACAGGAAAAAATCCACAACAAGAATTTCCGTTTTACACTTACGACAAACGGCGTGCTGCTGAATGATGAGATCATGGAATTTGCCAATAAAGAGATGGGCAATGTGGTCTTAAGCATCGATGGCAGAAAAGAAGTACACGATTTTATGCGGCCATTCCGCAAGGGCGCAGGCAGCTATGACCTGATCGTTCCGAAGTTTCAGAAATTTGCCGAGAGCCGCAATCAGGATAAATACTATGTACGAGGCACATTTACCAGACACAATCTGGACTTTGCAAAAGATGTGCTCCATCTGGCAGATCTTGGATTTAAGCAGATCTCGGTTGAACCGGTTGTGGCACCACCGGAAGCGGACTATTCCCTGCGGGAAGAGGACATACCGGTCATCTGTGAGCAGTATGATATCCTTGCACAAGAGATCATTCGCCGTAAAAAAGCAGGAAATGGATTTAATTTCTTCCACTTTATGATAGATCTGACGGGGGGACCCTGTGTATACAAACGCCTTTCCGGATGTGGCTCAGGGACGGAATATCTGGCTGTTACCCCGTGGGGTGACCTGTATCCCTGCCACCAGTTTGTGGGTGAGGAAAAGTTCCTGATGGGAAATGTCTATGACGGCGTAACCAGAACGGATATTCAGGAAGAATTTAAATGCTGTAATGTCTATGCAAAAAAAGAGTGCAGAGACTGTTTTGCAAGATTTTACTGCAGCGGCGGCTGTGCGGCCAATTCCTATAATTTCCACGGCTCCATTACCGACGTTTATGAGATCGGATGTAAATTGCAGCAAAAACGTGTAGAGTGTGCAATCATGATAAAAGCGGCTTTGGCCGAATAAAGATAAATCAAACAAGAAGGGACAAAATGCAATGAAAAAGAAACAGGGAATAGTTGTTCTGGTTATCACAGCACTGGTTCTTGGCCTTTTGGGCTTTACCTGTGCAGTGGGATTTGGTCCGACCGGAACAGGAGCAGCAAAGAACATTAAAACAGGTTTGGACTTATCCGGCGGTGTGAGTATCACCTATGAGACTTCCGACCCAAATTCGTCATCGGAAGACATGTCCGATACTATTTACAAACTGCAGCAGCGTGTTGCTGAGTACAGCAATGAATCACAGGTTTATCAGGAAGGAACCAACCGGATTAACATCGAGATTCCGGGTGTTTCTGATGCCAATACTATTTTGCAGGATCTCGGTACTCCGGGTGCGCTGTATTTTATTTCACAGAATGCGGCTGACGGAACAACAGCCAACTATGTCTGGAGTGATACAGATGGCAACTATGTGCTGAACCGGTCTTTGGAGGAAATGGAAGCAGACGGCAGCATTATCATGAACGGAAATGATGTAAAAAGCGCGGAAGCTGGTGCACGTCAGAATCAGACCGGAACCGGGAATGATTATATTGTTTCTCTGACTCTTACTGAGGAAGGTACGGAGAAATTTGCAGAGGCAACGACCAGTGCCTACCAGAACAGTGAGTCGATCGGTATTTACTACGACGGCGAATTTGTCAGCGTACCCCGTGTAAATGAACCGATTACCGGAGGCCAGTGTGAGATTACCGGAAGTGCAACGATGGAAGAGGCAAAAAATCTTGCGTCCTTTATCCGTATCGGTGGTCTGAAACTGGAGTTAAATGAACTTCGTTCCAATGTGGTGGGTGCACAGCTTGGTGTTGATGCTATCCGTACCAGTCTGATCGCAGGTGCAATCGGTCTGGCAATTGTGATTCTTTTCATGATTATTGTATATCTGGTACCCGGTATTGTTGCGGGTATCGCACTTTTGATCTATACCGGTCTGGTTCTGCTTCTTCTGAATGCATTTGACCTGACTCTGACTCTTCCTGGTATCGCAGGTATTATCCTGGGCATCGGTATGGCTGTGGATGCCAATGTAATTATCTATGCCCGAATCCGTGAGGAAGTGACTGCCGGAAAGAGCGTAAAAGGTGCAATTCACTCCGGTTTTAAGAAAGCTATGTCTGCAATCCTTGACGGCAATATTACTACGCTGATTGCGGCAGCAGTACTGGGATGGCTCGGTACCGGAAGCGTGCGTGGATTTGCTATGACTCTGGCACTTGGTATTGTGGTATCCATGTTCACTGCTTTGGTTGTATCCCGTTTTGTAATCAATGCATTGTATGCAGTTGGTATTCGTGATGCAAAATTCTATGCGCGGGAGAAGAAACAGAAAACTTATGATTTTATTGGAAAGAAAAAGATTTTCTTCATCATCTCTATCGTATTGATTTTAGTGGCACCGGTAACTATGGGTGTTATGGGTGCACAGGGAAAAGGTGCGCTGAATTACAGCCTTGAGTTCAAGGGCGGTACCTCTACAACTGTGACATTCCCGGAAGATATGACGATCGCTGATCTGGATTCTCAGGTTAAACCGGTGGTTCAGGAAGTGACCGGGGATGCCAATATATCTACTCAGAAAGTAGTGGGAAGCAATGAAGTTGTAATCAAGACCCGTTCCTTAAATGTTGAAGAACGTCAGGAACTGAATCAGCTGCTGATCAGTGAGTTTGGCGTGGATGAAGCAACGATTGTTGCTGAGAATATTTCTTCCACAGTCAGCAAGGAAATGAGAAATGACGCTGTCCTTGCAGTAGTTGTGGCAACCATTTGTATGCTTCTGTATATCTGGTTCCGCTTTAAAGATGTCCGCTTTGCATCCAGTGCGGTGCTGGCGCTGATCCATGACGTACTGGTAGTGCTGGGATTCTATGCGGTTGCAAGAATTTCCGTGGGCAATACATTTATTGCATGTATGCTGACCATTGTAGGTTATTCCATCAATGCGACCATCGTTATTTTTGACCGTATCCGTGAAAATATGGTTGGTGTGAGAAATGATGAGCAGCTCAAAGAAGTGGTAAACACCAGTATCAGTCAGACACTTACCAGAAGTATCTATACTTCTCTGACTACATTTGTTATGGTTGCAGTGCTGTTTATTCTCGGTGTGTCTTCCATCCGTGAATTTGCTATGCCGATCATGGCCGGTATCATCTGCGGTGCATATTCCTCTGTCTGCGTGACCGGTTCACTGTGGTACGTGATGAAAACGAAGCTCAAAGGCAGCAAAGCTAAAAAATAATGAAAAAAGAATGATTCAAAAGTTGAATGAAAAGAACGAGGCTGTTTCTAAGGTGAAACAGCCTCGTCGTACTTGAGGAGAAGATTATGGAAAAATGGGTTGTTGCCGCAAAAAGAGCCGATTTTAACCGGATTGCACAGGATTTTTCCATTGATCCGGTTCTGGCGCGTCTGATCCGAAATAGGGATATAATTGGAAATGATCAGATTCAGACCTATTTATATGGAAATAAAGATCAGCTATACAGCCCCTGGCTGATGAAAGATATGAGAAAAGCGGTGGACATCCTCCGGAAGAAAATCAGAGATCATGCCAGAATCAGAGTAATCGGAGATTATGACATTGATGGTGTCATGTCCACTTTCATTCTTGAGACCGGCCTGCGCCGCGTGGGAGCGGATGTGGATGTTATGATTCCGAACCGGATTACAGACGGTTATGGCCTGAACGAACAACTGATCCTGAAAGCAAAGGAGGATGAGCGGGATACAATTGTGACATGCGATAACGGAATTTCTGCTTTTGAGCAGATCAAGAAGGCGAAAGATCTTGGCATGACAGTGATTGTGACTGATCATCATGAACTGCTGGATGGAATGATCCCGGATGCGGATGCCGTCATCAATCCGAAACAGCAGGATTGTACCTATCCGTTTTCCGGACTCTGTGGTGCCGGCGTGGCTTATAAGTTAATTGCAGCCCTCTATGAAACCTGCGGCGTCGGAAAAGATGAGACGGAGGCATTTCTGGAATATGCGGCATTTGCAACCGTCGGAGATGTGATGGATCTGGTGGGAGAAAACAGGATTATTGTGAAAGAAGGTTTAAAACAACTCCATCATACCGGCAATCGGGGGCTTCGGGAACTGATGCGCGTTAATGAACTGCAGCCGGAGGCGGTCAGTGCATATCATATCGGCTATGTTCTGGGACCCTGCATGAATGCCAGCGGCCGCCTTGACACGGCAAAGCGCGCGTTGGAACTCCTCCGTTCCTCAAATCGTGAGGATGCCGCACGACTGGCAGGAGATCTGAAAAATCTGAATGAGAGCCGAAAAGCCATGACCCTTCAGGGAGTAGAGCTGGCGGTGGAGCAGGTGGAAAAAAACGGAATCAAAGAGGATAAGGTCTATGTGATCTATCTTCCGGAATGTCATGAGAGCCTGGCAGGAATTATTGCAGGTCGGATACGGGAAATGTATTATCATCCGGTTTTTGTGCTGACAAAAGGTGAAGATGGCATAAAGGGAAGCGGTCGTTCCATTGAATCGTACCACATGTTTGATGCCATGGCCAGGTGTCGGGAGGTGTTTACTCATTTTGGCGGTCACAAAATGGCGGCCGGCTTGTCCCTGCGTGAAGAGGATATTCCGAAGATGCGAAGCCGCCTGAATGAAACCTGTGAACTGGAAAATGGTGATTTTATGGAGAAAATCACCATCGATGTGCCGATGCCTTTTTCTTATATTACGAAGGAACTGATCGGACAGCTGACTTTGCTGGAGCCCTTCGGAAAAGGGAACACAAAACCGGTTTTTGCCCAAAAAAATATTCATGTATTAAACCACAGGATAATTGGCAAAAATAGGAATGTGTTAAGTATGAAACTGGATGACGGTATGGGACGGGTCATTGATGGAATCTGTTTTCAAAATGCGGAAGAGCTGGAAGAAAGAATTCTTTCGGGAAAATCAGTGGCTGTTACATACTATCCTGCGATCAATGAATACCAGGGACGGGAGACTCTTCAGGTTGTGATTTCACATTTTCAGTGAAAAAACTGTAATTTCAGTAATCGACAGGATTCTACAAATTCTTGATTCCGAAGTTAAATGATGATATACTACTAAACAGGAAAAATTGACAAAATGAGGAACTGTCAGGGAGGAGAAGTGATATCATGAGTGAACCGACGAAAATACCGGATCGGGAAAAGCGCGTTCAGAAGATGGATGCGAATCTTCGCACCATGAAAGATTTTGCAACACCGGAAGAATTGTATCAGGAATTGATTGTCGGAATTCGTAAATATCATCCCTCAGATGATATCAGTATGGTTGAAAAGGCCTATAAGATTGCATATGAGGCCCATAAGGAACAAAAAAGAAAATCGGGGGAGCCCTATATTATACACCCTCTTTGTGTTGCGATAATACTGGCCGATCTTGAATTGGACAAGGAAACAATCATTTCCGGACTGCTTCATGACGTGGTGGAAGACACGATCATGACCACCGAAGAAGTTGAAAAAGAATTCGGAAAAGAAGTTGCTCTGCTGGTTGACGGCGTTACAAAGCTGGGACAATTGAACTATTCTAAGGATAAAGTGGAAGTGCAGGCCGAAAACCTTCGAAAAATGTTTTTGGCCATGGCAAAAGATATTCGTGTCATTTTGATCAAACTGGCGGACCGTCTGCATAATATGCGCACCCTTCAGTATATGAAACCCGAAAAACAGAAAGAAAAGGCGCGGGAGACCATGGAAATATATGCCCCCATAGCTCAGCGCCTGGGTATTTCCAAGATTAAGATTGAACTGGATGACCTTGCCCTGAAATATCTGCAGCCGGATGTTTACTATGATCTGGTGGAAAAGATAGCTCTGACTAAGGGGAAACGTCAGGAATTTGTAGGCGAGATCGTCAAAGAAGTAAAAACCCATATTGAAGCTGCCGGAATTGAAGCACAGATTGATGGCCGCGTAAAACATTTTTTCAGCATCTATAAAAAGATGGTAAACCAGGATAAGACCATCGATCAGATTTATGATTTATTTGCCGTCCGCATCATTGTTGAGACGGTGAAGGACTGTTATGCAGCTCTGGGTGTGATCCATGAAATGTATAAGCCCATACCGGGACGTTTCAAAGATTACATTGCCATGCCGAAACCGAATATGTACCAGTCTCTTCATACGACGCTGATCGGCCCGAATGGTCGCCCCTTTGAGATACAGATCCGTACCTTTGAGATGCACAAGACTGCAGAATACGGTATTGCGGCTCACTGGAAATACAAAGAATCCGCGGACGGAAAGGCCAATACCACACGCCAGGAAGAAGAGAAGTTAAGCTGGCTGCGACAGATCCTTGAGTGGCAGCGTGATATGTCGGATAACCGGGAATTCATGAGCCTTTTGAAGAGTGATCTGGATCTGTTTTCCGAGAGCGTATACTGTTTCAGTCCGGCCGGAGATGTTAAGACTCTGCCGAACGGATCTAATACCATCGATTTTGCATACAGCGTTCACAGTGCAGTCGGAAACAAGATGGTTGGTGCCAGAGTAAACGGAAAGCTGGTGCCGATTGAATATATTATAAAAAACGGTGACCGTGTTGAAATTCTGACATCTCAGAATTCCAGAGGCCCCAGCCGCGACTGGCTGAAAATTGTCAAGAGTACCCAGGCCAAAAACAAGATCAACCAGTGGTTTCGCCAGGAATTAAAGGAAGATAATATCTTAAAAGGTAAAGAGATGCTTGTCCAGTATGCGAAAACAAAAGGGCATAATCTTGGCCTGATGATGAAACCGAAATATCAGGATGCGGTTCTGCGCAAATACGGCTTCAGGGACTGGGATTCCGTACTTGCCGCCATCGGACACGGTGGCTTGAAAGAAGGTCAGGTTCTCAACAAGATGGTTGACGCATATAAGAAAGACAATGCGGATGGCCTCACAGATGAAAAGGTACTGGAAGTTGTAAAGGACACAAAAGAGAAGATACCGGTTGCCGGAAAAGGCAAAGGAGGAATCGTGGTAAAAGGCATCCACGATGTGACGGTTCGTTTCTCACGTTGCTGCAGCCCCATTCCGGGTGATGAGATCGTCGGCTTTGTCACAAGAGGACGTGGCATTTCCATTCACCGCACGGATTGCGTCAATATTATTAATATGAATGAACTGGAACGGGAACGTTTGATTGATGCCGAATGGCAGGTGCCGGATTCAAAAAGCGCACAGTCATATTTCGCTGAAATCAATGTATATGCACAGAATCGAACAGGACTTCTTGTTGACATTTCACAGATTTTTACCGAGCGGAAAATTGATATGACATCACTGAATTCCCGCACCAGCAAACAGGGTACAGCCACGCTTGATATTGCCTTTGAAGTAAAAAGTGTGGAAGAACTGAATCACCTGATCGAAAAGATACGTCAGGTGGAAAGTGTGATCGATATTGAGCGTACAAGAGGATAGGAGGAGCGTATGAAACTTGAAAGACTGATTGTGGGACCGGTTTCCACAAACTGTTATCTGATTCAGAATGAAAGTACAAAAGAAGTTATCATTGTGGATCCGGGTGATCAGGCTGCTCGAATCCGAAACAAAATAGAAGATATGGGCGGGTATCCTGCGGCTATTCTTTTGACGCACGGGCATTTTGACCATATTCTGGGTATTGCAGATCTGGAAAAGCGATATAATCATATTGACATTTATGCGTTGGAGGAAGAGCGGGATCTTCTTGCAGATGCCGACCTGAACTGTTCGGAGCAGCTTGGCAGGTCCTGTACGGTCGAACCGGATCACTGGCTGAGGGATGGTCAGCAGATCACTCTTGCCGGAATGTTGGTTCAGGTGATTGCTACGCCGGGCCATACCATTGGCAGCTGCTGTTATTATCTGCCGAAAGAAAAGGCTCTGTTTTCCGGTGATACGCTTTTCGCGGAGTCTGTGGGAAGAACGGATCTCCCCACCGGAAGCATGTCTCAGCTTGGAAGAAGTATTAAAAAGCTGTTTGATGCCCTTCCGGGAGAGACAGATGTATATCCGGGGCATGAATATGCCACAAGTATTGAACACGAAATGAGGTACAATCCTTTTGCGTAAGGTAGAAATACAGTTAAACAAATCTGATTTTGAATATGATGTACATTCTCTGACCAAGGCTTTTTATCCGGAAGATGAGGTGAAAGTGGTATCACCCCAAATGGGCAGCAGCGATGTCTCTTCCGATGTTCAGATTATTCTGGATTATCAGGAAAGCCAAATTGGTATTACGTGTACGGAAACAGGGCAATGCCGATATCAGAAGGTCATTGCCCTTGACTATTATAAAGAACGTACGGAAACGAAGAACCAGTTGAAACGGCTCCTTTACAAAGCACTTCGGGAAGTGACGGGAAAGGAACTGCCCTGGGGAACGTTAAGCGGCATCCGACCCACCAAAATTCCCATGAAAATGCTGGAGTCGGGCATGACGAACGTCCAGATTGCGCAGTATATGCGTGAAACTTATTATACGAATAATGCCAAGACCGCGCTTGCCATCGCTGTGGCAAACCGGGAAAAGTATATTCTGAAAGACATTGATTATGAGAACGGATACAGTCTTTACATCGGGATTCCATTCTGTCCCAGTATCTGTCTGTACTGTTCTTTCAGTTCCTCGCCGCTGAAACTTTGGGAAAAACGTGTGGACGAGTATCTGGATGCCCTGTGTAAAGAACTGACTGCATCAGCGAAGATGCTCAGTTCCAGGAAGCTGAACACGATTTACATAGGCGGCGGCACACCCACTACACTGAATCCAAAGCAGTTGGAGCGTCTGTTGTCCCATGTTGAAAAAGAATTTGATTTTTCCTCCCTTCTGGAGTATACCGTAGAGGCGGGAAGGCCTGACAGCATCACGCAGGAGAAGCTGCAGGCGATAAAAAAACATCCGGTGACGAGAATTTCCGTCAACCCCCAGACAATGAATCAGAGTACGCTGGATCTGATCGGACGGCGTCACACGGTGGAGGATACGATACATGCCTTTTATCTGGCCAGAGAAGCCGGCTTTGACAACATAAATATGGACCTGATCGTGGGCCTGCCCGGTGAGGATGAATCTATGGTGGCACATACGCTGGAGGAGATTCAAAAACTGGATCCGGACAGCCTGACGGTACATTCTCTGGCAGTAAAGCGTGCCACCAGACTGCATCTTTTTCGGGAACAGTATCAAGAGATGTCTTTTGAAAATAATCAGAAAATCATGGACATGGTGGCGGACTGCGCCAGATCTCTGGATATGGGACCGTATTATCTGTATCGTCAGAAGAATATGAAGGGAAATCTGGAAAATGTTGGCTATGCAAAGGTTGACAAAGCCGGAATATACAATATACTAATTATGGAGGAAAAACAGACGATTCTGGCTGCCGGTGCCGGTGCCTCCACAAAGATGGTATTTGATCATGGCACTCGTATTGAACGCACTGAGAATGTCAAGGACGTAAAGCAGTATCTGGAACGCATTGACGAGATGATCGAACGAAAACGAACCGGTATTGAAATGTATCTAAAAGGATAAATATTTAAGCAAATGTGAGAGATCAGGATAGCAAATCATAGAGATATTGCAGCTATTTATGTTGAAACATATCTTAAATAGAGAGACTTAAGGCAGAGAAACAAGATGAAAATATTGGAACAGTTTCATGCTTCGGGGCACATTCTGGATTATAATCTGGAAGATGAACTGAATCATGGTATCTATGTGAGCAACATGGCCTTTCTGGTGGCAAAAGAGCTGGGACTGCCCCAATGGGAGCAGAAAGAGCTGGCCATTGCCGGTGTGGTTCACGATATAGGGAAATTAAAGCTAAATGACTTCTATGATGAAGAGGATAAACTTGTGGTGGAAGAGATGCGGTATGTTCGCATGCATTCCATGTTAAGCTACGAGATTCTGAAACAATATGACTATTCGGATTATGTGCTCCAGACGATTTTGTATCACCATGAAAATTATGATGGTACCGGGTATCCGAAAAATCTGTCAGGGGATGATATTCCTCTGGGCGCACGGATTATCCGTGTGTGTGACACGTTTGCAGCGCTTACTTCCGACCGTCCCTATCGGAAACATTTTGATCTGGACACTACTTTGGAATTAATGATTGATGAAGTTAAAAATTTTGATCTGAAAGTTTTTCTGGCATTTCAGAGAGTTGCCCATGAGGTAGGGCTGAAATATAAAACAAATGTGATAAAAGGAGATTGATCATGGCAATGAAGAAAAAGCCGGTTACCGGCATGAAAGATATTTTACCAAGAGAGATGGAAATACGCGATTATGTGATCCACATGATCAAAGAAACCTATGCAACATTCGGTTTCTCTTCCATTGATACTCCCTGTGTGGAACACATTGAGAACCTGTGCAGCAAGCAGGGTGGTGAGAACGAAAAACTGATTTTTAAGATTTTAAAACGCGGAGAAAAACTGAAACTGGAGTCTGCTTCCTGTGAAGCTGATCTGGTTGACGGAGGACTTCGCTATGACCTGACCGTACCCCTGTCCAGATATTATTCCAACAATGCAAACGAACTTCCTGCACCGTTCAAATCCCTTCAGATCGGAAATGTGTGGAGAGCTGACCGCCCGCAGAGAGGACGTTTCCGTCAGTTTACCCAGTGTGACATTGATATTCTGGGGGATCCCACGTATCTTGCGGAGATTGAACTGATTCTTGCAACGACCACAGTTCTGGGCAAACTGGACTTTAAAAACTTCACCATTCGAATCAATGACAGAAAAATCCTGAAGGCCATGGCTGCCTACAGCGGTTTTAAACCGGAAGATTATGACAATGTATTCATCATTCTTGATAAGATGGATAAGATCGGTCTGGACGGTGTGGAAAATGAATTGATTGAAGCGGGCTATGAAAAAGACTGTGTGGAAAAATACCTTGGCCTTTTCAAAATAATCACCAACGATGTGGAAGGCGTGCGCTATTGTGGTGAGATACTGAAAGATGTTTTGGATAAAGACAGTGCCTCCAATCTGGAGACCATTATCAGCACAGTAGATGCCTGCAAAACAGCAGATTTCAGGATCGTTTTCGACCCCACTCTGGTTAGAGGCATGTCTTATTATACAGGACCTATTTTTGAAATCGCTATGGATGAATTTGGCGGTTCTGTAGGCGGCGGCGGCCGTTATGATGAGATGATCGGCAAATTTACCGGTCAGAATGTCTGCGCATGTGGATTTTCCATAGGGTTTGAGCGTATCGTAATGCTGCTTCTTGAGCGAGGCTTTGTAATTCCCAGATCACAAGATAAGGTGGCTTATCTGATCGAGAAAAATATGCCGGCTGAAAAACTTCAGGATATTCTGAAAGAGGCAGGAATCATGAGAAAGAGCGGAACACAGGTTGCATTGTCTGTTATGAAGAAGAACAAGAAGTTCCAGAAAGAGCAGCTTATCGCGGAAGGATATACCGAGATTAAAGAATTTTTCAAAGAAAAATGAGCGGATTTCGAATGTTTTTCGGATTTTGGGAGCGCAAAGCGCGGAAAAATCCAAAGGCATCATGGGGTCAAATGCTTTTGCCCCCAACATCATATTATAATGGTAGAGAAAAGAGGATAAATTCATGGCTGAAAGTATGAAGGGGTTACATAGAACCCACAGATGTACAGAAGTGACAAAAGAGATGATCGGTGAAACTGTCACCCTGATGGGATGGGTACAGAAGAGCCGAAATAAAGGTGGGATTGTATTCGTTGATCTTCGTGATCGTTCCGGAATCATACAGTTGATTTTTGAAAACGGAAGTATCGATGAGAATGGATTTGATAAAGCCGGTCGTCTGCGCAGCGAGTTTGTGATCGCTGTTGTAGGTAAGGTTGAGGCTCGTTCCGGAGCTGTAAATGAGAACCTTGCAACCGGGGAGATTGAAATTCGTGTAAACAGTCTGCGCGTTCTTTCCGAAGCCGAGACGCCGCCCTTCCCTATTGAGGAAAACTGCAAGACAAAAGAAGAGGTTCGTTTGAAATATCGTTACCTTGACTTAAGAAGACCTGACCTCCAGAAGAACCTGATCTTAAGAAGCAAAGTCGCAACCCTGACCAGACAGTTCCTGTCGGATGAGGGCTTCCTTGAGATTGAGACACCGGTGCTTTGTAAGAGTACACCGGAAGGTGCAAGAGACTATCTGGTACCAAGCCGTGTCCATCCGGGCAGCTTTTACGCGCTGCCGCAGTCTCCGCAGATTTTCAAACAGCTGTTGATGTGCTCCGGTTATGACCGATATTTCCAGATCGCTAAGTGTTTCCGGGATGAAGACCTGCGTGCAGACCGTCAGCCGGAATTTACACAGATTGATATGGAGCTCTCCTTTGTGGATGTGGATGATGTCATTGATGTCAATGAGAGATTGCTGGCATATCTGTTCAAAAAAGTGCTGGATGTGGATGTAAAACTACCGATTCAGCGTATGACCTGGCAGGAAGCCATGGATCGTTTTGGCTCCGATAAACCCGATCTCCGTTTTGGCATGGAACTTACGAATGTATCCGAAGTGGTGAAAGACTGTGGATTTGGCGTATTTACCGGTGCTTTGGAAAAGGGAGGCAGCGTTCGCGGTCTTAATGTAAAAGGACAGGGCTCCATGCCCAGAAAGAAAATTGACAAGCTGGTTGATTTTGCAAAAGATTTCGGCGCAAAAGGTCTTGCTTATTTGTGCATCAATGATGACGGCTCCTTCAAATCATCTTTCAGCAAGTTTATGACGGATGAGCAGTTGAAAGCACTGGTGGAAGCTATGGCAGGAGAACCGGGAGATCTGCTTTTATTTGCCGCTGATAAAAATAAGGTGGTTTGGGACGTTCTTGGCAACCTTCGTCTTGAGCTTGCAAAACAGCTGGAACTGTTTGATAAGGATGAATTTCGTTTTGTATGGATCACAGAATTTCCGCTTCTTGAGTGGAGTGAGGAGGAGCAACGCTTTACCGCAATGCATCATCCTTTTACCATGCCTATGGAAGAAGACCTGCAGTATCTGGAAAGTGATCCGGGCTGCGTCCGTGCAAAAGCATACGATATCGTATTAAACGGAAATGAGATTGGAGGGGGAAGTGTTCGAATCCATATGGATGACGTTCAGGAGCGCATGTTTGAAGCCCTTGGATTCACGAAAGAAGCTGCCTATGAACAGTTCGGTTTCCTGATCAATGCATTTAAATATGGTGTTCCGCCGCACGCAGGACTGGCTTATGGTCTGGATCGTCTGGTTATGCTTATGGCAAAGAGAGACAGTATTCGTGATGTCATCGCGTTCCCGAAGGTGAAGGATGCTTCCTGTCTGATGTCGGAAGCACCAGGCAATGTTGAACAGAAACAGTTGGATGAACTGGGATTGAAGATTGCAGAAAAAGAATAAAAGATAAGAATGAAAAGGAAGAAGAACGGATAAAAAGGAGATTGCTCCAATTTATCCGTTCTTTTTCTCGCAGCTTCCAAATTCCGGTGCAGCGGACAATATGAGAAATTACTTATTATATGAGCTGGATCCGATCACAGTAATGCTCGAATAGTCCGATTGTTGCTTCTTTACCTCTGGGCTGATCTTCAAAATCACTGTCCACGGAAATAGGAGATCCATCGCGGTTTTCATAAGATTGTTCTGATTCAAATGCCTTACCGATCACTATGGTATCACCTGGCATTGCGAGATCCGCCGCCTGGCCGATGGTTTTGAATGGGTCTGATTTTGTCCCGCTTCCGTTGTGTGTATTATTTTGTGACACATAATAGAACATATGTCATTCCTCCGATTTCAGATTTAGAACTTGTTAAAATAGTATAATCGCTTTATTGCTGCCAGTTTAGCATGTCATTATTACTTTTTCCATTCGATATTTTGCTGTATACATACACTATTTTGTTACTATATGTTATAATTCTAAAATATGTTATACTGTGGAACAGAGGAGTAAAAACGATGAACAATTCGGGTATAGACAGGATATCACCAGTATTTGTTGCGTGGAACGATTCGGGGAAAAACCCACATCGAAACAGTAGTGAGACCTACGGAGAACGTGTCGTACAGCACTATGAGATAGAATATATTGTCACATCACGTAGTGGGTATATCCTTACGGACGGCATTCCGATTCAGGCAGTACCGCAGTCTGTCTTTTTTCGTATTCCGGGTATGGTGGTCGAGGGAATCGGTGTGTATCATTCTCTTTATGTGGAGTATGATATAAACGATAAAGGAGAAGTGGTTGATGTACTCCAGGACTTGCCGCCTGTTTTCTATAATATGGCGGATGTTTTTGAGGGCTCAGCATGTTTTCAGTCATTTAATCTGCATGAACCGGAATCTGCTGCGGAAAAGCTGCTGTGGAAGGCGAAAATACTGGAACTGCTGGCTTTCCTGATTCAGCGTGCAGAAAAAGAAGAAACAGATCTTTATCTGGACGGGAGAGAGAAAAAACGATTGCAGCCGGTAAAATGTGCCATTGCTTATGTTCAGCTGCATTTTTCGGAACCGATAACTCTGCAGGCGCTGGCAGATGCCGCCGGATACAGTACATATTATTTTTGTAAGCTTTTCAAACAGGTCACAAAGCTGACACCGATGCAGTATGTGGTGCGCTATCGTATCGAGCAGGCGGAGAAAAGACTGATCACGTCAAATGATCCGGCAGAAACGGTTATGTTGGAGGTAGGATTTCATAATTACGGATATTTCTGGAGGACTTTTAAAGAAATATTCGGACTCTCACCGCAGGAATATCGGAAGACGCACGCGGACATCTGACCGCTTTAGGGAAAAAATAAACAAAACACTCAGAAGCAGCTTTTGGATGCTTCTGAGTGTTTTGCTTTGCCCGATATTATTCCATTTTTGTGTGAAAAGCAGGAAGGTTTTCAATTGCCCTCCATCAAGTCAAGTCATTCGTTTGCTGCCAGAACTGACTGGGCCAACACGATTGCTCCATATTTCAGCGCATCATCGTCACAATGGAATTTTGCATTATGCCATGAGCAGCAGGTGTCACCCGGCTTTCGATTTCCGATCCAGTAGAAAAATCCCGGTACGCGCTGCATAAATCGAGAGAAATCTTCGGAGGCAAGACTGGGTTTTGCATCCGTGATGCTTTCCGGACCCAAGGCGGTCTCCACTGCATTTCGGGCAATTTCATACATGGCAGTTGAGTTCGTGACTGCCGGCATGGGATCTTTTAACTCCAGTTCCCAGCCGCATTCATATGCTTCAGCAGTGAGACGGATGATATCTTTAAGCCGTTTTATTGCGCGGTCGTGGGCGGAAACATCAAAACTGCGCATACTCCCGGTCATTTCAACCTGTTCAATGATCAGGTTTTCATGGGTGCCGCCATGTATGGAACCGATGGTTATAACCACTGCTTCCAGAGGATCCGTGTTGCGGCTGATGATAGTCTGGATGGCCTGAATCAGGGCAGCAGCACAGACAATAGGATCCGTGCACTTGTGTGGCATGGATCCGTGTCCGCCTACGCCGTGGAGAATAATCCGAAAATTATCCTTCATGGACATGAGAGAACCTTTTTTTAACACAATTTTTCCGGTTTCAACCTCTGGACGATTGTGAAGTCCAAAAATATAGTCCATATGTATCTGATCAAAAATCCCGGCTTCGATCAGTTTTTCAGCGCCGTCGGTGGTTTCTTCCGCCGGTTGGAAAAGAAAAATGACTTCACCGGGCAGCCGCTCGCGAATACGGCTCAATATCATGGCTGCACCCAGAAGAGATGCCGTATGAAAATCGTGTCCGCAGGTATGGGCAACACCGGGAATTTCAGATTTTATTGGTACATCAGCCAGTTCCTGACAGGCAAGGGCATCGATATCAGCGCGCAGGGCCACCGTCTTTCCCGGAAGTTTTCCTGTGATCTTGGCGATGACGCCGGTAGGAGCGGTCTGTCCTTCTTTTATTCCGGAACCGATAACGTCATCGAGAAATTCTACCCCGTCCAGAGCTTCGAGTTCCTTTCGAATCCGGGCGGTTGTTTCATATTCCTTCCAGGACAGTTCGGGAAATCGATGAAAATGGGTTTTTAGTGCCCGGACTTTTGTTTCCTCTTCTTGCGTTAAATATAATTTTTCCATATTTTCCATCCTTTGTCATATCGGCAGCAGGAAATGAATCGCCTGTTTGCACCGATTTATATTTTATACGTCTCAGCACTTTCCATTATAGCATAGAAATAATGTATTGATTCAAAATTTGTTCAGAATCTTATTAACTGAATCTTGTTGGCATGATAAATGAAATTCACTTTTATTTATGGGCTTTTCTTTACTTTTGCGTTGTGCTATAATAGTCGCGGACACAATGGGCCAGATGATTGCAGGCAGCTTTTCGCGAATGTGCGTGAAGCATGATAGAATGATGCTGAACCTTGGTTATATATTTGTGTTTCCAATCGGGAGGAATTATGAATAAATTAATTGATTTGATAAGAGAAGAAGTAGTAAAGGCTTTTGTACAGGCCGGATATGAGGAAAAATATGCGATAATTTCTCTTTCCAACCGTCCGGATCTCTGCGAATATCAGTGCAACGGAGCTATGGCTGCAGCAAAAGCTTATAGAAAAGCACCAATCATGATTGCAAAAGATGTAATCGGAATATTGAAAGAAAGCCACCTGTTTTCCATGGCGGATGCAGTAAACCCCGGATTTATCAATCTGAAATTGGATCCGGCCTATGTGGCAGAATATTTAAATGAAATGCAAAAGGACGAGCACCTGTCTATTGCTCAGGCTGAAAATCCGAAAACCATCATGATTGATTATGGCGGCCCCAATGTGGCAAAACCTCTTCATGTAGGTCATCTACGCTCGGCCATCATCGGCGAGTCCATTAAACGCATGGGTCGTGCAGTAGGCCATAAGATGATAGGTGATGTCCATCTGGGAGATTGGGGACTGCAGATGGGGCTGATCATCACCGAATTGAAAAAACGCCAGCCTGATCTGGTTTATTTCCAGAAAGACTTTGAAGGAGATTATCCGGAAGAAGCTCCCTTTACAATCGGCGAGCTGGAGGAGATTTATCCGGCTGCCAGTGCAAAGTCAAAAGAAGACGAAGCATATAAAGCAGAAGCGCTGGAAGCAACTCATGAGCTCCAGATGGGAAACCGGGGCTACCGCGCAATCTGGAAGCATATTCTGAATGTCTCCGTGACGGACCTTAAGAAAAATTACAAAAAACTGAATGTTGATTTTGATCTGTGGAAGGGAGAATCGGACGTTCAGGATTACATTGCACCGATGGTTCAGAAATTGCGGGATGACGGGCTGGCTTATGAAGACCAGGGAGCAGTGATCGTTGACGTAAAAGAAGAGACTGATACCAAAGAGATTCCGCCCTGCATGATTCTGAAATCGGACGGAGCTGCACTTTATACCACTACGGATCTGGCTACTTTGGTGGAACGTACGGAAAAGTATGATCCCGATGAGATCCTTTATGTGGTGGACAAACGTCAGGAGATGCATTTTGTCCAGGTGTTCCGATGTGCACGAAAAGCAGGAATCGTAAAGGAAGATACTAAGCTTACCTTCCTTGGCTTCGGTACTATGAATGGCAAAGATGGAAAACCGTTTAAGACCCGCGAAGGCGGCGTTATGCGTCTGGAAAATCTGATTGCTGATATTAACGATGAGATGTACAAAAAAATTGTGGATAACCGCAATGTTCAGGAGAATGATGCAAAACAGACGGCAGAGATTGTAGGTCTGTCTGCAATAAAATATGGTGATCTGTCAAATCAGGCATCTAAGGATTACGTCTTTGATGTGGATCGTTTTACTTCCTTTGAGGGTAATACAGGACCGTACATCCTTTATACAATCGTGCGGATCAAATCCATTTTGGGCAACTACGTATCAGAGGGAAATTGTCTGGAGAACGGCACAATTCTTCCGGCAGCCAGTGACAGTGAAAAATCTCTGATGCTGGTTCTTGCAAAATTCGGACAGATGGTTTCCGATGCTTTTGCAGAAAAAGCTCCACATAAAGTATGTTCCTATATTTATGAATTGGCTAATGAGTTTAATCACTTCTATCATGAGACAAAGATTCTGAAAGAAGAAGATAAGACACAGCAGCAGTCCTGGATCCGGCTTCTGAAACTGACAAAAGAAGTTCTGGAGAAATGCATTGATATGCTTGGATTCTCAGCTCCGGATCGTATGTAAGAATAAGAAGATTTGTTTTCTCATGGGATAGACAGGGGATATTAGCGTTGATAAACGCCGATATCCCTTTCCTTATTACCGGGGTAAACTTCCGGCGGGCTGTATTTCTCTTCCTTTTGTGAAAAGAGCTCCTCAAAAAGCAGACACAAGAGAAGCAAAAAAGTATTGAAACTGAGAAAATCCTGTGATATGATAGTTCCACAATTTCAGGAAGTTCTACTTCAAATCCGGCGTATCTGCCGAATTCCCAACTATTAAAAATCATTTTGCAGATGTGATTGAAACTTGAGCATTTTGATTGTTCTGATTTATGAAAGTGTTTAAATTTGTACCATGCGAAGTTTTATCGCATTTCTGCAGGACTAAAAATATTGTAAATGCAATTAAAAATATGCATATGTAAGCAACCGTTATGCTTTCAATATGAGTTATTTATACAGCATCTGTTTGTCGAAAGGGTGATTAAATGAAGAAAGACGCAGCGCAGGGACAATATTTACAAAACGCCCACTCTGAATCGGTGATTTACTCCGCAGTCATGATATACCTCATCATGTCATTCGGAGAACAATTGTTAAAGGAACATAACCTTGATCGAAAATAGAAATGATAAGAGTTGCTATGTCGGAAAATATCGTTTTATCTGTGTGTTGGGAAAAGGTGGAAGCGGAACTGTATACCTGGCCGAAGACCGGATACTGGAGAAACTGTGGGCAATTAAGGTAATTCCGAAGAATAGCAAAAAACAGCTGCAGGAAGCGCTTCTAATGAAAAATCTGGATCATCCCGGACTGCTGAGGATAACAGAACAAATCGAAGATAATAAACATTACTATCTTGTGATGGACTATATTGATGGAGAGACGCTGTATGAGCGATGCAGAAAAAAGCCTGCCACAGCGGAGGAAGCAGCAGACTGGGGAATACAGATCTGTGATATTCTGGAGTATTTGCACGACCAAAAACCGCCGATTCTGTATCGGGATCTGAAACCGGGCAACCTGATCCTGACCCCGTCAGGTAAAATAAAACTGGTGGATTTTGGCATTGCCCGGCAGCAGTACAGTAAAAAGGTGGATGCTTACGGAACACGTGGATTTGCAGCACCGGAGCAGTATAAAGGAAAGGCAACGATTCAATCGGATCTTTACAGTCTTGGCGCATGTCTGCGCTGGTGCCTGCAGGGAAGAAAAGTACTCGGACTGGAACGGATATTACGCAAGTGTCTGCAGAAGAATCCGAAAAAGCGCTTTACGGACAGCCGTAAACTGAGAAGAAAACTGAAGAAACTGAAAAGCAAGTGGGAGAAAAGTAAAAAAGAAAGAAAAATACTGCTGGTATGTCTGCTGGCAGTACTCTTTCTTGGAATCGGAGAAATCGTAAGAGAAGGATTAGAGGCATACAGGAATGTTATCTTTATTCGTCTGTCCGGAGAAAAAGAGATCACTGTAAAGGAAGTTCTTCTGAATGGTCAGAGAATACCGTTTCGCCGGGCAGAAAACGGAATTTATCTTTCGCCCGGTGTATTCGAAGAGGGCAACAATAAGATTCAGGTGGAAATCACAGACGGAGTGCAAGTCTACTATATCGATTATCCGTTTGATTTTTGATACGTGATATAATTTGAAATAAGCTGTGAAAAATAAGTTAAATATCTGGTCTTTCCTGAAATGGTTTGATACAATAAAGACAAACGTGTATGTCTGGAGGGGTACTTATGAAAAAATCTGGCAAGAGAATATTCTGGATTATTATAGGCATTGCTTTGCTGGTTGGAGTTGTGACCGGTGCGGGCATTTATCTTGGGGGAAAAGCCATACAGAAACAAAAAGAAGAGGAACTGGCAAAACAGGAACAGCTTCTGGAGGAGGAAAAGCAGAAGGAAGCAGAAAAACTGGAAGAGGAAGCCAGACGTAAGGCGGAAGAAGAGCGTAAAGAACAGGAACGTCTTGAGGCAGAGGCGGCTGCAAAGCGTCAGGAAGAAGAGGAACGGCAGGCTGCTCTGGAAAAGGAAGCTGAGTCTGCAGAAGTGGAGGATACCGTGATTGTGCCGGAAGAAAATGCGGAAGAGGAAGAAACACAGCCATCTTCCAACGGATATATGATTGCTATTGATGCCGGCCATCAGGGACATGGAAACAGCGAACAGGAACCGATCGGACCGGGTGCAAGTGAGACAAAAGCAAAGGTCACTTCCGGAACGCATGGTGCTGCTTCCGGTCTGGATGAGTATGAACTGAATCTGATTGTGGCACTGAAATTAAAACAAGAGCTTTTGAACCGTGGGTATCAGGTCTTTATGATACGTGAGACCCATGATGTGGATATCAGCAATTCGGAGCGTGCTAAGATGGCCGCTGCATCCGGTTCTGATATACTGGTGCGCATTCATGCGAATGGTCTGGACAACACATCGGTGCAGGGGGCGCTAACCATGGCACCTGGTTCGGATAACCCGTTTCTGAGTCAGGATCTGATTTCGGCCAGCCAGAATTTATCGCAGATCATGGTAGATCAGTTTTGTGCAGCTACCGGCGCAAACAACATGGGAGTGCAGCATTATAATAATATGAGCGGAATCAACTGGAGTACGATTCCGGTGACAATCATTGAGATGGGCTTTATGACAAATCCGCAGGAAGACTTACTTATGGCAACGGAAGCCTATCAGGACAAGATGGTTCTGGGCATGGCGAATGGTATTGATGCCTATTTCGGCATTTAAGAAAAACGTACAGTAAGAGGTAATTATGTGGAATACAGTACTTTTTGATTTGGATGGAACTTTGACAGATTCCGGTGAGGGAATCACAAAATCTGTGCAATATGCGCTGGAAAAAATGGGGAAACCGGAGCCGGATCTGGAAAAACTGCGGTGTTTTGTGGGCCCTCCACTGAAGGAGCAGTTTATGGAATATGCCGGACTGGATGAAGAGCAGGGAACGCAGGCGGTAAAATATTACCGTGAGCGTTACACGAAAACCGGAATTTTTGAAAACAGCCTGTATCCGGGAATTCAAAAAATGTTGGAACTGTTCCGTAAAAACGGAATTCGGATGTGTGTGGCATCTTCCAAACCTGAGATTTTTGTCAGACAGATTCTGGAGTATTTTAGAATTGACGGGTATTTCAGTGTGATCGTTGGCAGTGAATTGGACGGAAACAGAACAGATAAACATGAAGTTATCGAGGAAGCCATTGCCCGTCTCAATATGCAAAAGCGCAGAAGCGAGATCGTGATGGTAGGCGATCGAAAATACGATGTCATCGGAGCTCGTGACGCAGGCCTTGCCTGTATAGGGGTAACCTATGGATACGGCGACCGGAAAGAATTGGAGGAGGCAAGACCGGCATTTATTGCGGAAGATGTTTCCGGTGTGGCAGAATGTCTGATTAATCAGATCGTCCACGCAAAGAGGGAGTCAGTACCCGGTAAAATATGGCGTTGTCTGTATCCGGTCGGGATTCACTATGTGGCCATGCTGCTGATCAGCTCTGTCTGGTCTCTTGTGTATATTGCACTTCAGATGTCGCTGTATGGAAATATGGATGCCGCAGAAATTACGGAGGCACTTTTGGCACAAAACAATCTGATTATCCTGGTTGTTTCAGTGGTTCTGCTGCCGCTGCTTATATGGTTATACCGAAAGGATGAAGGAAAAAGACAATCTCTCGGAATAAGAAAGCGCATTATGGAGCCTCAGAAGTTTGGAGTTTGGCAGATGGTGTGCGTGGCAGTATTTTCCGTTTTTGCATCGACATTTTTGAATCAGTTGATGGGTATGCTGAATATACACGAAATGTTTGACACGTATGCGGAGATGGCAGAATATCTGTTTGATTCGGATATGGCATTTATCAATATATTGAGCGTTGGAATCCTGGCCCCGATGGCAGAGGAACTGATATTTCGGGGGCTGGTGTATCGAAGAATGCGGGATTATCTGTCTCTGGCAGTGGCTGTTCTGCTGTCTGCTCTGACTTTTGGCATTTATCACGGAAATGTTGCGCAGGCATTGTATGCTTCGATACTTGGCATTATGTTTGCCTTGCTCTACGAACGGTACCAGACCATATGGGCCCCAATCCTGGCTCATATGACGGCAAATCTTTTTGCGACGATTTGCAATATGGTAAATTTCAGCATAGAAGCCGACACTTTTAAGGGAACTTTTCTATTTTTTTTAATTGAGGTAGTGACAACAGCTGTTTTTGGTGTTATAATCTTCAAAACGAAGTCCAAAAAAGGACAATAATTGTATATACAATTTGAAATCAATGGGGATTTTCAAAAGATTGAGGAGAACGGTTCGAGGATTTTTTTCCTTTGAATTGTTTTTCGAAAGATTTTGGGAGTCCCTCTTTTTATTGAAAAAATTGGAAAACCGTTCGGGAATGAAAAATACAATTACTTAAAATGTCTGAAAATAGATGAGGATTTCAAACAAAAGACGAATTATTAGACGATATATAGGTTTCCTGATTTTGCCACAGGAACTTAAATATATAAATAACCAGTGAGAAAGGATGGGAGTGTCACATGCAAAATAAAAAAGAAATGATGGCTGCAAAAGAAATACCGACAGATCAGACTGCTGTGGAAACTTTTCAGGTAAGTCCCACCGGAATGTATTGTCCGACTATGGAACATGACAACTGCGGTATCGGAGCTATTGTAAATATTAAAGGAATCAAATCCCATAAAACCGTGGCGAACGCGCTGAAGATCGTTGAGAATCTGGAGCACCGTGCCGGAAAAGATGCAACGGGAGAAACCGGAGACGGTGTTGGTATTCTTCTGCAGATATCACATAAATTTTTTGAAAAAGAGTGTAGAAAGATCGGCATTTCGCTCGGTGAGGAAAGAGAATACGGAATTGGTATGTTTTTCTTCCCTCAGGATGAACTGAAGCGAAATCAGGCAAAGAAAATGCTTGAGATCATCATCAAAAAGGAAGGCCTGGAATTCCTTGGATGGAGAAAAGTACCGACTGTACCCGGTGTCCTTGGTCAGCGTGCTCTTGAGTGCATGCCCTATATTGAACAGGGATTTATCAAGAAGCCGGAACAGGTGGAAAAGGGAATTGCTTTTGACCGGAAACTCTATGTGGTACGCCGGATCTTCGAACAGAGTAATGACAACACTTACGTTGTTTCCATGTCCAGCAGAACCATAGCATATAAGGGTATGTTTCTGGTGGGTCAGCTCCGCACTTTCTTTACTGATCTGCAGGATGAAGATTATGAATCTGCCATTGCCATGGTACATTCCAGATTCAGCACGAATACCAATCCAAGTTGGCAGCGCGCGCATCCGAACCGTATTTTGGTACACAACGGTGAGATCAACACCATTCGCGGAAATGCGGACAAGATGCTGGCTCGGGAGGAAAACATGGATAATGGTGCCTTGAAAGATGAACTGTACAAGGTACTTCCGGTTATCAATACAGAAGGCTCTGACTCCGCTATGCTGGATAATACACTGGAGTTCCTGATGATGAATGGTATGCCCCTTCCGCTGGCTGTTATGATTACCATCCCGGAACCATGGGCCAACAACAAAACCATGAATCAGGAGAAAAAGGACTTTTATCAGTATTATGCAACCATGATGGAACCCTGGGACGGACCTGCTTCTATCCTTTTCTCCGATGGAGATATTATGGGTGCCGTGCTTGACCGAAACGGTCTGCGTCCGTCCCGTTATTATATTATGGATGATGGAGATGTGATTCTGTCTTCCGAAGTCGGTGTTCTGGATCTGGATCCGACTAAAATTGTTGAGAAAGAGAGACTTCATCCCGGAAAAATGCTGCTCGTAGATACAATTCAGGGAAAAGTGATCTCAGATGATGAACTGAAAGAGCATTATGCAGTGGAACATCCATACGGTGAGTGGCTGGACAGTAATCTGGTTACACTGAAAGAACTGCGGATTCCCAACAAAAAGGTGGTGGAATACAGCGACGAGGAACGTGCAAGACTGCAGAAAGCCTTCGGCTATTCCTATGAAGAATATCGTACCTCCATCTTAAATATGGCAAAAACGGCCAGTGAAGGAATCGGAGCCATGGGTGTTGATACACCGATTTCAGTTCTGGAACAGAAACAGCGGCCGCTGTTCAACTATTTCAAACAGTTATTTGCACAGGTTACCAATCCGCCAATTGATGCCATCCGTGAAGAAATCGTCACATCGACAACGGTCTATGTGGGAAGAGACGGAAATCTGTTGGAACAGAAACCGGAAAACTGCCATGTATTGAAGATCAACAATCCGATCCTGACCAATACAGATATCCTGAAAATTAAAAACATGAAAGTGGACGGCTTCAAAGTTGCGGAAGTGTCCATGCTTTATTATAAGAATACAAGCCTCCAGAAAGCGATTGATCATCTGTTTATCGCAGTTGACAAAGCATATCGTGACGGAGCAAATATACTGATTTTAAGTGACCGCGGTGTAAATGAAAACCATGTGGCAATCCCGTCGCTTTTGGCTGTATCCGCTGTACATCAGCATCTGGTACGTACCAAGAAGAGAACTTCTCTGGCTTTGATTCTGGAATCCGGCGAACCGAGAGAAGTACATCATTTTGCAACACTTCTCGGATACGGTGCCTGCGCGATCAATCCGTACCTTGCCCAGGATACCATTCATGAGCTGATCAACAACGGTCTTTTGGAGAAAGATTACTATGCTGCAGTGGAAGACTATAACGCAGCAGTTCTTCACGGCATTGTTAAGATTGCTTCCAAAATGGGTATCTCCACCATCCAGTCTTATCAGGGCGCGCAGATTTTCGAGGCAATCGGTATTGACGACAGTGTAATTAACAAGTATTTTACCGGAACAGTAAGCCGTGTCGGCGGCATCACTCTGGAAGATATTGAGCGGGAGACAGATGAACTTCATACAAGAGCGTTTGATCCGCTGGGTCTTGAAACAGACCTGACTCTGGACAGTGTGGGAAATCATAAGATGAGAAGCGGTGCTCAGGAGCACCTGTACAATCCGGAAACCATTCATCTGCTGCAGCAGTCCACCTGGACCGGCAGTTATGAATTATTCAAACAGTATACAAATGCAGTAAACCGGGAGGAAAATACAGGTACACTGCGCCGGCTGCTTGAGTTTAAATATCCGAAAAAAGGGATTCCGATTGAAAAAGTCGAAAGCGTGGAATCGATTGTAAAACGTTTTAAAACAGGTGCTATGTCTTATGGCTCCATTTCACAGGAAGCCCACGAGACTCTGGCCATTGCCATGAACACCATTCACGGAAAATCCAACAGTGGTGAGGGCGGTGAGGATCTGGAACGTCTCACCATCGGTCCGGACGGTAAAAACAGATGCTCCGCCATCAAACAGGTTGCCAGCGGCCGTTTCGGTGTAACATCCAGATATCTGGTAAGCGCTAAGGAGATTCAGATCAAAATGGCACAGGGGGCAAAACCAGGTGAGGGCGGTCATCTTCCGGGAGCAAAAGTATATCCATGGATCGCGAAAACGAGACATTCGACGCCCGGTGTAGGTCTGATCTCTCCGCCACCGCATCATGATATTTATTCCATTGAAGACCTGGCACAGCTGATCTACGATTTGAAGAACGCAAATAAAAATGCAAGAATTTCCGTAAAACTGGTATCCGAGGCCGGTGTCGGCACTGTTGCAGCCGGAGTTGCGAAAGCCGGTGCACAGGTTATTCTGATTTCCGGTTATGACGGAGGTACCGGTGCTGCTCCGAGAAGTTCCATTCACAATGCCGGTCTTCCGTGGGAACTTGGTCTTGCGGAGACCCACCAGACTTTGATTAAAAATGGTCTGAGAAACAAGGTTCGTATTGAGACAGACGGAAAACTGATGAGCGGTAAAGACGTTGCCATAGCAGCTATGCTCGGTGCGGAAGAATTCGGTTTCGCCACAGCGCCTCTTGTAACTATGGGCTGTGTTATGATGCGTGTATGTAACCTGGATACATGTCCGGTGGGTGTGGCAACCCAGAATCCGGAGCTCAGAAAGCGTTTCCGCGGTAAACCGGAATACGTAATCAATTTCATGTATTTTATCGCACAGGAGCTGCGTGAATATATGGCGAAACTTGGCATTGCCACAGTGGATGAACTGGTAGGCCGCTCTGATCTTCTGGTTCAGAAAGACCCGTCCAATTATGCAGGCATGAAAGCGGCGAAAGTCCGTCTGGACAATATCCTGAACAATCCGTATGCAAAGAAAGGTGCAAAAGTAACCTTTGATCCGAAACAGGTCTTTGACTTTAAACTGGAAGAGACCATTGATGAAAAAGTGCTCTTAAAGCAGTTCCGCCAGGCAATGGAAACAGGCCAGAAGAAGAGCGTGGAGATCGATGTGACCAATGTAAACCGTACGCTTGGTACTCTGCTTGGCGCCGAGATTACCAGAAAATTCGGTGAGGATCTTCCGGAAGATACCTATCGTGTAATGTGTCACGGTGCCGGCGGTCAGAGTTTTGGCGCTTTTATCCCGAAAGGCCTGACTCTGGAACTGGAAGGTGACAGCAATGATTATTTCGGAAAAGGACTTTCCGGCGGTAAACTGATCGTATATCCGCCTAAAGGAGTAAAATTCAGACAGGATGAGAATATCATCATCGGTAACGTAGCACTTTACGGAGCGACCAGCGGTTCTGCCTACATCAACGGTGTGGCTGGCGAGCGTTTCTGTGTGCGTAATTCCGGTGCGGTAGCTGTCGTTGAAGGCGTGGGCGATCACGGATGCGAGTATATGACAGGCGGCCGTGCGGTCATCCTCGGTAAGATCGGCAAAAACTTTGCAGCCGGTATGAGCGGCGGTGTCGCTTACGTGCTGGATGACAACAACGACCTTTACACAAAAATCAATAAGCAGATGGTTTCTATTTCCAGAATTACGTCAAAATACGATGTACAGGAATTAAAGGAAATGATCGAGGATCATGTAAATTATACCAATTCTGTAAAAGGAAAAGAGATCCTAGACAATTTCAAGGATTACCTGCCGAAATTCAAAAAGATCATTCCGCATGAGTATAACAAGATGCTTATGACGGTTATGCAGATGGAAGAGCAGGGCTTAAGCAGCAGACAGGCACAGATTGAAGCATTTTATGAATTGACAAGGGAGGGATGAGAAAATGGGAAAACCGACAGGATTCTTAATCTATGACAGAGTAGTAAGCAAAGCAGAGAAGCCGGAGGCAAGAATCAAACATTTTAACGAATTCCATATCCATCTTCCTGAAGCGGAGCAGCGCAAGCAGGGTGCCAGATGTATGGCCTGCGGCGTACCGTTTTGTCAGTCCGGTATGACACTGGACGGAATGACCAGCGGATGTCCGCTGCATAATCTGGTTCCGGAGTGGAACGATCTGGTTTATCTGGGCAACTGGGAGCAGGCTTACCGCAGACTGAAAAAAACAAACAATTTTCCGGAATTTACATCAAGGGTATGCCCGGCGCTCTGTGAGGCGGCATGTACCTGCAACCTGGATTCACAGCCGGTGTCCACAAAAGAAAATGAGTATGCCATTATTGAAAAAGCCTATGAGATGGGATATGCAAAAGCAAATCCGCCGAGAGTGAGAACCGGTAAAACAGTTGCTGTTGTTGGAAGCGGACCTTCCGGACTGGCAGCAGCGGATCTTCTCAATCAGCGGGGCCATAAGGTCACAGTTTTTGAACGCCGTGACCGGATCGGCGGACTGCTTCGCTATGGTATTCCGAACATGAAACTGGAGAAGCATATCATTGACCGAAAAATCAAGGTGATGGAAGAAGAGGGCATAAAATTTGTCACAAACATGGATATCGGAAAAGACAAAAAAGCGGCAGAACTGCTGGCTGACTTTGACCGTGTGGTACTGGCATGCGGGGCTTCCAATCCGCGGGATATCAACGCTCCCGGAAGAGATGCAAAAGGAATCTACTTCGCAGTGGATTTCCTGACTGCAGCGACAAAGAGCCTTCTGGATTCCAATTTTGAGGATAAGAAGTATATTGACACGAAGGATAAAAATGTCATTGTCATCGGCGGCGGTGATACCGGAAACGACTGTGTCGGCACCTCCATACGATTCGGAGCAAAGAGTGTGACACAGATTGAGATGATGCCGAAAGCGCCGGATAAACGTGCGGCTAACAATCCGTGGCCCGTATGGCCGAGAATCTGCAAGACAGACTACGGCCAGGAAGAAGCCATTGCCGTTTACGGTCATGATCCGCGTATCTATCAGACAACGGTGACCGAATTCATCAAAAATAAAAACGGTGAACTGTGCCAGGTGAAACTCATTAGCCTGGAAAGCAAAAAGGACGAAAAAACCGGAAGATTTATGATGGTTCCGGTGGAAGGAACCGAGCGTGTCATGGATGCGGACATTGTCCTGATCGCTGCCGGATTCCTGGGTTCCCAGAAGTACGTGACCGACGCATTTCAGGTGGAACTGAACCAGCGTACCAACGTAAAAACGGATCCGGGCAAACATGCAACCAGTCAGGAACGCGTATTTGTGACAGGAGACATGCATATGGGGCAGTCGCTGGTGGTAAAAGCGATTCGTGAAGGACGAGAAGTGGCAAAAGAGGTGGATGAAAGTCTGATTGGATATACGAATCTGGTGATTCAGTAGCGTTTAGAAAGAGCAGGGAACAGATCGGAATATTGCTTGTCCGTTGGGCATATGGAAAGACATGTGTCCGTAGCGGCAGTGCTTAACATCCTAATAATAATGAATTCCAAAAAAATGAGGTTGACAGCGAACGGGAGAAACGTGGCTGTCAACCTTATTTATTACATATTTTTTTGATTTTAAACCCACTTTGTGATAAACTGATAACGGTTCAGACTTTTTCAGTTTAAGCAGAAAGGGAAAAAAATGTTAAATATCGGTTGTCATTTATCCTCATCAAAGGGTTTTTTACATATGGGAAAAGAAGCCCTGTCGATAGGAGCAAATACTTTTCAGTTTTTTACCAGAAATCCGCGCGGCAGCAAAGCAAAGGAAATTAATCCGGCAGATGCGGCGGCTCTGGCTGCATTATTGAAGGAAAATCAGTTTGCAGCCATTCTTGCACACGCGCCTTATACTTTAAATGCCTGTTCGGATAAGGAACAGACCCGGGAATTTGCCTGGCTGACCATGAAGGATGACTTGAAACGAATGGAGTATCTTCCGGGAAATATGTATAATTTTCACCCGGGCAGCCATGTGGGTCAGGGACCGGAGCAGGGAATTGCATACATCACACAGATGCTGAATGACATTCTGGAAGAAGGCCAGACTACAACTGTATTGCTGGAGACTATGGCAGGAAAAGGCTCTGAGGTGGGAGGCCGGTTTGAGGAACTTCGGGCGATTATCGACGGGGTAAAATTGTCGGACCATCTGGGGGTTTGTTTTGATACCTGTCATGTGTACGATGCCGGCTATGATATTGTCAATGATCTGGATGGGGTGCTTGCGGAATTGGACCGCGTGATCGGGTTAGATCGATTAAAAGCGATTCATATCAATGACAGCAAAAATCCATTTGCCAGCCACAAGGATCGCCATGAAAAAATCGGTGATGGCAGCATCGGCCTGGAGGCCATGACGCGGATCATTAACCATCCGAAATTGCGCAATTTGCCCTTTTATCTTGAAACCCCGAATGAATTGCCGGGGTATGCGCATGAAATCAAATTGCTGAGAACACGCTACATGGAAATCGAGACCAATACATTTTGAAATAGAGTTAATTACTTCAGCTAACGAAGGATGGCTTGTTTTGAATGTAACATATATGCAAGTATCGATTTAAGGAGGAAGAGAATCGTTATGGAAATCACACCTTATGAACACAAAGTACATTATTATGAAACAGACCAAATGGGCGTAGTCCACCATTCCAATTATATTCGCTGGTTCGAGGAAGCCAGATGCCATCTGATGGAATGTATGGGTGCCGGTTATGAGAAAATGGAGGAAGCCGGGATCATCAGTCCCGTGCTGGCAGCCCAGGCGGAGTACAAAACTATGACCAGATTCGGAGAAACTGTAGTGGTTGAGACCAAAATGACGCTGTACAATGGAATTAAAATGACCATATCCTATGTGGTGAAGGACAAAGATACCGGAGAAATCCGCTGTACCGGCGAGACAAAGCACTGCTTCATTGACCGGGACGGAAAACTGTTGTCACTGAAAAAGGCAAATAAGGAATTTGATCAGATGTTCCGGGAGATGCTGGTGAAGGAATAGAGTATTGTTTTTGATGTTAATAAATGGCAGGAATCATTCATTTGATGGATGGTTCCTGCTTTCTTAATTCTGGAAATAGTCGCGTATTTTTTTCATTTCCCGAACGGAGATGTCGCAGACGATATTTCCACATAGAGTGAGTGTTCGTTTCTGAGCATTCAGCTCTGTGATTTTTGGAAGCTGAATAATACAGGATTTGTTGCAATATGTGAAACGGTTATCTAATTGAAGAAAAAAATCTTTTAATGATATAGCAGCAGTTATTTTTTGTGTATTTGTAATTACTTCAATCTGGTGTCGCCCCTTAAGGGCGGCAGCACAAAGAATATGGGATACAGGAATTTTATAGATTTGGCTTCCGGATGTAAGTGTCAGGGCTTTTTCGCAGGAAATACAGAGGCTGGAAACATATTCATCTAATGCTCGCGTAATACGTTGTTTCAGCATTGATAAGGCTTCCTGATTCAGCATATATTCAGGTCTTTTGACAATGTAATCGATTGCCCGAATCTGATAATCAAAGGTCTTGTATGCCATATCTCTTTCGGTTGTTAAAAAAATGATTCCGGAATCAGAGGCATTTTTACGGATGATTTGTGCCAGCATCAATCCATTCATGTGACCGTCACCCAGCAAAATATCAATAAAATATACTGCCGGATGTGAAAAATCGGAAATCATTTCAAGCAGCGCTTCTGGTGTAGGGGCAAAACGGAAGGTCCGGATCTGGTCGGGATGAGATTTCGTATATTCCTGTATTATTTTACTGTAAAAAAGCAACTGAGTTTTATTGTCTTCGCATAGATAAATATCAATCATATTGATAACCCTTGAGTAAGTATATTTGCTAAAATCATTGTAACGCAGTTTCAGGAAAAACCAATATGTTTACGCTGCTATTCGCAGATTTCAAGTCGTTTGATAAAACGATTTTTATCTATACTGGTACCGGAAACTATGTTTTTATATTTTTGAAGTATCTGACCGGCAGAAGTAAGTCCTATGCCGTGTGATCTGCCCTTTGTAGAGAACCCCTTTGCGGATAAATCTGAAATAGTAAGTGAACCGGAAAAAGTGTTTTCCAGAGTAATGATTGTACTGTGCTGTCCGGTATGCAGAGAAAGGATAATCTGTCGTTCTTCGCTAAGAACTGCGGCTTCAAAGGCATTATCGAGATAAATACCAAGAAGGCGTATAAGATCCGTGCTGTTGATATTCACGATTGACAGCTGCGGGTCTGCGGATACAAAAATATGTAGTTTTTGTGACAGCCCATATAGGAGTTTCTCAAACAGAAAAACCCGAAACTCAAGTGGTTCAATACTGCTTAAGCCAGACCACATAATCTGAGAATCATATAAACTATCTGCAGACTGAATCTGCGTGCTCATGTACCGTTTAAGTTCATCGATTTTATCTTCTCTGAGATATCCGGAAATCGAACAGAGAATATTCTTATAGTCATGCCGAAAGGTTTTTATCTCGTTGTTCATATTTTCCAACGTTTTTATATAATCAGATGAAAGCTTTTGCTGGTGTTCCAAGTATTTCTGAGTCGCTTCTTTTTTAACTGTATCTGAGCAGATAATCAGGAGTACCAGATTAATAAATATAATGAGAATGAACAACAATGTATTATACAGAAGTGATGAATCTGAATATCCAGCAGAATGCCCGTTTTGTATATTAAAGATATATAGAAGTACGGAAAGTGTACATTCCGTAAAAATGCCAAGCCGGAAAATTTTCGGCATGTCGAAATAATCTGTAATGTGCAGATAACAATAGATAATTTTTCTGAGTAAATATAAAAAAATAAATAGAAAAACGGCAAAAAATAAAGAGAATAAATTGGCATATTGAGTCCCAAGATCTTCGTAAGTAAACAGTCCCAGACTTGTTATGGCTGATAACAAAAGGTTGTTCAGACAGGCGCTGATCAGATAACCTATGAAGATAAGACACAAATTCCATATATAATGCTCTTTTAAAAAGAACAAAAGAATCGCTGCACTGCTGAACATGGTAAATATGCCAATGATATAATAGCCTGTCTGAAAAAGAATATAGAAATTGGCTGTCAGATACAGAAACAGGATTGCATATTGATGAAGCCTGAGCCGCTTTGTCAGTAGAACTGTGTATGACAAAAAAGAGCATAAAGCAGAAAGAAGACAGTACAAAATTATTTCAGGCAAAGTCATTGTTATAGAAACTCCTTTAATTATGTAAAATGAAATACTCATTCTAATACAGTATACCAAACTGCAACAGAAATCAACGTTTATGTTATAAATAGCAACGTTGGTGCAAACAGGCAGACAAAACAATACTATTTGGATATAATTAGGAAAACAGAGGGGGAGGTACGTTGGACTTGTTGAATATTACACGAACCGTGTCAGAAAAAGTATTGCTATTGTGTTGCTGTGAAAATGAAAATGAAATTGAATTCAATGAAAAAGCTGTTTATCTGTACGGATTGGAACTCATTCTGAACAATGTGATAAAAATGGGTTTCTACATGTTGATTAGTATTGTACTTGGAAAAACTGTATTTTGGTTCCTGTATTAATAGAGTGTATCACTATTATACCGATAGGAGGGAAAAGAAAATGGAAAGAAAAAAGATGAAACAAGCAGTTTTGTGTCTTGCAGAAACTACTGCAAGAAAAAGTGTGAGGAGAAGCATTCCAATTTTAATGTATAAGGTTGAAAAACCGGAAGGGTTAGAGGAGTATTTCAGAAAAAAAGCAATCCCAGAAATATGAGTCTATAGGAATCAGATTGTTGATTAATATTAGGAGACGATTCCGTTTTTGTTAAAAAGTAGTGAAGAGAGAGGAAAACGCTAATTACAAGTATTTTACGGTAGTAGAGAATGGAGAATAGTAAAATGAAAAATAATTATGTGATGAAAAGTAAAAATAATTTAGTAATGATTTTGATGATGGCGCTGATGATATGTATAATTTGCCCAACAATGGTATTTGCAGCATCAGAAGAGGTAACTATAGAATCGGAAATTCAGTGGGAACTGAATAATATAGTTAAACCGGATAGATCCTATAATGTATCCACAGAAATTCCGAGAGAATTAAACACAACTGTATATGGGCTTGTTCCTCCGGAACCTCCCTATTTGGATTTAAATAAACAGACGCTTACATTTGCAGGAGAAGCCCAAGGATCAACCCTGTATACCAATAATGGATTTTATGGAAAAACAAGAGTCACTCTTAGCGTGAACAATTGGCATAGCACTCAGCTTACTATAAAACTGTATAAATACTCAGCATTAATACCGGATTCATTAATAAAAACGATTTATCTGCCGGCTAATGCCGGACAAGCCACAACTATAGCGAATCTTGACAGCAGCGCAAACTATTATCTCGCATTTTATGCACCTAGTGATTTCAGTGGAAGTGTGCAGTAAGTATAAAAATTTCAGCAATCCGGTACAGACATAAGGGAGGATATAGAATGGGGCTAAACACGTTTAAATTGAAAATGATTGCGCTCGTTTTTATGGTTATTGACCATATTGGAATGTTTATACCGGGAATGCCGATTTGGCTTTGTTATGTAGGCAGACTCTCTGCACCGATCTTTTCATTTTGCCTTGTTTGGGGCCTTGATTATACGAAAAATCGAAAAAGACATCTGATGACATTATACATAGCGTCGGTCATTATGGCTGTTCTATGGCTAATCATCAATATGAATCATTTGGATAAAAGTGGGAGCACCTATTTGAATATTTTTTCTACCTTTTTTATTGCTAGTGCAATTCTCATCCTTTTTCAAAGGTATTCATTCAAAAAGGCGATTTGTATATTCATTGTCTGGCAGTCATTTTCTTATACGGTATTACTGGCCAGCAGCATATTTTTTTCTGCCTCAGACGCAATTATCCGGATTGAAGCTGCACTTACAGGAAATATAATCGGATGCGAAGGCGGTATCGGATGGATTATTTTGATTTTATTGCTTTATTGCTCGAAAAACAATAAAAAGAAGCTGGCTGTTAATTACGCTTTATATTGTGTCCTTTATGAATTTATCAGTGCTACTGCTATATTTGCACGATTATTTTATTATATTGATTGGCATACTGATCATGTGGCAAGTGAGTGGATGACAATTATATATAAAATGATTTTTGGTGAAATACCTCAATGGACACCAATGGTTCTTCATGGATTATATTGGGGGGATTATCAATGGATTATGATAGCGGCACTTCCTCTTATGCTTTTGTATAATAATGAAAGAGGGAGAAAATGGAAATGGTTTTTTTACATATTTTACCCGGTGCATATAGTTATTCTGGTTGCGATTGGTAATTATTTGTGATTTTTTGATTTTAGCCAAATGCAAATTGTAAATAAAGTAGAATGATATATAATGATTATTTTACCTTCCTTTCGGTTCATGTGTGTTTGTCAATATACATTATACATGAAAAGAAGGGATCATTGTTTTTTATTTCTGATAAGTAATGAAATCCTAGTAAATATAGGTTTCATTTTTCGCAAAAGCAGAATAATGACGGAACGCTTGAGTATGACTTGGAATTTTGTTATGATAGCAACGACCAGATCCTTTCTATGATTTATAACGGAGTGGAGTATTATTACATCAAAAACATCCAGGGTGATATCGTCGGCATCATGGATGCGGCCGGTACGCAGGTTGTGACCTATACCCTATGACCCCAAGGAAAGAAATAGATTGTGATTTGCCTGTAAATAATTATCTGTCTCTGCTGCCGGAATGAATTTCATGGTTTTTATGCGCGAAAACCCATGAAATCAGCCATTTTCCGGTTGACGCACATAGATTTCCTGTGCTATAATTCAAAGGTCGCGAAAATTCACGCATGTGGATTCCCAGGTCTGGTGCCTGTGCTCACAGGTCGCCCGGGAGGGAAATATGCGGAAGAAAAAAACCAAGAAAAAAGGAGAAACTAAAATGAGCGTAATTTCAATGAAACAGTTACTGGAAGCAGGTGTTCATTTCGGACATCAGACAAGAAGATGGAACCCGAAAATGGCTCCGTACATCTACACCGAGAGAAACGGTATCTACATCATCGACCTTCAGAAATCTGTAGGCATGGTTGACGATGCTTACAATGCAATTTCTGATATTGTTGCAAACGGCGGAAACATTCTTTTCGTTGGTACCAAAAAACAGGCTCAGGACGCAATCAAAACAGAAGCTGAGCGCTGCGGTATGTTCTATGTAAACGAGAGATGGTTAGGTGGTATGATGACCAACTTCAAGACCATCCAGAGTAGAATTAAGAGATTAAAAGATATCGAGGCTATGGAAGCTGACGGTACATTCGATGTTCTTCCGAAAAAAGAAGTAATCGCTCTGAAGAAAGAAATGGAAAAACTTCAGAAGAACCTTGGCGGTATCAAAGAAATGAAGAAACTTCCGGATGCAATCTTCATTGTAGACCCGAAGAAAGAAAGAATCTGTGTACAGGAAGCTCATACTCTGGGTATTCCGCTGATCGGTATTTGTGATACAAACTGTGATCCGGAAGAACTTGACTACGTAATCCCGGGTAACGATGATGCAATCCGTGCAGTAAAACTGATCGTTGCAAAAATGGCTGACGCTGTCATCGAAGCAAACCAGGGTCAGATCGACGTTGACATGACTGCAGAAGAAGCAGAAATGGTAAACGAGGAAGAAGTAGCAGAGTAAGAATCATTTAATATATTGGAGGAAAATAATAATGGCAATTACAGCAGCAATGGTAAAAGAGCTTAGAGAAATGACCGGTGCCGGTATGATGGACTGCAAAAAAGCACTGACTGCAACCGAAGGTGACATGGACAAAGCAGTTGAGTTCTTAAGAGAGAACGGTCTTGCAAAAGCTGTTAAAAAAGCTGGCCGTATCGCAGCAGAAGGTCTTTGCAGAGTACTGGTTTCCGACGATGCAAAAAAAGCAGTTGTCGTAGAAGTAAATGCAGAAACAGACTTCGTTGCAAAGAACGAAAAATTCCAGACTTATGTTGGTCAGGTTGCTGAGCAGGCACTTGAAACAAATGCAGCTGATATCGAAGCTTTCATGGCTGAACCGTGGAAATTTGACACAAGCGCAACCGTTCAGGAAGCTCTTGCAGGTCAGATTGCAGTTATCGGTGAGAACATGAAGATCAGAAGATTCCAGAAAGTGGAAGAAGCGAACGGTTTCGTAGCTTCCTATACTCATATGGGCGGTAAAATCGGCGTATTAGTAGACGTTGAGACAGATGTTGTTAACGATGCTGTAAAAGAGATGGCGAAAAACGTAGCTATGCAGGCAGCAGCTCTGAAACCGGCCTACACAAACAGAGACGAAGTATCTGCTGATTACATCGCACACGAGAAAGAGATACTTATGGCTCAGATCATGAACGACCCGAAAGAATCTCAGAAACCGGAAAAAGTTATTGCTGGTATGATCAATGGCCGTATCAACAAAGAACTGAAAGAAATCTGTCTGATGGATCAGGTTTATGTTAAAGCAGAAGATGGAAAGCAGTCTGTATCTCAGTATGTTGCATCTGTTGCAAAAGAGAACGGTGCTAAAATTAAGATCAAAGGTTTCGTTCGTTTTGAGACAGGCGAAGGTATTGAAAAGAAAGAAGAAGATTTTGCAGCTGAAGTTGCAAAACAGATGGGAATGTAAGCGAAGTTTGCACTTCAAATTAAATAAGATTTTTTAAAGGCTCTGAAAACCTTATAAACACTTTATTCTCTAGTGATTATAAGGTTATCGGAGCTTTTTTCTATGAAAAAAGGAACGTATGTCATCAGAGTTCTTGAAATCATCACTCTTCAATCAAATTTTTAATAACAGGAGGTTTTGGTTTATGAAGAACACAGCGTCAAGAACAGAGAAAAACAATTCTCGCCGGTGGTAAGGAATTAATCCTATCCCTGAAAAATGAAAATGTATATCGTGTCAGCCGTGGTTCCGATGAAAACGGGAATATCATCAGGATCAATAACGCATTAGAGGCAATCCCGCAAAAACTGGCAGAATCAGAGCGTAAGCTTGAGACGGTGCAGGGACAGCTGAAAAATGCGATGGAAGAGGTGAAAAAACCGTTCCCGAAAGAGGAAGAACTGAACCAGAAACGGAAGCGTCTGTCAGAACTGAATGCATTGCTGAACATGGATGAGAAGGAAACTGTGATGGAAGAAGAACAGGACGAAGAGATGCCAGTCGCATGCACGGCTAAAAACAGCTTCAAATCATTGAAATCAATGGTTTGGGGCTTTATTATTTAGAAAAGTGATGAATCTGGATGTAATACCTTATTATTTTGTGTATAATATAAATTAAACATGACACACAGCTGTCGTGTTACAGGTGGTATGATAAATCAGGAAGTGAAACGATATGAAAATAGATAGACTTATTGGTATTCTTTCCGTACTCTTACAGGAAGAAAAAGTTACTGCGCCGGAATTGGCAGAAAGATATGAGGTTACAAGAAGAACAATAAACAGAGATATTGAAGACTTATGCAAGGCTGGCATTCCGATTTTTACATCACAGGGTGCAGGTGGTGGTATTAGCATAATGGAAGGCTATAAGATGGATCGGACGATTCTAACGTCTAAGGATATGCAGATGATTATGGCAGGTCTTCGAAGTCTTGATAGCGTAAGCGGCAGCCATTATTATGGACAGCTTATGGAAAAACTCAAGGCTGGATCATCTGATTTTGTCAGTGGAAATGAGTCTATTCTTATCGATCTGTCATCATGGAATAAGGATTTTCTGTCACCAAAGATTGAACTGATTCAGGATGCTATCGAGCTTGGGAAGACACTAATGTTTAAGTATTATGCTCCGGGCGGCAATACGGAGAGGGAAATTGAACCGTATTATTTGATTTTCAAATGGTCAAGCTGGTACATCTATGGATATTGTCTGCTAAGGAATGACTATCGAATGTTCAAACTGAATCGAATGGCAGATATGGTGCATGCCAGAAATTTTGAAAAACGGAGTGCGGTGCCAATGCCAGACTTATCAAGTGAGAAGGTGTTTCCGCCACAGGCAAAAGTAAAAGCAGTTTTTCATCCGTCAATGAAATGGCATCTTATTGAAGAATATGGTATTGGGTCTTTTGCAGAGATGCCGGATGGAAAGCTTCTGTTTGAACATGATTTTGCTGATGATGAGGGTCTGCTGTCCTGGATGCTTTCGTGTAGGGACACGGTAACTGTTCTTGAACCAGAGTCTATCAGGGAGGAACTGTTTCGTATCGCTTCTGAACTTGCAGTAAAATACAGGAAAGAAGGACAAAAATGACAACGGTATATGTTTATGTAATGAATACAATGGCTGATTGGAAAATAGGTTACTGTCTTGCAGAACTTCATTCAAAAAGATTTTTTAGGAATGATGCCGAGGAGATTTCAGTGAAAACAGTATCTCTTTCAAAGGAGCCGGTCAAATCCATGGGAGGTCTTGCGATTGTTCCGGACCTGACGATAAAAGATGTCCAGGCAAATAAAGATAATGTGCTGATTCTTCCCGGATCAGACAGATGGAGTGAATCTGAAAACACCCCGATTCTAGGGATTGCTAAGCGATTCCTGGAAGCTGGAGGACTGGTTGCTGCAATATGCGAAGCTACAGTAGCTTTGGCAAATATGGGGCTTTTGGATGATAAGAAGCACACGAGCAACGGAGCAGGATTTTTAAATATGTTTTGTCCAGAGTATAGGGGAACAGATAATTATATTGATAAGCCGGCTGTCAGAGATGGATATTTGATAACAGCTGCAGCTACAGGTGCACTTGATATGACAAGATTGATTTTGGAATATCTGGATGTATTTGGGGAAGCTACATTGGAACACTGGTATGCGTATTTCAGTACAGGCAACGCAAATGAATTTTTTGCTATGATGCAGAGCCTGCAGAAATAAGGGAGACTACGGTAATGAAGAAATGGTATGATGAAGAATATAGATTTTCAATAGAGGTAACAGGTTTTCTACGAGGTGACCATACAGAACATTTATGCAGGAATGGAGAAGAAATAGGTGATAAATACACTTGTACATACGGCTGTCCCGTGAATGAGCAGGGCTATGGAATATGTTCTAAAATGATGCAGATTCTTTATGGTGATATGCAGGCTATTAGAAGTGGCGGAGATTTAACACTTATTGGAGGAACTGAAGCGAATGTGAAGGACTATGTTTGTCCTGACGGATGTGTATGCTTTCGAATGACAGTCGAAAAGACAGGCGCAGAGAATTTTTACAAAGGTAAATATTACCAGGAGTAGAGAGAAAATGGCATCAAAGAATATATTGATTTTGTTCTGGATCAACTATCTGGACTAGAAGGAATTTCATATCGCGCGATGATGGGTGAGTATCTGCTTTATTATAACGACAAATTATTTGGGGGAATCTATGATGACAGGCTTCTGGTGAAGGTAACGGCATCAAGTTTAGAACTTCTTCCGGATGCACATCAGGAAATACCGTATGACGGAGCTAAGCCGATGCTCTTCGTAACCGAAATAGAGAATAAGAATTATCTGAGAGAACTAATTTCGGCTATGTATGAAGATTTTTCAGAGACAAAGAAAAAGAGTAAGAAGAAAGGATAAAATAATGGCATTTGATTTCAAGAAAGAATTTAAAGAATTTTACATGCCAAAGAACAAGCCTGAAATAGTGACTGTTCCAAAGGCAAATTACATAGCTGTAAGAGGGAAAGGTAATCCGAACGAAGAAGGCGGAGAATACAGGCAGGCGGTCGGCATATTATATGCGATAGCTTATACTTTGAAAATGAGCTATAAGTCAGATTATAAGATTGAAGGATTTTTCGAGTATGTGGTCCCGCCATTGGAAGGTTTCTGGTGGCAAGACGGAGTGGATGGCTGTGATTACAGTATAAAAGCTGAATTTAATTGGATATCAGTCATCAGACTTCCGGATTTTGTGACAAAGAAGGATTTTGATTGGGCAGTGGAGACTGCATCTGCGAAGAAGAAAATGGACTGTTCCGGAGCCGAATTCCTTACGGTTGATGAGGGTTTGTGTGTTCAGATTATGCACCACGGACCTTTTGATGATGAGCCCGCAACGGTTGCAATTATGGATAAATTTCTTGAAGATCATGGATATTGTAATGACTTTAGCCGTGGAAGACTTCACCATGAGATATACATGTCTGATGCAAGAAAGGTTGCTCCTGAGAAGTGGAAGACTGTAATCAGGCATCCAATATGTAAAAAATCATTCTAAATAGAATATAGGCACTTGAAGAATATTGAGGGAGGGAAGCCAAATGGAATTTATCCGGGTTACAAAAGAAAATTTGGAGAAAGAGCATATCTGTTGCGCAATTACAAATAATAAGGATGTACAGGTTTTATCAAAAAAATCCTGGCTGGAACAGCGTTTTGATGAAGGATTGGTTTTTTTAAAAAGTACGGAGCGAGGGAAGTGTTTTATCGAGTATATTCCTGCAGAGTATGCATGGAATCCAATAAATGCAGAGGAATATATGTATATTGATTGTTTGTGGGTTGCGGGTTCTTTCAAGGGACATGGATACGCCAGCGAACTGCTCAATTATTGTATTGAAGATAGTAAACAGAAAGGAAAGAACGGACTTTGCATTTTATCGTGTGCGAAAAAGAAACCATTTCTTTCAGATCCTGAGTTCTTGAAATATAAAGGATTTGAACCCTGTGATGAAGCAGACAATGGAGTACAGCTCTGGTATCTGCCATTTAACAAAGAAGCAGAGCCACCAAAGTTTAAGGAAAATGCCAGGCATCCGCATATTGATGAAAAAGGGTATGTTCTTTTCTA
>JALENY010000005.1 GCA_022767285.1 Lachnospiraceae bacterium | reverse complement strand
CTCTCCGGAAAAGAGTAGGTAATCCATATCAAATTCCTAACTTACGTCTTTTTTTGAGAAATAAGCCGTAGGTCTATTAAAGTTACCCTTTTATCTGAAAATCATTTCAAAATACTTCTTGACTATTTACCAAATTGCTTATGTAGTCTTTGATTGCCCCCACCAGGTACAGGGAACCGACGCAGAAAAGAAGGCCGCTGCCTTTTTCCTCATACGCCTCATCAAAGGCTTCTCCAATCTTATCTTTAGCAGTAACATTCCGGCATCCGTTTTTGCGGAACAAATCCGCAAGTTTTTCTGCAGGAACCACTCTGGCCCCATCGATCTGTGTGGTCACCACTTTTGAAAAGTGAAGTTCACTGCAGATACGGTGAATCATCGCCGGATAGTCCTTTTCCACCACCGCAGAAAAGAGCAGTGTAATCTCTTTATCCTCAAATCGTTTGGCAGTCTCCACAAACCTGCGGATTCCGTCATCATTGTGTGCACCATCCACGATTACCCCCGGCAGGACCGTTTCCATACGGCCCGGCCACCTGGTATTTCGGATTCCCCTTTTGATGATCTCAGGAGAAAGCTCATATTTTTCAGACAGCACCTCCAGAGTCAAAAGCGCCAGGGAAGTGTTGATCACCTGGTATGGCGCCACAAAAGGTATCGTAATTACAGTACCATCATAATACGCATTCTTCAGTGAAAAATCAATGGTTGTGTCCGTGTTTCTTAAAATTTCATACATTTCCGGTTTTAATGCATAGGTCCGGTTTCCATATTCGGCTGCCTTATTTTCGATCACGCGGCTGACATTCTCATGAAAACCTTCATAAATAACCGCAGCTCCCGGCTTGATGATGCCTGCCTTTTCACCGGCAATAGCCTCAAGGGTATCACCGAGATATTCTGTATGTTCCAGACTGATACTGGTAATGACACAGGCCAGAGGATGCTCCACCGTATTTGTAGCATCCAGTCTTCCGCCCAGTCCGGTCTCAAGAACCGCAATCTCCACCCCGGCCTGTTTGAAGAGCACCATGCCCATTAAAAACAGAAATTCAAAGTAGGTCGGATGGTAAGAGCCCTCCTGCACCAGGGCAAGAGACAACCGATGAACTTCCAGAAAAGCCTCAAGAAAAGCCTCATCGGACACATCCTCACCGTTGATATGAAAACGCTCATTTGTTTTCACCAGATGCGGCGAAATGAAAAGTCCGACGCGGTATCCTGCCTCCTTCAGAACCGATGCCGTCATGGCACAGACACTCCCCTTGCCGTTGCTCCCTGCCACATGTATCACGTCAAAGCTGCGATCCGGATTGCCCAGACGCTCCAGACACTCCCTCGTGTGTGACAGCTTATTCTTTTTCGTAAACTTCGGTATTTCCTCTATATAAGCAATTGCTTCTTCGTAATTCATGATTCTCCCCAATTATCGCATAAGATTTGTTTTGATGTCCATACCCAATCGTAGGTATTATTCCGACAAAAACTGCTCTGCTGTGCTGACTGCATTCTGCATCATCGCTTCCACGCCCGGCACCCGGTAAATAAGAGTATTGGAATGACTGAGCACCTTTGCAGTGCTGCTGTTGCTCTGCTGGGCCACATCGATCCAGTCACCGGATGATATATCCGCTTCTTTGACAAACAGCGTACCGGAATCAATAAACTCCGTATTTTCAACCACTTCACCTTCAATCCGCAGTTTACTGGATTGGGTAAAGTTTTCTCCGTATATATAATACATATTCTGTCCAACCATCTCAATACGGTTCAGGCGCACGGCTTTTACCCCAAGCCGCAGCAATGTCGCCGAAAATGGATTGGTCTGTTCGTACACATACTGTTTTCCGTAAAGCATATCATACTGCAGCGTCTGCAGATTCAGCTGATATTCTTCATCTTCCGGCATATCCTGATGGAAACGGAAAAGTGTTCCCTCATGAATATCCAGGCGATCCAGGATCTCTGCCATAATCTGATAGGCGCAGATATTTTTCACTTTCCGCTCCAGACCGATATTATCCCAGATAACATATTCTGTCTGAAACAGATTGTAATTCATCAGATCCAGCTCGGTCAGACCCATGGTTGGGAGATGATCCCCGTAAAGCAAAAGGACCGTAGGTTCTTCCCTCGCTTCCAGCATCTGGATCAGGTCATAGACAAACTGATCCATCTCATAGATTTCATTGACATAGTATTCCCATTTGCAGTTTGCCTCGTCACTCTCGGCACCACTGACCAGAATCTGCGGATCTTCATACATCGGTTCTTCCGGATAAGCACCATGTCCCTGCACAGATACCGTAAATACGAGATCCTGATTATCCGATGAGTCCAATGCACTTTCGATGTATTTAATCAGATTCTCGTCACGCATCCAGCCCAATGGGTTGATGTCATCCTGCGTATCCATATACTCAGCCGACGTAAAGGAATTGAAACCGATCTGGGAATACACGATCCTTCTGCTGTAAAAATTCGCCTCATTGTTATGAATTGCATGCGTGGAATACCCTATACCGGATAAAACATTGGCGATGCTCTCACAGGTATTATTCAGAAGTATCCCCTTATACGGATACTCACCCGGTCCAAAATAGCGCATACTCATACCAGTCAGCGTCTCAAATTCTGTATTTGCCGTGCCCGCTCCCACAGACGGCACCGTATAATACCCCGAAGAGTATTCTTTCATCAGCTGCCGGAAATTAGGGATCGGATCTTCCGAAAACTCCAGAAACCGCACTTTCGTGGGGTCAAAAAAAGATTCCAGCTGTATTGCTACAATATTTGGCAGATCTCCTTCCGGATAGGAAGCCTCATTCACTTCTGCCATAATGCCGTCGATCAATTCCTCGGAATATCCATTCGGTTTGTCCACGCCGGTGTCAAAAATCGTAACCGCAAGACAATAGGGATATCCATAATCTTCATAAGCCGATGCAATATTCCCAAAATAAGTGGAAAGGATTCTCTGCTCTATGCAGAATCTTGTTGTTCCTGCAAAAGCCAGAATTGCACAAATGATGCCTGGAATGTACCACTTATAATGCATCTTTCCCTGATACTTCGGAGCCCTGAACATCATAAAGACAATAAAGGCAATCAAAATCAAAACGGCTGCTATTGCCAGAACTGCCAAAGCCGGTGACAGATATTTATTGAATATGCCGAGGCCCTCTTTTAACAGCTTCAGATCCGGACCGGTAAAAGGAGTCACCCGGTTTGCCAGAAGCATGCCGTTGATCACGCCGAGCATCATCCAAAAAGATGCGATCAATATTCTCAAAAATACCCGTCTTCTGACCAGAAACACCACCAGAGTAGTCACCCAGATCAGAAAGGTATTAAACAAAAATACTTTTGTGCGCTCATCCAGAAAGACAGCCGCTTCCCTCAGCGAGTGCCGTGAAATGGCCTCAATCAGAAAATAGCCCGCAAAGCACGCTACAGCGTGCAACAGAAGGGCAAATCTGTTGCACACTGCAATCACCTGTTCTCTACTCGGTTTTTTCATATTCTTCCATTCAACTTTTTTCAAAATGGTTCCTCTTTATCTTTCTACTTAGACTGCAGTTTCGCAAGATTTTCCATAACCTGCTCTCTCATCTTCGTATAAGATGCCAATTTATCTCTCTCCTCCTGCACCTTTGCAGCCGGTGCTTTGCTTGTGAAGCGCTCGTTGCTTAACATTCCCTGGCAGCGGGCGATCTCTTTTTCCAGACGGTCAGCCTCTTTTGTAAGACGCTCCTTTTCTTTTTCCATATCCACCAGGTCTTCCAACGGAATATAGACCGTTGCAGCGGACGTAACCACTGATACCGCATCTTCTCCAATACCGTTCTTGTCCATCTGAATCTCCACACTGCTGGCTCCCATAAGTCCGCCCACACGTCCAAAGCTCTCCACAATGGTCAAAAACCTCTGATAAGCGCTCTCATTATCAGCAACCACAAATACTTTTGATTTGCGGCTCATGGGCACGTTCATCTCGCTTCGGATGTTACGCACACCCTTTACCATCTCTTTGGTGAGCTCCACCAGTTCTTCTGCTTCCGGTGCATTTCGTTCATCTTTGTACTCCGGCCAGGAAGCGATCATGATCGACTCTTCTTCCGGCAAAAGCGTACAGTAGATTTCTTCTGTTACAAACGGCATGAAGGGATGCAGCAGTTTCAGTGCCTGAGCAAGCACGGTCTTGCAGGTCCACAGCGCACAGTCAGCCGAGTATGCAGCGTTTTCACCCTGATCTCTTAAGCCCATGCGGAGTTTTGCGATCTCGATGTACCAGTTACAGAATTCTTCCCAGATAAAATCATAGATTTTCTGAAGGGCGATTCCCAATTCATATTTGTCCATGTTTTCGGTTACATCTTTCGTCAGCGTGTTCACTTTGGAGAGGATCCATTTGTCTGCAGGTTTCAGGTCCTCATAAGCCGGTGTCTGAATTTCTTCCTCCGGAAGATTCATCATAATGAAACGGGATGCATTCCACACTTTATTTGCAAAATTACGGCTGGATTCCACACGTTCCCAGTAAAAACGCATATCGTTGCCAGGTGCATTTCCGGTCATCAGGGTCATACGAAGAGCATCTGCTCCATATTTGTCAATGACTTCCAGCGGATCGATGCCGTTTCCGAGGGATTTGCTCATTTTGCGTCCCTGGGAGTCGCGGACAAGACCGTGGATCAGCACATGATGGAACGGTGTTTTTCCCGTCTGCTCCAATCCTGAGAATACCATACGGATAACCCAGAAGAAAATAATATCATATCCTGTTACCAACACGTCTGTGGGATAAAAGTATTCCAGTTCCGGAGTTTTATCCGGCCATCCCAGCGTGGAGAAAGGCCACAGAGCAGAGGAGAACCAGGTATCCAGTGTATCCTCGTCCTGGGTAAAGTGAGTGCATCCGCACTTGGGACATTTCTCCGGTGCGCCGCCGCGCTGAACCACAAGTTCACCGCATTCATCACAGTAGTAAGCCGGAATCCTGTGTCCCCACCACAACTGTCTGGAAATACACCAATCACGAATGCCTTCCAGCCAATGCAGATAAATCTTGTCAAAACGCTCCGGAACAAAAGTCAGATTACCATCTTCCAGAGTCTTAATGGCCTCTTTTGCCATCTCACTCATTTTTACAAACCACTGTGGTTTTACCATGGGTTCAACGGTGGTCTTGCAGCGGTCATGGGTTCCTACATTATGTGTATGGGGAACCACTTTTACCAGCAGGCCCAAAGCTTCCAGATCGGCAACCATGGCCTTTCTCGCCTCATAACGATCCATACCGGCATATTTTCCGCCCAGCTCATTGATGGTCGCATCATCATTCATGATGTTGATTTCTTCCAGATTATGGCGTTTTCCCACTTCAAAGTCGTTGGGGTCATGAGCCGGTGTGATTTTTACGCATCCGGTCCCAAACTCTTTGTCAACATACTCGTCTGCAATAACCGGAATCTCACGGTCAGTCAGAGGCAGTTTCAGCATTTTGCCCACAAGATCTTTGTAGCGTTCATCATCCGGGTTGACCGCAACCGCTGTATCCCCAAGAAGCGTCTCCGGACGTGTGGTGGCGATCTCCACAAATCTACCCTCTTCTCCTACGATCGGGTAATTGATGTGCCAGAAAAATCCTTCCTGATCCACATGCTCAACTTCCGCGTCGGAAATGGATGTCTGACAGACCGGACACCAGTTGATGATTCTGGATCCTTTGTAAATATAACCTTTTTCATATAATCTTACGAATACTTCTTCAACCGCTTTGGAACAGCCCTCATCCATGGTAAAGCGCTCGCGCTCCCAGTCAGCGGAAGAGCCCAGCTTTTTCAACTGGTTGATGATGCGGCTGCCGTATTCCTCTTTCCATGCCCAGGCATGCTTTAAAAACTCTTCACGGCCGATTTCATCTTTGTCGATGCCTTCTGATTTCAGTTTTTCCGTAACTTTTACTTCCGTAGCGATGGCTGCATGGTCCGTTCCCGGCTGCCACAGAGCCTCATATCCCTGCATTCTCTTAAAACGGATGAGGATATCCTGCATGGTGTTGTCAAGAGCATGGCCCATATGCAGCTGACCGGTTACATTTGGCGGCGGCATTACAATGGTAAATGGCTTTTTATCCGGATTTACCTTCGCATGAAAGTATCCGTTATCCATCCATTTCTGATACAGACGTTCTTCGATATCTTTTGGATTATAGGTTTTTGAAAGTTCTTTTTTCATGATGATTTCCTTTCTCTTTTTATCTGAGTAAATAATAAAGAATCCTGCTTTGCAGGATTCTCCGCCTGCGGCGGGTTGCTTCCAGCAACATAATTCCCCTCCGCCGCAGGACGATCCCGCCCGGAGGGCTTTTTATGTTATTATAGGAAAGTCAGAGGACTTTCCTATAATAACATAAAAAGCCGCCCTTCCGAAAAGGGCGACTTAAGTTTCGCGGTACCACCTTTATTACACAGAAAGCCCTGTGTATCTCAAAATCCGATAACGGGGATGGGCCGTAAGACACTACTTCACATTTCGCATCTTCGATTCAAAAGCTACCTTCCATCCACACTTCCTTGGAGGACCTTTCAGCCGGTGGGTCTTCCTCTCTGGCAGGGTTATGTATGTACTCCTCTTTCTCATTATCTTTGCTAATACTGAATTTTCTTCTACTAATCATAAGCGCCCCACCTGCTTTTGTCAAGATGCCAATTTGCGGAAAATCCGGTTTTTGGCGGCTTCGTTTTTGGCAGTTCTGCATTCGGCGGGGTGCTTTTGGACACTGCTTTTTTGGTATCTCATTCACGGAAGGACCGGATGATGCTATTATAGAGAAACTCTCTGATTTCATCTTTTTTTATGTCAATCAGCCGTCCCTGATATTTAATATAAATCACATAGGATATTATGTTATTAACCAGCATCATATTTACCAGCGCAATAGGGGCTGTCTTCGGAATCAGACCTTCTTCCATGGCGATCCGGCTGATCTTTGTGATCCCTTCCCGGACTTTTGATACTATGTTCACCTTTTCTTTCATGAAACGATGAAGTTCCTGGGGCATTTCACCTTCCATCTCATCCAGGGTAATCAACTGATATAATACATTTTTTTCCTTCATCCGTTCATCAAACCAATCCAGAATGGTCATAAAGGTGTCCCGAAAGCCTGTCGTCTGACGAAGCCGGCAGATCAATTCACGCCGATATTCACCCGTTCCATAGAACAGAGCCTTAATAATTAATTCTTCCTTACTTTTAAAATATTCGTAGGTTGTTCCTTTTCCGATTCCGGCTTTTCTTGCAATATCCGACACTTTCAGGCCGCTGATGCTGACCCCTTCCTCCAGCAGTGCCAGCACGGCCTCATATAACGCTTTTTCCTTGGGAGGGATCTCACAGCACGGACACTCCGTCATAATCCTCTTCCTCCTCTTCTTTCCTGTATTCTTTCCGATTCAAAACATCATAAATGCACGGTACCACAAACAGAGTCAGAAGTGTTCCATAGATCAGTCCCCCGATGGTGACAACCGCCATAGGCTGAATCATATCGGATCCCATGCCAAAGCCAAATGCCAGAGTAGAAAGCCCCAGGATCGTTGTCAGTGCCGTCATCATGATCGGGCGCATTCTGGTCTTTCCTGCTTCCACCAGTGCCTCGTGCTTCTCTCTTCCGCCGGCCCGAAGCTGATTCACGTAATCAACCAGCACAATACCATTATTTACGATAACACCGGACAACATAATAAAACCGATCATTGCGATAACGCTGACTTCCATCCCCGTAAACAGAAGTCCCAGAAATCCACCGGTAAATGCCAGAGGTATGGTAAACATGACGATAAACGGAGACAACAGAGACTGGAACTGTGCCACCATGATCAGGTACATAAACACAACGGCCAGGGCAAGCATTTTCAGCAGTTCACTCATTGCCTCATTGATATTCTCATCCTCTCCTGTCATCTCAATGGTGTATCCATCCGGCAGATCAATTTCTTTCAGTACGTCTTTGACCTCTTCCGCAACGAGACCGATGTTATGATCTGCATCAATTCCCGCTGTTACACTGAAATAGCGTGTCTGGTCTTCACGATTAATGGACTGAGGACCCGCGGCATCCGAAAATTCCGCCACATCCGCCAATGCGATTTCACGGGATTTTCCGTCTTCATCCGTAACTGTCAGTTTCATATTTTTAATATCTTCGCGGGTATATTCTGTTTTCATTCCGTTTACAACTGTAACCGGATAATCTTTTGACTCTGCAGACAGCGTGGTTGCATTGGAATCCGCGGCAATTTGGGCTGCCAGCTGCTGGTAGACCTGTGCAACGGTCAGACCTTCCTCCATTGCTTTGCTCTTTTGAACGATCACACGCAGTTCCTGAGTTGTTTTTTCCATACCGTCGGAAACATCGGTCGTGCCTTCCACTCCTTCTACTTTTTTTGCCACCTCAGATGCAAGCTCCATCAGAGTATCCATTTCTTTTCCTTTGATCTGTACGGAAATGCCGCTTCCGCCGAGAGCAGACATATCCATGCTGGAACTGGTGACCGATATCTCACAGTCCAGATCCGACAGATCTTCCTCCATTTTGCGTGCCAGTTCCTCATTTGCCATGGTTTTGTCACGCCGCAGAATAACATAAACTGTCGCCTGATTGTTATTACTTCCGGAACCACCCATCAAAATGCCGCTGCTGCCGACCATGGCACCAACCTCTTCCACATCTTCATACTGCATCAGGCGAAGCGCAATCTCATCGGCAACGGCACCGGTCTCCTCAACCGTCGCCGTATCATCCAGAGTTGCAGTCAAGGACATCTGCGTACTTTCCATATCAGGCATAAATGCAGTTCCGTTTTTCACTGCGCCGAGGAAGCTCACGATCAAAAGCACAAGAGCGCCGACCAGTACCAGCACTTTATGAGAGAGGGATTTGCGCAGCACTTTTTCGTAAACTCCGATGAAACGATCAAACCATTTATGTTCTTTTTCTTTCGTCTGTCTTAAAACTCCCGCAGACATCATGGGCACCAATGACAGCGCCACAATCAGGCTGGCCAGCAGCGAATAGCCGATGGTGAGTCCCATATCAACAAACAATTGTCTTGTAATGCCTTCTGTAAACACGATCGGCAAAAATACACATACCGTTGTAAGCGTAGACGCAGTGATAGCACCCGCCACCTGTTTTGCGCCCTCCACAGCCGCTTTCTTTGCCGATACTCCGAGACTTCTCAGACGGTAAATATTTTCAATAACCACAACCGAGTTATCAACCAGCATACCTACCCCCAGAGCCAGACCGGACAGAGAAATAACATTGAGTGTCACTCCGCTGAAATACATGAGCACGACCGCAGTCATGACACTGATCGGGATCGAACAGGCGATAACAGCCGTCGGTCTGATATCTTTTAAAAACAGAAACAGAATAATAATGGCAAGGATACCGCCCATCAGAAGATTCTGCAGCACAGAATCCACGATCATGTCAATATAGATTCCCTGATCCATCAGATTCGTAATGTGCAGACCGGCATCCTTCTCCATTCGTTTTTCAAAAAATGCATTGATCCGGTCTGATACTTCTCCGGTGGAATAACCGGTCTGTTTCTGTATGGTCAGCATCACACCTGCCTGTCCGTTGATCGCTGCATAGACATCCGCGCTGTTGTCCGTAACCGCCACATCGGCCACATCACTGAGACAAATGGGTTCAAGTCCATCGATCCCCATGTCAAAAAGTACCATATCTGAGATTTCTTCGACCGTATGAAACTGGTCACCCACGCGAACCAGATACTGCACACCATCTTCGGTAATATAGCCTGCAGGCATGGAAAAGTTTTCTGCCATCAGGATTTTGGAAACCATATCGGAAGTAATGGTTTTTGTCAGATCTGCATTCTCATATGCCTGCTCTTTTGAATCATCCAGTTTCTGCTGCCCCTGTTCCAGCTCTGCCTCACCGGAAGCCAGCTGAGCCTGGGCAGCTGCCATCTCAATGGTTGCTGTTATTTTGGCGCTTTCGATCTGGGACTGAGCCTGGGCAAGGCTTATCTTCCCCTGCGAAAGCTGATTTTTTGTAGTTTTCAGCTGTTCTCGGGCTGCATCGATCTGCGCCTGCCCTTCGTCCATTTGTTTCAGATACCCCTGAATGGTATTGATTCCCTGCTGATACTGAGCCTCAAACTGCGCGGGGAACTGCTGATCCAACAGGGCTTTCGCCTGATCCTCTGCCTCTGGGTAAGCCTGGGCTTTGGCAGCTTCCCTCGCTTCTTCTGAGCCCACCGAACCGATGGTTCCTTCCAGAACCGCAAGCTGTTCCCTCAACGCTGCGATCTCAGCTTCCGGTTTTCCGGCCGCAACAGCCGCAGCAATCGCTTCTTCCACCTGGGCTTTCTGCTCATTTAAAGCCTGAAGCTGCTGATCGATCTGTTGATCTACCATAGCATCCGTCTGAGCATGTGCCTGTGCATAAGCCTCGGTCAGAGCAGCTTCATAGGCAGACTGGTAGGCGCTGTCATGACCATTTTGCAGTTCTGTCAATTGTTTTTCCAATTGTGCCTTTGTATTGACTAATTCAGCTTCTTTGGCATTCAGTTCTGCTTCCGCCTGGGCAATCTGAGCTTCCCCCTGAAGAATCTGTGCCTCTGCGGCAGATGCCTGGGCCAGTTTGTCAGTCAGCTCCTGTTTTCCATTTTCCAGCTGCGATTTTCCGTCTTCCAACTGTTTTTTTGCTTCATCCAGTTCATGCTGAGCATCTTCAAACTTACCATTTAAAGCATCTATGACTTTTTGATTCACCGCATTGATCTTATCCTGCCGGATGATAACCTGAACGCTCTCCTCAATAGCGCCGGAGACGTTAACCGACGCAACACCTTCCAGGCTCTCCAGATCAGAAACCAGGTCCTTATCCACATAGGCGGCAATGTCAGCCCCTTCCAGACCGTCCTTCTGAACAGCAACTGTCATAACCGGCATCATTTCCGGATTAAGTTTCATAATAATCGGTTTTCCCACCGAATCATCCCAGTATCCGCTGATCTGATCGATATTCTCCCGCATTTCAATCGACACAGAATCCATATTGGTCGTCTGTGCAAACTGCAGGATAACAACAGACACGTTTTCGCTGGACACCGACCGAACAGTCTCAATGTTGCTCACCGTTGCCATAGCCTGTTCAATGGGTTTGGTCACAACCTCCTCCACCGTTTCCGGGCTGGCTCCAGGATATGTAGTCATGATCAGGGCATAGGGCAAATTAATATTCGGCAGAAGATCCGTGGTCATCTTTGTAAATGACACAAATCCGAGAATCAGAATCAGCACGACCCCAACCACAACGGTGTACGGTTTTTTGACACTAAATTTTGATAACACAGCACGCCTCCTAAATCTCGCTTTTTCCGACCGACCGGTCAGTTCTGAAAAAAATTATATTCTTCTTATATGTCTTAGTCAATTCATCTGCTGCAAAGTTTATAAAAATTTAACGTCTTTCACAAATACCCGCCGAATGCAGATTTTGTTTTTTATATCCATTCCTTTCCCTTCACTCAGGCACAAAACAGGCAAATGCCATACAGAAACTGCAGGGGCACAAGCCCCTGCAGCTCTTATAAATAAAAAATCAAAATTCCCACCAGTATAATCAGATTGCCGATCAGTTTTTTCTTCGTAATCTTCTCTTTAAAGAAAAACCAGCTGAGAACCATGACGAACAAAAATCCCAGAGATTCAATGACCGGTCCGTTTTTATATTCCACCTTGCGATAAGCCAGCACATTCAGAAGCATACCTGCCATCATAATGCCGTAACCGCAGATCACATGGGGATTCAGATACTCAAAAAGAATGGATTTGTGCTTCTTCAAAGCACCTTTTTTCAGCAAAATCTGTGCAAATGCAGCCAGAACAACCGCAGAGAGCATAAAAAGATAGCAAATACTAATATTCATCTGAATTCACCACCATAATCCCTGTAAAAATGATGACAATGCCAAGAATATTTTTCCAGGTAATCCTTTCGTTGAAAATAAGAAATGCCCATAAAAGCGACCAGAACACCGTGGTTGCCCGGTTTACATAGGCAATCGACAGCGGAAAACGCTTTATGATCTGCTGCCAAATGATAGCATAGCAGCCCAGGATAAACAGTTCCAGTCCAATGCACAGAATGAACGGAACCGACAGCAGTTCATAGGATGCTGCAAATTTCCCTGCAATTCCACTGAACGTGTACAGCACTATAGCCATCTGAATGAGAATAATCTGTTTGACTGATATTTTTTTCTTCACAAGATCCCTCTTCTTTCGTATTGATTTCTTATTATATGATGTTGGGTTCAAAGTCATGATTTTTCATGCAAGCATGAAAATCTTAACCTTTTGACCCTGGCATCATTATATTATTTCACCGGCGTCACTTTCCGCACCTTATCTGACTTGGATGCGCATACGCCGTCGGTTGATAAACAAACCCAGTATACACGAATTCACACAGAAAAAAAAGGGGAGAGTCCCCCTTTTTTACATTTTCATTTCTCTTTTTCGTTTTGTCATCAGTCCGCCGATACGTCCAGTCTCTTTCGCCGACAGAGATTTCCATCCATCGTTGAGCACCTGATCCAAAAGCCCCAATTCCTCTGCAATTTCATATTTCAGCTGTTCTTCCGGGGTAATCTGTCTTAATTTTGCATTTTTACGTTTTCCCATAAAAAGGTCATCCTCCTTCATAAGGAGTATGACCTTTTTCCGGTTATTTATTCAGATTGATAACCGTATCATTTACCGGCAGATTTAAATAGAATTTCTCTTCCAAACAGGCCATATTGCTGTTCCCGGATCAATCTTATTTCGGAATAATAATGGCTGCAATAATATAAGCCAGAATGCCTGATCCCCCAAGGCAGGAGAATAATACCCAGGCCAGACGGATCAGCGTGGGATCAAGATTGAAGTATTCGGCAATTCCTCCGCACACTCCTGCCAGCATATAATTGGTTGATGAACGATATAATCTCTTGTTTTCCATAATTTTTACCTCCTTAAATTGAATTACATAGGCGTTTGCGAAACGCCACACGCCGCATAAATGCGGCATTTTTTAACTACAAAAAACAAATAACCCCTCACCGGATATGGTATAATAGAGTTGACGAGAAACTATAAACCATACATCCAAGAAAGGAGTTATTCTGACA
>JALENY010000001.1 GCA_022767285.1 Lachnospiraceae bacterium | reverse complement strand
TTCAAAGAATCATATAGAATCGTAATAGGGCATTTTCAGTGCACCAAGTATCTCAGGAGTATTGATTTTATGCGGAAAAGCTGGCATAAAATGGGTTGACTTTTAATCAAGTTGTCCGGGGTTCGAATCCCCGATGCTTCACTGAAAGAAAGTGGTGCAAATCCGGTAAATACAAGGGTTTGCGCTATTTTTTTCTTTTCTTTCATTGACCAGCGTAACTTGGAAGAATGGTATCGAACCGTACATTATGGAAGAACTTGTGTCAGATGATAGGACTCTTAAAACAAAATAAGCGGATATGGCGGAATTGGCAGACGCGCCAGATTTAGGTTCTGGTGTCCACGACGTGCAGGTTCAAGTCCTGTTATCCGCATTCTACGGCGTAAAATCGAACAGAAAAGTTTCTGATTTTGCGCCGTTTTACGTATTGATCTGAGTAAGCCAATACCAGAAAAACGATATCATCGATGGAGAAAGTTTGGCAAAGGCGCATCGTTTTATAACTCTATCGGTGTCCTTCGCAGAAAGGCGGATTTGTACAAATGAAGAAAAAAATTTTTTCAGCAGTATTATTGATACTGTCTCTGACCCTTGGGATTGTTTGCATGCCGATGGCGGCATCCGGCGAAGATGGAACAGCTTCGGGGGCGGAAAATGAAGTAATCACAGGTTTGGACAACGAAAAAAGTATGGATCCGGAGGATGAAGAAACCGAAAATTCAGAGAATGGGGATCCATCCGATACGGAAGAAGAGAATCCGGAACCGGTGAAAAAGACAGGGTTTCAGAAAGAAGGCGATGCCATTTATTACTATGGGGAAGACGGGATCGCTGTGAAAGATACGGGCTGGAAACAGATAGAGGGTATCTGGTATTATCTGGAACAGGGAAGGGTAAAAACCGGATGGCTTCTTTTTAAAGGTGTTTGGTACTACCTGAATCCGAATGACGGGGCGATGGAGACCGGCTGGTATCAGGTAAAAGAAAAGTGGTATTATTCCAATGCAAATGGCGCCATGTTAAGCGGTGGATGGAAACTCCTGGATGGCAAATGGTACTATCTGGAAGACAGCGGAGCAGCCTGCATCGGCTGGCTGAAAAGTAATGGGAAATGGTATTACCTGAATCCGGAAGACAGGGCGATGGAGACCGGCTGGTATCAGGTGAAAGAAAAGTGGTACTATTCGGACGGAAACGGCGCCATGCTAAGCGGCGGGTGGAAAAGGATTAACGGAAAGTGGTATTATCTGGAAAGCAGCGGAGCTGCCTTTACCGGCTGGCTGAAAAGTAATGGGAAATGGTATTACCTGGATCCAAAGGACTGTGCCATGAAAACCGGCTGGTATCAAGTGAAGGATATTCAGTATTATTCGGACGAAAACGGAGCCATGAAAACCGGTTGGGTGAAAATTAACGGAACATGGTACTATTTCAATGCAAGCGGAGCGATGCAGACTGATTGGATAAACCTGAACGGAAAGTGGTATTATCTGGACGAAAACGGAGCCATGCAGATCGGCTGGATCCAGTTAGAGGAAACCTGGTATTATCTGGACCAAAATGGTGTGATGCAGACCGGGTGGCTGAAGTGGAACGGAAAATGGTATTATCTGGATAAGAGCGGAGCTATGGCAGCAGATACATGGATCGGAATCTATTATGTGGACGCAGACGGCGTCTGGGATGCATCCAAATGCAGAGTTTCCCACTTAAAGGCTGCGCAGACAACGGATCAGCTTCTGGTGGTTGATGCTGTCGGAACGACTGCCAGAATTTCCTTTCATGAAAAAGATGAGAATGGAAGTTGGACACAGGTATTTATGACAGACGGGTATGTCGGCCGGGAGGGAATCGGTACCGCAGATGCGTTTCATAGCCGGACTCCGATCGGTACTTTTACCCTGGGTATGGTATTCGGCATAAAAGATAACCCGGGAACCGGACTTCCTTACACAAAAGTGGATTCGACTCACTACTGGGTAGGTGACAGCAGTTCACCCTATTATAATCAGTTCGTGAGCACCAGAAATATAACCAATTTTGATAAAAACGCTTCAGAACATCTGATTGATTATGGCGCAATATATAATTACTGTATTGATATGGGATACAATACATCCTGTACGCCCTATGCCGGAGCGGGCTTTTTTGTGCATTGCAGTGCAGATCGTCCCACCGGGGGGTGTGTATCTATGCCGGAATCGAAGATGATACTGCTGATACAGAAATTGAAGAAGGGTGCGAAGATTCTGGTGGGTGATTCAACACAGATTGAGTCTTATTAGCGGAAGATTTTAAGGCGTTTGAACGTGGAGTTCTTTTTAGTTGCAATTTAACAAAAATGTGGTATGATAATTAAAGTAAAGCAAATCACAAGAGATAATCTTAATTCTAGTTCGTTTCGAACAAGTTTTCCAGGATAAATAAGAGAGGATAACCTATATGATGAGAGAAAAGTATGAATCGCTTGCACTCAGTGCGTTGAAAGAAGTTGCAAAAGCACGCGGTCTGAAAGGAATTTCAACTTTGAAAAAAGAACAGTTGGTGGAACGGATGCTTGAAGAGGATCGAAGAGAGGCGGAAGTGAAAGCCGGCAGTGATACAAAAAAAGAAAACTCTGAAAACAGAGAAGAAAAGATTTCGGAGACAAACTGCTCGGGCCGGACAGAGTACCGGAGAAATGAAGGATCCAGATCCGATGAAACCAGGAGCGAGAACAGCAGGCCTGAGATCAACAAATCTGAGAATATCAGACTCCGTCCGGAAGCAGAAGACAGCGGTGTGGTTGCAAACGGTATTCTTGAGGTCATGGCAGATGGTTATGGGTTTATCCGCAGCGAAAACTTTTTGCCGGGTGAAAATGATATTTATGTTGCACCGTCCCAGATTCGCCGTTTTAATCTGAAAACGGGTGATATTGTAAAAGGAAATGTTCGTGTCAAAACACAGAATGAAAAATTTGGGGCGCTGCTGTTTGTGGGTTCTGTCAATGGACTGGCACCGGATGTAAATGCAAAACGACCGAATTTTGAAGATATGACACCGATTTTCCCGAATGAGCGCATTCGTCTGGAACGCCCGGGGGGAACAACCGCCATGCGTATTATGGATCTGGTAAGCCCCATTGGCAAGGGACAGCGAGGCATGATCGTATCTCCCCCAAAGGCAGGCAAGACCACTCTTTTAAAAGATGTGGCAAAATCAGTACTCAGTGCAAATCCAAAAGCTCACCTGATTATTTTGCTTATTGATGAGCGTCCGGAAGAAGTTACTGATATGAAAGAGGCGATTCTGGGCGAAAATGTGGAAATCATTTATTCAACTTTTGATGAACTTCCCGAGCATCACAAACGTGTTTCCGAGATGGTAATTGAGCGCGCGAAACGTCTCGTTGAGAATCATGAAGATGTCATTATTCTTCTGGACAGTATCACAAGACTTGCCAGAGCCTACAACCTGACGGTTCCCCCAAGCGGAAGAACACTGTCCGGCGGTCTTGATCCGGCGGCTCTGCATATGCCAAAGCGTTTCTTCGGCGCAGCCCGCAATATGCGCGAGGGAGGCAGCCTGACAGTGCTGGCAACTGCCCTTGTGGACACGGGAAGCAAGATGGATGATGTGGTATACGAGGAATTTAAGGGAACCGGTAACATGGAGCTGGTTCTGGACCGAAAGCTTCAGGAAAAACGTGTATTTCCGGCTCTGGATATCCAGAAGTCCGGTACCAGAAGAGAAGATCTTCTGCTGTCCAGAGAAGAACTGGAAGCTGTGGATATCATGCGCAGAGCGCTCAACGGTATGAAACCGGAAGATGCGGTGGAAAATATACTGAATATGTTTGCAAGGACAAGAACCAATGCAGAATTTGTTCAGATGGTAAAAAAACAAAAGTTCATTTGAGCTGAGCGGTCAGAAGCGATCGATCGGAAAGGATCGTCTTGAATCTCCGTCTGTTGTGAGATCAAAACAGATAACCGATTCAGGTCAATTGTGATCTGATAAAAACTAATGAATATTTATTATAGAAAGAACTTGCAAACAGGCATGACTTGTGGTACAATAACAAAGCTGTTTAATGAATAAGAACGTAATAGTATATATAGAGAGGTGAAAGACAATGAGAGAAGGAATCCATCCGAAATACCATCAGGCAACTGTAACCTGCAACTGCGGCAACACATTTACGACCGGTTCTACAAAGAAAGATATCCACGTAGAAATATGTTCGAAATGTCATCCGTTCTACACCGGACAGCAGAAAGCAGCTCAGGCTCGTGGACGTATTGATAAATTCAACAAGAAATACAACCTGGGAAAATAATATGGTAAAAATCAGTTGGGGACGGGGGTATCAGCCACCGGCCCCAATTTTTGTTATTGCATAATCCTACAGATTTTGGGGAGCTGAATCATATGAAACAAAAGTCATCAGGAATTGGCGGACAGGCAGTCATGGAGGGAATCATGATGCGCCACAAAGACAAGTATTCCATTGCCGTCCGCAAACCGGATCGGGAAATTGAAGTCAAAGTGGAAGATTACCGGAGTGTGATCCCGCTGGAAAAGCTCGGGAAACTTCCGATTTTACGAGGCGTGTACAGCTTTGTTGATTCTCTTGTGATCGGAACAAAATGTCTGATGTATTCCGCACAGTTTTTTGAGGATGAAGAGGAAGAAACGGTAAAAAAGGAACTGACGGAAGAAGAAAAGCTGGAGAAAGAAAAGAAGGATGAAAAGGCATATAAAGCAATGATGACGGTCACCATGATTTTTTCTGTGGTACTATCCATCGGACTTTTTGTGCTGCTTCCATATTTTGCAGCCAGTTTTTTGCGAAAAGTAACGGATTCGAATCTGCTGGTGACGACCGTGGAGGCTGTTTTGCGGATCGCCATTTTTCTGCTGTATATGGTGCTGATCTCGCGTATGAAAGACATTCAGCGGGTCTTTATGTATCATGGCGCGGAACACAAGTGTATCAACTGCGTGGAGCACGGGATGGATCTTAATGTCGAAAATGTATTGAAGAGTTCGCGGCTTCACAAGCGATGCGGCACCAGTTTTCTTCTGATCGTTATGGTAGTCAGTATTATATTCTTTTTCTTTATCCGTGTGGAGTCTCCGCTTCTTCGGGTCGTGATCCGTGTGCTGCTGATGCCGGTCGTTGCCGGCGTGGCCTACGAGTTCATCCGCCTGGCAGGAAAAAGTGATAATGGGCTGGTCTGTGTTTTGAGTAAACCCGGTCTTGCCCTGCAGAAAATGACCACAAAGGAGCCGACGGCAGATATGGTTGAAGTGGCGATCGCAGCGGTTGATGCGGTTTTTGACTGGAAGGCCTATCTGGAGGAGTGCCGCAGCGAAGAAGCCTGAGCAAACAGAAATGTTCCTGGCTGTCTGTGCCGTGGGAAAACGATGGATTGGAGAAAAAATGAATCTGCAGGCTGTACTGAATTATGGAAAAAATGAATTGTTAAAGGCTGATATTACGGAAGCACCGGTGGATGCCTGGGAGCTTTTGGAATATGTCTGTGACATCGACAAAAACTATTATTATCTTCACTTGTCGGACGAGGTCCCGGAGGAACATTTTACCAGATATCAGGATCTGATCCGGAAGAGAGCTGCACACACACCGGTTCAATATCTGACAGGATATGCTTATTTTATGGGACTGAAGCTGATGGTCAATGAATGCGTGCTGATTCCGCGGTTTGACACGGAAATCCTGGTGGAACAGGTGCTGAAACTCATAAAGGGGAATGAGCGCATTCTTGACATGTGTACCGGTTCGGGGTGTATTTTATTGAGCCTTATGCATGAACGGTCCGGTATATCGGGTACAGGCGCGGATATATCCGGGGAAGCCTTGCGAGTTGCAGAAAAAAACGCGGAAAATCTGGGAATCCACTGCGAGCTCATTCAAAGTGATTTGTTTTCGCAAATTTCAGGAAAGTATGATATAATAGTTTCAAATCCACCGTATATTGCTACGAAGGTAATTGAGGTGCTGGATAAAGAAGTAAAAGATCATGAGCCGCTGCTGGCCCTGGACGGTATGGAGGACGGACTGCATTTTTACCGCCGCATAGTAAAAGAGGCCGGCGACTGTCTGAAAGACGGCGGTTATCTGTGTTTTGAGATCGGTTTTGATCAGGGGGATGCGGTAAGCGGACTGATGCAGGAAGCCGGGTACAGAGATGTAAAAATAATACGGGATTTGAGCGGTCTGGACCGCGTTGTGATAGGAGGAAAGCAAAGCCATGTTTGACAAACTGGAAGATATTCTGATTCGCCTGGAGGAAATCTTAAGCGAATTGAGCGAGCCGGGTGTGGCGAATGATGCAAACCGGTTTCAGAAACTGATGAAAGAACAGAGTGATCTGCAGCCGATTGCAGATGCTTATCGGGAATATAAGAACTGCCAGCAGACTGCAGAAGAAAGCATTGCCATGCTGGAGGAGGAAAAAGAGGAAGAAATGCGCCAGCTGCTCAAAGAAGAACTGAGTGATTCCAGGAAACGCATTGAGGAACTGGAGCGTGAACTGAAGATCCTGCTTTTGCCGAAAGATCCAAATGACAGCAAGAACGTAATTGTGGAGATACGTGCAGGAGCCGGAGGCGATGAAGCGGCACTGTTTGCGGCGGAGATATACCGTATGTACTGCAAATATGCCGAGACTAAGAGATGGAAGACAGAGATGCTCAGTCTCAATGAAAACGGAATCGGCGGCTTCAAAGAGGTTACCTTTATGATTAACGGAACCGGAGCCTATTCGAGACTGAAATACGAAAGCGGTGTACACAGGGTACAGCGTGTGCCGGAGACGGAGAGCGGCGGAAGAATCCATACATCGACCATTACGGTGGCAATCATGCCGGAGGCCGAAGAGATTGATTTCCAACTGGATATGAACGACTGCAAGTTTGATGTGTTCCGCGCATCCGGAAATGGCGGTCAGTGTGTCAACACAACGGATTCTGCGGTTCGTCTGACCCATATCCCGACCGGTATCGTTATTTCCTGTCAGGACGAAAAATCACAGTTAAAAAACAAAGATAAAGCATTAAAAGTGCTTCGTTCCCGTTTGTACGAGATGGAGCTGGCAAAGCAGCATGATGCTGAGGCAGAAGCCAGAAGGAGTCAGATCGGAACCGGAGACCGTTCTGAAAAAATCCGTACTTACAATTTCCCGCAGGGAAGGGTTACGGATCATAGAATAAAGCTTACCCTGCATCGACTGGATGCCATTCTTGACGGCGATCTGGATGAGGTAATTGACAATCTGATTGCTGCAGATCAGGCAGCAAAGCTGTGTAATCTGCAGGATGAATAAATGTCAGAGCAGTTGAAGAAATATATGTGGAGGGTACGTATGAAAAAAACAGCACTGGTTATTTTGGCGGCTGGAATCGGCAGCCGTTTTGGCGGCGGAATCAAGCAGTTGGAACCGGTAGGGCCCAATGGCGAGATTATTATGGATTATTCCATATATGATGCGCTGGAAGCAGGTTTTAACAAAGTTGTTTTTATTATTCGCAAAGATCTGGAGAAAGATTTCAGGGAGATTATCGGAAACCGAATTGAAAAAATCACCGAAGTCGCCTATGCGTTTCAGGAACTGGATGATCTGCCGGAAGGCTTTTCGCTCCCGGAAGGACGTACAAAACCATGGGGAACCGGGCAGGCGCTGCTGAGCTGCCGGGGGATCTTAAAGGAACCTTTTGCTGTCATCAATGCAGATGATTATTATGGAAAAGAAGGCTTTGTGAAGATTCACGATTATCTGATCACTGAGCGTGAAGAGACAAAAGGTGTACTGGACATCTGCATGGCCGCATTTATCCTTGGAAATACTCTAAGCGACAATGGCGGTGTGACCCGGGGCGTCTGCATAACGGATGAAGAAGGCCATCTGACCGGTATCAATGAGACGCGCAATATTGTAAAAACTGCTGAGGGGGCTGCTGTTGATACGAACGGCGTTTTGACACCGTTGGATATCAATTCCATGGTTTCTATGAATATGTGGGGACTTACACCGGAATTTATTGAAGTACTGCATGAAGGTTTTCCGCTTTTCCTGAAAAATATAAAACCGGATGATCAGAAAACGGAGTATTTACTTCCGACCATAGTGGATCAGTTGATTCAGAAGAAACTGGCCAATGTTACGGTTCTTCACAGCAGAGACAACTGGTTTGGTGTGACATACAGGGAAGATAAAGCATCTGTAATGGATGCATTTAAAAAACTGATTGCAGAAGGTGTTTATCAGGAAAAACTGTTTTCGTAAATTATATTGACAAAGAAGGAGACTTGAATTATGGGTAAGTATTTTGGAACCGATGGCTTTCGTGGTGAGGCAAATATTAATCTGACAGTGGAACATGCATTCAAAGTTGGACGTTTTCTCGGATGGTATTTTGGAAAAGAACATAAGGCTCGCATTGTGATTGGAAAAGATACCAGAAGAAGCAGCTATATGTTTGAAGATGCCTTATCTGCAGGTCTGACTGCCTCCGGAGCTGACGCTTATCTTCTGCATGTAACCACAACGCCCAGTGTTTCCTATGTGGTACGTACGGAAAATTTTGACTGCGGCATCATGATTTCTGCGAGTCATAATCCATTTTATGACAATGGTATTAAGATCATCAACGGATACGGTTATAAAATGGAAGCGGAAGTGGAAGCACAGATCGAAGAGTATATTGACAATGAGAATCCGAAGATTCCCTATGCGATCGGAGAGAAAATCGGTCGTACTGTTGATTTCGCAGCAGGCCGTAATCGTTACATCGGCCACCTGATCTCCATTCCAACCCGTTCCTTCAAAAATATGAAAGTAGGCCTGGACTGTGCAAACGGAAGTGCATCTTCTGTTGCAAAGAGTGTATTTGACGCACTTGGTGCAAAAACGTATGTGATTAACAGTGAGCCGGACGGAACGAATATTAATACACACTGCGGTTCCACTCATATCGAAGTACTTCAGGCTTATGTAAAGGAAAACGGTCTGGATGTGGGATTTGCCTATGATGGAGATGCGGACCGCTGCATCGCAGTGGATGAAAACGGAAGAGTGGTTGACGGTGATCTGATCCTTTATGTCTGTGGAAATTATTTCAAAGAACAGGGAAAACTGGATAATAATACGATAGTCACAACCATCATGTCCAACCTTGGATTGTACAAAGCCTGTGACAAAGCCGGCATTTCTTATGAAAAAACGGCAGTGGGCGACAAATATGTAAATGAAAATATGATGGCAAACGGACACTGCATCGGCGGTGAACAGTCCGGTCATATCATTTTCAGCAAATATGCTTCAACCGGGGATGGCATCTTGACCTCTCTTATGATCATGGGTGTTATTCTGGACAAAAAACAGTCATTGTCAGCGCTGTGTGCTCCGGTAAAAATCTATCCGCAGGTGTTGAAAAACGTTCGCGTGGCAGATAAAAAAGCAGCCAGAGAAAATCCGAAAGTTGTGGAAGCCATTCAGAGAGTGGCGGATACGCTTGGGGATGAGGGAAGAATCCTGGTTCGCGAGAGCGGAACAGAACCGGTCATCCGTGTCATGGTGGAAGCTGCCACAGATGAACTATGTGAAGAACATGTAGATGCGGTAATTGCCGTTATGGAAGCTGAAGGACTGATTAAAAAATAAAGAGGAACAACGTCGTGAAGAAATTTGGTGTCAGCCTCATATTGCTGTGTATGATGTTATTGACGGGCTGTGTCAGCAAGGAGGCTGAAGAAGCCTATACAGCCGGTGTGCAGGCATTGGAGGAGAATGACTACGATGCTGCAAAGGATCAGTTCCTGGCCCTGGCAGATATGGGGGAAAAACTCCCGGAAGCCTATCGGGGACTGGGAATCGCAGAACTGAATATGGCAGAATATGCACAGGCCTCTATTTCTTTGTCAAAGGCGCTGCTTTATATGGAGACTGAAAATCCGCGTTTTGAGCAGGATGTGAAAAGTTATCTCGCCATTTCCAGAACAAGAAGAGGCGAGTACAGTGAGGCAATTGAAGTCTACAACGAGCTGATGCTTTTGGAAGATAAGCCGGAATACTATTACCTGCGTGGAAAATGTTATCTGGCTCTGAAGGATATGGAGAAGGCACAGCATGATTTTGATGTGGCAGCTTCAAACAGTGCGGACTGTGAATTGTTTATTGGCATCTACCAGGCGTACGACAGCCTTCAGATGAATGCGGACGGGTCTGCATACCTGGAAAAAGCGCTGGAACTTGTGGCGGAGGACGACTATTACAGCCGTGGACTGATTCATTATTATCTGCAGGATTATACGAAGGCCAAAGAATATCTGATCCAGGCCATAAAGAGGGATAATGACACGGATGCCATGCTTTTGCTGGGAAAGGTATATCTTTCCATGGAAGACACGGCAAATGCCAGAGCCATGTATCAGGAACACATTGAAAAAGAAGATTTTGCAGCGAAAGCCTATAATGGACTTGCTCTGTGTGATATTGCAGAGGGCAGTTATGACAGTGCCCTTCTGAATATTCAAAAGGGGCTTGCGTATGAAGATGATGAAGTGGAGCAGAGCCTTCTCTTTAACGAGATCTGTGTCTACGAATATTTGAATGAATGGGATAATGCCAGGGCAATAGCGGCAGAATATATTGTAAAATACCCGACAGACGAAGCCGGGGCGAAGGAAAATGAATTTCTCAATCATTAGGAGACACTATGCAGTATTATGAGTTTCATGAAATAGAGGAGCGGGTCATTCTTGTGGGAGTTCAGACTCAGGAAGGGGATGACACCGCTTCTTCTTTGGATGAGCTGGAGGAGCTTGCCCGTACTGCGGGCGCAAAAACCGTGGCGAAAGTCATCCAGAACCGGGAAGCCGTACACCCCGGTACTTATATTGGAAAAGGAAAAATAGAAGAAATCCGTCAGTTGATCTATGCACTGGATGCAACCGGGATCATTTGTGACGATGAACTGTCCACTGCTCAGTACAACAATCTTGAGCAGGAACTGGACTGTAAGATCATGGACCGAACTCTTTTGATCCTGGATATTTTTGCTGCCAGGGCAACCAGCAGCGAGGGAAAAATCCAGGTGGAGCTGGCACAGCTTCGCTATCGGGCTGCAAGGCTGGTGGGGTTGCGTAATTCTCTGTCGCGGCTTGGCGGCGGCATCGGAACCCGCGGTCCGGGTGAGAAAAAGTTGGAGATGGACCGACGCCTGATCAAGAGCAGGATTTCTCAATTGAAGTCAGAATTGGAAAATGTGAAAAAACACCGGGAACTGATCCGCGGACAGAGAAAAGACGGAAGAATGAAAGTGGCTGCTATTGTTGGATATACCAATGCCGGAAAATCAACGCTTTTGAACCGTCTGACCGGTGCCGGTGTGCTGGAAGAAGACAAACTTTTTGCTACACTGGATCCGACCACCAGAGTTTTGGAACTGCCGGGACAGCAGCAGGTGCTTTTGACGGATACGGTAGGATTTATTCGAAAACTGCCGCACCATTTGATTGAAGCATTTCGCAGTACGCTGGAGGAGGCAAAGTATGCGGATATACTGATCCATGTGGTGGATGCGTCCAATCCCAGAATGGACGAACAGATGTATATTGTTTATGAGACACTTCGGCAGCTGGGTGTGGAGCAGAAGAAAGTAATCACACTGTTTAACAAAATCGACAAGCTGCCGGACGGAGGGGTGTTCCGTGATTTCAAGGCAGACTATGTTTTGAAAGTGTCTGCGCGGACAGGCTCAGGTCTGGAAGAACTGAAACAGACCCTGGAAGAAATAGTGCTGGAGAATCAGGTCTATATTGAACGGTTATATCCATATGAACATGCAGGTCGGCTTGCGGTCATACGTCAGTACGGACAGGTGATAAAAGAAGAATATACAGATCAGGGAATTTCGGTTTCTGCATATATCCCAAGGGAATATTACGTAAAAGTGACATAAGGTACCATGTATTGTTGAAAATGCATAAAAAGCACAATATATGGTGCTTTTTGGTTGACTGAAACGCAACATGATGTTACAATGTGTAATACACGAGAACGGAAGAAGGAGAGGATAAGAGGTATGTTTCAGGTTTTAAAACGAGACGGCGGCATTGTTGAGTTTCAGATGAAAAAGATAACAGATGCAATCGGAAAAGCATTTAAGGCTACCCAGAAACAGTTCAGTCCGGATATGCTGGATGTGCTGGGACTTCGTGTTACATCTGATTTTCAGAATAAAATAAAAAATAATGAGATTTTTGTGGAAGATATCCAGGACAGTGTAGAGAATGTTCTGATCCAGACCGGATACGGCGATGTTGCAAAGGCATATATTCTTTACCGAAAACAGCGTGAAAAAATACGAAATATGAATGCAACCATGCTGGACTACAAAGAAACGGTCAACAAATATGTAAAAGTAGAGGATTGGCGTGTCAAGGAGAACTCTACGGTTACGTATTCGGTAGGGGGTCTGATCTTAAGCAATTCCGGTGCGGTTACAGCAAACTATTGGCTTTCTGAGATTTATGATGCGGAGATCTCCGATGCACACCGCAATGCGGATATCCATATTCATGATTTGTCCATGCTGACCGGTTACTGTGCCGGGTGGTCTTTAAAACAGCTGATCGTGGAAGGACTGGGCGGCATTCCCGGGAAAATCACATCTGCTCCGGCAAAGCATTTAAGCGTGCTCTGCAACCAGATGGTCAATTTTCTTGGCATCATGCAGAACGAATGGGCCGGCGCACAGGCATTCTCTTCCTTTGACACATATCTGGCTCCTTTTGTAAAGGCAGATAACCTGTCCTACCGGGAAGTTAAAAAATGCATTGAATCCTTTGTGTACGGTGTGAATACACCGAGTCGCTGGGGAACCCAGGCTCCTTTTTCCAATATTACTCTGGATTGGACAGTGCCGAACGATCTGGCCGAACTACCGGCCATCGTTGGCGGCAAAGAGATGGATTTCAAATATAAAGACTGCAAAAAAGAGATGGACATGGTAAACCGGGCGTTCATCGAAACGATGATCGAGGGTGATGCCAACGGACGCGGTTTCCAGTATCCGATTCCGACTTATTCCATTACATCTGATTTTGACTGGTCTGACACAGAAAACAACCGTCTTCTCTTTGAGATGACTGCAAAATACGGAACACCGTATTTCTCGAACTATATCAATAGCGATATGGAACCCAGCGATGTGCGAAGCATGTGCTGCCGTCTGCGTCTGGATCTGCGTGAACTGAGAAAGAAATCCGGCGGATATTTCGGCTCCGGCGAGAGCACCGGTTCCATCGGCGTTGTTACCATCAATATGCCGCGTATTGCATACCAGGCAGAGAATGAAGAGGATTTCTACAAAAGTCTGGATCGCATGATGGATATATCCGCACGTTCCCTGCATGTAAAACGTACGGTTATTACGAAGCTCCTGGATACGGGGCTGTATCCTTATACTAAACGGTATTTGGGCAGTTTTGCCAATCATTTTTCCACGATTGGTCTGGTAGGCATGAATGAAGCCGGACTCAATGCAAAATGGCTTGGCGGCGATATGACTGATCCGAAAACGCAGCAGTTTACAAAGGATGTACTGAACCATATGAGAAACCGTATGGTGCAGTATCAGGAACAGTACGGAGATTTGTATAATCTGGAGGCTACTCCGGCAGAGTCCACCGCGTACCGTCTTGCAAAACATGACCGGGAACAGTGGCCGGATATCAAGACCGCAGGCAGCCATGGGGATACGCCGTATTACACCAACAGTTCGCATCTTCCGGTTGATTACACTGCCGACATTTTTGAAGCGCTGGATATTCAGGACGAACTGCAGACGCTGTATACATCCGGAACGGTATTCCATGCATTTCTGGGCGAAAAACTTCCGGATTGGAAAGCTGCGGCATCTCTGGTGCGCAAGATAGCAGAAAACTACAAATTGCCTTATTATACGTTGTCACCCACCTATTCCGTCTGTAAAGATCACGGTTACATTGCCGGAGAGCATTTTACCTGCCCGACCTGCCATAAACCGACGGAAGTCTACAGCCGGATCACCGGATATTACCGTCCGGTTCAGAACTGGAATGACGGAAAGACACAGGAATACAAAAATCGTACCGTATATGATATTGAACATTCCAAATTCCGCAGCACCAAGGCAGTTGTCACCATCTCCGGTGATGATGTGAAAGTAGAACCGGTTCACGGGGTGAGATATCTGTTTACCACAAGCACCTGCCCTAACTGTAAGATTGCAAAGAAGATGCTGGAAGGTCACGAATATCAGGTGATTGATGCAGAACAGAATCCGGAACTGGTAAGAAAATACGGTATCCGCCAGGCACCCACACTGATTGTGGATGATGGCGAGCATATGGAGAAATATGTAAATGCGTCCAACATTCAGAAATATGTGGATCATATAAAATAGTGTAGTCTTGGAAATTGTTTCCTGATCAGCTTTTTAGCTGTCGGGAAACAATTTTTTTTAGATGATATTGGATTCAATCGTGCATAGCGGCAGTTCGTATTTGCTCTTGTAATTTGGAATCCCATAATATATAATTTTTATATATGTAACATTATCGTGTGGACGACGCCTGCTACGCTCATCGGGTATGAGCCTGGAAGGGGATATATTACGACCTTCTGCAGGGGTTACGCTGGTTTTGGGAGGACAATAATATGGATGATAATAACTGGTCGAAGTGGGGCGAGGATATCAGAAGAACCGTACAGTCCTCGATTGATTCAAGAGATTTTTCAGATTTAAATGAAAACATTGGCCGCATTGTAGATTCTGCCATAAAAAATGTGAACGATAGCTTGAAAACAGCGAACCGGGCAGTAAATGACGGTTTTCAAACAGCAAACAGAGCAGTAAATGACAGCATAAGAAACACTGGTCGTGCGTCTCGTGACAGAGTGAGAGGCAGAATGAGATATTCTGACGATACATCCGGGTCACGGGGACGGGAGCGCTCCCAGACGGCGAACTGTTCGGTGGTAAAGAAAGAAAAGCCCATGATACCGAAGCTGTATGGGGAAACAGCCAGTACCACCGGGATCGGCGTGGTTCTGTCGGTGTTCGGATTCCTGGGGATTTTGGGAACTTCCGGAGGAGTGGCTGCAACATTGATTGCGGCGCTGTTTGGCCTGGGTATTCATCGGGTCGGCGGGATTATATCGCTGGTGTTGCTGACTGCATTTTTCGGTGTGAGTCTGTTCATGTTCGTAAAGGGCATAAGCATGATTGGCCGTGTGAATCGTTTCCATCGATATGTAAAAGAGCTTGGAAACCGGATGTACTGTTCCATACAGGAACTGGCAAAACGAACAGGAAAATCCATCAGCTATGTTCAGAGAGATATGCGTTATATGATCGGAAAAGGTTTTTTCCGACAGGGTCATCTGGATGAGCAGGAGACATATCTTATGATCACTGATGAATCATATCATCAGTACCAGCAGGCGCAGCAGCAATATTTGCTGCGTGAGCAGGAAAAGAAGCTAAAAGAGAGTGCTGATGCGGCATTACCTGAGAATGTCATACAGGTAATCACTGAGGGTGAGGCCTTTGTGAGAAGAATACATGCCAGCAACGATGCCATACCGGGAGAAGAAATTTCGGAGAAAATTGCCAGAATGGAAAATATTGTACAGAAAATATTCCAGAGGGTGAAGGAAAAGCCGGAGTTGGTAGGCGATCTGAAAAAGCTGATGAGCTATTATCTGCCCACCACGGTAAAATTGCTGGATGCCTACGAGGAACTGGATGCACAGCCCATTGAGGGGGCCAATATTACAAGTTCCAAAGAAGAGATTGAGAAGACCATCGATACACTGAATTTTGCCTTTGAAAAATTGCTGGATGATTTTTATCAGGATACTGCATGGGACATTTCTTCGGATATTTCCGTACTGAATACCATGCTCACCCAGGAAGGCCTGACAAAGTCGGATTTTGAGCATAAATGAAATCAAATGAACAAAAGGAGATAAACAAAGATGAGCGATGTATATAAAGATATAGAGGCAGCCGCAGTACCGACTCTTACTCTGGATCCCTTTGCAGTGGAAGAACCAAAGCAGACACCGGCAGCAGTAAAAGAGGAAATCCCTGCAGTGCAGGAACCGCAGCTTTCTCCGGAAGAACAGAAAGTTGTGGAAAATTTTGCAAAACAGATTGATCTGACAAATTCAAACGCTATTCTTCAGTACGGTGCCGGAGCTCAGAAAAAACTGGCTGATTTTTCCGAGAGCGCCCTCAATAATGTGCGGAATCAGGACCTGGGTGAAGTGGGCGATATGCTGACTCAGGTGGTGACGGAGCTGAAAAGCTTTGATGCGGAGGAAGAAGAAAAAGGTTTCTTTGGAATTTTCAAAAAAGCTTCCAACAAAATCTCCACAATGAAAGCAAAATACGACAAGGCGGAAGCAAATGTGGACAGGATCGTAAACGTGCTGGAGGGACATCAGATTCAGCTTATGAAAGATACGGCTATGCTGGATAAGATGTACGAGACAAATCTGGCTTATTTTAAAGAGCTGACCATGTATATTCAGGCCGGAAAAATGAAACTGCGTCAGGTTCGCACGGAAGAACTTCCGGCTATGCAGGCAAAAGCCCAGGCCAGTGGGCTGCCGGAAGATGCTCAGACAGCAAGGGATCTGGACAGCATGTGCAATCGCTTTGAAAAGAAACTTCATGATCTGGAACTGACCAGACAGATATCTCTGCAGACCGCACCACAGATACGTCTCGTCCAGAGCAACGACACCATGATGGCGGAAAAAATCCAGACGACCATCGTAAATACCATCCCTCTGTGGAAGAGCCAGATGGTCATTGCCCTCGGTGTTGCACATTCCACGGAGGCGGCAAAAGCTCATCGGGAAGTGACAGACATGACCAACGCGCTGCTGCGCAAGAATGCAGAAGCATTGCACACGGCCAGTGTCGAGACAGCCAGAGAATCCGAGCGCGGTATTGTGGATATGGAAACCCTCAAGGCAACCAACGAGAATCTGATCAGGACCTTTGACGAGGTTATGCAGATTCAGCGAGAAGGCCATGAAAAACGTATGGCGGCGGAGGCGGAACTGCAGAGCATGGAAAATGAACTGAAGAAGAAGCTTCTGGAGATCAGAGGGTAGAATGGGGAGCACTCCGGTGATTGGATGCAGGGTGCAGATCGGACATGATCAGGATAAACATTATATTTATGTGAAGTACAAAAATCGGGTCGGCAGATAGTTTCTGTCGACCCGTTGTATATGTTGTTATATCTTTATTTATTGTTATTCTTTTCCAGTTCCAGCATTCTCATAGCGCGAACTTTCAGCGGCAGACCAAACAGTGTGATGAATCCGCTTGCGTCGTGGTGGTCATACATATCACCGGTGGTGAACGATGCCAGGGACTCGCTGTACAGGCTATACGGGGAAGTGGTGCCGGCTTTAATGATGTTGCCTTTGTAAAGTTTGAACTTAACTTCACCGGTTACGTATTCCTGAGTGGATTTTACAAATGCCCGTACTGCTTCGCAGAGCGGTGTGAACCATTTTCCTTCATAAACGATTTGTGCCAGTTTGTTGCCCATATCTTTTTTCGTTTCCATAGTGGCACGATCCTGTACCAGTTCTTCCAGCTGTTTGTGTGCCTCCATCAGAATGGTTCCGCCCGGCGTTTCATACACACCACGGGATTTCATACCAACCACGCGGTTTTCTACAATATCTACGATACCGATGCCGTGTTTTCCACCCAGTTCATTCAGCTTGGTGATGATTTCGGAAACTTTCATTTTTTGACCGTTTACACTGGTGGGTACACCTTTTTCAAAGGTCATGGTCACGTATTCCGGTTCATCCGGAGCTTTTTCCGGAGAAACGCCCAGCACCAGAAGGTGATCGTAGTTCGGTTCGAGGGACGGATCTTCCAGTTCAAGACCTTCATGGCTGATGTGCCACAGGTTACGGTCACGGCTGTAACTGGAATCTGTGGAAAATGGAAGATCAATGCCGTGCTGTTTGCAGTATTCAATCTCGTCTTCACGGGACTGGATGGTCCATACGTCGGTCATACGCCATGGAGCGATAATTTTCAGATCCGGGGCCAATGCTTTGATAGCCAGTTCAAAACGAATCTGGTCGTTTCCTTTACCGGTAGCACCGTGGCAGATAGCGGAAGCGCCTTCTTTTCTTGCAATTTCAACCAGCTTTTTTGCAATAACCGGACGAGCCATGGAAGTGCCCAGCAGGTATTTGTTTTCGTAAACAGCGCCGGCCTGTACGCAGGGCATGATAAAATCATCACAGAATTCATCGATTACATTTTCGATATATAATTTGCTGGCGCCGGAAAGTTTTGCTCTTTCATCCAGACCGTCCAGCTCATTGCCCTGTCCGCAGTCGATGCAGCAGCAGATAACATCATAATCAAAATGTTCTTTTAACCACGGAATAATCGTTGTAGTATCTAATCCGCCTGAATATGCCAGTACCACTTTTTCTTTCATAATAAAAAACCTCCTAAATAATATGTATACAATATAGAAACCCGCCCGAAGGGCATGTATTAAGGTGTGCCCTATGGGTATACAATATAGAAACCCGCCCGAAGGGCATGTATTATTGTCTAATTCAACATATATGGATAAGCACATATTCCTCATTCCCTCATGCCAGAACATACTATACACCAATTTTCATATTTATGCAATAGATAATTTATATAACTTTTAATTAATATGAAAAAATAATTGATAAATGTTGCATAATATGCATTGGTGTTGCATAAATATACAAAAATGATGCTTTACATTTTGAGAATGATGCGTTATGATAGGAGATGTTAAATTCTACCTGAAAAAAGAGGAGATATAAGAAATGATAAAAGTAGGTATTATCGGCGCCACTGGTTATGCCGGTGCCGAGCTCGTCAGAATCCTGATGAATCATAAAGAAGCGGAAATCAAATGGTACGGCTCCAGAAGCTATATTGAGAAACCATATGCAGATGTATATCAGAATATGTTTCAGATTGTGGAAGATACTTGTCTGGATGATAATATGAAAGAACTGGCAGACCAGGTCGATGTGATTTTTACTGCGACCCCCCAGGGCTTTTGCGCATCGATGGTTACGGAAGATATTTTGAAAAAAACGAAAATTATCGATTTGAGTGCAGACTATCGGATCAAAGATGTTCATACATACGAAGCGTGGTATAAAATCGAACATAAATCACCCCAGTTTCTTGAAGAGGCGGTATACGGACTGTGTGAGATAAACCGTGAAAAAATAAAGGGCGCCCGTCTTATTGCCAATCCGGGATGCTATCCTACCTGTACCACATTGTCTATTTATCCGATGCTGAAAGAAGGGCTGATCGATCCATCTACGATTATTGTGGATGCAAAATCCGGAACTTCCGGAGCGGGAAGAGGGGCAAAGGTGGACAATCTCTTCTGTGAAGTGAACGAGAGTATAAAAGCCTACGGTGTGGCAAATCACCGTCACACACCGGAGATCGAGGAACAACTCGGCTATGCGGCGGGCGAACCGGTTCTGATTAATTTTACACCACATCTGGTTCCCATGAACCGCGGTATTCTCATTACGGCTTATGCATCTCTGAAAAAAGAAGCGACTTATGAACAGGTCAAAGCAGCTTATGACAAATACTATGACAGTGAAAAATTTGTCCGTGTTCTTAAAAAAGATGTCTGCCCCCAGACCAGATGGGTAAAAGGCAGCAATTATGTGGATGTGAATTTTAAACTGGATCCGAGAACGAACCGCATCATTATGATGGGGGCCATGGACAACCTGATGAAAGGTGCGGCAGGCCAGGCAGTGCAGAACATGAATCTGATGTTTGGCTTCGCTGAGGATGAAGGCCTGAAGAGCGTGCCGATGTTCCCGTGATCGTGTTTCGAGATTCCGTATGTCTCTGCAAAATACAGATCATACAGGAAGAGAAGAATAATAAATAGTAACAATGAGGAGGAAAACATGAAAGCAATCGAAGGCGGTGTAACCGCAGCGAAAGGATATAAAGCAGCCGGCACAAGCGCAGGTATCAAAAAAAACGGAACGATGGATATGGCTCTGATCGTCAGTGAAGTGCCCTGTGTGGCAGCCGGCACGTTTACTACAAACGTGGTGAAGGCAGCTCCGGTAAAATGGGATCAGGATATTGTATATAACCACCCTTATGCACAGGCTATTATATGCAACAGTGGAGTGGCGAATGCCTGTACCGGTGCAGAGGGATATGGCTATTGTAAACAAACGGCTGAGGCGGCAGCAAAAATTCTGGGAATTGCTGCTGATTCCGTTCTGGTGGCCTCCACCGGCGTGATCGGCCAACAGATTCCCATTGACAAGATCACTGCAGGTGTGGAGAAACTGGCACCGATGGTGCTTCCCACTTTGGAAGGCGGTACATTGGCTGCTCAGGCGATTATGACTACAGATACGGTGAAAAAAGAAGTTGCTGTGATGGTTGAAATCGGTGGAAAAGAAGTTACCATCGGCGGATGCTGCAAAGGTTCCGGAATGATCCATCCGAATATGTGTACCATGTTGGGATTCGTAACGACTGATATCGATATAACAAAAGAACTCCTGCAGAAAGCTCTGAGTGCATCTATCCGGGATACCTTTAATATGGTATCGGTTGACGGCGATACATCTACCAATGATACGGTACTGCTTCTGGCAAACGGCATGGCTGGCAACGAAAAAATCACGGAAGAAAATGACGATTACAGGAAATTCTGCGATGCATTGAACGAAGTGAATACCTGGCTTGCAAAAGCAATTGCCGGAGACGGAGAAGGTGCAACCGCATTGTTTGAAGTGAAGATCGTGGGAGCTGAGTCAAAGGAGCAGGCAGTCACACTGGCAAAATCTGTTGTGACCTCCAATCTGACCAAGGCTGCTATTTACGGACACGATGCCAACTGGGGCCGTATCCTGTGTGCGATGGGTTATTCCGGGGCACAGTTCGATCCGGAAAAAGTAGATCTTTTCTTTGAGAGTGAGGCGGGTAAGCTTCAGATCATTGAAAATGGTGTAGCCTGTGACTACAGTGAAGAGGAAGCCACAAGAATCCTCTCGGAGCCGGCGGTGACAGCTCTGGCAGACATCAAGATGGGCGATGCCACTGCTACTGCCTGGGGATGCGACCTGACTTATGAATATGTAAAAATAAATGCGGATTATCGTTCTTAATAAATCTATTGTGAAGCAAGAGACTGGTGAAGAGGGAGAAATAAAATGTCAGATAATATGGAAATGTGGCTGCACAAAGCGGAGATTCTAATTGAAGCACTTCCCTATATACGCGAATTCAACGGAAAGAAAATCGTTGTGAAATACGGCGGAAGTGCCATGACAGACAGCCATCTGAAAAAAAGTGTGATTAAAGATGTGGCGCTGCTGAAGCTGGTTGGATTTAAGCCCATTATTGTTCACGGAGGCGGAAAGGAGATCAGCAAATGGGTCAAACTGTCTGGTGAAGAACCGCAGTTTATTAACGGCCTGCGTGTGACGGATGCCAAAACCATGGAAATAGCCGAGATGGTACTCGGAAAAGTTAACAAAGGTCTTGTCCAGTATATGGAAAGTGAGGGTGTCCGTGCAGCGGGAATCAGCGGCAAGGACGGATCCACCCTTCAGGTTAAAAAGAAATTTTCCGGCGGAAAAGACATCGGATATGTGGGAGAAGTGACGCATGTGGATACCGAGCTTTTAAACACGCTTATTGATAAGGATTTTGTCCCGGTTGTCTGTCCCATCGGATTAGGTGAAGAAGATTACAAATCCTATAATATCAATGCCGATGATGCAGCCTGTGCCATCGCTTCTGCTCTCGGTGCGGAAAAACTGGTCTTTTTATCCGACATCGAGGGGGTTTACCGTGATCCCAGGGATCCTTCCACACTGATCTCGGAGCTGACCATCTCCGAAACAGAAAAATTCCTGGCCAGCGGAAATGCGGGCGGTGGTATGCTGCCAAAACTTCAGAATTGCATCAATGCCATACGGGAAGGCGTATCCAGGGTACATATTCTGGATGGACGGATCGAGCATTGTCTGCTTCTGGAATTTTTCACCAACAAAGGTATCGGTACAGCGATCCTGGGGGATGAGGAAAAGAGGTATTATAATGAAAACAAATGAATATATGGAACAGTCGGAACAGTATGTACTCCATACTTACAATCGTTTCCCCGTAGTCCTGGAACATGGTGACGGAGTGTATCTGTATGACACGGACGACAGGCAGTATCTTGATTTCGCAGCAGGCATTGCCGTTTATGCTCTTGGATATAATTATCCCGGTTTTAATGAGGCGCTGGAAAACCAGATCCATAAGGTGATCCACACTTCAAATCTGTTTTACAATGTCCCAATGACAGAGGCAGCAAAAAAAGTGGTGGAAGCCAGTGGGATGGATAAGGTCTTTTTTACCAACAGCGGTACGGAGGCCATAGAGGGGGCTATAAAAACCGCCCGCAAATATGCCTATATCCGGGATGGAAAGGCAGACCATGAGATTATTGCCATGAACCATTCGTTCCACGGAAGAAGTGTAGGTGCGCTGTCCGTAACCGGAAATCCCCATTATCAGGAAGCGTTCAAACCGCTGATGGGCGGTGTGAAATTTGCGGATTTTAATGACCTTGACAGTGTGAAAGCACAGATTACAGATAAGACCTGTGCGATTATTCTGGAGACAGTTCAGGGAGAGGGCGGCATTTACCCGGCAGATCCAAAGTTCTTACAAGGAATCCGTGAGATCTGTGATGAGAAAGATATATTGATGATTCTCGACGAGATACAGTGCGGCATGGGACGCACCGGAAGTCTGTATGCGTGGCAGGGATATGGCGTGCAGCCGGATATCATGACGACGGCAAAAGCACTCGGGTGCGGAGTGCCGGTAGGTGCTTTTATCCTGAACAAGAAGGTGGCAGAGCATTCTCTGGTTCCGGGGGATCATGGCACAACCTACGGAGGCAATCCCCTGGCCTGTGCGGCAGTCAGCAAGGTAATGGATCTCTTCGCCGAAAACAAGATTGTGGAACATGTTCAGGAAATCACACCTTATTTTGAAGCAAAACTGGATGAACTGGTGGAGCAGTATGACTGTTTTGCAGCAAGAAGGGGAAAAGGACTGATGCAGGGTCTGGTGGTGACCGGACGACCGGTTGGTGAGATTGTAAAAGCAGCCATCCGGGAAGGATTGCTGGTCATATCGGCGGGAAGCGATGTATTGCGCCTGGTTCCGCCGCTGATTATTGAAGAGAAACATATCGATGAGATGGTGGAAAAACTCAAAAAAGCAATCGGCTGACCCAAAACTTAATTGAATTAGAATCATGCTGTAAGAAACCTCATATGATAACGGTAGAGCAGTTAAGTGACCAGGTATACCCCAGGGCATACAACGGTGTATGTTTATAGGGCGGATGATTATTATCAGGTATAATATTAGGACATCTGGTTACACTAACAAAAACGAAACCGGAGGTTATGGAAATGATTGGTATTATTATGGCTTTGGTGTCAGGTGCCCTGATGAGTATTCAGGGAGTATTTAATACGGAAGTAACGAAACAGTCCAGCCTGTGGGTATCCACAGGCTGGGTTCAGTTGAGTGCATTTCTTGTTTGTATCGTGGCCTGGCTGGTGACTGGCCGGGAGAGCATTGGGACCATTGCCCGTGTGGAACCGAAGTATTTGCTTCTCGGAGGGGCCATCGGTGCTTTTATTACTATGACGGTTATTAAGAGTATGGGAAGTCTGGGACCGGCTCAGGCAGCTATGCTGATCGTGGTATCACAGCTTGCAGTAGCTTATCTGATTGAACTGTTCGGCCTGTTTGGTGTGGAAAAACAGCCTTTTTTGTGGAGAAAACTGATTGGCATGATCATTGCGGTGGGAGGAATTATTCTGTTTCGATGGGAGCGTTAAGGAAAACGGAGCGTTCTGCAAGCCGAATTTTTTTAACTCATTTCACGAAAGGTGATCATGAAAAAGGAAGAAATATGTTAATTTATTTCTTGTAAAAATGTTAATAATTCGTTACAATAATATGTAGCCATGCACAGGGACTTTGTTTTATCTATGTGAGATAAGGAGCATGGCCTATGAAAAAACGATTCATTTTGATTGCGGCTGTATGTGCAGTGGCAATAATTTACTGTGCAGGCTGTAAAGAAGATACGGTCTGGACAAATGCTGCAGATATGAAACAGGAAGATGCGGCAGATGAGAAACCGAATGTTACGGAAAAGGAACAGGAAACCGTAACAGATGGAAAATCGGATATTACGAGAATTGAAACAGATACAGGAACTGGAACAGATAGAGAACAGAAGACAGATACAGGTGTAGAATCCGCAGAAATGGGAAACAGCCGTGACAAGGAAGCGATAATTGTAATCTATATCTGCGGTGCGGTAGCCAACCCGGGGGTATATGAACTGCCTGCCGGTGCACGTGTGATCCAGGCAGTTGAGGCAGCCGGAGGACTTTTGGAAAATGCAGACCCGTTTCTGGTCAATCAGGCGAAAAGGCTGGAAGACGGTGAACAGATTCGGATTCTGACCCGGGATGAGGCGGAAGAAGCCGAGTCTGCTGAAATTTCCGGCAGCCGGACATCAGATACGCCGGGGAACGGAAAGATTAACATAAATACGGCGAATGCGGAGCAGCTTATGACGCTGCCGGGTATCGGTCAGGCCAAAGCAAAGGCAATTCTGGAATACCGGGAACAGAATGGCGGATTCCGGAGTATTGAAGAGATTATGAATATAGCGGGAATCAAGGATGCTGTCTTCTCTAAAATTAAAGATCAGATAACGGTAAGTTGATTAGGAGATAGAAGAATATGAAAAAACGGGTATTGGTAGTAGATGATGAAAAATTGATTGTAAAAGGAATACGATTTAGTCTGGAGCAGGACGGAATGGATGTTACCTGCGCTTATGACGGAGAAGAGGCACTGGAATTGGCAAAAGAGACGGAATACGATATGATTCTTCTGGATCTGATGCTTCCGAAGATGAACGGCCTGGAAGTGTGCCAGCAGATTCGTGAGTTTTCCAATGTGCCCATCATCATGCTGACTGCCAAGGGCGATGATATGGATAAAATTCTCGGCCTGGAATATGGCGCAGATGATTATATAACGAAACCGTTCAATATATTGGAAGTAAAAGCCCGGATTAAGGCAATTATGCGCCGGGCAGTGAAGACAGAGCCGGCAGAAGAGAAGGCAAAGACCGTGGAATCCGGCGGCCTGCGTATGGACTGTGAAAGCCGGAGGGTGTTTATTGACGGCAGGGAAGTAAACCTGACGGCAAAAGAGTTTGATGTGCTTGAACTGCTGGTATTCAATCCAAATAAAGTGTACAGCAGAGAGAACCTGCTGAATATTGTCTGGGGCTATGAATATCCGGGCGATGTGCGAACAGTAGATGTACATATTCGGAGACTGCGTGAGAAAATTGAAAAGAAGCCCAGTGAGCCGAAATATGTGCATACAAAATGGGGTGTAGGCTATTATTTCCAGGGATAGAATAAAAAAACGATTTCGCTTTCTTAAGAGCCTGCGTTTTCGGATCATGGTAATATTGATTTTAATCGGTATCATACCCAGTATCATCATGACCTTTGGCATCGTAAGGAGCTATGAAGAGCGTGCGGTCTCGCTGCGCTCAGTCAATGTTAAAAATCAGTGCGAGATCATATGCAATCAGCTGATTCAGGAAGATTATCTGAATCAGCCCACATCTGAGCTCCTGAACAGTCAGCTGACGCTGGTATCCAACATATACAGCGGCAGAATTCTGATTATCAATTCGGATTTTGTGGTGATCAAGGATGTATATGATCTGGATGCGGGAAGGATCAGTGTTTCGGAGGAGGTCATCAGCTGCTTCAAAGGCAATTCTGTCACGCAGTACGATGATACGAATCAGTACATAGAGATGACGATACCGATACGCGATGCGTCAAAAGAAAATATTGTGGGTGTCATGCTGGTCAGTGTATCCACAAATGAAATTGCTGCCAGTGTGTCGGCCCTCGAACAGAAAGCTGTTCTCCTGCTGATGATTATATCTGTTATGGTGGTTGCTTTCAGCTATCTGCTGTCAGATATTCTAATGAAACCGTTTGCGCGGGTGACAAGGGCCATTGAGGATCTGACTGACGGGTTCCTGGACGGCAATATTTCGGTTACGGATTATACGGAAACCGAATTGATCACCGATGCGTTTAATAAAATGCTGACCCGGGTCAAGACCCTGGATGATTCCAGACAGGAGTTTGTTTCCAATGTGTCGCACGAGCTGAAAACGCCGCTGACTTCCATGAAGGTGCTGGCAGACTCTCTGGTTGGTCAGGAAAATGTGCCGATCGAACTGTATCAGGAATTTATGCAGGATATTACGGATGAGATAGACCGTGAAAACAAGATTATCTCAGATCTTCTGGATCTGGTAAAAATGGATAAAAAGTCTGTGGAATTAAACATTCGGTCAGTAAACCTCAATGAATGGCTGGAAACTGTGTTAAAGCGTTTGAAACCAATCGCAGCGAAGCGCAATATTGAACTGATACTTGACAGCTTCCGGACGGTACAGGCAGAAATCGACGAAGTAAAACTAAATCTGGCCATTTCCAATCTGATCGAAAACGGAATCAAGTATAACGTAGAGGACGGTTGGGTGCGTGTATCATTGGACGCAGATCATAAGTATTTCTATATTACCATTGCGGACAGCGGCATCGGCATTCCGGAGGAGGCGCTGGATCATATTTTTGAGCGTTTTTACCGGGTGGACAAATCTCATTCTACGGAAATCGAGGGGAACGGTCTGGGGCTTGCCATTACCAGAAATGCTATTGTTATGCATCATGGTGCAATTAAAGTGCGCAGCACCCAGGGAGAAGGCACAACATTCTCCGTTCGGATCCCGCTGAGTCACGTATCATAGAGGGGGCATGAAGATGAAAAGGCGTGTTACATTTATGCTGAGTATCCTTTTCGCCTGCATGCTGACCGGATGCAGTGTGAATAAGCCAGCGAGAGAAAAAGGAGATTATTATCTCTATTATACAAACATAGAAGAGACCGGATTGCAGAAGGAGATTTATGACGCTGCAGCCACATCGGCAGAAGAACTGATACCGGAACTGCTGGGTGCTCTGGAAAGAGTACCGAGGGAAAGTTCTTACATGAATCTGCTGACGGAAGATTTAAAAATTGAAAATTATGAATATGAAGACCATACGGTCAAGCTGAATATGAGCGAATCCTACGGCACTCTGAGCAAGACAAAAGAGGTCCTGCTCAGGGCAGGTCTGGTGCGCACCCTGGTTCAGATTGACGATGTGGAGTATGTCACTATATCTGTGGCGGGAGAGCCTTTAACAGACAGTACCGGTGCAGAAATCGGACCACTGAATGAAGACAGTTTTGTGGAAAATTCGGGGAAAGAGATCAACTCTTATATGAGTTCGACGTTGACGCTGTATTTTTCCGGCGCGGAGGGATCGTCCCTTATGGCTGAGAGCCGAAAGCTGTATTACAGCAGTAATGTCCCCATTGAACGAGTCGTGGTTGAACAGATCGTCAAAGGTCCGAGAGAAGAAGGGCATATGGCAACGGTGGCTTCTGACACGAAAGTATTGGGGGTTACGGTTGTGGAAGATATCTGCTATGTGAATCTGAGCAGAGAGTTTTCAGAGCATACTATGAATGTGCAGCAGGAGATCCCTATTTACTCTATTGTTAATTCGTTGACTGCAAATTGTGATGTAAAAAAGGTGCAGATATCTGTTGAGGGTGAGAGCAATTATGTTTTCCGTGAGAATATGGATCTGAACCGGTCATATGAGCGAAATGCGGATTTGATTCAGCTGCAGCAGTGAAAGCAGGGAGACAAGTTTGAAGAAAAGACCATTGTGTGTCTTTTGTGTTCTCGTGATTGTGATACTCTGTATAACCGGGTTATCCGGACACCGGGCATGGTATCCGGATAACCAATTGATCTGTTCGATTGCGGAACAGCAAAAAGAAGTGCGGATAGACGGTTATATCTATCAGCGTGAATACAAAGATGAAAAATATATTCTGTATCTAAAACAGGCAGTTCTGTCTGTAACTTCCCATGATAAATATAAAATTGAATATGTAAAAATCACCAGTGAGGTGCTGAAAGAAACAATAAGGGTTGGGGACTCTGTTCGTGTGTGCGGAGAACTGAAGCCTGTGGAATCGGCTACGAATCCGGGACAGTTTGATCCGGAATCTTATTACCGTTCAGGAAAAATCGGCTATACCATGTGGAATCCGGAAATTCAGGTGATCCGACGGCCCCTGTTTTCTCTGCATCATGTTCTGAATCAGCTAAAAGAGCGAATATCCGTTTCCCTGAAGGTGGCTGCGCCTGACGAGACAGGTACCATTCTCGCTGCCATGGTGACGGGGGACAAGTCGGATCTGGGGGAAGATATAAGCAGTCTGTTTCGGCAGGGAGGAATCTCTCATGTGCTGGCCATATCAGGACTTCATCTGGGAATACTTGGCATGGGCCTTTATAAACTGTTAAGACGCGTGGGAATGCCTCTGAGACCGGCGGGCATCCTGGCAGTGGCTTTTATGTGCTGCTATGGGGGGATGGTTGGAGCGGGAATTTCCACGTTGCGGGCTCTGCTGATGTTTGGCATAAAAATCGGCGGGGATCTGACCGGCAGAACATACGATCCGCCTACGGCACTTGCGCTGACAGCTCTGGTGCTGCTGGCAGGAAATCCTGCTTATCTGACCGGGAGCAGCTTCTGGCTGTCATATTCGGCGGTGCTGTCATTGATGATCTGGAAAGGAAAGCAGAAATTGGCAGGCGGAATCTATCTCCATTTTTTCATGGCTCCCATACTGCTGTACTTTTTTTATGAGATTTCCTTTTACGGGATTTTATTGAATCTTATCGTGCTTCCGACGGTTTCGCTTGTATTGGTCTCAGGATTCCTTGGAGGAATGGTCGGAATATTTGCTTCCGGTATGGGGAAGATTTTTGTGCTGCCTGCACGGTATGTATTATATATCTATGAATACCTATGCAATGCCATTATGAAACTGCCGGGAGCTGTGTTGATTCTGGGCAGACCAACGCTGGCACAGATCGGTCTTTACTATGGGATCATGGCACTGGTGCTGTATGCTTATCGCAGGAATCGTATCTATAAGAAACGATTTTTCTTTTTGCTTTTGATGATACCGGCCTGGATTCTGCTGTGTTTCCGTCGGAGTGATAATCTGAAAATAACCATGCTGGATGTGGGGCAGGGTGATGCAATCGTGATTCAGACACCGGAGGCACATACTTATCTGCTGGATGGGGGCAGCAGTTCGGAAAAGCAGGTGGGAACATATCGGATATTACCGTTTTTGAAGCAGGCCGGAGTTAGACATTTGGAGGCGATTTTTCTGACACACGACGACAGCGATCATATGAATGGGATTGTTGAGATACTGGAAGCCATGGAAAAGGGAGAATCAAATCTGGAAGTTGGCAGGCTCGTTCTTCCAAAGTGGCAGGATACAGTGCCGTTTGCGGCGGTTACCGAACTTGCGGAAGCATTGTCCATACCGGTATGTTATATGGGAACCGGAGACTGTGTCAGGGACGGGAAAACAGAAATAATCTGTCTGCACCCTTCCGGGGAAGATTATTCGGGAAAGAGCAACGAGGGATCTCTCGTGCTGCTCATACGATATGGAGAATTTGATGGCCTTTTTACCGGAGATCTGGAAGGAAACGCAGAAAAACAGGTGGGAGAGATATCGCCTGATATCGATCTGTTAAAAGTAGCCCATCACGGATCCGGTTATTCCAGCAGTGAGGATTTTCTGGAACAGACCAGACCGGAGCTGTGTTTGATCTCCTGTTCGGAGAATAACCGGTATGGACATCCGGATGCGGGAACGCTGGAACGGTTGGATCAATACGGAAGCCGGTATTTCATAACAAAAGACTGTGGTGCTATTTCCGTTTTTACCGATGGGGAAAAGATTGACCTGAAAACTTATTGCAAGTATAATGATACGGGAAGATGATAGGAAGAGCGGTATAACCGGTGTCTCTGAGCAGGAATAGTAACATAAAGTGATACATGAAAACGGAGCGGCACATGAAGAGAATCAATGAAGATATCAAACAAAAACAGTTCAAAAGAGTATATCTCCTTTTTGGGGAGGAAAACTATCTGAAACTGCAGTATCGGGATAAGCTGAAGCAGGCGCTTATGTCGGAAGAAGATACCATGAATTATGCTCATTTTTCCGGAAAGGGACTTTCGGAGGGGGAGATCATCGATCTTGCTGAGACTATGCCGTTTTTCTCAGAATATCGGGTCATCGTTCTGGAAGATACGGGATTTTTCAAAAACGCTGCGGAAAAGCTGCCGGACTATCTGAAAGAGCTGCCGGATTATCTGGTCATGATTTTTGTGGAAGCGGAAGTGGATAAGAGAAACCGTATGTATAAAGCAGTTCAAAAGGCAGGTTATGCAGCCGAATTCTCCAAACAGACGGAACAGACGCTGATTACCTGGATTGGTGGGATTCTCAAACGGAACGGTAAGAATATTACCAGGGCGGATGCGGAGTATCTGATTTCCCGGACAGGGACGGACATGGAAAATATTTATTCCGAAGTGGAAAAACTGATCTGTTATGCTTATGAGCGATCCGTGATAACCAGAATGGATATTGATACCATCAGTGTGGAACAGATTGATAACCGTATTTTTGATATGGTACGTGCTGTGACTGAGCGCAATCAGAAAAAGGCGTTGGATCTGTACTATGATCTGCTTGCGCTGAAAGAACCGCCCATGCGTATTCTGTATCTGATTGCCCGTCAGTTCAACCAGCTTCTGCAGGCAAAAGAACTGTCCGGACTGGGCTACAGTCAAAAAGAAGCGGAGGGAAAACTGGGCTTGCCCGGTTTTGCGGCACGCAATGTCATGAACTGTGCAAAGCAGTATACAAAAGAGGAGTTGGAAGCCATAGTGCGGGACTGCACTCAGACGGAGGAGGATGTGAAAACAGGACGGCTTGCAGACGCCCTCAGCGTGGAACTTCTGATCGTGCGCTATTCGGCAAAATGAATATAATCCAGTCGAAGATATACCTGAAAGGGCTGATCTCCGTCGGGATTTTATGAGCAGGTCTTTTTATTTCATAGGAAATTCCTTTCCTATGAAATAAAAACACTTCGTGAGGATGCACAGAAACGCATATGGAAAATTGTCACTTCGTGACATGCGTTTCGCGCCAAAGTGTACAAGTCCCTCATGAGTGGGGAATATAGGGAATTGAAGTGGACTTGTCCACTTTATTCTGATAAAAAAGACAAAAGAAAAAGACTGCACTGACGGCATGCGGTCTTCTTTCTTTTGTCTTTTTTCGATTCCTTAAGCAATCTCGCTTACCGCTTTGGATAAACGGGAAATTTTTCTGGATACTGTATTTTTATGGTAAACACCCTTTGAAGCAGCCATAGACATAGCTTTTGTTGCGCCGGTTAATGCAGCAGCAGCGGCTTCTTTGTCTTTGTTGGCAACAGCAACGTCAACTTTTTTGATTGCTGTTTTAACTGCAGATTTGATTGATTTGTTTCTGTCAGCCTTTGTTCTGTTTACCAGAATTCTCTTTTTCGCAGATTTAATATTAGCCAAATCCGTACACCTCCATTATTTTTTCTATAATCTCTATGTTGTTCTCGGTCAACACATCGATACAGACACGGGCGCACCGATGTGAACATGCTTATTTATAATATTCCAAAACCAGGATTCTGTCAATACATATTTCTCAAAAAACTGTGAAAAATAATCTCAAATCTGCAAGCAAACGAAGGAGAAAAAAGCATGAGTTTATATGAGATCAGGACAGACCTGGCGCTGGAATCCGGGGAGCGATTTAGACAGGCTAATGTGGAGATACACGGAGTGCGAATTGAGGAAGCGTATGACGAAGAGAGGGATATCCGGACAACGGTAGTGCGGATTGAGACGGAAAATGGGGCAAAGGCTATGAAAAAGCCCCAGGGACTGTATATTACCATAGAAGCTCCGGACCTTTCTGTTCCGGACGAGGGGTATCACGAAGAGGTTTCCGATGCAATCTGTCATCATCTGAGAAGCATGCATGATTTTGAAAAGGAACAGTCGGTTCTGGTGGTGGGGCTCGGCAATCAGGAAATCACTCCGGATGCTCTGGGACCCTATGCAATCAATAACCTGCGAATTACAAGACATGTGATCCGGGAGTATGGGGCAGAGGGAATCGGAGAGGATTCTGCCCATATGGTAAGTGCGCTAATTCCCGGAGTGATGGCAAATACAGGTATGGAGACGCTGGAAATCATAAAGGGTGTGGTCAGCCAGACACGACCGGATCTGATCATAGCCATTGATGCGCTGGCGGCCAGAAGTATCCGGCGCTTGAGCCGAACGATCCAGCTGACGGATGCGGGGGTGAATCCCGGCTCCGGCGTCGGAAATCACCGGAGCGGTATCAATCGTGAGACTCTGGGCGTTCCGGTCATTGCCATTGGTGTTCCCACTGTGGTGGATGCTGCCACAATCGTCTATGATGCTATGGAACATATGCTTCATGCATTGGAAAAAACGGAACGGGAACAGTTCCTGGGAGAGATGCTGACGCCGAATCTGCGCAGTATGTTTGTGACTCCGAAAGATGTGGATGAGACAGTCAAACGGCTGAGTTATACGGTCTCTGAGGGCATCAACAAAGCTCTGGAAAAAGTAAAAAACTGAATAAACGATGCATCCGCTCATATAATGTATGTATGAAAAAGGATGATTTTATAACATATCTGGTATTGTGGGGCGTGCTGCTTAGTGCCTGTGTCTATCTGATCTGCACTGGCGGTGTGTTTTCCATTTTTGCAAAGGAGAGCCCGCCGATTTCTCCGGAGACGGAAGATATTTTTCTGTATGAACAGCTGGTGGCAGAGAACGAGGAACAGGCCCGGAAAAAGCAGGAGGACCTGGAAAACCATGTTTGGGAGGAACAGCAGACCGGCAGTCAGGGCACTGAGGACAATCAGAGCGAAATGGATGAACAGGGAAATCCCGATGGGACTCTGGAGGGAGAGAGCGGTACGGGACAGGAAAACACTGCTCAGAGCGAAGTGGGGCAAGGCGGACAGAGTGAAACCCAATCGGGTTCAGCCGATGCCGGCACTGGTTCCGGTGAGCAGACCAGGGAGGTCCTCTCCAATGCAGTGGCACAGTTTTCGCAGCCCGGCAGTTTCCTGAATGAATTTTTTATTGTCGATCCGAATACTACGCTCAGTGCAAGTGAAGTGCCGGCGGAAGAACTGCTCAGTATGGACATGCGTATGCAGGGGGATGCAGGAACCCCCCAGATACTCATCTATCACACACACGCCACAGAAGGCTATATTGACAGCAGCGATGCAGATCCGGCAACAACTGTGGTAGGGGTGGGCGATTATCTGACGGAACTGCTGACCACAAACTACGGATATCACGTTTTGCATGTAACCGAAAAATATGATCTGGCGGAAGGAGTACTGAACCGAAGCAGAGCCTACAACTATGCCTGCGATGATCTGGAAAGAATCCTTGCGGAAAATCCCAGTATTGAGGTGATCATTGATCTGCACCGGGATGGTGTGGATGAGAACAGGCATCTGGTGACAGAGGTGGATGGGAAACCGACTGCTCAGATCATGTTTTTTAACGGACTTTGCCGGACCAATGAAAGCGGAGAACTGACATCGACCCCCAATGCATACATTCGTGAAAACCTTGCTTTTTCCGCTCAGCTGGAAGCATTGGGAAACACATACTATCCCGACTATGTCCGGGGTGTGTACGTAAAAGGGTATCGGTATAACCTGCATTTTCGCCCCAAATCCCTGCTGCTGGAGGTAGGAGCTCAGACCAATACCCTTGAGGAAGCAAAAAATGCCATGATACCCTTTGCGGATATTTTGAATAAACTGTTAAAAGGGACATGACAGTGAGATGCCGGTATGATATACTTAATACTAATGCCGAGTTTTAAAGCTTTATACAGGACCCGGAGCATTGAACAGACAAATGCGGGCATATATTTTGCGCAGTTAATGGTAATGGAAGGATAGAGAGACATAGTATATGAAACAGGATAAAATACGTAATTTTTGTATTATTGCACATATTGATCACGGCAAATCCACACTGGCGGATCGCATAATTGAGATGACTGGTCTTTTGACGGAACGTGAGATGCAGTCTCAGGTTTTGGACAATATGGATCTGGAGCGGGAAAGAGGCATCACCATCAAGGCACAGACCGTCCGGACGATTTACAAAGCGAGAGACGGAGAAGAGTATATATTTAATTTGATCGATACACCTGGTCATGTAGACTTTAACTACGAGGTTTCACGCAGCCTTGCAGCATGTGACGGAGCAATTCTTGTGGTGGATGCCGCACAGGGAATCGAGGCACAGACCCTGGCAAATGTATATCTGGCACTGGACCATGATCTGGATGTTTTTCCGGTTATCAACAAGATCGATCTTCCCAGTGCAGACCCGGACCGCGTGGTGGCGGAAATCGAGGATGTGATTGGTATTGAAGCGGAAGATGCACCACGCATATCCGCCAAGACAGGGGAAAACGTGGAGGAAGTACTGGAGGCGATTGTGAAAAAGATTCCGGCACCGGTGGGAGATCCGGATGCCCCGTTGAAAGCCCTGATTTTCGATTCTGTGTATGATTCTTATAAGGGTGTTATCGTATTTTGCCGGATAAAAGAAGGCAGAATAAGGAAAGGAACGCCGGTTCGTATGATGGCCACAGGTGCTCAGTTTGAGATTGTGGAAGTGGGGTATTTTGGAGCCGGCCAGTTTATTCCCTGTGAAGAACTGAGTGCCGGTATGGTTGGATACATAACGGCCAGCATAAAAAATGTAAAGGATACCCGTGTGGGTGATACGATCACCAACAGCAAAAATCCCTGCGCAGAACCTCTTCCGGGTTATAAAAAGGTGAATTCCATGGTTTACTGCGGTGTGTATCCTGCAGATGGTGCCAAGTATCCGGATCTTCGGGATGCGCTGGAGAAACTTCAGCTGAATGACGCGTCCCTGCAGTATGAGCCGGAGACTTCCGTGGCTCTGGGATTTGGATTCCGCTGCGGATTCCTTGGACTTTTGCATCTTGAGATTATCCAGGAGCGTCTTGAGCGGGAATATAATCTGGACTTAGTGACCACAGCACCAAGTGTTATTTACAAAGTGCATAAGACCAACGGTGAAGTGATTGACCTGACCAATCCCACCAACCTGCCGGATCTGTCCGAGATCGAATATATGGAAGAACCGGTGGTGGATGCAGAAATCATGGTGACGACTGAGTTTATCGGACCGATCATGACTCTGTGTCAGGAACGGCGCGGACAGTATGTCAGTACCGATTATATAGAGACAACCCGCGCGGTTCTGAAATACAAACTGCCGCTGAACGAGATTATCTACGATTTCTTTGATGCACTGAAATCCCGCTCCAGAGGCTATGCTTCTTTTGACTATGAACTGTCCGGTTACGAGCGAAGTGACCTGGTGAAACTGGATATTCTGGTGAATCGTGAGGAAGTGGATGCGCTTTCCTTTATTGTCCACGGTGCCACTGCCTATGAGCGCGGTCGGAAAATGTGTGAGAAATTAAAAGAGGAAATTCCGCGCCAGTTATTTGAAATCCCCATTCAGGCAGCGGTGGGCAGTAAGATCATTGCCCGAGAGACGGTGAAAGCCATGAGAAAAGACGTGCTGGCCAAGTGTTACGGCGGTGATATTACACGTAAGAAAAAACTTCTGGAAAAGCAGAAGGAAGGAAAGAAGCGTATGCGTCAGGTGGGAAATGTGGAAATCCCGCAGAAGGCTTTTATGAGTGTGTTAAAACTGGATGACAATTAACAGTAGGTCTTATAAAGATCACTGAGTTCCATTCCCTCCACAAAAGCACTCAGTAAACGAACCGGATCACCTATCTGGTGATTACAGTTCTTGCCGTGATCACGGCTGTCGGCAGTGTGGCGGCTCCGGGGAGTATCTTTGCCTATGCTTATATGAAAACAGAAAATATCTGGGTTCCGGTTATTCTGCATTTCATGAATAATAACCTGATTCCTATTATAAGCGGAGAGTATGATATAAGCGTTCTGGAGAATCAGACGACAACGTGGGCATCGCTGATTCCGGCGTTGATTTTAAACGGGATTATTTTTGGACTGTTTTTGTTTGCAAAGGAATTTCGAAAAGAGAATGAATGAGAGATAAAAATAGAGTTTGTCAGATAATGCACGAATTGATATAATAGTAAAAGCAGCGTCGGTGGATAGGGACCGCATAGACTCCTGTCCACCGATTCTGTATTTAATGACTTTGAAAAGAGGAAATGTTATGGATAAGAATAAAATTCAGAAGATAATGCAGCCGATCATACATCTTCCGGGGGTAAATTCCATGGGAGTTATCGGTGATCCGGGGTGCGAAGGCCTTGGAACATATAATATGAAAGTATATGCAGCTACTTTGGAGAAGAGCGCAGAAGATGACATAACATTGATCGCAGGTGATCTGGTTCCAATCGGAAATGCGCATTATTACGAGGAGATCTGTGATCTGACGGAAGTGGTGGCCCATAATGATATCTATGTGCTGCGGGGCAATCATGATACGGGAGCTTATACCGAGTATTTCGGAAGAAAAAATTACGCATTGCTGGCAAAAGATTTTGCAGTGGTTGTTTTGGATAATGCCATGCGTACCTTTGAGGAAGAAGGCCTGAAGCTTTTGAAACAGGTTTTGGAAATGGAGGAGGTTCATCAGGTGATCGTGGCATTCCACATACCGGTTCCCAATCACTATATTCCCAATTCTGTGTCCGAGGAGGAATTCACACGGCTGAAAGAAGCATATGGATCACGGAAATACAAGGTTAAATATCTTTTATGCGGTCATGTGCATTCAAGATTTGAAGATGTGGTGGATGGCATTCCGCTGATCTGTACCGGTGGCGGAGGCGCTCTCATAGAAGATGTGTCTGAAGATATTCGGGCCTGCGATGTAGAGCACCATATGGTTCACTTTTTTATGAAGGAAGAAGTGCTTCAATACCGGATTGATAATCTTTCGGAAAATGGTTATGACCGGGAAAGAAGGATGCCGATTTTGAAAGAAAATCTGGAAAAAACGGTGGCCGGTGAACTGATGGCCCATCTGAAATACCTGATGTTTGCAGATCGCGCACGGAGAAGAGGAATGGGAAAAATCGCCAATCTCTTTGAGGCGTTGGCATCCTCTGAATATCATCATGCCAGAAATTTTTATTCGGTTATTGAAAATCCGGATCCATTCGGAGCATCGATTGAGACATTTGTGCCGGGTGAAGAGTTTGAATATCAGCGTACTTACAAAATGATGGAGGAATATGCCCGGGAAAAGGGGGCTGTATTGACTGAACAGGCTTTTTCCGGTGCTAAAGCGGCAGAGAAAGTTCATGCAGACCTGCTGAAAGAAGCGGCAGATATGGAAAATTTTGATAAAGATACGATTTTTATATGTCCGATCTGCGGTTATGTGATGTCCGGGGATTATATTCCGGAGCGCTGTCCGGTGTGCGGAGGGCCGAAACGGCAGTATGAGGTGTTCAGGGCCGAGTAGAATACAGGTGAAGATCCTCTCTGGTGTTCAAGTCTGAGTAAAGTGCAGAGAACCCATCAAACAGGATTATTATTTCAGCAAGCAGAGATTGAGAAGGAGTATAAAGCATGAAACGGGAACTGGAACTGTATCTTCACATTCCGTTCTGTGTAAAAAAGTGTGCCTACTGTGATTTTTTGTCAGGCCCGGCAGATGAGAAACAGAAGCGGGCCTATTTTGACGGGCTGATTGGGGAAATACGCGGATGTGGTGATTTTTCAGAATATGTAGTCAAATCCATATTTTTCGGTGGTGGAACGCCCTCTGTGGTACCGGGGCAATGGATTGAGCGGGTGATGCTTGAGATAGGAGAGCACTTTTGTCTCGCTCCGGAAGCGGAAATCACCATTGAGGTCAATCCGGGAACGGCTGACCGGGAAAAACTGGAGTGCTATGGGCGTGCGGGGATCAACCGCATCAGCTTCGGATGCCAGTCGGCGGATAACCGGGAGCTGAAACGTCTGGGACGGATCCATACCTGGGAGGAGTTCTCTGCGGGATATGAGCTGGCAAGAGACTGCGGATTCCGAAATATTAATGTTGATCTCATGTCCGGGCTTCCGGGACAGAATCTGGCGTCCTGGGAAAATACTTTAAAAAAAGTTATTGAATGCAGTCCGGAACATATTTCGGCATACAGCCTGATCCTGGAGGAAGGGACGCCTTTTTACGATATGAAGGATCAGCTGAAACTTCCGGAGGAGGAAGAAGAACGCCTGATGTATGAGCGAACCGCAGAAATCCTGCATGATTCCGGATATGATCAGTATGAGATATCCAATTATGCCCGCCCGGGCTTTGCATGTGAACACAATGTTGGCTATTGGATCGGCCGGGAATATCTGGGTTTGGGCCTGGGATCTTCTTCTCTGATCAGGAACTGCCGTTTCCATAACCGGGATCAGATGGGGGAATATCTGAAATATTGTGAAAATCCCGGAATGCTGAGGTGTGAGGTACAGGAACTGTCTGTTAAAGATCGCATGGAGGAGTTTATGATTCTGGGGCTTCGTATGACCGAAGGTGTATCTGAAACACAGTTTGAGAAACTGTTTCACACAGGTATAGACCGGATTTACGGAAAAGTTCTGGAGAAGTATGGGACCGCCGGTTTTTTAGAGCGGGAACGCGGAAGAATTTATCTCACTCGAGAAGGGATATCGGTAAGCAACGTCATTTTATCAGAAATGCTTCTCTAGAAATCAGAACAAATGTTTGCTTTTGCCGTCGGAATATGTTATACTTGAGTCCTGATATGACAGAACAGAGGTGTTAAGATGGCAGTAAAAAAGGATGAAAAACAATATATTAAAATAAGAGGTGCCAATGAAAATAATCTGAAGAATCTGAATGTGGATATTCCGAGGGATGAGTTCGTGGTTCTGACCGGTTTAAGCGGTTCCGGAAAGAGTTCATTGGCTTTTGATACGATTTATGCGGAAGGACAGCGAAGATATATGGAATCTCTGTCCTCCTATGCCCGTCAGTTCCTGGGACAGATGGAAAAACCCAATGTGGAGAGTATCGAGGGGCTGTCACCGGCCATTTCCATAGACCAGAAATCAACGAACCGCAACCCCCGTTCCACAGTTGGGACGGTGACGGAGATTTATGATTATTTCCGTCTTTTATATGCGCGGATCGGCATTCCTCACTGTCCGAAATGCGGTAAGCCGATTATGCGCCAGTCAGTAGATCAGATGGTGGATCAGATCATGGCTCTGCCGGAACGAACAAGGATTCAACTGCTGGCACCGGTGGTCCGGGGAAGAAAGGGGCGTCATGAAAAAGTCCTGGAACAAGCAAAAAAGAACGGTTTTGTCCGTGTTCTTATTGACGATGTGCAGTATGAGCTTTCCGAAGAGATAAAACTTGATAAAAATGTGAAACATGTCATAGCGATTATTGTGGATCGTCTTGTGGTAAAAGACGGCATCCAGAAGCGCCTGACGGATTCGATTGAGACCGTCCTGGAACTGGCTGACGGCCTGCTGGTGGTGGATACCATGGATGGAAATTATCTGAATTTCAGTCAGAGTTTTTCCTGTCCGGACTGCGGTATCAGTATCGATGAGATCGAACCCAGAAGCTTTTCCTTTAACAATCCTTTTGGTGCCTGTCCCCATTGTCTTGGTCTGGGATATAAGATGGAGTTCGATCCGGATCTGATGATACCGGATCGGTCTCTTAGCATAGAACAGGGAGCTATCGTAGCTATGGGATGGCAGTCCTGCACCGACAAAAGCAGTTTTACCCATGCAATTCTGGATGCGCTGGCTCTTGAGTATGGGTTCAGCCTGGATACGCCCTTTGAGCAGTATCCCAAAAAGATACAGGATATTATCATAAACGGAACTGACGGGAAAAAAGTAAAAGTTCGCTATAAAGGACAGCGCGGGGAAGGCGTGTATGATATCGCTTTTGAGGGCCTGACCCGCAACGTGGAGCGTCGGTACAGAGAGACCGGTTCCGAGAGTTCCAAGCAGGAATATGAATCCTTTATGCGGATCACGCCCTGTCAGGCCTGTCATGGCCAGCGGTTGAAACCGGAGGCACTGGCTGTGACGGTCGGCGATAAAAATATATATGAAGTGACTTCCCTGTCCATCGATAAACTGCAGCAGTTTCTGAAGAATCTTGAACTGACCAGACAGCAGCACCTGATTGGAGATGCGATTCTGAAGGAGATCAATGCCCGTGTGGGATTTTTGGTGGACGTGGGTCTGGAATACCTGACGCTGGCCCGGGCAACGGCCTCTCTGTCCGGCGGAGAAGCCCAGAGAATCCGGCTGGCCACGCAGATCGGGTCCGGCCTGGTGGGAGTTGCCTATATTCTTGATGAACCAAGCATCGGTCTGCATCAGAGAGACAATGACAAGCTTCTTAGAACTCTGATCCATCTGCGGGATCTGGGCAACACCCTGATTGTAGTGGAACACGATGAGGATACCATGCGGGCGGCTGACTGCGTGGTTGATATTGGACCGGGCGCAGGAGAACATGGAGGAGAGCTGGTGGCTATCGGTACGGCAGAGGATATTATGAACTGTCCGGAGTCGATCACCGGAGCATATCTGAGCGGGAAAATAAAAATACCGGTTCCCGAAGTGAGAAATAAACCTACCGGATTTCTGAAAATACGAGGAGCAGCAGTTAATAACCTGAAAAATGTGAATGTGGATATCCCATTGGGGGTAATGACCTGTGTGACCGGTGTCTCCGGTTCGGGAAAAAGTTCTCTTATTAATGAAGTTCTCTATAAGCGTCTTGCCAGAGATCTCAACCGTGCCAGAGTTATCCCGGGAAAACACAAGGATATTCTGGGACTTGAGCAACTGGACAAAGTGATCGATATCGATCAGTCCCCTATTGGACGAACGCCTCGTTCCAATCCGGCTACGTATACCGGCGTTTTTGACCAGATCCGTGATCTTTTTGCATCGACGGCGGATGCCAAGGCAAAAGGATACAAAAAAGGAAGATTCAGTTTTAATATAAAAGGCGGACGGTGTGAGACCTGTGCCGGAGATGGCATTATTAAAATTGAGATGCATTTTCTTCCGGATGTCTATGTACCCTGTGAGGTTTGTAAAGGAAAACGGTATAACCGGGAGACCCTGGAAGTAAAATATAAAGGAAAGAGCATTTATGATGTGCTGGATATGACAGTTGAAGAGGCTCTGAAATTCTTTGAACATGTGCCGTCCATCCAGCGGAAAATACAGACCCTTTACGATGTAGGATTATCTTACATTAAACTGGGACAGCCATCCACAACGCTGTCCGGAGGAGAGGCACAGCGAATCAAACTGGCTGCGGAACTGAGCCGGAGAAGTACCGGAAAGACCATCTATATTCTGGACGAGCCCACGACCGGACTGCATTTTGCCGATGTGCATAAGCTGATCGAAATATTAAAAAGGCTTGCAGAAGGAGGAAATACGGTTGTTGTGATTGAGCACAATCTGGATGTGATAAAGACGGCAGATTATATCATAGACATCGGTCCGGAAGGCGGCGATAAAGGCGGTCAGATCATTGCCTGCGGAACACCGGAGGAAGTGGCTGCAGTGCCGGAATCCTATACGGGACAGTATGTGGCAAAATATCTGAAACGATAGTGATACGGGATATTTCGGAAAAGGGTCTCTTTGTCCGGGACGGATCGTTTCAGTGAAAAAATAAGTTGCATATGGTATGGCAGCCTTGCATTTGACGGGGTGTTTGTATATAATTGTTAGAAGGTATTTTGGTAAGGAGGGCTGTTCATGCCGGCTACAGATATTGGTATTGACCTGGGTACGACAAATATTCTGGTCTATGCAAAGGGAAAAGGAATTGTAATCAAGGAACCGTCTGTGGTTGCTTATGATAAAGATACAGATAAAATCAGAGCGATCGGGGAAGAGGCACGACAAATGATCGGACGAACCCCCGGGAACATTGTTGCAATCCGGCCACTGCGTCAGGGGGTTATTTCTGACTATACTGTGACGGAGGCTATGCTGAAGCATTTTATACAAAAAGCGATGGGCAGGAGAGCATTTCGCAAACCGCGCATCAGTATCTGCGTTCCAAGCGGTATCACCGAGGTGGAAAAGAAAGCGGTGGAAGAAGCTACTTTTCAGGCTGGGGCCAGAAGCGTGACCATTGTGGAAGAGCCGGTTGCCGCTGCGATCGGTGCGGGTATTGACATTACAAAACCATTTGGCAATCTGATAGTGGATATTGGCGGAGGAACAACGGATATTGCGGTGATCTCTTTGGGTGGAACCGTTGTCTCCACTTCCATAAAAGTGGCAGGGGAAAATTTTGATGAAGCTATTGTACGCTGCCTGCGGAAAAATCACAGCCTTTTTATAGGTACGAATTCAGCGGAAGAAGTGAAGATTAAAATCGGCACCGCCTACAAACGCCCCGAGATGGAAACCATGGAGGTGACCGGAAGAAATGTTATTACGGGTCTTCCGAAAACCATTACATTGTCTTCCGAGGAGGTTCGTATGGCACTGAATGATTCTGTGACTCAGATTGTTGAGGCCGTACATGGGATTCTGGAAAAAACTCCGCCGGAATTGGCTGCCGATGTGGCAGATCGGGGAATCATTCTGACCGGAGGAGGTGCACTCCTTGACGGTATGGAAGAACTGATCGAAGAGAGAACCGGGATCAATACCATGACTGCTGAAAATCCATCCTTTGCTGTTGCACTGGGAACCGGACAATATATGGAAGTCATGGAAAAGTTAGGAAAGTAAGATGCAGGATACGGTAGAAGGTTTTATTGACCACATAATATATCGAAACGGGGATAATGGCTATACGGTGTTATCCCTTATTGTTGATGGAGAAGAGCTGACTTGTGTTGGCTTTTTTCAATATATAAATGAGGGTGAAACAATTCGTGCTGCCGGGCATTACACTGAGCACGCCGCTTATGGCCAGCAGTTCAAGATCGAATCTTTTGAAACGATTGTTCCCACAGACGTTATGGCAATCGAACGCTACCTTGCATCCGGCGCGATTAAGGGAATCGGAGCGGCGCTCAGTGCCAGAATTGTCCGCAGATTTGGTGAGGACACCCTTCGGATCATGCAGGAAGAGCCGGAACGCCTGGCGGAGGTCAAGGGGATCAGCGAACGGAAGGCACGGGAAATCGGTGAACAGATGGCAGAGCAGGAAGATATGCGCAAAGCCATGCTTTTTCTGCAAAAATATGGGATTAATCTTTCTCTCGGAAGCAAAATATATCAGTTTTACGGGCAGGAGATGTATCGGGTCTTTCAGGAGAATCCATATAAGATGGCCGAAGATATCCCGGGCGTCGGGTTCAAAACAGCGGATGAAATTGCTGCTCGCCTGGGCATTCAGGCTGATTCGGAGTATCGTATTCGAAGCGGTCTCTATTATGTACTGACGTTGGCGGCCGGAGAGGGCCATGTATATCTTCCGAAGCAGGTTCTGATTGATCGTACGGCCCAGCTGCTGGGTGTGGAGCCGGAGCGGATGGAGAAACATATCATGGATATGGCGATTGAGCATAAAATCACCATTCGCGATCTGTTGAGGGAACAGGATGCGGAACCACAGCCGATTGTTTATGCGAATCAGTATTATTATCTGGAACTGAATACCGCCAGGATGCTGAAAGAACTGAATATTCTCTGTGACGAGAAAGAAGAGGTGATTGAAAAGCGTCTGGAGCGACTGGAGAAAAACAGTAAGATCGTGTTGGAGGAAGAACAGAAGCGTGCGGTCATTACGGCGGTAAAGTCGGGCGTTATGATTCTGACCGGAGGGCCGGGTACCGGAAAGACCACGACCATCAATGCGATCATCCGTTACTTTACCAGCCAGGGGGAGGATATTCTGCTGGCAGCGCCTACCGGAAGGGCAGCCAAAAGGATGACAGAAACCACCGGCTATGAGGCTTCTACCATACACCGCCTTCTGGAGTTGAAACCTTCCGGTGAACTGACAGAGGGCGTACGGTTTGAGAGGAATGCCCAGAACCCGTTGGAGACGGATGTGATTATCATTGATGAAATGTCGATGGTTGATATTCATTTGATGCATGCCCTGCTTAGTGCGATCCCTGTGGGGACAAGACTGATTCTGGTGGGTGATGTGAATCAGCTTCCAAGCGTGGGGCCGGGCAGTGTGCTTGAGGATATGATTCGTTCCCGCGCGTTTCCGGTGGTGCAGCTGAACCGGATTTTCCGGCAGGCCTCCGAGAGTTCTATTGTGGTAAATGCACATAAGATCAATCGGGGAGAAAAAGTAGATTTAAAAGTAAAAACAAAGGATTTTCTGTTTTTGAATTATATTGATCCGAATCAGATCATCAGTATTATTCGCTGGCTGGTACAGGACAAGCTTCCGGCGTATGTGGATGCGGATCTTTTTGACATTCAGGTGCTGACACCTATGCGAAAAGGCCCTCTGGGCGTAGAAAATCTGAATCGGATACTGCAGCGATATCTGAATCCGCCGGAGGAAGGGAAAAAGGAGCGTGTTTACGGGGAACATGTTTTCCGTCAGGGCGACAAGGTCATGCAGATCAAAAATGATTATCAGCTGGAATGGGAAATCCGCGGCAAATACGGAATCCCTGTTGAAAAAGGAATGGGCATATTTAATGGGGATATGGGTGTGATTCGGGAAATCAATGAGTTTGCCGAACTTATGACCATCGAATTTGACGAGGGGAGATTTGTGGATTACTCTTTTAAACAGCTGGAAGAGTTGGAACTTGCCTATGCGATCACCATACATAAATCTCAGGGAAGTGAGTACCCGGCCGTAGTAATCCCTCTGCTCAGCGGCCCCAAAATGCTGATGAGCAGGAATCTGCTCTACACGGCAGTGACCAGAGCGAGGCGCTGTGTTGCCATAATTGGAAGTGACCAGACTTTTGATGCCATGGTTGCTAACCGGATGGAACGCAATCGATATACAACGCTGGATCTGAGGATACAGGAATTCTAATAAATGGATATTCGAAAAAAACTGGTGGATCTTGTTTATCCGCCCAGGTGTCCGGTCTGCGATGACATACTGCAGCCCGGCAGGACACTTGTCTGTGATATTTGTCTGAAAAAAGTGAGCTTTGTGACTGCTCCGACCTGTCAAAAATGCGGAAAACCCGTTGAAGAGGAGGGAAAACTGTGCTTTGACTGCCAGAATCTGGAGCATGTGTTTGATCAGGGGATGGGGATTCTTCTATATGATGATGTGATGCGAAAGTCCATGCATCGCTTTAAATATCAGGGCAGGATTGAGTATGCGGGCTTCTATGCCCGGTGTGTCTGGAAAGCAGCGCGAATAAAGCTGGAAAAATGGAATCCACAGGTGATCGTTCCTGTACCGATTCATAAAATGCGCAGACGTGAGCGGGGGTATAATCAGTCTGAAGCAATCGCCAGGGAGCTTTCAAAGCTTTCCGGGCTTCCTGTTGAAAATGGCTATGTTTTGAGAAAACATCGGACAAAAGCACAAAAAGATCTTTCACCAGAGGAACGGCGGCTAAACCTGGAGCATGCATTTGCCCCGGGTCCAAAAAAGATTGACAGGGAGCGCATTTTACTTCTGGATGATATTTATACAACCGGAAGTACCATGGATGGTGTCGGTAAGATATTAAGACAAGGCGGTGCAAGGGAAATATACGCGTTGTCTATTTGCATTGGTAAAGGCTTTATGGTACAATAATAAAAAGCAACTACTGTGAGATTATATATTAAGGAGCTTCATTATGGTAAACGAAGAAAAAGTCCGGATTATGACGGATCTGGCCAGATACCAGGAAGGCCCCGGCAGAAAATATCTGGAAATCGCCAGCTATTATCGCAGTGACTACATCGGAATTGCACTGATTAAGAACTTCTTTATGGTAAGTATCGGATATGTGGGACTGCTCTTTTTTGTTGCCGGTTATTATCTTGAGATACTGCTGGAAGAGATCAATGAGATTAATCTGGTTATTCTTGGAATCGAACTGATTTTGGGATATGCGGTTGCGCTGGTTCTTTACTCGGCGATTACTTACATTATCTGCACAATACGATATGATAAAGCAAAGAACAGTGTGCAGAAGTATTATCAGGAACTGGGCAAACTCGATAAAATATATATCAGTGAAAATCTGAAAAATGAGATGCTCCAGAACGGCTGGAGGGTATAAAATGACTTTAATGTTGGAATTCAAAGAAAAAATCAGGAAACTATACATAGATTATTCCTATGTGATTCTGCCGGTGGTAAAATTTTTGTTGGCATTTGCTGCTTTTTACAGCATCAATCAGACGATAGGATTCTTTTCCTTATTTAAAAATATTTTTGTGGTTCTGATTCTGTCTCTGATCTGCTGTCTGCTCCCGGTACAGGCCATCGCGGTTGTAGGCGGTATCATGATATTGGGACACTGCTATGCACTCGGAATAGAAGTGGCGGCATTTGTGCTTCTTTTGCTTGTAGTGGTGGGCCTGTTGTTTTTGCGCTTTGCCGGTAAGGACAGTCTGGCTCTGGTGCTGACACCTTTTGCCCTTGCGCTGGGTGTTCCATGTGCGGCGCCTATCTGTTTTGGATTAAAAAGAAAGCCATCTTCTGCAATTGCAGTCGCCTGCGGTACGCTGGTCTACTATCTCATGGCTCTGCTGAAAGAAAAATCCACGCTTCTGAAAGGATCTGAGAACAGCGATATGCTGAACAAGCTAAAGCTTCTGCTGGATGGTATTGTCAAAAATCAGATGATGATTTTGACGATGCTGACCATGGTAGTCGTTTTGACTCTGGTTTATGTCATCCGAAGAAGCGGCAAAGATTACGTCTGGCATGTTGCAATCGTGGTTGGCTCCATTGCATATGCTGCTCTCATGATGGGCGGCGGACTCTTTTTAAATATACAGACCGATCTGCTTCCGATTTTTGTTGGAACGCTCGGAAGCCTGATCATTGCATTGCTTTTCGGCTTTTTTGTCCATAATGTCGATTACAGCAGGACGGAAAGACTGGAATTTGAGGATGATGAGTATTATTATTATGTTAAAGCGGTTCCCAAAGTAACCATATCAAGATCCGAACGACAGATTAAGACCATCAGCGATGAAGAAACTATAGATATACCGTCGGGAATGGAAAACACGGAAGACAAGGATATATTTGGTGCGAACCGGGAGATGACGGAGATCGATGAAAACGATCTTGAACGCAAACTGGAGGAATCTCTGAAAAACTTATAAATCGTATAAAAAGTAATTCCGTATTTGATTTTGCACGCTGCAAATGCATAAAATATACAGTGAAGGGAGTGAGGGTGTGGAGAGTATATTATTGGAACTGAAACGATATTTAGGTGAATTGTACATTCCGAAAATTCAGATTATTGACGTAATCGAGATACTGATTCTTGCAGTATTACTGTATTATTTCATTGTCTGGATCAAGAGCACCCGTGCATACACACTCCTCAAGGGTCTTCTGGTCATTGCACTGTTTGTCATACTGGCGGCTTTGCTGCAGATGTCGACGATACTGTGGCTGCTGAAAAATTTTGCGACTGTTGCCATGACGGCGATTGTTATCATTTTCCAGCCGGAATTGCGAAAAGCGCTGGAGCAGTTGGGACAGAAAAACATGTTTGCTTCGATTATTCCTTTTGATTCTTCCAGGGAAGATGGCGAGCGATTTTCGGACAAGACGATCAATGAAATCGTGCGTGCTGTATTCGATATGAGCGAAGTTAAGACGGGCGCCTTGATCGTTATTGAATTGAACATCCTTTTGACGGAATATGTAAATACGGGTATTTTGCTGGATTCCATCATAACCAGTCAGCTCCTTCTGAATATTTTTGAACACAATACACCGCTTCATGACGGAGCTGTCATCATACGGGGTGACCGGGTAGTGGCGGCTACCTGCTATCTGCCGTTGTCCGACAGTACCGTGGTGAGCAAACGGTTGGGAACACGTCACCGTGCGGCTCTGGGAATCAGTGAAGTCAGTGATTCCTTTACGATTGTTGTATCAGAGGAGACAGGAAGAGTGTCTTATGCGTTTGGCGGAAAACTGATTACAGCGCTCTCCCCCAGTGAACTGCGTGAGCAGCTTCACAAAATTCAGAAGGACAGGATGGAGGAAAAGAAGACAGTAAAATTCAGGATCTGGAAAGGACGGGATAAAAATGAAAAAAGCGTTGATGAATAATCTCGGCCTTAAGATTACTGCGGTTGTCCTGGCGATTATCGCCTGGTTTCTGGTTATGAATGTCAGCAATCCCATTCGAAGTCAGACTTACACGAGTATTCCCATAACGGTGACAAATTCATCCTATATTGAGAGTATGGGATTGAGCTGTCAGCTGGAGCAGACTAGTGTGAGTGTCTCGATACGGGACAATGTTTCAGTGGTGAAATCAATTTCTGCCAGCGATATAATGGTCATTGCAGATCTGACACAGATTATCAGCATGGAGTCGGATCCGGTGATGGTCCCGCTCAGTGTGGTATGTACCAAATATCCGGGGCTTTCTGCAGAAGATATGAGCGTTACACCTAAAAATGTGGCAATTAAGCTGGAAAAACTCACAAGTGCTAATTTCCTTGTGACACCATCGGCCGGAGATTCAAAACCGCATAAAGATTATGAAGTTGGGGCGATGCAGGTTGAACCTGAGAAAATTACGATAAGTGGTCCGGAATCCATAATCAATATCATTGATAAAGTGGTTGTTACGGTCAATGTAAATGGCATGGACAGCGACGGGACAAAGAAAGGCGAGGTCGTGGTGATCGATAAAAACCAGCAGCAGCTGGACGATTACCAGATGAGTTATCTGACCTTCCAGAATATGAATGAGGATGGAAGTGTCAGTGTGCACATCAATCTATGGAAAGTCCAGAAAGATGTGAGTATCACGGCAAGTGCATCCGGCACACCGAAATATGGATATCAGATTGGGGAAGTGGTCACAACACCCAGCAAAATATCTCTTGTAGGTTCACCGGAAGCTCTGGAACAACTGGCTCTTTTGGGAAATGTCATTGAGATACCGGCCTCGGCGATTGATGCCACCGATATGGACGCTGATTTTGAAACAAAGATCGACATTAATGAGTATTTACCGGAAAACATCCGTCTGGCAACGGATGTCAGCTCTTCTGTTCTGGTGAAAACCGCAATTCTTCCCTATGGAAGCAGGGATTATGAAGTACCTGTTACCAATATCACCCAGAACAACCTTGAGAAAGGGTTGATTGCAGTATTTAATGACAATGAGATTACCGTGCGCGTTAAGGGAAGCGATGCATATCTGAACAGTCTCAAAACAGAAAATTTAACGGGAACCGTAGACTTTGCAGGGCTTTCGACCGGCACCCATACGGTACCTGTTGAAATAATTCTTCCGCCCGGTATGACACTGGTAAATGAAGTGAAGACGACGGTTACGATATCCAGTACCGTACAGGATGTGGAAGAAGAAAATATAACGGTTTCAAAATCTAATTAGCAGGGAGAAAATAATATGGTAAGCAAGAAAGTTACAGTTAAAAACATTACCGGACTTCATCTGAAACCGGCTGCATTTTTTTGCAAGGAGGCTATGAAATTCAAATCACTGATTACGTTTACGTTTGAGCACACGACAGCAAATGCAAAAAGTGTACTCAGCGTGCTCGGTGCCTGTGTAAAATGCGGCGATGAGATTGAAATCGTCTGTGAGGGAGCAGATGAAAAAGAGGCATTGGATGCCCTTATTAAGGCTGTGGAAGATGGATTAGGAGAATAGGGGCATGTTTAACAAAAGAATAAAAGGTTTGGTCAGTATGGTGATTGCTGCGGGGGTGATTTTTACAAGCGGAGCCCGGATGGTTTCTGCTTCGGAGATACCGTCATTAGTGCCGCCTGCACAGACTGTTGAGACAAATAATATTAATGGATGGCCAAAGGCAAGTGATATTGTTTGTGATACAGCATGCTTGATGGATGCTGACAGTGGCACGATCCTTTACAATAAAGGCATGCATCAGCGTATGTATCCGGCAAGTACAACGAAAGTTATGACAGCATTGGTCGCACTGGAACATTCCGGTCTGAATGAGATCGTGACGGCAACGAACGCCGGAACCGCAGAAGTGACCTGGGACAGCAGCAATCTGGGAATTCTGGCAGGCGAGCAGTTTACAATGGAAGACTGCCTGTACGCAGTGTTAATGAAATCGGCCAATGATTTTTCGAGTCAGGTCGCAGAGTATGTGGGAGGCAGTGTTGATAATTTTGTTGACATGATGAACCAGCGTGCTGCGGAGATCGGATGCAAAGATACCCATTTTACAAATGCACACGGCATGCCTGATGCCAATCATTATACCACTGCATATGATCTGGTGCTGATCATGCGTGAGGCGATTCAGGATGAGAACTTCCGCAAAATTACCGGGGCGCAGTCCTATACCATCCCGGCAACCGCTCAGTCGGAAGAAAGATATATTTCCAGTCATAATGCTCTGATCATGCCGGGAGATTATTATTATGAAGCATGTCTGGGCGGAAAGACCGGATTTACTGATAACTCCATGTACACCTTTGTTTCTTTTGCAGAGAAAAACGGACGGACGCTGATTGCCGCTGTAATGCATGGTGACACGCATCCGGATGTGTTAGCTGATTCCATAAAGCTTTTTGATTATGGGTTTGACAATTTTCAGAATATTGTTATGGATGAAGGTCATGACGTATATTCAGGAGGCACAGTTACGATCCCGGTTAATGCCGTGAATTCGGATGTGGTGATGACGGAGGGTGAATCATTTGAAACGGACTTCGGAACCATGGTAAGTGAAAACTATACGTATCATGATTATCCGGTGGGTTATGCGGAGATCACGCAGACATCTTTTGATGCAAAAACAGAGACGCCGACGCCTACGGAGACACCGGAACCGACAGAAACGCAGCCAGAACCGGAAGAGGATCATATCAGCAGAGAAGATATTGAAAATCTGGATCCGGATCTGAGCCCTTTGAACCGGGACGAATGGGTCACCGTACCTCATATCGTAATGGGAATACTGATTTTTTTGATTTTCCTCGGTTTTATTCTGATTGTAGCTACTGTTGTGAAAAAATCCACGGCTAAGAAGAAGAAAAAAGCCGCAAAGAAAAACGATCTCCGAAAAGGAAAGAAGAGTAAAAAAATAAAAAATAAAAAGAAAAAGAAATAAAAGAAATTAAGAAATAGAAGAAATTAAGATGTCGTGATGACCGGAGACGGAATTGACAAAACCGCTCCGGTCCTTTTTGTGTCCGGACGTATAACAACAGTATTTTAACGAACGGTTCATGCGGTGTTCAACGATTTTGTCAAAATATAGGTTAATTCATGCAAAACATAAGAGAAATGTAACAAAAAAGTAAAAGAACTTTGAAATGTAAAAATGGGTATAGTATAATATAAATGGTAATGTTCAGAGGAATCATTTTGGAGGAATATAATGGTAAAAAAGCGTGGGGTTAAAAGAATTGCTTTCTTTATGACGCTGGTTTTGGGGATGGTCAGTCTGCCGGATCAACCGGTAAAAGCAGACACTGTCGATAACAGTTCAAACAAGATACACTTTATTGCGCTGGACGGACATTCTGATGCGATTCTTTTGGAAAGCAATGGACATTTTGGTATGGTTGATTCCGGTGAGGATACAGATTATCCGGACGGTTCGGATTCCCGATATCCACTTCGGGATGGTATTGTAAAAACAGCCGGATTCGAAGATGAAGTGATAGCATACATGAAATCAGTGGGGGTAACAAAGTATAATTTCGATTTTTATCTGGGAACCCATCCTCACAGTGATCATATAGGATCTGCCGATGAGATTATCCAGGAGTTTCAGCCTGAACGTGTCTATATTATGGAATATCGGGACGAGTATATTTCTTCCGAGTCAAATCTGTGGGACAACCTGTATGTGTATGACAACATGATAGCGGCAGCGCAGGAGGTTGGCGCTGTATTGATACAGAATTTTGATGAGGATGCGCCGGTTGAGCCGGGTCAGGGAGATTGGAGTCCCTCCTGGCCCTTCTCTCAGTCTGCCGAAACTGCTGCAACCGGACAGGATGAAAACAGCGTATACGCAGATGAAAGTGAAGAGGATAAATCTGCATCGTCCGGGCAAACGCTGCTGGCAGAGCCGCAGATCGTGGATATGGAAGAGGATGATAGAGAGTATGCTTTCTTGTCTCAGTCTGAGGTAGAAGAACAGTATGGTGTGGATCCGCTGAATCCGGATGATCCGCAGGCAGCAGACTCCGAACCCGATGACGGCAGTGGATTTCCGGTGCTCTTAAGCGACGACCCGAATTCGACCAGGGGAATCTCAAACGAATCCACTACCGGAAACCCGAATTTTTCTCTTGGCGATATGGAAATTCATGTGTTGAATTACAGCGATGACTACAAAACAACGCCCAAGCCGGACTGTAATTATTTTTCACTGGGTGTTCTGGTGGAGGTAAACGGATACCGCACCTTCCTGGGAGGGGATATCGGCAATTATGACGGGGATGAGGACAGACTCGCAGCATATCTGGGCGAGGTTGATGTGCTGAAACTGGGCCATCATGGACTGGCAAGCTCAAATACAGTCAATTATTTGAATACACTTCAGCCGGATTATATGGTCTCAACAGGCGTATTCAGTGCACTGTATGCATCTGATGGAAGGATAGATGCCATTGACCAGTTGGCGGAATCGAAGGGAACCCGTCTGTATTTTACCCGCGAGTATGCCATGGCAGATCAGGGAGACAGTGTAGTGCTCGCTTATGACGGAAATGAAATTAAGACAAATGTGTCAGCGGAAACTCCCTTCTTCTATAGCTGCAGCAGTATGCCTTATGTGTATTGCTATCAGGATGGATATAAACATCCTTATACTGGGTTTGTAAAAAGCAGCGGAAAAAAATATTTTTTCAGTGAATCGGTAGAACCGGTGACGTCCCAGTGGATTTCTTATGAAGATAAATGGTATTATGCTACGGAAACCGGAGTGATGAAGACCGGATGGATGGGTGACTACTATTTTAACGATGAAGGTGTATGGATTGAGCATACGGTTCAGGAAGGCTGGGTGAAAGACAGCAATGGATGGTGGTATCGCAATCCAGACAATACGTATCCGAAGGAACAGTGGAAATTGATCCAGGGCTACTATTATTATTTTGATGCCAGAGGTTATATGGTGACCGGCTGGCTGAATCAGGACGGCAAATGGTACTATTTGAAGAGCAACGGGGCCATGGCCGTTGGCTGGGTGCAAGTCGGAAGCAAGTGGTATTATATGAACAGCAGCGGAGTGATGCAGACCGGCTGGGTGAAAACGGGCGGAAAATATTATTATCTTGACAAAAATGGCGTGATGCAGACCGGCTGGCTGAATCTGGATGGCGTTTGGTATTATCTGGACGGAAACGGAGCCATGGCTGTTGGCTGGGTAAAAGTCGGAAACCGTTGGTATTACATGGATGCGAGCGGAGCTATGCAGAACGGCTGGCAGGTGATTTCCGGCAAAAAATATTATCTGGAAGAATCCGGAGCTATGGCATATGGCAGGAAACAGATTGACGGATTATGGTACTATTTTGGGACAAACGGCGACGGAGCCATGAAGACCGGCTGGCAGAAGATAGATGGAAACTGGTACTACATGAATGGAGATGGAGTACAGCAGACCGGCTGGCAGAACATTAGCGGAAAGCGGTATTATTTTATGGAATCCGGAGTTATGGTGACCGGTTGGCAGAAAATCGACGGAGAATGGTATTATTTTGACAGCTCCGGAGCCATGCAGACCGGCTGGCAGAAAATAGGAACAAAATGGTATTATATGAATGAAGACGGTGTTATGCAGAGCGACTGCTGGATCGATGACTGTTATGTCGGTCCGGATGGGGCCTGGGTACAGGGAAAAGTGAAAGAACAGTAATTCATGGCCTCCAGCCGGTGTAAAAACCGGTTGGAGGCCATATCATATTTTGAGAAATATTTACAAGTGTGTAATAAGTATTTAACAATTGATTCTTATAGCAAAACAGGGTATAATGCTGTTATGTTCATAGCATATCAGATATGTGTACTCGGAGGTTGGGAATGTACAGGCAATATGAACCGGAAGTTTTAAAAAGACTGCAGAGAGAAGAGCTGGAAGTGTTGAGAGAGTTTGTTCGAATCTGCAATAAATATGATATTCAGTATTTTGCGGTGTTTGGCACCTGCATCGGGGCAATTCGGCATAAGGGGTTTATTCCGTGGGATGATGACATGGATTTCGGAATGCTCCGTGAGGAATATGAGCGATTCTGCAAAGTTGCACCAAAGGAAATGGGAGATCGTTTCGGACTTGCAGGCCCGGACTGCAAAGAAAAATTCTATAATTTTGTAAGTAAATTCTATAAAAAAAATACCAGGTTTGCCACTTATTATGATCACGGAAATTATAACATGGGTATTAATCTGGATATTTTTGTGTTTGACAATCTTGCGGAAGCCGAAAAAGACAGAAATAAGCAAATCAGGCGTTCTGGTCTCATCCGCAGTATTTATATGGTAAAGAATGTTAATTTTTACTCCAATGCAGTATTCAAAGAGGGAAAGGGGCTGAAACGGCTTTTGTGCGGAGCGGCCCATTATCTTCTGAAAATTCTTCCTGTTACGGATGAATTTCTGTGCAGAAAATGGAAAAAGAATGCGATGCGGTATCACGGAAAAACGGATGTGGTCACACAGTTCAACGATACAATGATTCTTGAAAGTTCGCTGAAACTGGAAGATGTAAACGATCTGATCGAGGTACCTTTTGAAGATCTTATGATTAAAGTGCCGAGGAACTATGACGCAATTCTGAGAAATGTTTACGGGGATTACATGCAGCTGCCGCCGCCGGAAAAACGGCAGAATCATTTTCCGTATATTCTTGAATTTTCGAAAGAGGGAGAAAACGCCAATGGGAATGGAATATAAGCAGTATGATCCGGAGGTCCTGAAAAAGCTGCAGAAAACACAGTTGGGAATATTAAAGGATTTTATTCAAATCTGTGAAAAATATAATCTTACTTATATTATGCTTGGCGGAACCGGAATCGGAGTCGTCCGGCATCAGGGATTTATTCCCTGGGATGACGATATTGATGTTGCCATGCCCCGGGAAGATTATGATGTGTTCCTTGCTATGGTTGAGAAAGAGATGGGAGACAAATACCGGATTCAGACTCCGCTCACCGATCCGGATTATGCCTGCAATGTGACCCATATGCAGAAAAGGGGGACGAAATTTGTCCCGTATGTGAACCGGATGCTGAAGTGTGAACTTTGTATCAGCATAGATATTTTCCCGATGGATCATATGCCGTCGGATCCGAAACGCAGAAAAACTCAGCTGAAGAAGACATGGATCCTGAATAAGCTGATTTTCCTTTGCGGGACCGGCAAGCCGATCATTCCGTTAAAGGGAATAAAAAAACAGGCGGCTGCGGTAGTATGTGAAATGATTCATCTTTTTCTGAAGGTATGCCATGTGAAACCGGCTTTTCTGTACCGGAAGCTCGTAAAAGAAGCAACCAGATATAATGATCAGCCGACAAAATATATTAACGCTTTTGAGGTTACCATGTCCGATCGGGCATATCTGTCGATGGATGAATTGTATCCGCTGAAAAAAATGAGATATGAGGATCTGGAAGTTACTATGCCGAACCAGTATGACGTTTATCTGACCCGGTTGTTTGGTGACTATATGACGATGCCGTCGGAAGACAAGCGCGTCAATCATTGTCCGTACATTTTAGATTTTGGGGAGGAAGATTAAATGAAACGAGTAATCACTTACGGAACCTTTGACCTTTTGCATTATGGACACATCAATCTTCTAAGAAGAGCCAAACAGTACGGGGATTATCTGATCGTTGTGCTGTCAACCGATGAGTTTAACTGGAATGAAAAGCAAAAGAAATGTTATTTCTCTTACGAGGAGCGCAAGAGTCTGCTGGAGGCAATCCGCTATGTGGATCTGGTGATTCCGGAGGAAAACTGGGAACAGAAAATATCAGATGTTCAGGAATATCATATTGATACTTTCGTCATGGGTGATGACTGGAAAGGAAAGTTTGATTACCTGAAAGAATACTGCGATGTGGTATATCTTCCGAGAACACCGGAGATATCCACCACACAGATTAAAAAAGATCTGAAAATGGTATCAGATCACAATGGAGAGAAATAGTTCGTTATGATTGTCAAGGAGAGGAAAAAAACGGAAAAGGCTGAAGGGATTGTTTCTGCAAAAAGAAAATTTATCTGGAATATGATTGGCAGTACAGCAAATGCATTTTCTTCTTTTATATTGCTGACCTGCGTGACAAGAATGAATGGAAGTTCTGACGGCGGAGTTTTTTCACTGGCGTTTTCTACGGCACAGTTCCTGGCGAGTGTAGGATGTTTTGAGGCAAGAGCCATACAGGCGACCGATATCAGAGGAGAAAGGCGATTTGTGGATTATTTCAGCTTTCGTGCCCTGACGACGGTTCTGATGATGTTCTGTGCCGTTATTTATGTGCTTTTTTCCGGACATACAGGAGAAAAGGCTGCAGTTATTCTGATCGTTTGCTTTTACAAAGCCATTGACTGTATGTCGGATTCGTTTCAGGGACTGTTTCAGGTCAATGACCGAATCGATCTGTCCGGTATGGCGCTGGGACTGCGCGTGATTCTGAGCACAGTTATATTCGGTATTGTGTTGTTTTTCACACACGATATGGTGTGGGGCGCAGTGTCCATGTGTGCAGTTTCCATTTTGTTCCTTTCGATTTTTGACTGGAGTATCTCCCATCGCTATGGAACTCTGCGAGAAAAACCGGAGTTTTCTTCCATGAAATCGCTGCTGTTTGCCTGCCTTCCATTGTTCATCGGAAGCTTTATGGCCAGTTACATCATCAATGCGCCGAAATATGCCATTGATACATATTTAAATGATGAGATACAGAATTATTTCGGATTTCTTCTGATGCCGGCTTTCGTGATCAATCTGTTCAGTCTGTTTGCGTTCCGACCGATGCTGACGTCTCTGGCAGTGAGTTGGGAGGAAAAAAACCGGAAAAATTTTTATTCGATTATCGGAAAATCGGTTGCCTGGATTCTGTTTCTGACAGTTGGAGGTGTGCTGGGGGCATATCTTCTTGGTATTCCGATTCTGAACGCGTTTTCCGGACTGGATCTTGGCCTGTATCGCTGGGATCTGGTGCTGATTATGTTGGGTGGAAGCATGAATGCGTTCATTACAGTTTTTTATTATGTGCTGACGGTGATGAGAAAACAGCTGCTGGTGCTGGCCGGATATGGCGTTGGTTTTTTGAGTTCTCTGATACTGGCACCGCTGTTGGTCAGAAATTACGGAATTCACGGAGCAGCCGTGTCCTATGGACTGCCGATGATGATAACAGCTCTGTTTTTTGCCGTCTGTATCGGAATTGTAACAAAAAAAGCACAGCGGTAGGGGAAAACAGGTATGAGTACAAAGGGGAAAAAGTATTGTATTTTTTCGGCACAGTATTTTCCGCATCTGGGCGGGGTGGAACGATATACATATAACCTCGCAAAATTTCTTGGAAAACATGGAAATGAAGTTGTGATTGTCACATCCAATGTGGAGGGACTTGCCGCATATGAAGTGATGGAAGGTATTCGGGTATATCGGGTGCCCTGCTGGAGTCTTCTGGCCGGAAGATATCCGTTTTTAAAACCGGACAAAGAGTTTCGGAAAATCAATCGGATTCTCATGCGGATGAAATTTGATCTGGTGATTGTAAATACAAGATTTTATCCGCATTCCGTTTATGGTGCGTGGTTTGCGAGACGGCAGAAGACCAGGTGCATCATGATTGACCATGGAACCGGTCATATGACCGTTCACAATAAAATCGGCGATGCGGCGGAACAGATTGTGGAACACGGGCTTACGGCGGTGGATAAAATACTCTGTAAAGATTATTATGGCGTATCCATGGCCTGTATGGAATGGCTGAAGCATTTTCATATTGATGGAAAGGGAGCACTTTACAATGCGGTTGATCTTGATCAGATCCTTGAACTGCAAAAGGGCCCATGCCGGGATTTTCGCAGGGAGTGCGGGATTCCGGAAAATGGCATTGTGATCTCCTTTACGGGACGTCTGCTGAAAGAAAAAGGAATCTATCAGCTGATCGATGCGGTGAAAGTTATACGAAAATCCAATCCGCTAGTGTACCTGCTGCTGGCAGGAGACGGTGATGAGGAGGACGGCGTGCAGGAAAAGGCAGACGAAGGTGTGATTCCGGTGGGAAGACTGGAGTTTACCGATATCGTTGCCATGCTGAAACAGACGGATATTTTCTGCCTGCCTTCGGATTCGGAAGGCTTTTCCACATCTCTTCTGGAAGCGGCATCCTGCGGCTGTTATCTGGTAACCACAAGGCGCGGAGGCGCCGGGGAGCTTCTTCCGGATGGGTCCTTTGGCACCATTATGGAAGACAATCGACCTGAGACGGTTCTGAAGACGATGCAGCAGGTTCTGGATGATCCGGAGGCGCGCAAAAGCGGCATTGCAAAAACGTTTGAACGGCTGAAAAAAAATTTTACTTGGGATATTACTGCTCAAAAGGTGGAAAAAATAGCAGAAGAAAAATAGAGGATTAGAATGAAAAAACTGATTATTATTCCGGCTTATAACGAAAGCGCGAATATAGAGAAAACGGTGCGCCGGATCAAAGAGCGGGCACCGGAATTTGATTATGTGATCATCAACGACTGTTCCACGGACAGGACACTTCAGATCTGCCGGGAAAACGGGTTTCATGTGATCAATCTGCCGCAGAACCTGGGCATTGGCGGGGCGGTTCAGACCGGATATCTGTACGGGTACCGCAACGGCTATGACATGGCCGTGCAGGTGGACGGCGACGGCCAGCATGATCCGGCCTTTCTCGACGAAATGGCGAAATATATGATAAAAGAAGATCTCGATATGGTGATCGGTTCCAGATTTATTGAAAAAAAGGGATTTCAGTCATCGGGAATCCGAAGAATCGGTATCCGATATTTTACATTCCTGATCAAAATATTAACAGGAAAGACCATTACGGATCCCACTTCCGGACTGAGACTGGTGGATCGAAAAGTCATGGAGCTGTTTTCGGAACAATATCCGAAAGACTATCCGGAACCGGAAAGCGTGGTTGCGGTGATTCGGAGAAAGATGAAAGTGGGAGAGATCCCTGTTATTATGCATGAGCGGGAAGGCGGCGTATCGTCCATTTCGGCAAAAAAATCAGTGTATTATATGATTAAAGTATCATTGGCAATCTTGATTGAACGAATAAGGAGATAGTTACTGAGGGAGAATGTATGAATATAAAAACACAGATACTTGTTGCAGTCATTGTACTTCTGGCAATGGCGGCTCTTGTGAATATGATAAGAAAAAATAAGCTGGAGCTGAAATATTGTCTCTTGTGGTTCCTTTCAGGAGTTGCAATTCTGGTTTTTGACTGTTTTCCGTGGCTTACGACGAAGCTGGCTTCTGTGATGGGAATCGGACAACCGATCAATCTTCTGTTTTTTGCAGGATTCTGCTTTTCGCTGCTGATTATCTTCTCTCTTACTGCAGCGGTATCCAGATTTTCAGTGAAGATAAAGAAATTGACCCAGGAAATTGCTTTGCTTGAGAAAAAAATCGAAGGAATGGAAGGAACAAAGGCATCCGATGAAAATGAAAAATAGAGTCAATTGGCGAAACAGACTGAAATGGTGGCAGAAATGGCTGATCATACTGTGTGTTTCCCTGTTGGTCAGCTGTGGATCTGAGGCGCTTCAGGTGATTTGCACGAAGAAAAACATGGAACAATCCGGTGCAGTTACAGGAACAGAACTAATTCCGTCGGAATATATATCTTTCCAGGGGAATGGCCGTATGGAAGGTGATATCTGGGTCAGCGAACAGGGCAGCGTGGTGGTTGAACTTCCGACACAGTATATAAATAAAGTTCTATACTATTATGAAACAATAGAACCTTATGAAATTAATATTAAAGTAACAACCCGCAATGAATATGGAGTCGAGGAAGAAATCGAGATACTCGATTCCCTTATTACGAATGCAAGAAATTCGATCGTGAATATTCAGGCGGAGGTCTCACGGATCGAGATGGAGTTTCCGGTCGGAGTGCGGGTGAAAAATTTTACGATATTAAACGATGTGGATTTTAACAGCTATCGAGTACTGTTTCTCATGACATTTTGTGTATTGCTGTTGTTCATTTTTCTATTCCTGGATTTTATCTGTCAGAAAATCGAATACGCTTTTTTGATTTTCGGACTGGGGATTGGAGTTTTATTTATTGCGCTTCAGCCACCGCGTGGGATGAGCTGGGATGAGCATATTCATATGTACAAATGCTTTGATTTGTTTGATACAGGAGAAATCCCGTGGAGTGAATCGGAAGAGTACATGTATACGAATCTGGAAAGTACGAATAAAGCACCATTCCTCTCCCGTGAAGAAAAGGCACTACAGATTTTATATTTAAACGAAGCTGATGATCATATTACCTATTCGTATGAGCGAAATGGTTATTCACTGGCAGAGTTCGGATATGTGTTTGTGGCAGCCGTTATGCGAATCGGAGAAATGCTGGGAATGAGTTTCTACAATATCTATTTGCTTGGAAAACTGGCAAACCTGTTCATGTATATTGTAGTAATGTTTTTCGCAATAAAAATCACTCCCATATGTAAAAAAACGCTGACCGTGATGGGTCTGATGCCCACTCCTATGCTTCTGGCAACTGCATATTCTTATGACACTGTGGTGATTTCATTCATCTCTCTGGGCACTGCTTTGCTGGTAAGGGAATTGCTGCGTCCGAAAGAACAGATCAGATGGAGAACGGTTATTTTGATCATTGGATGCTTTGTTGTGGGATCCATTCCGAAAATTCTTTATTTGCCGCTGGTGCTGGCTTTGCTGACATTGCCGTCCGCGAAGTTTAAGAACAAAAAAACAATCTATGTGCTTCGGGGAATCAGTCTGGGACTGTGCCTGCTGGGCGTGATCGCCCTGATGCTTCTCGTCACATTAGGCGTTGTTTCAGGTGATGTGCGGGGCGGTGAAACGAGTGTTATGGGGCAGATGCAGTTAGTTTTGCATCATCCGTTTGTGTATGCAGAGATTCTGGCGAAAAATATTTTGAGAACTTTCAGCGGATTTTTCCTTGGCGAGGAGGCTCTGGCACATTTGGCTTTTGCCGGAAGACACAGTTGGCGTGCACTGATCAGTCTTTTGATATTTGGAGTTCTGTTCACGGAATCCCGGACAGCGATGACTGCGGACCAGAAAAATGCAATCAGCCAGTACAGAAAAATAATGATACCTTTAAATGTGGGTATTATTATTCTGATCTGGACTGCATTATATCTGGATTTTACGGTTTTAGGTTCCTCTGTGATCAGTGGCGTTCAGGCCAGATATTATCTGCCGATGTTTTTGTCTTTCTTTGTGCTGCTGTATACCGATAAAATAAGATGTACCTGGAATAACAAAAAATATACAGCTGTCATGTTGAGTTTAGTCGTATTCATCTGGATGCAGTGTTTGTATACGATGTTTTTGGTGCCTTACTGCCTGTAAGTATCTGGAAAAACAGGCGTTGAACATTTAACAGAAAGATGATATAGTATATTAGATTAAGTACGTAATTCAGGAGGGAAATAATTATGAGAACTTATCTTGTAACAGGTGGAGCAGGATTTATCGGTTCAAACTATATCCACTATATGTTTAAGAAATATGATAATGAAATTTGCATCATTAACGTTGATAAACTGACTTATGCAGGAAATCTGGAAAACCTGAAAGATATTGAGGACAGAGATAATTATACTTTCGTAAAGGCTGATATCTGTGACAGTGATGCGATCAACAGGATTTTTGAGGAAAACGACATTGATCGGGTTGTTCATTTTGCTGCAGAAAGCCACGTGGACAGAAGTATCAAAAACCCGGATGTATTTGTGAAAACGAATGTACTGGGAACACTTGTTATGCTGAATGCAGCAAAGGCTGCCTGGGAACTGCCGGATGGGACCTTCAAAGAGAACAAAAAATTTCTCCATGTATCCACGGACGAAGTGTACGGATCTCTGGAAAACGAAGGCGAATATTTTTATGAGACAACCCCATATGATCCGCACAGCCCATATTCCGCAAGTAAGGCTTCCTCAGATATGCTGGTGAAATCTTACATGGATACTTATAAGTTTCCGGCCAATATCACAAACTGCAGCAATAACTATGGTCCATACCAGTTCCCGGAAAAACTGATCCCGCTCATTATCAACAATGCACTTCAGGGTAAAAAGCTTCCGGTATATGGAGATGGGAAAAATGTTCGTGACTGGCTGTATGTGGAGGATCATGCAAAAGGAATTGATATGGTTCAGGAACAGGGAAGGCTGTTTGAAACCTATAATATTGGCGGACACAACGAAAAACAGAACATTGAGATCATCCATATTATTCTGGATACGCTTCAGGAGATGCTTCCGGAAGGCGATCCGAGAAAAGAACTGGTAAGCGAAGATCTGATCACTTATGTTACAGACCGAAAAGGTCATGACAGAAGATATGCCATTGCTCCGGATAAGATCAAAGCAGAGATCGGCTGGTATCCGGAAACCTGTTTTGCAGAAGGTATCAAAAAGACAATCAAATGGTTCTTCGAGAACGAAGACTGGATGAGAAATGTGACCAGCGGAGACTATCAGAAATATTATGAGGAAATGTATAAATAACACCGGTCACAGAGAGGTTAGTTGGAGGTAATATTTTGTCAACTTATTTACAGAACTTTTTGAAATACCGGCCGCTGCTTGCGGAGCTTACCATGCGGGATATCAAGACACGGTACCGACGTTCCGTAATGGGGGTGCTGTGGTCCTTGCTGAACCCTCTGTGTACAATGATCGTATTGAGCATTGTATTTTCTAACCTGTTCAAAATGGATATCGAGAATTTTCCGCTCTACATCCTCAGTGGTCAGGTAATATTCAATTTCTTCTCAGAGGCCACAACCAACGCAATGAATGCGATCATCGGAAGTGCGTCTCTGCTTAAAAAAGCTTATATGCCGAAATATCTGTTTGTCCTTTCCCGTGTTACTGCCAGTGCGGTCAATGTTATGGCTTCCTTTGCCGCACTCATTGTGGTAATGCTGGTCACGCGTGCAGATTTCCACTGGACCATCGTGCTGGCTGTTATTCCGATCCTTCTGGTGGTGGTATTCGCCAGCGGTGTGGGCCTGATCCTGGCCACTTATGCGGTAAAGTTCCGTGATATTCTTCACCTGTACAGTGTGTTTATCACAGCACTTCTGTATTTGACACCGATTATTTATCCCATGTCCATGCTTCCTGGCATGGTCAGAAAGATCGTCATGCTGAATCCACTGACCAATATGGTTCTGATGTTCCGTGATCTGGCGCTGAATGGTGTCCTGCCAAGTCCATTTTCGTTTTTACTGGCTCTGGCAGAGGGCCTGTTCGTTCTGGCAATTGGCATGTATGTATTTTATAAAAAACAGGATAGTTTTATCCTGAATTTGTAAGGGAAAAAATGAATAATACAATTATTGAAATCAATGACGTATCGGTAAAATTCAATCTGGAACGCGAGCGCGTGAACAGTATAAAGGAATATCTGATACGCAGAATGAAAGGCAAAATTGAATATGATGAGTTCTGGGCGCTGCGGCATGTCAATTTTAAGATCAACCGTGGCGATTCCGTTGGATTTGTTGGCCTGAACGGCAGCGGGAAAAGTACACTGCTCAAGGTAATTGCGGGAGTCTTGAAGCCGACAGAAGGAAATGTACAGATACATGGCACCATAGCGCCGTTGATCGAGCTGGGGGCAGGCTTTGATTTTGATTTGACCGCGAGGGAAAATGTTTTCTTGAATGGCTCTATCTTGGGGCATTCCAGAAAGGAAATGCTGGAATATTATGACGATATTGTGGAATTTTCTGAACTGGAGGAATTTATGGATGTGCCGGTGAAAAACTTTTCTTCCGGTATGCTTTCCCGCCTTGCCTTTGCCATTGCTACCATCGGAAAACCGGATATTCTGATTGTTGATGAAGTTTTGGCTGTGGGCGATTTCCGGTTTCAGCAAAAATGTGAAAAGCGCATTCAGAACATGATCGGCAAGGATACTACCGTTTTGTTCGTATCCCACAGCATTGAGCAGGTGAAGCTGATCTGTAAAAAAGCAGTATGGCTGGAAAAAGGACATGTGAAAATGATCGGCACTTCGAAAGCGGTCAGTGCTCATTATGAATTGTCATAAAGCAGAGGATGAAACATGAAAAAGAAGTTGAAATATGCAATTGTTGCGGTAGTTATTCTGGCAATCTCTTTTCTGTATGCGCATGTTGATAAGAAGATTCCGATTTACGATTCAGGTATCGATACTTCCTATTATGGAAATATGGGAGTGCTTGATGCAGATTATTGTGTTTCCCAGGAATTTGTCTGTGAACGGCCGGTGCTTGATGGAGTCAGCATCAAGTGCGGCATTATAGGAAATCCGGTTACTGCAGTCTATCAATATCAGATCATAGATGCTGCATCGGGAGATGTATTAAGAGAAGGTACGGTCGATGGTAGCCAGGTGCAAAACAGCAGATACTATACGATTCGATTTGAACAGATAAAAGAGTGTGATGGAAGAGAACTGATTTTCACGTTCCGTTCTGAGGATTCTTCCCCGGAAAATGCACTGACTGTTTACAACGTTCCGAAAGGCGAGGAAAATGCCGATCTGTATTTAAATGGTGATGAATTTCCAGGCAATACACTGGCATTGAGAACCGTCAGCCACCTTTTTGATCTTGAAACTTTTGTTTCCGTGACATTTTGTCTGGTCTATCTTTATATCTTTATTAAAATATTATATAAGTTTTTCAGCTGATTAAAAACGGTATGTGGATTGAACACATATCGTTTTTTTGGTAGAATAAAAGGTAAGCAATGGGAATTTATGAGTCCTTTGGACAGACGCAATGAGGGAGAAGAAAATGAGAAAAAAGATACTGGTTTACGCGTATCTGGAAGGCAATCTGGGTGACGATCTGATGGTTTGGATACTCTGCAGACGATATCCTCACGTGAAGTTTGAGGTCCGTGCGCGTAAAGAGTATAAGCAACGATTTAAAAAACTGGAGAATCTCAAAGTATTTGGGATGGAAGACCGGTTGATGCAGTATTGGGACCGGTTTCTAAAATGGAAGAATCATGGTGAGGATGATCTTTTTTCAACGAAAGTGAAAAAGGCGGATGCGTTGGTTCAGATTGGCGGCTCCATGTATCCTCAGAATGATATCTGGGAAACTCTGTATATGATCAATTTGTCTCTTCGCAATATCAGCCGGAGGCTTTTTGTCTGTGGCGCGAATTTTGGACCCTATACGGATGAGGTCTTTCAGGAAAAATATCATGAGCTGTTTGGTCGATATGAGGGGATCTGTTTCCGGGATCGCTACTCTTACGAACTGTTTTCAGACCTCCCGCGGGCCGGCTATGCACCGGACCTGGTTTTTGGGTATGAACCTTCAGAGAAAAAAATAATTCCGGAAAAAAAGAGGGTACTGATTTCGACGATTCAGATGAAAGACAGGAGCGGCGCTTTCCCGTTAAATCAGTATGATACGGTATATAAAAAATTTCTGGCTGCTATGACAGAGGCTTATGTGGATGCAGGCTACGAAGCGACATTTATCTGCTTTTGCCAAAGTCAGGGAGACGATGCAGCCGCCCGGGAAGTGGAATCCCTTATTCCGGAGAAAAAACGCTCCCGAATCAGCCATTATATTTATGAAAACGATGTGGAAGAGGCGGTGGCCCTTTTTGATGAAGCGGAGATTGTAATCGGCACACGGTTCCATAGCATTATTCTGGGCTGGATGAAAGGCAAACGGGTACTGCCGATTGTGTATGACCAGAAAACGCAGCATACACTTGATGATTGCGGATGCAGTGTGTATGTCACAATGGATGATTTGGAACGTGCAGAGATTGGGAAACTGATGGGAACAGTGGAACGGCTTCCGGAGCATATCCGGGAAAAGTATAAAGAAGAAGCACAAAGACATTTTGAGAGGTTGGATTGCTTTTTAAGGGAAGAGCGTTAAAGAACGAAATGAGAGCTTTATGGGAGGGGCAAACATATGGAGCAGTCTTTAATCAGTGTTGTAATGGTTAATTATAACCATGAAGATTTTATCGGAAGAGCAATTGAGAGCGTGCTTGGTCAGACGTGGAAAAATCTGGAGTTTATCATCGTGGATGACGGTTCCACGGATGCTTCACCGGAAATTATCAGGCAATACGCCGATCGCGATCCGCGTATCAGGCCGTATCTTCAGAAGGAAAACAATCATATCAGTTATGTGACAAATCTCGGCTTATCAAAAGTTACAGGTTCTTATGTGGCGAGAATTGACAGTGACGACATATGGTGCCCGGAAAAATTGGAAAGACAGGTGCAGTATATGGAAGCGCATCCGGAAGGTGCTCTGTGTTTTACAAAACTGGACATCATTAATGAAAAGGAAGAGATTGTAAACGATTCTATGATGGTTTTTTATCAAATGTATAACAGCAGGCAGGAAGATCGACGTGGATGGATCCGCCATTTCTTTTTCTACGGAAATTCGCTGATTCAGTCTACGCTTTTGATGAAACGGGAAGTGGTGGATCGGATCGGTGGTTTTAATCTGGCATATCTTCAGTCCCATGATTTTGATTATTTTGTACGGGCAATCCGCCATTTCGATTTTATTTTTCTGGAGGAGCCACTGACGAAATACCGCCGCACAGAAAACCAGAACAGTGCATGGGATGAGGCTACCACCAGACGGTTTTTAAACGAGCATATGAACATACGTTACCATTATTTCGATGATATGTCCGACGAAATCTTTACAGAGGTATTTCAGGAAGATTTTGTAAAAAAAGATTCCAAAAGCCATGAGGAATTGTTATGTGAACAGGCATTTCTGCTGTGTCGGTGTATTCGCGGAGAAGACATCAATCCCGTGCTGGGGGCCAAGAAACTGCTTGATATAATGCAGGATCCGGATATGCTGGTACTGTTGAAGGAGAAATATCAGTTTACACCTAAAACATTTTATGATATTTCGATAAAGCCAATGTTTACAACGGATTCCATTATGTGTGAACTGGAATATCTGAAAAGACTGCGTCCCATGCTGGAGGAAAGAGTGGAAGGGCTGGTAGCGGCCAATGAGACACTGAACCGGCAAGTGGGTGAGACAAATAAGAAAATGAAAGAATTGACAGAGGAAAATCAAAGGCTGAAAGAGACAATTCACCAGATTGAACAGACGAAGACCTGGAAACTGCGAAAGCTCATAAAGCATTGAAAAATAAAAGTATAATATAAACACTAAATAGTTACAATCGAAATAGGAGGAAAAGTCTGATGAAAACGGGAAAAGAAGAATTATGGAAGCGGATATTGAGCAGTGTGATCATAATAAGCCTCGTTGTTTCCATGTCTTTAACCAACGGAGTTTTGGCAGAGGCGGGAACCATATCCGATGATACAACGGAAAATGCTGCGGTGGAAACTGATACAGTTACGACTAAAACAGGTATTGCCCCAGATCCGGTTGAAGTAAATACGATTGCAGCAGATCTATATGAATCGGAAAGGGACGCAAAGCCTGTCGATGAAACAGATCCGGCTCCGGAAGGTGAATTTGAGGCGAGTTATGTCAATCCTGTTTATGAGGACATTGTCTCGGTAAGCATTAAACAGGAACCGAGGCTGGCGCCAGAACCGCAGGTTGCAGATACCTATTATTCAACCATCGAAGAAGCCGCTGCGCAGATGCGCCAGGAAATGAAAAAGCGTTCGGAAACCATTGTTGTCGGATATTCCACTACGGATACTCACGACGGCTCTCTGGCCAAGCTTATTTCTGACGAGGCTATTACACATACCGGTGTGCCCACAGAAGGTGACTATCTGAAATTTCAGTATGGCGGATGGGAAGCGAGCATATCCTATAATACGAAGGGCGGAAAAAAGAATTATAGTATTACATATGCTATGAAATATTATACCAATGCAGAGCAGGAAGCGGAAATGGATGCGAAAGTTAAAACCACCATCGCTTCGCTGGATCTGGAAGACAAAACAGACTATAGCAAGATCAAGAGTATTTACGATTACATCTGCAGTAATGTAGTTTACGATTACGATCATCTCTCAGACAGTTCTTACAAATTACAGTTTACCGCATACGGTGCCCTGGTCAACGGAACATCGGTTTGTCAGGGCTATGCAGTATTGTTCTACCGCCTGGCTTTGGAAGCGGGGGTTGATGCAAGAGTGATCAGCGGTATCGGTACACCTTCCGGCTCTGAGGGGGGCCCTCATGGCTGGAATATTGTGGAACTGAAAGATAAGTATTATTACGTTGATTCCACATGGGATGCAGGGCGTTCCACATATAGCTATTTCTTAAAGGGAACCAAGGATTTCCCCGAACATGAAAGTGATGATGAGTATTTGACAGACAGTTTTCAGCAGGAGTATCCTATTGCAGAGACTGCATATGAGAAAACGGATGAAGATGACGAAGTGCATAACTGGGTTCTGAAAAACCAAAAAGACAGTACCTGTACAGAAGAGGGATATACAGGAGATACGGTCTGCTCCGACTGCGGTGCAATCAAGGAAAAAGGCGAAACAATTCCGATGAAAGATCATACCTGGGAAGCGGAGTATACCGTGGATCGGGTGGCAAGTTGTACGGAGAAGGGAAGTAAGAGCATCCACTGCAGTGTCTGTGATACCGTAAAAGAAGGAAGTCAGGTGGAGATCCCGGAAACGGATCATAATTGGGATGCGGGAAAAGTGACAAAAGAAGCCTCCTGCACAGAGGCAGGAGTCAAAACATACACCTGCACTTCCTGTAAAACAACAAAAACAGAGACAATTGCTGCAGCCGGTCACAGTTTTGGCGACTGGAAAGTAATAAAAGAGGCTGACTGTACGGAAAAGGGCAGTGAGGAACGTGTCTGCAGTGCTTGCGGAGAAAAAGAGACGAGAGAAATCGCTGCTAAAGGTCACACCTGGGAGTCGGATTATACGATAGACAAAGAAGCTACCTGTACCGAAAAGGGAAGTAAGAGTATCCACTGCAGTGTCTGCGATGTTATAAAAGAAGGAAGCCAGACAGAAATCCCGTTAACGGATCATAAATGGGATGCAGGAAAAATAACAAAAGAAGCTACCTGTACAGAGGCAGGAATAGAAGAGAGCGTCTGCAGCGTATGCGGAGAGAAAGAGACAAGAGAAATACCGGCAACCGGCCACAGCTATGGTGACTGGACAGTAGTGAAAGAAGCCACCTGTACAGAAGCGGGAACAGAAGAGAGCGTCTGCAGCGCATGCGGAGAGAAAGAGACAAGAGAAATACCGGCGACCGGCCACAGCTATGGTGACTGGACAGTGGCAAAAGAAGCCACCTGTACAGAAGCGGGAACAGAAGAGCGTGTCTGCAGCATATGCGGAGAGAAAGAAACAAGAGAAATACCGGCGACCGGCCACAGTTTTGGTGACTGGACAGTGGAAAAAGAAGCCACAGCCACGGAAGATGGTCTGGAAAAACGTGTTTGCAGCAACTGTCAGGAAGAAGAAACCAGAATTATTCCCAGGACCGGTACGGGGACAGCGATGAAGTTCACAGATGTTCACAAAGGTGACTGGTTCTATGATGCGGTGGCATACGTAAATGAAAGAGGTCTTATGACCGGTCTGAATGAAACCACCTTTGGCCCGGCACAGACGCTGGCCCGCGCTCAGTTCGCCGTTATTCTATACCGTATGGAGGGGGAACCGGATGTAAGCTACCGGAATGTATTCCCGGACGTGCCGGACGGAATCTGGTATACCGATGCGATTATGTGGGCAAGTGAGAATGGCATTATCACCGGATACACCAATACGGGTAAATTCGGTCCCGCAGATAAAATCACCCGTGAACAGATGGCCGTTATGATGTACCGCTATGCCCAGTATAAAAAATACGATACCAGCGAGAAAGCGGATTTCAGCAAATTTGATGATGCCTCCAGAGTCAGCGGTTATGCAAAAGAGGCAATGCAGTGGGCTGTGGGAACCGGAATCATCACCGGAAAGTATAACGGAACAAGAATTGATCCGCTGGGCAGTGCAAACCGCGCCGAATGTGCAACGATCATTATGCGGTTTGTGGAGAAATATGAATAGAAATAAATGATGGAGAAAACATATGGAAACACATAACTACGATATGATTGATTTTGAGCTGGTTCGTCTGGAACAGGGTGAAAAATTTACCCTGACCACGAACTGTATGCCGAAGAAAAAGGGGAATCCCGCGGATATTCTGTGGACAAGTGACAACGAATCCGTGGCGGCCGTGGATAAAAATGGTGTAATTACGGCAGCAGGACTTGGTTCCGCTGTTATCACCGCCAGCCTTCACGGAGAGTGTGCCGAGTGCCTGATCCATGTCATTGAAAAACAATTTTCCTTTAACGATGTAAGCGAAGAGGACTGGTATTATGAGGCGGTGAGGTTCGTGAAAGATAACGGTCTTATGAATGGCCAGGGTAAAAATACGTTCGCACCAGATGCACTGCTGACACGTGCCCAGTTTGCAATTATTCTTTATCGCATGAGCGGCTCGCCGAAAGTGGAATATGTTGAAAAATACTCAGATGTTTCCGCAAAAAAATGGTATACAGACGCGATCCTTTGGGCAAGCAATGCCGGTATTGTCGGCGGATACGGGGATTCGGATCTGTTTGGCCCAAACGACAACATCAATCGTGAGCAGATGGCGATCATGATGTACCGGTATGCCGGATACCGGGGCTACGACATCAGTGAAAAGGCGGATCTCAGCTCCTACAAAGATACTTCTGATGTCAGTGCTTTTGCAAAAGAGGCAGTGGCGTGGGCATTGGGAAGCGGCATTTTAACCGGAAAAGAAAGCGGTACGCTGCTGGCACCTATGGGCCCTGCCATCCGTTGTGAATGCGCCATGACCATTATGAGATTTATAAAGAAATATGAGAATCCGGAGAAAAAGGAACAGTAGTTAATAAATCATCAATGGAACTGCAGAAAAATATAACTTTTATTATGGTTTATGCTGCCGGAAAAAGGCAGCGGAATGGAGACTGATATGAAAAAAGGCAGAAAATTACTTTTATTTGTTTTATCTTTTCTGCTGTTTCTGCTGTTTTGCAGTCCGGTGACGGTCAGCGCAACAGAAACAACGGATTTTGACGGCGAAAACCGGGAAATTCTGTCACTGACATATCGGAATCCTCTGTATGATGGAATTTTCAGTGAGGAACAGATACCGGATTTTGCAGAGTCAGATAAAATCGCCTTTTACGCGGAGCCGATGTATCTTACCGATGCGGATGAAGTCGCTGAGAAAATCCGCTCTGCAATGGAAGATCGGATGGAAAATTTTACCCTCTATTATGCAGGCGGAACAAAATTCAGTCAGGGGATGTTTGAAGACTGGATTGAGGCGGCGGTATCCGAAACGGGTATCCCTACTCAGGGGGATTATCTGAGATGGCAGTATGGCGGCTGTGATGCAACGGCAAAGATTTCTCAGAAAAACGGGTTGTATTATCATACCATTGATTTCTCTTTTGCATACTATACGACATATGAAGAAGAGGAATATGTGGATGAGGCGGTTGAGCGGATCATTGAGGGTTTTCAGTTGAGTCCGAATGCGTCCAATTATCGGAAAATCAGAACAGTATACGATTATATCTGTGAAAATGTAGCGTATGATTATGAACATCTGTCAGATACTTCCTATTTTAAACAGTTTACGGCATATGCAGCTCTTCATGACGGAACAGCCGTGTGCCAGGGCTATGCGAATCTCATGTACCGCATGCTGTATGAGCTGGGTGTAAAAAACCGGCTTATCCCGGGAACAAGTCAGGAAGAACTTCACGCATGGAACATTGCGGAAATTAACGGAATTTTCTATTATCTGGATTCAACCTGGGATGCGGGGCAGAGCACATACGGTTATTTTCTGAAAGGGAAAAATGATTTCCCCAATCATACCAATGATGAAAATTACCGGACAGAAGCATTTTTCAAAAAATATCCGGTGGCGAATAGCGGATACGATGAGTCCACGGTGACGGATTTTGATGATGTCTCCACGACGGACTGGTATGCAGAGGCGGTTACTTATGTGAATGACCGGGGGCTTATGACAGGCCTGGGAAATGGCAGGTTTGGGCCGACGCAGAACCTGGCCCGCGCACAGTTTGCGGTGATCCTGTATCGAATGGAGGGGGAACCGGAGGTAGAGTATTCCCCGAGGTTCCCGGATGTGGGTGATAATATCTGGTACACCGATGCGATTATGTGGGCAAGCAGTGTCGGTATCGTGACCGGGTATTCCGATACGGGCAAATTCGGGCCCGCAGATAAGATCAACCGTGAGCAGATGGCAGTTATGATGTACCGATATGCTCAGCATAAGGGCTATGATACCAGTGCAAAAGCGGACTTTGGCAGATATCAGGATGCATGGAAAGTCAACGACTATGCAAAAGAAGCCATGCAGTGGGCCGTGGGGGCCGGAATTATTACCGGAAAATACAACCAGACTGTGTTAGATCCACTGGGCAATGCAAACCGCGCGGAATGTGCTACGATTATTATGCGGTTTGTTGAGCAATATGAAAATTAAGATTTAGGAGGGATAAGCATGAGAAGAAAAAAATGGTTTGGACTGACTGCGGTAATCGCAGCGGTTGGCATGCTGTTTGCAACACCGGTTATGGCAGAGACGGTTCATGTGTCATCGGAACGTCCGCTTCTGCTGGCAGAACCCGACTGGTCGGGTGCTGAGGCTGTCGGTTTTACTGAGGAAGAGTGGGATGTACTCTATGCGACAAATTATTATCGCCAGCTCTATGGTCTGGAACCTGTATCCGTATTTAAAGAACTGCAGGATGCAGCTCATGTCAGAGTAAAGGAACTGCAGACAAAGCTCGATCACGAGAGACCGAATGGAAGCAGCTGCTTTACTGCGCTGCATGAAGCTGGGATATCCTATAATGCAGCGGGTGAAAACATTGCTGCCGGTCAGAGGGATGCGGCGGAAGTCCTGAACTCCTGGATGAACAGCGAGGGACACCGGGCAAATATACTGGATGAAGATTTCACACATCTTGCTGCCGGACACGATTACAATTCATCTACCCCATATGGAGACTACTGGGTACAGATGTTTACCGGAACCTGTGCGCCTACTTCCATCCATCTCCTCCTTGATACGGATAAGACTTACCTTTTTGAGTCTGACAAGACAATGGACGAGATGGGACTCGTGTTGGAAATCACTTGCGAGCACGGAACGTCCTACCTGCAGGTTACGGATGAAATGTGTACTTATGACAAGACACGAATGGAGGAGTATCAGGATGTAACCGTCACGTACCGGGGGCTTACTACAAGTTTTACAATTTATGTGGTGGAACCCATGCCTTTTACAGATGTGCCGGAAAACGCATGGTATTATAATTATGTTGCGGATGTTTATTACAATGGGTTGATGACCGGTCTCAATAAGACGACTTTTGGCCCCAATCAGTCTCTGGCCCGCGCCCAGTTTGCAGTGATCCTCTATCGTATTCAGGGGGAACCGAAAGTAGAATATTCTCCGAAATTCCCGGATGTGGGGGATGGCATCTGGTATACTGATGCAATCATGTGGGCAAGCGATGCAGGTATTATCACCGGATATTCCAATACGGGAAAATTCGGTCCGGCGGACAAGATCAACCGGGAACAGATGGCAGTTATGATGTTCCGTTATGCAGACTATCTCGGATGTGATACCGATGCAAGAGCAGATATCAGCGGCTTTGCAGATGGTTACCGAGTGAGCGGTTATGCAAAAGAGGCCATGCAGTGGGCTTATGCAAACGGAATTATCACCGGAAAATATAATGAGACTTATCTGGAACCCCAGGGAAATGCAAGCCGTGCAGAATGCGCAACGATTATTTCAAGATTTATCTTTGATTATCTTTCTTCCCAGGAGTAAAAGAAACTGCTTTAAATTAAATACGAAAAATGAAATATTGTCAGATCTGCGCTCGGAGGGCTTAAAATGCCCTCCGAATTTGTATGTTTGCATCACATATTGGGCGGTATTATACTGCAATCATTTACAAAATTTTACCGTAATTTAACCTAACCGGATTCAAGGTTGCGATTATGCGAGGTTAATGCTATAATATCTTAGATAAAACGGATACGGAATCTTTTGGCAATACTTATTTGGGGTATTGCTAATTGGTGTGTTCCGAAGGAAAACAATTGAGAATAGAGATGGAGGTCTACAAATGAAAGGTATTATTTTAGCAGGCGGTTCCGGAACAAGATTATATCCTCTTACAAAAGCAGTTTCCAAACAGATTTTACCGGTTTACGACAAACCGATGATTTATTATCCATTGTCCACTCTGATGTTGGCAGGAATCCGGGAGATCCTGGTTATTTCCACGCCGCGCGATCTGCCGGTGTTCCAGGAACTGCTGGGTACCGGCGAGCAGCTGGGCCTGAAAATGTCCTATGCTATCCAGGAGGCACCGCGTGGACTGGCAGAAGCATTTATCATTGGTGAGGAGTTCATCGGTGATGACAATGTGGCTCTGGTTCTGGGTGACAATATCTTCTATGGACAGAGCTTTTCAAGAGTGCTGAAAAGCGCGGCTGAGCGGGAAGAAGGCGCAACTATTTTCGGCTATTATGTAAAAGATCCCACCCAGTACGGTGTGGTAGAATTTGATGACAACGGAAAAGCGCTGTCGATTGAAGAAAAACCGAAACATCCGAAGTCCAATTATGCGGTGCCGGGTCTGTATTTCTATGACAACAATGTAGTGGAAATTGCGAAAAATGTAAAACCATCCGCCCGTGGCGAATTGGAGATTACCAGCGTCAACAACGAATATCTTCGCCGTGGAACACTGCGGGTAGAAACACTGGGCCGTGGATTTGCATGGCTGGATACCGGGAACCACGATTCTCTTCTGGACGCTTCGGACTTTGTTGCCGCATTCCAGAAACGTCAGGGTCTGTACATCTCCTGTATTGAAGAGATTGCCTACAAGAGGGGCTTTATCAACAAAGAACAGCTGGAACAGCTGGCACAGCCATTGCTGAAAACAGCATACGGACAGTACCTGATGGATATTGTGAACGGTTTATAAGAGCATAGAAAGGTGAATTATATGAAAGTTTTAGTGACAGGTGCAAACGGATACATCGGTTCCCATGTGGTGGCTGAACTGTTGTCCCGTGGCCATGAAGTATACGCGGCAGATGTGAATTTTTCAAATATTGATGAGCGCGCCATTCCGGTAAAGGCAGAACTGTTTTCCGGAAGTGAGACGATCTACAAAGAAATGATGGAACCGGATGTGTGTATTCATCTGGCGTGGAGAAATGGATTTGTGCACAATGCGGACAGCCATATTCTTGAACTGCCGGCTCATTACCTGTTTCTCAAACATATGATGGAAGGCGGCCTGAAGCAGCTTCTTGTGATGGGCAGTATGCATGAAATCGGTTACTGGGAAGGGGCAATTGATGAGAATACACCCACCAATCCCCTGTCTCTGTACGGCATTGCAAAGAACACTCTGAGACAGATCATGAAAGAAGAAGCGGCAAAATACGGAGTATGCCTGCAGTGGATCCGCGGATACTACATTATGGGCGATGACCTGAAAAATAATTCGATCTTTGCAAAAATCCTGAAGGCATCCATGGATGGAAAAAAGACATTTCCCTTCACTACCGGAAAAAATCTGTATGATTTTATCCGAATTGAGGAGCTGGCGCGGCAGATTGTTTCTGTGGCAGAGCAGACCGAAGTGGACGGAGAAATCAACTGCTGTACCGGAAAACCGGTATCTCTGGCAGAACAGGTAGAAAGCTTTATTAAGGAAAATCAGCTGGATATCCGATTAGAATATGGCGCATTTCCGGATCGGGAGTATGATTCGCCGGGCATCTGGGGAAATCCGGAGAAAATTCAGAAAATATTGGCACAGCGATCATAGAGAGGATAGAAAAATGGGAAAGATAACAGTAGAGACATGTGAAATCGAAGGTTTGAAAGTAATTACACCGACTGTCTTTGGGGACGAGCGCGGATATTTTATGGAAACTTATAATTACAATGACTATAAAGCGGCTGGAATTGATCAGGTATTTGTTCAGGATAATCAGTCCAGTTCAAAAAAAGGCGTTCTGCGGGGACTGCATTTTCAGATCAATTTTCCTCAGGATAAACTGGTTCGTGTGGTCAGTGGGGAAGTATTTGATGTTGCGGTTGACTTAAGAGAAGGTTCTCCCACATTCGGAAAGTGGTATGGGGTACTTTTGTCTGCCGAGAACAAAAAACAGTTCTTTATTCCGAAAAACTTTGCCCATGGCTTTGTAGTATTGTCCGACCATGCAGAATTTGCTTATAAGTGTACGGATTTCTATCATCCAAACGATGAGGGCGGTCTCCTTTGGAAAGATGAGGCGATCGGTGTGCAGTGGCCCATGCCGGAAGGAATGACCGAAGCGGACCTGACCATCTCGGAGAAAGACCAGAAATGGGCCGGCCTGGAAGAATATAAGAAACAGAGTAAATAGTCTGAACATGACCGGAGAAAGTTTGATATGAAAATTGGAAAGGAAAATGTAAAAAGATATTCGGTTTACCGGTTTTACGATAAGGACGGAATCGCAGACGAATATGTTATTACGTTTTTAAAAGCGTTAAAAAATGTGAGCAGCTGTCTGCAGGTGGTTGTCTGTGGTCGGATTGGGCACGGAGATCTGGAAAGGCTGGAAGCCGTTTCGGATCAGGTGGTGTATCAGAGTCAGCAGGAAGATATGACTGCGCTGTTTCTCAAAACCGTGAAAAATGTTGGCTCGGAAAAACTGAAAACCTATGACGAGGTTATTCTGTGTGAGGATGCCTTTTACGGACCGGTGTACCCTTTGACCGGGATGTTTGGAACCATGGCAGACCGGGATGTGGACTTCTGGAGTGTGCTGGATGCAGGTACGCCATCTTTTCTGGTGCTTCGGAAATCTGTTTTTGAGAAGGCGGTTCTGTCCGGTGATCGGATCCAGGATGAATCCGTCTGCAGCACACTGCAGGAATATTTGAAAAAGCAGGGATTTGCTTTTGGCGAATACATTTCGGTGAAAGCGTTTGCGGGATATACGGATGACCCATTCCGGGATTTTCCGCGGTATCTGGTGGAGGAAGAAAAGTGTCCGATCATCAGAAAAGATATCTTCCGTGTGGATTACGGCGATGTGCTCGCTGTCAGCAGCGGTGATTCGGCCCGGGACGTGCTGGATTATATGGAAGGGGAGCTGGACTATGATGTTACGCTCATTTGGAAGAATCTGCTCCGCACCTGCAATATGGCAGATATCAAAAAACGGATGCAGCTGAATTATGTTCTTTCTGCCAGATTTCCGAAAAAAAGAAAGAATACCATAAAAAAGATTGCTCTTACCATGCATATTTATTATGAAGATCAGGCTGAAATGTGCCGGGCCTATGCAGAAAATATGCCGGAAGGCACCGATGTGTTTATTACCGTGCCTACGGAGCAAAAGAAGAAAAATGTGGAGCAGGTATTTCAGAATTTCCCGTATAAAACGGAAATCCGTGTGATCGGAAACCGGGGACGGGATGTGGGAGCCTTTCTGACAGCGGTGAAGGATGTTGTTTTCAATTATGATCTGGTCTGCAAAATGCATGACAAAAAAGTTACTCAGGTAACCCCTATGTCTTTGGGTGCATCCTGGGCTTATAAATGTTTTGAAAACATGCTGAAAAATAAAACTTATGTAGAAAATATTATCGCGACCTTTGAGGAGGAACCTCTGCTCGGCATGCTGGAGCCTCCCATTCCGAATCACGGTCCGTATTATCCCATCACAGGAAAGGGTGAGTGGGGCGAAAATTTTCCTCTTACTCAGGAATGGGCACAGAAACTGGGAATCCATGTGGATATTACGGAAGAAAAAGAACCGGCGGCATCTTTGGGAGCCATGTTCTGGTTCCGGCCTCAGGCACTGAAAGCAATTTTTGATTATGACTGGGAGTACGAAGATTATCCGGAAGAACCCATCGATGATGATGCGACCCTTCTGCACGCGATCGAGCGGCTATATCCATTCTGCTCACAATGGGAAGGATACTATCCCGCCTGGGTCATGGCGGATTCTTTTGCCAGAATTGAGCTGGACAACTGGGAATTTTTGAACCGTGAATTTGTGAAAGCGGAAATGAAGAAATTTGGCGATGACTTATCTTTCCGGGAACTGGTTGGGGAAGTATCTAAGCTCAGTCCGGAAGGGATAAAAGTAGGAGAATAAATAAGAATGAAGTTGGAAAAGGGTAATGTAAAACGTTGTGGATTGTTTCTCTACTTTGATAAGCAGGGAATTGTTGACGACTATATTTCTTACATGCTGAATGATCTGAAAAAGAGCGTCGATTATCTGCTGGTTGTCTGCAACGGATATATTGAGCGGAAAAGCCTGAAGAAACTGCAGGACTGCTCGGATGAAGTCCTGTGCAGGGCGAATGTCGGTTTTGACCTGGGCGGATACCGTGAAGGCCTCTTTTACCTTGGATGGAAGCAGCTGGAACAATACGATGAGATCGTCATGATGAATTATACCTTTTTCGGTCCTCTGTATCCGTTTTCTGAAATGTTTGATGCAATGGCGGAAAAAGATGTGGATTTCTGGGGCGTGACAAAACATCACAAAGTCGAGCCGGATCCTTTCGGGCAGATTCCCTACGGATATCTGCCGGAACATCTGCAGTCTCACCTGATTGTGGTTCGAAGATCTCTCTTTATGAGTTATCAGTACCGGGATTTTATGATAAATCGAAAAAACCCGGCAAATTATACAGAAGCCATCTGTACTTATGAGGCAATTTTCACAAAAGTATTTTCGGATCTTGGTTTTACCTGGGATGTGTATATGGATACCTCCGATCTGGAAGGAGTATTTTACTATCCGGTTATGTTCGCTGCCCGGGATGCCATTGAGAATCGTCGCTGCCCGGTGATCAAGAGAAGGTCATTTTTTACCAGTTATGACGACTTTCTTCTAAACACCTGCGGGGAGGCGACCACAGAAGCCTATGACTATCTCATGGAGCATGATCTCTATGATCTGAATCTGATCTGGGACAACATACTGCGTCTGGAAAACCTTACGGCCATTCACCGCAGCCTGCATTTGAACTATATGCTGGAATCATACCACACGGATTTTGCCTGGAATAAAAAGGTTGCTGTCGTCCTTATTGCGGACGATGCAAAGCACCCGTTCTTTTACCGCAGGTATCTGGCTTCTATGCCGGAGTGGGCAGACGTTCACCTGTATGGGAAGAAAGAAAACTGTACAGAAATCAGTAAAATGTGGGAAGAAAAAGGAAACATAAAGATTTATCCGTTAGAGACAGAGTCTTATACAGAGACGCTTCTTGCGGCAGCCAAAGATCTGAAAGACTGTTCCTACGATTACGTGGGTGTGGCCCGATTGCGTGATTTTAATAAGAAGCAGCCTTACAGCAATGAGATTTCCTGGCAGAAAGGTGACTGGGACAATCTGTATGGAAACCGGAATATTTGCGGCAATCTTTTGCAGTTTTTTGAAAAGAATCCGAGGATGGGTATGTGTATTCCGCCGATTCCGCGCCATGGCAGCCTGTTTGCAAAAACCCAGAGCAACTGGTGCGGCAGATTCCTGGAGGTAAAAGAATACCTGGACGGCAAAGCTGTTACGGTCAACGTAAATCAGGAAGAAAATCCGCTGATGCCTTTCGGCGGCAGTTTCTGGATCCGTGGAACTCTGATGTCCGAACTCCCGGCTTATATGGAAGGCCTGGATGAGGAACTGGCGCTTATGGTGCTTCCGCTGGTGCTACAGCATCTTAAGTTCTATACGGGAATCGCATACAGCGACCGGTACACTTCGGTTCCGATCACAAATCAGGATTACATGCTTCGTGAGAATAACCGGCAGCTTTTCCGAAAATATGGTCCCAGCTACCATGTGATCGTGCGGCACCGCCTTTTGACGGATGATTTGACGGCGGGCGAAGAGTGGATTGAAAAGGACAGCAGTCAGGAGTAATTTTATGAAAGAAAAAGAACGGAATGATATAGAAATAAAAAGTTTGGAGCAGTGTCTGGAAGAACTGAAAAAAGTCAATGAGACACTGGACTTTGCGGAAAAGAGCTGGCGGGATGCCAGCCAGGCCAATGCGCTGATGGCCGGAAAGATCCAGAAGTTGGAAAAAGAACTGGAAAAGGAAAAAGAACAGCAGGATATTCTGAAAGACCTGCTTAAGGAGCAGGAGCGCCAGACAGGAGTGTGGCGGGAAGCTTACGAGACAGTGGTGAATTCCAAGACCTGGAAAGCGGCTAACAAGGTAAAACATGTATTTGGCAAAAAGCAGTAGGTGAGGAAAGAGGAAAAAAATGGCGAAGGAAATATTTGAAGTTACCCGGGACCGATTTCACCTGGTAGATCCAAGGTGCTATATTCTTCAGGGAACCTGGCAGAAAGATGCAAAAATGCAGGTGTTTCTGGATAAGAAAGAACTTGAAGTAACAATTGAACAGCAGGATGTGGTTAGCGCCATGGAGCGCTTCAAGGATATGGATCTGGAACGGGGAGAGCGGATTACCGCTTCGATTCAGCTGCCTGAGTCTTTGGAACAATATAAAAAACTTACGGTTTATGCCGATACTTCAGAGAAAAAGATCTGCTGGTTCTCTGTCCCTGCAAAGGAACTGGAAAAACGCATGGGAAAACCGCAGTTTTTCATTGAGGAAGAACTGGTTCATCAGGGCCATCTGAAAATTCGCGGCTGGGCCATTGCAAAGAAACCGGTTCGGATCCGGCTGTTTGATGAGAAAAAGCAGCCCATTTCCTGCGACATCCTTCGGACAGACCGAGTGGACGTGAATCAGCTGTTTCATGAAATAGAGAATAAAGATAAGAGCGGATTTTTCATTGAGGTACCTCAGGTGTCCGGCAAAGTGCTCTATCTGGTGTTCTATGCAGGCGAGAAAAAATCCGTTCATGTGATTCATCTCAGGAAAACTGTAATTTTGAGAAAAAAGCTCGGCAAATATACAGATAAGGGAATGCGTTATCTGAAAACACAGGGAGTGGCTGCGTTTGCAAGAAAAATCATTGCAAAAGCAACATCAGCCTCCACGAAGGCAATTCCCTATGAAAAATGGATTCTGAAGCATTTGCCGTCGAAAAAAGAGCTGGAAAAGCAGAAAAATACAGAATTTGAGAAAAAACCCAAAATATCCATTGTGGTGCCCCTGTACAAAACACCGGAAAAATATCTGCTTCGTCTTATTGCATCTGTTCAGGAGCAGACATACACGAACTGGGAGCTTTGTCTCTCTGACGGAAGCGGAGCTGACTCGCCTATCGCAGACCTTCTGAAAAAGCAGGCGGAAAAGGATGAACGGATCAGAGTGGTTTCACACAGCGAAGCCCTTCAGATTTCCGAAAATACCAATGCAGCCATTGAGATCGCCACCGGTGATCTTATCGCCTTTGCGGATCATGATGATGAACTGACACCAAATGCACTTTTCGAGTGTGTGAAAGCATGGAACGAGCATCCTGAGGTGCAGGTAATCTATTCCGATGAGGATAAAATGTCCATGGATGGAAATAAATTTTTCCAGCCCCACTTTAAACCGGATTTTAACATTGATCTGCTGTGTACGGTAAATTATATCTGCCATCTGTTTGTGGCGAGCAGAGAAATCGTGGAAAAGGTTGGCATGCTGCGCAGCGAGTATGATGGAGCGCAGGACTATGATTTTATCTTCCGCTGTGTGGAGGAAGCAGGAGCAGAAAAAATTTGCCACATTCCGAAGATTCTGTATCACTGGCGCAGCCATGAAGATTCTACCGCGGAAAATCCGGAGAGCAAATTATATGCATTTGATGCGGGACAGAGAGCTATTCAGGATCACTATGACCGGATCGGGGTTAGGGCAGAAGTCAGCAAAGGGGAGTATCTTGGCCTGTACCGGACAAAATTCCTGCGGGACTGTGATCCTCTGATTTCCATTATTATCCCCAATAAAGATCACATTGATGATCTGAAACGATGTGTAGATGCCATTGAAGCACGCTCTACATACCGGAACTATGAATTTATCATTGTAGAAAATAACAGTGATCAGCCGGAAACATTTGCATATTACAAAGAACTGGAAGCCGCAAATCCAAAAGTTCATGTGGTATACTGGGACGGCATTTTCAATTATTCTGCCATCAACAATTTCGGAGCAAAGTATGCAAAAGGGGAATACCTCCTGCTGCTGAACAATGATACAGAGATCATCAACGATGACTGTCTGGAAGAACTGTTGGGATACTGTACCCGCAGTGATGTGGGTGCGGTTGGAGCCCGTCTGTATTATGAGGATGATACTATTCAGCATGCAGGTGTTGTTATCGGGTTCGGCGGTATAGCGGGACATGCCTTTGTACAGCAGAAAAGAGGCGTCACCGGGTATTGCCATCGGATCATCTGTGCCCAGGATTACAGCGCGGTCACGGCTGCCTGCATGATGGTAAAACGGAAAGCATTTGACGAGGTGGGCGGCTTAAGCGAGGAACTTCAGGTGGCTTTCAATGATATTGATTTCTGCATGAAGCTCCGCAAGGCAGGCTATCTGATCGTATACAATCCCTATGCGGAACTGTATCATTACGAATCCAAATCCAGAGGTCTGGAAGATACCCCGGAAAAAGTGGCGCGCTTTAACCGGGAGATTGCAACTTTTGAGAAACGATGGCCGGATATCCTTCGGGATGGTGATCCGTTCTATAATCCGAATTTAACGCTGGACAGCCAGGATTTTTCATTGAAGCGCATCTAACAGGAGGAAAACGATGAGAGTATTAGTGACAGGTGTCAAAGGCCAGCTTGGCTACGATGTGATGAATGAACTTGCAAAACGCGGGTACGAAGGTGTGGGCGTAGACGTGGAAGAGATGGATATTACCGATGCCGCTGCAGTTGATCGGGTGATAAAAGAGTCCAATGTGGACAAGGTTGTACACTGTGCAGCCTGGACCGCTGTGGATGCGGCAGAAGATAATGTGGAGATATGCCGCAGGGTCAATGCTCTGGGTACAGAGAATATTGCAAAGGTCTGCAAAGAACTGGATATTCCCATGATTTATTTCAGTACGGATTATGTATTCGACGGACAGGGAACCCGTCCCTGGGAGCCGGACGATCCGGTGGTTGCGCCGCTGAACGTTTACGGGCAGACAAAATATGAGGGAGAGCAGGCTGTCCGGAAATATCTGGATAAGTATTATATTGTCCGTATTGCCTGGGTATTTGGTGTAAATGGGAAGAACTTTATCAAGACGATGCTGAAACTGGGAAAAACCCACGACATGTTGACCGTTGTGGCTGATCAGATCGGAACTCCCACCTATACTTACGATCTGTCAAAACTGGTTGTGGATATGCTGGAAAAAGAAGAATATGGCATTTACCATGCAACCAATGAGGGAGGTTATATTTCCTGGGCTGATTTTGCGAGGGAAATCTTTCGGCAGGCCGGCATGAAGGTGGAGATAAAGCCGGTTACAACGGCGGAGTATGGTTCAAAAGCGCTTCGTCCATTCAACAGTCGTCTGGAGAAAAAGAAATTGACGGAGCACGGATTTGACCGTCTGCCCACCTGGCAGGATGCACTTAGCCGTTATCTCGAAGTACTCAAAGGTTTTGAAAGATAAAGGTAGGAAGAATGGGCGAAACAAAAGGGAATAAAAGGTCAATGCTGCTGCTTTCGGGAATTCTGTTCCTGTCCTGTCTGTTGATTTTCAAAGATTATCTGTTTGGCGGAAAGTTCTTTGTGTTTATGGACATCGGGGCAGATACCTATGACCAGTACATGATGCAGTACCAGACAATCATTCATCACATAAAAGAAGGAAGTTTTTCTCTGTGGGATTTTAACAACGGTTTTGGCGTAAATATGTATTCCTTAAGTCTGTATGATCCCTTTGTGATTCTGGTGTGTCTGTACGGAGTGCTGGCAGGCGTCGAACAGATATACGGGATTATGGTCTGGCTTCAGATCGCAAAGATCCTTTTGGCCGGACTGGCATCTTATGGCTTTTTATCGTGCTTTGCTCTGTCTGAGCGCAGCAAGCTGCTATCGGCTTATGCCTATGCTCTTTGCGGATACATGGTTGTCTGGGGACAGCACTACCAGTTTGGTACGATTGTGATTTTATTTCCGCTCCTTTTGATGGCGGCGGAAAAATCATTCAGTAAAACGATATGGCTGCTGTATCTTACGGTGCTGTGCGCGGTAAGCTGCGCCTGTACCCTGTATTTCAGCTATATGCAGTTTTTGGTGCTGGGTTTTTACGTACTGTTCCGGGCTGCATGGAAAGACCGCATACTGTGTAAAAACAGTCTGGTGAAAATCGGGAAAATATACGGGTCTATGCTTCTGGGAATTGGCATGGGACTTTTCCAGCTTCTGCCCAGCGCAAGCCTGATTTTCGGGGTTTCCGGCAGAGTGGGAGGAGGGTCTCTGGCGGAAAGGATTCTGGGGGCATTGAAACCTTATGATGGAGCCTACTATGCATCGTTAATGAAACATTTTCTGTCCGGCAATCTGCAGGGGATCAATGATTATTCGGGATATCTGAACTATTATGAGGATCCCAATGTCTACCTGTCTGTCCTGCTGCTGTTTGCCGGCGTTCAGTTTTTATATTTTGTTTTTCGGGGAAAAGATTACAGCCGGAAACAGAAAATACTGCTTGCAGTCAGTCTGTTATTGTGTGCTTTTGTGCTGCTGATTCCGGCGGGGAGTCTGATCTTTAACGGATTTTCTTATCCGTTTTCCCGACATACCTTTTTGTGTATGCCTTTTTTTGCCTGGATCATGGCATATGCACTGAATGAGATTCTGGAACACAAAAAGATATGCTCGATACTGCTGATTCTCACGCTGCTGCCGGTGGCCTTTGAATATGGCCGTATCTTTATAGCCGAAGACAGAACGCTTGCTGTTTGCCTGGGTATTGTGGCTGTGGGTATGGCAGCCTGTCTGGGAGGATCGGTGTGGCTGAAGGGAAAGCTGCGGGATCTGTCAATGGGAGCACTGGCTCTGGCCCTTGCGGCATCTATGGTTCTGGATGCCTGGTATTCTTATACCTCACAGCGAGTGACACTGACAAAGACATCAACGGAATATTTCAACGAGCTATACAGCCCGTCTGTAAAAGCGGCACTGGAATATCTTAAGGAGACGGATGAATCCTTTTACCGCGTGGAAAAGGACTATACCATCGATGAACCGCACTCCACGCTGAATTCGCTGGCACAGAATTATTCGGGAGTCAGCACATACAATTCCACATTAAACACCAATACGGTCCGTTTCCTTTCGGAATTCTGGCCGGAGCTGCAGGTGGTTGACCAGAATCATTACAGCTTCGCGGGCAGTATCAATCACACCATTCCGGCCTCTTTTTGCCATGTGAAATATGTGCTGTCAAAAAAGTCAGATTTTCCCGTGCCCGGTTACGAGCCGGTAAAACAGTTTGGTGATATCTATGTTTATCGAAATCGCAATACGGCTGATGCGGGCAAGTATTACACATCGGCCATCCGCACGGAAGACTATGAAAAACATGCGGATATGATCGACAAAGATGCTTTGTTGTCGGGGTATGTCCTCTGTGATACGGTTCCAGAAATTACACTGGAGCCGGAGATCATTGATTCCCGGATCAGTGGGGAAAATGGAAAAATCCCGGAAAGTGCTGATACAGCAGCAGAAACCGGAAATCTAACATCCTTAAGTGAAGGCATAGCTTTTGAAGCTTGTGAAAAAGACAGCGTGGTGACCGGAACCGCCCATGTATCTGAAAAGGGTATCCTGATGCTGCCGATCCCCTATGAGAACGGATGGCATGCCTATGTGGACGGAGAAGAGCAGGCGATTCATCAGGTCAATTACGGATTCTCCGGCATTTGTCTGGAAGATGGTGATCATGAGATCCGGATGGTATTTAAATGTCCCGGATTTGCGGCAGGTGTTGCCGGAAGTATTTTGTCTGTTCTGTGCACGGCTGCAATCTGGATCACTGTCCGGCTTAAGAACAGAAAGCGGAAAACGCTTTAAGGAGTTACTTATGAAAAAACTGGTTATAATCGGAGCAAATGAATTTCAGAATCCACTGATTTTAAAGGCAAAGGAAATGGGCTATGAGACCCACGTATTTGCTTGGAAAGACGGTGCGGTGGGTGAGAGCACGGCAGATTGTTTTTACCCGGTCAGCATCGTGGAAGTGGATAAAATTCTGGAAATATGCAAAAAAATAAAACCGGATGGAATCGCCACGATCGGTTCCGATTTGGCCAATATCACTGTGGCAAAACTGGCGGCAGCCCTGGATCTTCCGGGAAACGATCTCTCCTGCATAGAAAAATCGACGAATAAGGCATCCATGCGCCATGCCTTTGAAATGGCCGGAGTTTCCGTACCATTTTACCGAAAAGCAGAGAGCATGGAAGAACTTCATGGACTGACGCTTCCCTTTCCGTTGATCGTAAAGCCTACGGACCGCTCGGGCAGCCGTGCTATCACGAAGGTTACAACACCGGAACAGCTTGCGGAAGCCATCCGAAAGGCAGTAGACCAGTCTTTTGAGAAAAAGGCCATTGTGGAGGGCTATCTGGAGGGCAGTGAATATAGTATGGAAACCATCAGTTATCGGGGAGAACATACCTGCCTTGCCATAACAAAGAAGTTCACCACCGGAAGTCCCCATTATATTGAAACCGGGCATTTACAGCCGGCACCCTTAAGTGAAGAGATGGAACAGAAGTGCATCTGCGAGATCAAAAGAGGGCTGGATGCGCTGGAAATCAAAAACGGAGCATCCCATGCGGAGTTCCGTATTGACAAAGACGGAAATGTCCACATTATTGAAATTGGCTCCCGCATGGGCGGTGACTGTATCGGGTCAGATCTGGTCCCCCTGTCAACCGGCCAGGATTTTGTCAGGATGGTGATCCAGACCGCAGTGGGTGAACGACCGGAACTTACGGAACATGTGCATAAAAAAGTATCTGCCATCCGTTTTATTCTCAGTCGGGATGATATAACGTGCATGGAATACCGAAAACAGAAAAAACCGGAAGCGTTCCGCTATGTTCAGGAGCCGGAAGGGATGGAGGAACATCCTGTGACGGACAGCGGAAGCCGCTATGGATTTTACATTCTTCAGACCGACACTATGGAAGAAATGCAGCAGGTACTTCACATGCGGCCTCCTGTGAAACTCATCCCGGAGTGGGAAACTCCAATTCAGGAGATCTACGGTTGGGAATCCTGCAAAAATCGAATATATATGAAACGGGAAGATCTGTTGGGATTTTCTTTCGGCGGTAATAAAGTTCGTTTTGCAAATGCCTTTCTCAGCGATATGGAAAAGAAAAACTGCGACAGCATGATTATTTACGGCAATTATCATTCCAATCTGTGCCGGATTCTTTCGGCTGCCTGCAAACGGGAAAAAATTCCCTGTTTTATGGTGTATAATCAGGATGACCTTAAGGAAGGCGACTGCGGCAACGGAAAGCTGATTCGTCAGATGGGAGCCATTCCGGTACCCTGCGGCAAAAGCAATATTGCGGAAGCAGTGCAGGAAGCCATGGATACGCTGGAGGAGCAGGGATACCGGCCCTATTATATTTACGGAAACAAATTAGGTCGGGGAAACGAGTCGGTACCTATGGAATCCTATGTCCGGGTATACGATGAGATTCTGAAACAGCAGAGGAAAATGGGTATTGAATTTGACTATATTTTTCTGGCATCTTCCACCAATGCGACTCAATCCGGACTGACAGCTGCCCGTATCTTCAAAAGGCAGGGGCCAGCTGTGGTGGGTATCTCCGTCAGCCGAAAAAAAGCACGGGGATATGAGGTGATTGAGCAGAATATTTCCGAATATTGTGACAAAAAAGGACTGATCTTGCCGGAAAACTGGAACCGGCAGATTCATTTTACCGATGAAGGCCTTTTGGGCGGATATGGGTTATATGATGACAAAATCGAACAGGTGATTCTCCGTATGTATGAAGAAAATGGAATTGCTCTTGATCCGGTATACACGGGTAAGGGATTTCGGGGAATGTTGGAACATCTGGAAAACGAGCGGATAAGCGGAAAAAATATACTGTTTCTGCACACGGGAGGAACCCCGCTGTATTTTGATTTTTTGGAGCATAGTACCTGATTTATATGATGCCAGGGTCAAAAGGTCATGATTTTCATGCTTGCATGAAAAATTATGACTTTGGGAGCGCAAGCGCGGAAAAATCCAAAGGCATCATGGAGTCAAATGCTTTTGACCCCAATATCTTTATATAGAGGAATGAGGATTCATGAAAAAACGACTGATGATTCTGGGAGCCAGCTATTCTCAGATTCCGCTGTATCAAGCAGCGCGAAAACTCGGTGCCTGGACCATAGCGGCATCCATACCGGGAAATTACAGCGGATTTGATTATGCCGATGAAGCATGTTACGTGGATATATCAAATCCGGAAGCTGTGGTGCAGGCTGCCCAAAAGCTGAATATTGACGGGATCGCCACCTGCAGTCTGGACCTGGGGATGGCATCCATCGGAGCTGTGAGTGAAGCACTGGGACTGCCCGGGCCGAAACGAGAAGCCGCAGTAAAAGCATCCAATAAATGGGAGATGAAAAAAGCCCTTGTAAAGGCGGGAGTTCAGACCGCTGCCTTTTATCGGATCTCCGGTGAAGAAGAACTGGAAGCGGCCATGAACCGTCTGCCTTTTCCGGTTATTATAAAAGCAGTGGATCTCATGGGCAGCCGCGGTATTTACCGCAGCAACACCAAGGAAGAGGCCCGTTTCAATTTTAGAAAGACCATGGAACAGACAGGGAAGGATTACTGCCTGATCGAGGAATTTATTCAGGGTGAGATCTTCGGAGTAGAAGCCATGATACAGAACGGACAGATTTTGTATCAGCTGCCCAATAATATTGAGGCATTTCAGGGAGATACCCCCACACCGGTGGGCCATTCGGTGCCTTTTCGTCATCTTAAGCGGCTCGGTACTCAGATTTGCGATCAGGTGGAAAAGGCAATCCGCGCTCTGGACCTTGATAACTGCCCGGTGAACTGTGATATGATCATGCGCGGCGATAACGTATATGTGATCGAACTCACCGGACGCTCCGGAGCCACCGGAATTGCGGAAATGGTAGGAATCTATTATGATCTGAACTACTATGAGACCATTGTAAGACTGGCGCTGGGCGAGGACGTTTCCGGGGGCTTTTGCAAAAAAGAGCAGGGAGTACCCAATCTGACCCATACCCTGATGTCTGACCGGGCCGGAAAGGTAAAAGAGATCATAAATGAAAATCCGGCAGCAGATGATATTGAAGATCTGTCATTTAACATTGAACCGGGGGATTCGGTCCGGCCTTATCAAAACGGAAGAGACCGGATCGGTCAGATAATACTGAAAGGAGAAAGTCTGGAAGTATGCGAATCCCGTTTGAGAGAGATTCTTGCAGGCATACATCTGGTATTGGAGGACGAGTAAAATGCTGATATCGATAATTATACCCTGCTATAATTCGGAAGGAACCATTGAGCGGGTAGTGGAAGAGACCATGAAGACATTTCGGAGTCTGGATGGCTATGAATGTGAAATGGTCCTTGTCAATGATTATTCCAAAGATAAGACATTTGAGGCAATCAAGAGGGCTGCTAAGAAATATCCCAATGTAATCGGCGTGAACCTGGCGAAAAACTTTGGTCAGCACAATGCTATGATGGCGGCGCTTCACTATGTTCATGGAGAAGCTGTGATCGGCATGGATGATGATCTTCAGAACCATCCGGATCAGATCCCGCAGTTTCTGGAAAAAATGGAGGAAGGATACGATGTGGTATTTGGTGTCTTTCGTCAGAGAAAATTCGGCTGGTTCAAAAACCTGACCAGTGCGGTGAGCCGTCATCTGCTCTGGGCGCTGACGGATCAGCCCCGTGATATTCAGATGAGCAGTTTCTGGCTGGCAAGGCGGTATGTGATTGACAAGGCATTGGAATATGAAGGCAGCAATGTGTTCCTGCAATTTTTATTCTTCCGCACCACCCACAATATTGTGGATATTGAAGTGGAACATTTTGAGCGGGAAGTGGGAACATCCAATTACAATTTCCGCCGCGGGCTGAAACAGTTTATGTCCTGCCTGAACTACACCGCGGTACCCTTGCGTATTGCCACATTTTTTGGTATGCTGTTCTCCGGTGCAGGATTTGTGGGTGCTCTGGTCGTGCTCATACGAAAACTGATTGATCCAACCGTTGCCATAGGCTGGTCCTCTCTGATGTGTGCCATGCTGGTGCTCTTTGGCATAACATTTCTTATGCTTGGTATTCTCGGGGAATACATCGGAAAACTGATTTTGAATATCAATAAAACTCCCCAGTATGTGGTGCGCGAGACCATTAATGCCCAGTGGAACGGTGGAGATGCAAAAGAGGAGAAATAAAAAGTGAGAATTGATTTTAACCGCCCGCCTTTTGTGGGAAAAGAAACGGAATATATCAAAGAAGCTGTGGAGCAGAACCGTATGATCTGCGGGGACGGTCCTTTCACGAAAAAATGTTCAGCGTGGATGAAAGAACACTTTCACTCGAAAGAACTCCTTTTGACCACGTCCTGTACCCATGCACTTGAGATGGCTTCTTATCTGTCTGATATCCAGCCGGGTGATGAAGTAATCATGCCGTCCTACACCTTTGTGTCCACGGCAGATGCGTTTGTCCTTCGGGGTGCCACCTGTGTTTTTGTGGATATCCGACCGGATACGATGAATATTGACGAGACACAAATCGAAGCTGCTATTACGGAAAAGACAAAGGCAATCGTTCCGGTCCATTATGCCGGTGTGTCCTGTGCCATGGATGAGATTATGGCCATTGCGCGAAAACATGGTCTGAAAGTGATTGAGGATGCCGCACAGGGGGTAAATGCCTATTATAAAGGCCGGGCCCTTGGCACCATCGGTGATTTCGGATGCTACAGTTTCCACGAGACAAAAAACTATTCCATGGGAGAAGGCGGTGCGATTCTGTTCCAGGATGATTCTTATCTGGAACCGGCGGAAATCCTGCGGGAAAAAGGTACGAACAGAAGTAAGTTTTTCCGGGGTCAGATTGATAAATACAGCTGGGTCAATTATGGATCTTCCTACCTGCCCAGTGACATCAATGCGGCATATCTGTGGGCGCAGCTGGAAGAGGCGGAAAGAATTAATGAAAAACGGCTGGCTGTCTGGAATTATTACCATGAAGAATTGGCGGAGCTGGAAGAAAAAGGAGCCATCCGGCGTCCGTTTGTGCCGGAGTATGCCACACACAATGCCCATATGTATTACATAAAAGTCCGGGATCTGGAAACCAGGACAAAACTGATCGATTACCTGAAAGAGAGGGGAATCTTGAGTGTATTCCATTACATACCCCTTCATTCCGCGAAAGCAGGATTGAAATTTGGCCGTTTCCACGGAGAGGATATCTACACAACGAAAGAAAGTGAACGGCTCATGCGGCTGCCCATGTACTACAGCCTGAAAATGGAAGAGGCACAGGAAGTCGTGCAGGCATTAAAATCGTTTACAGAGTATTAGGAGAAAATGAATGAGTTCCGGTAAATGGCTTCAATATCTGAAAAAAATCAAACCGTATAATATCAAGAAGGGAATTCGATATCTGAAACATTTCGGCCTGAAGGAGTTCATGATCCGCCTTCGGGAACGGATGGAACCGGAGGAAGTGCCCTATGGCCCGTGGTATGAAAAATACCGCCCCACCGAAGAAACGCTGGAGAAACAGAAGAAACACCGGTTTCAGAAAGCTTATTGTTTCAGCATTGTGGTACCGGCTTTTCGGACTCCGGAGCTGTTCCTTCGTCAGATGATCGAATCGGTACAGAACCAAAGCTATGAAAACTGGGAACTGTGCATTGCCAATGCAAGTCCGGATGACGGGCAGATGGCGGCAGTTCTGGATGAATACGTACGAAAGGATCCCAGAATAATAGTAAAAAATCTTGAGAGAAATGCTGGCATTGCAGAGAATTCCAATGAAGCGCTGGCTATGGCTGCCGGTGACTTTGTGGGGCTTCTGGATCACGATGACCTGTTGGCACCCAATGCGCTGTATGAGATGGCTGCAGCGCTGGAAAAAGATGACGATATCGAGGCCCTTTACACGGACGAGGATAAAGTGCGTGCGGATCTGTCCGAGCATTTTCAGCCACATTTGAAACCGGACTATAATCTGGATCTTCTGCGGTCCAACAATTATATCTGCCATTTCTTTGTGGTGAAACGGGCTCTGATTGAACAGGTAGGCGGTTTTCGGCCGGAGTATGACGGAGCTCAGGATTATGATTTCATTTTCCGTTGCACGGACGCGGCGAAGAAAGTGTACCATGTGCCGGAGATCCTTTATCACTGGAGAACCCATCAGGCATCGACAGCGGACAATCCGGTAAGCAAAATGTATGCCTATGAGGCGGGAAAACGGGCGATCGAGGCCCATCTGCGCGCACGGGGACAAGCCGGTGAGGTATCTTTGAAAAAAGATCTGGGCTTTTACCGGGTGACCTATCCGCTGACGGAAAAACCGTTGGTTTCTATTTTGATCCCCAATAAAGATCAGAAGGAATCTCTGAAGCTTTGTATTGGCTCCATAAGAGAAAAAACAAAGTATGAGAACTATGAAATTATTATCATCGAGAACAATAGTACCACAAAAGAGACTTTTGATTATTATGAGGAACTGAAATTAGATGAAAGAATCCGCGTGGTCACATGGGAACGCGAGTTTAACTACTCCGCCATCAATAATTTTGGAGTCAAACATGCCAATGGCCGGCTTCTGCTGTTCTTAAACAACGACGTGGAAGTGCGGACCGATGACTGGATGGAAGAGCTGGTGGGCAACTGTCTGCGTCCGGAAGTGGGGATCACCGGGGTGAAACTTCTGTATCCGGACGGAACGATTCAACATGCTGGTACAGTCATCGGAATAGGCGGAATTGCCGGGCACATGTTTGTGAATATGCCGGGTGAGCGCAGCGGCTATCTCCATAAAGCATCTCTTCAGATGGATTACAGCGCCGTTACGGCAGCCTGCATGATGATGAAACGAGAAGTGTTTGAAAAAATCGGCGGTTTTGAGGAACAGCTGTCGGTGGCTTTTAACGATGTGGATCTGTGTCTTCGAACCAATGAGGCGGGGTATCTGGTGGTCTATGATCCCTATGTGGAACTGTACCACTATGAGTCGAAGAGCCGCGGAACGGAAGACTCAGAGGAAAAAGTGCGCAGATTTCAGTGTGAGATCGAGTTTATGCGCACCCGATGGGAGAAACTGCTGAAAAAGGGTGATCCCTACTATAATAAGAATTTATCTCTGTCCAAGTGGAATTATTCCCTTCGGGCCAGATAGGAGAACGGATTATGTCAAAGGTATCCATTGTCATACCGAATTACAACGGAATAAAATATGTGGAGACCTGCCTGGATTCCCTGAGAAAGCAGACTATGAGAGATGTGGAGATCCTGCTGATCGATAACGGATCTGCCGATGGGAGCATGGAGTTGGTCCGGGACAAATATCCGGAAGTCATCCTGGTGGAAATGGGAGAAAATACAGGGTTTTGCGGTGCTGTCAATGAGGGGATCAAAAGAAGCACCTCCCCTTATGTGCTTCTTTTGAACAACGATACCCAGGCAACCGAAACCTTTGTGGAAGAGCTGTATGATTCCATTGAGAAAGATGACCGGATTTTTTCCTGCAGCGCGAAAATGCTGCAGTACAATGACCGGAATCGGATCGACGATGCGGGGGATTTTTACTGCGCACTTGGCTGGGCTTTTGCCCGTGGAAAAGGTGCTCCGTCGGAAAAATATGACCGGGAGGAGGATATCTTCTTTTCCTGTGCAGGAGCGGCAATCTATCGCAAACGGATTCTGGATGAGATCGGCTGTTTTGATGAAAATCATTTTGCCTATCTGGAAGATGCGGATATCGGCTATCGGGCCAGGATCTATGGCTACAGAAACCGATATGCTCCATCTGCGGTGGTATATCATGTGGGCAGTGCTTCCAGCGGCTCTGTATACAATCTGTTTAAGACACGGTATTCTTCCCGGAACAGCATATATCTGATTTATAAAAATATGCCGCTTTTGCAGATCCTTCTCAATATACCGTTCTTTTTGGCCGGATTTCTGGTTAAAAGCCTGTTTTTCCTGTCAAAAGGATTTGGGAAGGAATATATTCTTGGGATCGGAAGAGGATTTCTTCTTTGCAGAAAAGGGAAAAATGAAGGGAAAAAGGTTCCTTTCCGGTCGGGTCATCTGAAAAATTATGGCCGGATCCAGCTGGAACTGTGGATTAATATGATCCGGCGTCTATGCAGATAAATGGATATTTATAGAAAATTCATATTTATTTTTTTGAAAGAAAACTTGCTTGCCTGCACAAGATATTGTATAGTAGTAATGTTAAGACCAATGCGAAAATGTGGAAAGGTGAGAAAAATTGATTAAAGATAATCAAAAGTATTTTAATCGTCTCCACGTCATAATTGATGCGATTATTATCATTATTTCTTATATAGCAGGCTGGTGGCTGAAGTTTAAGAGCGGCATTTTTGAGGAAGTCATCTGGGCATATACATTTGGGGAATATATGAGGCCCCTGATTATTATGGTGCCGGGATTCTTGATCCTCTATTCCGCTTTTAATCTCTACACACCGAAACGGATGCAGGGCCGGAGACTGGAAATCTGGAATCTGTTCAAGGCTAACACGCTGGGCATGCTGATTTTCATGTCTCTCTCCTTTGTGGTAAAAGACATTAATCTGTCCAGATGGGCGTTGGCATTCTTTTATATTCTGAATCTGTCTCTGGATATCCTGGCAAGAAATCTGATTCGCACCGTATTAAAGGATATGAGAAAGCGCGGACTGAATCAGAAACATATCCTTTTGGTGGGATACAGCAGAGCAGCGGAAGAATACATTGACCGTATCCTTGTGAATCCCCAGTGGGGCTACAACATTCGCGGTATCCTGGATGATACGGTGCCTGCCGGGACAACCTATAAGGGAATCAAGGTGCTGGGGCGGATCGATAATCTGATGGTGATTCTTCCGGAGAACCGTCTGGATGAGATCGCGATTACCCTGGGACTGAATGAATACTTCAGACTGGAAGAGATTGTGGCGCTCTGCGAGAAATCCGGTGTCCATACAAAATTTATTCCGGATTACAACAATATCATACCTACAAAACCGTATACCGAAGATATTCTGGGACTGCCGGTCATCAACATCCGGTATGTTCCTCTGTCAAATACCTTCCCTGCTGCAGTGAAGCGCTTGATGGATATTGCCGGATCTCTGGTATGTATTGTCCTGTTTTCTCCGGTTATGCTGGTTTCAGCGATCGTGATCAAGCTGACCTCGCCTGGACCGTTGATTTTCAGACAGGAGCGGGTGGGCCTCCACAACAGACCTTTCCAGATGTATAAATTTCGATCTATGGTGGTGCAGAGCGAACAGGCGGAAAAGAAAGCATGGACGGTAAAAGACGATCCGAGAGTGACAAAATTCGGAAAGTTTATGCGAAAGACAAGTATAGATGAATTGCCACAATTGTTCAATATATTGAAAGGTGACATGAGTCTTGTGGGTCCAAGACCGGAACGGCCTTTCTTTGTTGAAAAATTTCAGGAAGAAATACCCCGATATATGGTAAAACACCAGGTTCGGCCGGGGCTGACCGGCTGGGCACAGGTAAACGGTTATCGAGGTGATACGTCGATTCGAAAGAGAATCGAATACGATTTATACTATATTGAAAACTGGAGCATCGGACTGGATATCAAGATCCTTTTCCTTACGGTGTTCCGGGGATTCGTAAATAAAAATGCATATTGATGAAATGACTTAAGGGGATTACGATGGCAAAGAATCAGAAAAAACGCAGAAGAAAAAAGAGAAGAGCGGCAAAGATTTTATTTATTTTTGAGTTGCTGATCCTGGTGGTACTGGTAGCCGGTCTGTTTGTTTATGCTCAGATTAATAAAAAACTGGATGTGACCCAGGATACGAATTTCGATCTTTCCAAGGTGGAAATAAATGAGGAGGTTGTGGAAACTCAGGTGGCAAAGGGATATCAGCTGATTGCACTGGTTGGTATGAATCCGGCGGACGGCGACCTGGAGCATAACAACAGCGATACCATGATCATCGCCTGTATTGACAATGATACCAAAAAAGTTAATCTGGTGTCTCTGTATCGTGATACATATCTTCGTATCGGACAGGATGACGAGGGTAACGGTATGTACAACAAGGCGAATGCAGCATACGCATATTTTGGACCGGAAGGTATGCTGAGTATGATGAACAAAAACCTGGATCTGAATATTGCCGACTATGTTGCCATTGACTTCGATGCGCTGGTAGAGGTGGTCGATGAACTGGGCGGAATCGATATCGATTTGACACACGATGAGATCGTATTTATGAACGATTATTGTGTCAGTGTATCCGACTATACCGGAAAATCCTTCGAGCCGCTTGATCCGGATAATCCGGGGGTTTATACCTTAAACGGTGTGCAGGCAACTTCCTATGCACGTATCCGTTATACGGCCGGCTGGGATTTCAAACGAACTCAGAGACAGAGACTTGTGATCAGCAAGATCGTTGAGAAAGCCAAAGGCGCCAGTCTTGGTCAGTTAAGCAGAATTATGGATAAAGTATTCCCCATGATCAAGACCAGTTTTTCCAAGTCAGAGATCATAAAACTCGGTTCTTCCATACTGAGTTATGAGATTGGCGACACCATGGGATTCCCTTTCAGCCATTATATGGATGACGTGGAAGGATTGGATTGTGTAGTTCCCATTACGCTGGAATACAATGTTTCAGAACTTCATAAACGTTTGTTTGGCGAGGAAAATTATGTCGTTACAAGTGCACTGAAAATGTACAGCGACCGTATTGTGGAGAATTCCGGATACGGTGATGAGTATATTGAGAGGGCTTTAAAAGTAGCGCAGGAAGTTGTTCCAAGTGGTGTTTCGGAAGCCGACAGCATGTAATGATAAAAAGTGCCATCTCATTCTGACAACAGTATGAGATGGTGTTTTTGTTATACCAAAACAGTCCCTGCGATCACATTGCAGTATGCAGAAGTTACAGGAAAGGATTTGATTATGCGATATACGGTAGATGTAATAATTCCCAGTTACAGGCCGGATCAGAAACTGACGGAACTGGTTTCCATGCTTCAGAATCAAACATACCCGGTAAGCCATATTCTGATCATAAATACAGAAGAAAAATTGTGGAACCCGAAAATTGTGAAAGATATGGATCGCGTGGAGGTCTTTCATATACGGCAAGAGCAGTTTGATCACGGCAGAACCAGAAGGATGGGTGAAAGTTTTTCAAATGCAGACATTCTGGTCTACATGACCCAGGATGCAGTTCCGGCGGATCGTTTCCTTATACGAAATCTGCTGAGGCCCTTCCGAAATCCACAGGTAAAGGCCGCTTATGCCAGACAGCTTCCCGATCATGACTGCCGGATTGTTGAAGGCTATACAAGAACGTTTAACTATCCGGAGAAAAGCAGGATAAAAGGTCTGGAAGATGTGCCGAAACTTGGAATTAAGACCTTCTTCTGCTCCAATGTCTGTGCTGCCTATGACCATCGCACTTATAAAGATCTGGGGGGATTTCCCAAACGGGCCATTTTTAATGAAGATATGATCTATGCGGGGCATTTGGTAAAAAGCGGATTCCGGATCGCCTATGCAGCGGATGCCAGGGTCATCCATTCCCATAATTACAGCAACAAGCAGCAGTTTCAGCGAAACTTTGACCTGGCGGTATCTCAGGTGCAGCATCCGGAAGTATTTGCGGGAATCCGGTCAGAAAGCGAGGGAATCCGTCTGGTAAAGCAGACTGCCTCGTATTTAAAAAGTATCAATCGGAAGGATCTGATCCCGGGACTTGTGATTTCCAGCGGTTTTAAGTTTCTTGGGTATCGCATGGGAAAATTATACCGCAAAATGCCGCGTTTCCTGGTAAAGGCCTGCAGTATGAATAAGAAGTATTGGAATGCGGTCGTATCGGAAGATGAGTAATTCACCTTTTCTTTATTCTTTTATCACAATTTAAACACATTTATTTCTTAGACTGATATCAGTAAAAAAGAAAGGAGATAATTTTTATGAGCGACAACTATCAGAAAAATGACAATCTGGGATGTAACGACCAGGGATATTATAAACAGGAAAACAATTATCAGGAAGGTGATTATCAGGCTAATGATAATCATATGAATCCGGATTCGGACTACAGCAATTCCGTGAATCATTATCAAATGCCGAACACGGAAAACGGCATTGCCGGAGAAAAAAGTGATGTTCCAAATGGAAGCGATAACTATGGCCAGGCAAATGCACAGGAAGGAGGCTCGTATCATTATCGCGGCTGCGATCTGGAACAGTCCAGTTACCAAAGCAGAGAGACTCACGACAGCAATTACAATGCTTATGAATTCTCCACTCCCATTGATCCGGCACCGGTGGATGACACTATTTACGCAAATAATGGGAAAAAGAGTTCCGGAAAAACGAAAAAAGAAAAGAAAAAATCCGGAGTCGGAAGAAAGTTCGGTCTGTGTATCGCATTGGCTGCAACCTTTGGCCTTGTGGCAGGAGGCGTATTCCTTGGTGTGGCATCGGTGGGAAGCAGTGCGTTGGGATTGAACAAACAGCCGGAAAGCAATGTGGAAATCCCGAAGGTCAGTGTTCCGCAGGATACGACAACGGAGAGCAGTGCGGCACAGACTGTCTCAAAAACAGAGGGAAATCTTACCGTAGCCCAGGTGTCAGAAAGCTGTACTCCGGCTATGGTAGCGATCACCAACAAGAGTATTCAGGAGATTCCGAATTACTTTGGTTACGGTTCTCAGGCATATGAAAGTGAGAGCAGTGGTTCCGGAATCATTATTGATCAGAATGATACGGAACTTTTGATTGCAACCAACAATCATGTGATTTCCGGTGCCGATTCTCTCACCGTAGCCTTTGTGGACGGAGAGCTGGTGGAAGCAATCGTAAAAGGAAATGATGTACAAAACGACCTGGCTGTCGTTGCAGTAAAAATCTCGGATATTAAAGAGGAAACCCTTCAGCAGATCAAAGTCATTCAGATCGGAGATTCCGATGGACTGAAAGTTGGAGAGCAGGTAGTTGCTATCGGAAATGCACTCGGTTTTGGTCAGTCCGTATCTTCCGGATATGTAAGTGCCCTTGACCGTGAAGTTACAATTGACAACATCACACATACACTGATCCAGACCGATGCAGCTATCAACCCGGGCAACAGCGGCGGTGCGCTCTTGAATATGAGAGGTGAACTGATCGGTATCAATGAGGCAAAATACTCCAGCGAGGGTGTTGAAGGTATGGGATATGCGATTCCGGTCTCTACGGCAACCCCAATCCTGTCGGAACTGATGTCTCAGGAAACACGATATAAAGTGGATGAGGCCAATGCTTCTTATATGGGCGTTGTGTGCAGAGAACTGTCAGAGGAATTCTCTCAGGTTTACGGCGTTCCGGCGGGTGCTTTTATTGATTCCGTACAGGAAGGTGGCCCGGCAGAGAAGGCCGGTATTCAGAAAGGCGATATTATTGTGAAGCTTGACACGAAAAATATCAGCTCTTATACGGATCTGGTTGATGCCCTTCAGTACTATGCAGCCGGTGAGACTGTTGATGTAACGGTATGTCGTGCGGATAACGGGGAATATGTGGAGAGAACACTGACCATAACCCTCGGTGAGAAACCGAAAGAATAGGATAGCAACATAAATATGTAACTGACGAATATCTCTTACAGCGAATAATAAAACAGCAATAATAGAAATAAGTGATGAAAGAAATCTGCCGTCAGATGTGAAAATATCTGGCACGGCAGATTTTTTCATGCTATAATCACTCTGTTAATTTGTAAAATCTGTGTAAAGAGGACAGAATCATGGATGACAAGATAAATAATGAGAAAGAACAGACAGACGGGCAAGTCTTCCAAAATGTGATGGACCAGGCAGAACCGGATGGTAAAAGAGAGAAAAAAGGCAAAGGCGTAGTGATCGGAATCTTGAAGTTCCTAGACGCCTTTTTTTGTGTGCTTCTTGGTGCTCTGGCGATGCTTGCATTTCGCGGAATTTTCTGGATGCTGAAGACCTGGAATAATTTGACTATGGAGGAGCTGATGTTTCATCTGGAGTCACCGCTTGAAGGAACCAATACCGGAATGATCGTGGAGTTTATACAAACCTGTGCGGTTCCAGCACTTGTGACAGCAGTTGTCCTGACCCTGCTTTTTGTTCTGCTGCGGAAAAAGAAAGTGCTGTTTCCTGTGGCTGCTTTATCCGTTTTCGTAATTTCGCTGGGAACCATTGGCTTCACTTTACTTCATCTCTGGAATACCCTGGATATTTCCTCCTATAACAGTGACAAGAGCTCTTATTCAACGTTCATTGATGACAATTACGTGTCACCTCAGGATGTAACGCTTACTTTTCCTGAGGAAAAAAGAAACCTTATTTATATATTTCTGGAATCGGTGGAAATGACATACACAGACGAATCTGTAGGAGGAGCTTTTGAGGAAAATGTGATCCCGGAACTGACGAAACTCTCTCTGGACAACGAGAATTTCTCCGGGGAGGAAGCGGTCCTGAATGGCGGCCGGCAGGTGAAGGGCTGCACCTGGACAGTGGGGGCGATGTTCGGGCAGACTTCGGGACTGCCGCTTCTGATTCCCATATCTTCCAATAAAATGGACAGCCAGGATGCTTTTTTCCCATCTATATCCACGCTGGGAGATATACTTGAGAGTGCCGGTTACCAGCAGAGTCTTCTGATCGGTTCCGATGCCGTGTTTGGCGGACGGAAATTGTATTTTACCGAACATGGTGATTACAATATCTGGGATTACAATTATTTTATTGAAAATGGTTCTCTTCCGGAAGGATATCGGGTCTGGTGGGGATATGAGGATGATTATCTTTTTAAATTTGCAAAAGAAAAAGTTCTGGAAATGAGTCAGAATGAGGAACCGTTCAATCTGACTTTGCTGACAGTCGATACACATTTTGAAGACGGCTATCTTTGCGATGAATGTCCGACTGCTTTCGGAGATAATCAGTATTCCAATGTTATGGCATGTTCCAGTAAAAAGGTCACGGAATTTGTGGAGTGGATTCAGGAACAGGATTTTTACGAAAATACCACGATCGTTGTGTGTGGTGATCACTGTACCATGGACAGTGACTATTGTGAGGATGTTCCTGAGGAGTATACGAGAAAAGTGTATACAGCCATTATCAATTCAGCAGTATCACCGGAAAACCAGGATTATCGGGAATATTTAACGTTGGATATGTTTCCCACGACGCTGGCAAGCCTTGGTGTGGAGATTGAAGGAAATCGGCTGGGTCTGGGAACGAACCTGTTTTCCAATACGCAGACCCTGGCAGAACGTTTTGGATATGAAACCATTGAAAATGAACTGGGTAAGAATTCAAAATTGATGGAAGAACTGACCGCGGATATTGATCCGAAGAAACTGGAAATTCAGGAAGAAAAGAAGGCGGAGGAGGCATCTGTCCCGGAGGCAGAACTTATTACAACAGATTATAATTACCATACCGGGAAATTTGAAATACAGGTTAATATCCTGGATAGTCAGGATTCGATTCAGGCCATTCGCTGTGCGGTCTGGTCACATGAAGATCAGAGCAATATTCAGTGGTATGAGGCTGCACAGGCGGAGGATGGCACTTATCATGCAGATGCCTGGGCCAGTGATTTCTTTTTTGAGGAGGGAACTTACCAGATTCATGTGTATGCAGTGTGCGATTCCGGAAATCAGGTGTTGGTTTGCGCCGGAGAGGAGCAAATTCAGTAATTCAATAGCAGGGATTGCCGGACGGCCGGTGATACCGCATCGGGTGAATCCTTAATATGCCCCATTTTGTTTATAAAAACTTCACTTGTTCACTTATACAAAGTGTATTATAATTCTTCTATAGTGAAAGCATACCGATAATGTGGCTGCCAGGATCCCCATAACGCATGCCTAACGGGCGGTGGAGTTTTGCACTATAATGAAAAATGAGGAGTTATTATGATAGATAAAAACGATGACACAAAAGATAAAACAAATATAGATGAGATCGAACCGGCAGAACAGACAGACAAGGTCATTCTGGATGAGGATGGAAATGAGGATGAGTATGAGAAGGTCTGCTTCCTCTGCAGACGGCCGGAGAGCAAGACAGGCCCCATGATCGACCTTCCCAATAACGTACATATCTGTAAGGACTGTATGCAGAAAAGCTTCGATACCATGAATAACAGCAATTTTGATTTCAGCAATATGATGAATATGCCGAATATTCAGATGATCGATCTTTCTTCTCTGCAGAATCAGGTGCCTCAGAAACAGCGGTTAAAGAAAAAGAAGAAAAAAGAAAAAGAAGTTCAGAAAGTATTTGATATCAGACAGATACCTGCGCCGCATAAGATAAAGAGAAGCCTGGATGAACATGTGATCGGACAGGAAAAGGCCAAAAAGATCATCTCGGTGGCGGTTTACAACCATTATAAGAGGATTTACGATCTGGAACGGCGGGCGGCAGAAGGACAGCAGGACAATGCCGGATATCAGGTTGAAATTGAAAAATCCAACGTTTTAATGATTGGACCGACCGGATGTGGGAAGACTTATCTTGTACAGACACTGGCAAAACTGCTGGATGTGCCCCTTGCCATTACCGATGCCACATCTCTTACAGAAGCCGGATACATCGGTGATGATATTGAAAGCGTCGTATCCAAGCTGCTGGCATCGGCAGATAATGATGTGGAGCGCGCGGAGCATGGCATTATTTTTATCGATGAGATTGATAAAATCGCAAAGAAGAAAAATTCCAACCAGCGTGATGTAAGCGGTGAGGCAGTTCAGCAGGGAATGCTGAAATTGCTGGAAGGCAGTGAAGTGGAAGTTCCGGTTGGGGCGAACAGCAAAAATGCAATGGTTCCGCTGACCACCGTAAACACCAAGAATATTTTGTTTATCTGCGGTGGTGCATTTCCGGATCTGACCAATATCATCAAGGAGCGTCTGAATAAGCGCTCTTCCATGGGATTCGAGGCGGACCTGAGAGATAAATATGACAATGAGCCCAATCTGATTGAGAAAGTGGCTGTTGAAGATCTGCGCAATTACGGTATGATTCCTGAATTTCTCGGACGTTTGCCGATCATTTGTACCATGGAAGCCCTGACCACGGAAATGTTGGTGCAGATTTTGAAAGAACCGAAGAATGCAATCTTAAAACAGTATCAGAGACTGCTGGAGCTGGATGAGGTAAAACTGGATTTTGAAGACGGGGCATTGGAATCCATCGCCGAGATGGCAATGAAGCGTGAGACCGGTGCGAGAGCTCTGCGGGCGATCCTGGAAGAATTTATGCTGGATATTATGTATGAAATTCCAAAAGATGACAGCATTGGCCAGGTTATTATCACAAAAGAGTATATCGATCATGCAGGCGGTCCGCGCATCCTTCTTCGGGGACAGCAGATGAACTGAGAGGAGAATTTATTACAGGTGAAAACCTCAAAAATAAATTAAGCAGCAACTGAGATAACAAGATGTAAAAGTCAAAGGCCTGAACTGATATGCATAAAATAAAACAGAGTTTGCAAAGCGCATCAAAAAATGTATGTAAGAGCTGACAGGCAGAAAGAAAGGAGAATAGGTATGTCTGAAGATTTCTTTAATGATTTGGGTAAAAAAATTACACGAGCAGCGAACGAAGCAGTGGATAAGGGAACGGAATTTTTTGAAGTGACAAAGATTCGTGCTCAGATTGCCGGAGAGGGAAAAGCAATCGAGAAACATTACCGCGACATCGGAGAAATCGTATACAAACTGCAGCAGGAAGGTACGCCGGTGTCGGAGGAAGTGGCAAAAATCTGCGATGAGATTCTTGCTCATGAGAAACTGATCAAAACCATGCGCAGTGAGATGGCCAGCTTAAAGGGAATGAAATTGTGCCCGAACTGTGAGGAGATGGTCGATAAAACTGCTGCATTCTGCCCGAAATGCGGAAGCAGTATCGTCGTGGAAGAAACGGTTGAAAAAGAAGACATCGTGGAAGATGTGGAAAATGTGGCAGAGGAAGTCGTTTCTGAGGCAGAAGAAGCTGCTGAAGAAGTAAAAGAAACCGTATCGGATGTGAAAGAGGCAGCAGAAGACATTATCGAAGATGTTGTCGAGTAGAGTATGAGCAATCCGGAAGAAAACAAAATGAACCGATCAATTTCGTGGCTTTTTGCATGAAATGAGCAGATATCAGTGAGAAACAGCCCTTCGAAGGACTTGTGTATAAGAATCCTTCGGAAGGGCTGTTTCTCATTTTGGGTGATTTTGGATGACGCAGACATGACCGTTCCGCAGGAAACTTTTCCAGGTGAGAAAAATAATCATCCATTGACAATAATATTATATTCTGTAAAAATAGTAACAGAGAATTTTGCTGCTTCTATGCAGGATTGGAGATGATAAACTTTGAAAATGATAATACACACCTTGCTGTCTCAGGTAAAAGAGTACAAAAAGGCTTCCATTGTAACACCGCTTTTTATGATATTGGAAGTGATCATGGAGATGCTGATCCCTCTTCTCATGGCGTCCATTATTGACAACGGTGTTGAAAAAGGAGACATGCGGCACATCTATAAAATAGGTGCAGTAATGATCGTTTCTGCAGCAATCGGATTGTTTGCGGGAATCATGGGAGGAAAATACGGAGCCTACGCTTCGGCAGGTCTGGCAAAAAATCTTAGAGAAGCCATGTTCAACCATATTCAGACATTTTCCTTTTCCAATATTGACCGTTTCAGCTCGGCCAGCTTGGTTACCCGACTGACGACTGATGTGACAAACATTCAAAATGCATACCAGATGATTCTCCGTATGTGTTTCCGTTCCCCATCCAGTTTGATCTGCGCTATGATTATGGCATTTACGATCAGCCCAAAACTGGCGAGCATTTATCTGGTTGCCGTGCTGCTGCTGGGAACCTGTCTGTTTTTTATTATGAAAAATGCCACCGGGTATTTTCAGCAGGCATTTCCGAAATATGATGATATGAATGCTTCCGTACAGGAAAATGTGTCCGCCATTCGTGTGGTAAAAGCATATGTGCGTGAAGATCATGAGATCAGCAAGTTTAAAAAAGCAAGTGAAAATATCTACCGGATTTTTGTAAAAGCCGAGTGTAATCTGGTATTTAATGCTCCGCTGATGCAGTTTACCGTGTATAGTTGTATTCTGCTGATCAGCTGGTTCGGAGCGAAACTGGTGGTCAGCAGTGAACTGACGACAGGAAACCTGATGAGTCTTATGGCATACTGCATGAACATCCTGATGAGTCTTATGATGCTGTCCATGGTGTTTGTCATGATCACAATGAGTACAGCCAGCGCAAGACGTATCGTTGAGGTATTAAATGAGACCAGCGACATTCAAAATCCGGACAAACCGATTTATGAAGTTAAGGACGGCAGTATTGAATTTCGCCATGTGGATTTTGCCTATGCGGTCGGCAGCAGCGAACCGGTATTGAAAAATATCGATTTGAAGATCCGTTCCGGTGAGACGATCGGAATCATCGGCGGTACCGGCAGCGCGAAAACCAGTCTGGTCAGCCTGATCAGCCGCCTTTATGATGCCACGCAAGGCCAGGTTCTGGTGGGCGGCGAAGATGTCCGCAGCTATGATATCGAAACGCTTCGAAACATGGTCTCAGTAGTGCTGCAGAAAAATGAACTATTTTCCGGAACGATTCTGGAAAATCTTCGGTGGGGTGATAAAGATGCCACGGATGAAGACTGTAAAAGGGCCTGCAGACTGGCTTGTGCCGATGAGTTTATTGAGCGTATGCCGGATGGTTATCATACATATATTGAACAGGGCGGTACAAATGTGTCCGGAGGTCAGAAACAGAGACTCTGTATAGCCCGGGCGCTTCTGAAAAAGCCGAAGATCCTGATCCTGGATGACAGTACCAGTGCGGTGGATACCGCCACGGACGCGAAGATCCGACGCGCTTTTGCCGAAGAGATACCGGATACAACAAAGCTGATCATAGCACAGCGCGTGTCCAGTGTACAGCATGCGGATCGTATTCTGGTTATGGATGACGGGCGTATCAGCGGATTCGGAACGCATGAAGAACTACTGGAAACCAATGGAATCTATCGTGAAGTATACGAATCTCAGACCAGTGGCGGCGGAGATTTTGACGAGAAAGCAGGTGAGGCATAATGGCAATGAATGCCCGTGTGGCAAGGAGAGGTGCTCCTTCTATAAAGAATCCCGGCAAACTGTTTGCACGCCTTATGGGATATGTGACAAAAAAATATCTGGCTGCATGCGTGATCGTTGTTATCTGTATTTTTGTCAGTGTTCTGGCCAATGTTCAGGGTACGATGTTCATGAAAACTTTGATTGACAGTTATATTACACCTCTGCTGGTTTCGGATATCAGGGATTTTACCCCACTTGCTATGGCGATAGCGAAGGTGGCAGGTTTTTACGCTCTTGGTATCCTTGCAACCTTTGCCTACAACCGGATTATGGTTAATGTTACGCAGGGGGTGCTCAGAAATCTGCGTGACGATCTTTTTGAACATATGGAGCGGCTTCCCATCAAATATTTTGATACACATACCCGCGGAGATATCATGTCAATTTACACAAATGATATTGATACGCTTCGCCAGATGATCAGCCAGAGCATCCCACAGCTTTTAAACAGCGGAATCACCATAGTCAGTGTGGTTGTCAGCATGATTATTTTAAATATACCTCTGACGATACTGACTCTTGTTATGGTAGCAGTTATGCTTTATACAACAAAGACGCTTGCCGGAAAAAGCGGAAGCTATTTTGTTAAGCAGCAAAGAGATCTGGGCAGCGTCAACGGCTTTATTGAAGAGATGATGAACGGACAAAAGGTTGTTAAAGTGTTTTGCCATGAAGAGGAGAACATGGAAGAATTTAAAAAGCGCAACAACCAGCTTTTTGAGAGTGCCAATCATGCAAATGCTTTTGCCAATATGCTGGGACCGGCAAACATGCAGCTGGGTAACATCAGCTATGTATTTTGTGCCATGGTGGGAGGCATTCTGGCCCTCAATCAGGTAGGCGGTTTTACGCTTGGAGGGTTGGCCAGCTTCCTGAATTTTAACAAGAGTTTCAATATGCCGATCAATCAGGTGAGCCAGCAGTTCAATGCGATTGTCATGGCCATGGCAGGTGCAGACCGTGTCTTTAAACTTCTGGATGAAAAGCAGGAGGAGGATCAGGGCTATGTCACACTGGTAAATGCAGTGGAAAAGGAAGACGGGACTTTGACAGAGACAGAAGATCGCACCGGCAGATGGGCCTGGAAACATGTACATCAGGCAGACCGATCCGTGGATTATGTGGAAGTAAAGGGGGATGTGGTTTTTGATGATGTGGACTTTGGTTATGACGAGAAAAAAATAGTACTGCATAATATAAAACTCTATGCGACACCGGGGCAGAAGATTGCCTTCGTCGGATCCACCGGCGCCGGAAAGACTACCATAACCAACCTGATCAATCGTTTTTATGATATTCAGGACGGGAAAATTCGTTATGACGGAATTAATGTCAATAAGATTAAAAAGGATGACCTGCGCCGTTCTCTCGGAATTGTTCTTCAGGATACGCACCTTTTTACCGGAACAGTAAGGGAGAACATCCGCTACGGAAAACTGGATGCCACAGACGGAGAGGTTGTGGCTGCAGCAAAACTGGCCAATGCAGACAGCTTTATCCGCAGGCTTCCCCAGGGGTACGACACCATGCTGACCGGTGACGGAGCAAATCTGAGTCAGGGCCAGAGACAGCTCCTTGCTATTGCCCGGGCAGCCATTGCCGATCCGCCGGTCCTGATCCTGGATGAGGCTACCAGCTCCATAGATACCAGAACGGAACGTATCGTTCAGGACGGTATGGATAAGCTGATGCAGGGCAGAACGACCTTCGTGATCGCGCATCGTCTGTCTACGGTCAGAAATTCTGACTGTATTATGGTTCTGGAACAGGGCCGCATTATTGAGCGGGGAACGCATGAACAGCTGATGGAAGAAAAAGGAAAATATTACCAGCTTTACACTGGAAATGCCATCAGTGCCTGAAATCCCATCTTTGCAATTTCGCATTTTTATGTTATGCTGTACACAGTGTGACACTGGCATCTGGCAGGCGGTTCGTTGTCTTAAGCTGATGCCTGTATATGGAAGCCCGTATATCAATGTCTGTATACTGAGGATGGGAAAAATGGAGGAATAATCAAGTGAAAATCGCAATAGGAAATGACCATGGCGGAACGGATCTGAAATGGGAAATTAAGAAATATCTGGAAGCGAAAGGCTATGAGATTGTAAATCTGGGCACAGACACAAAAGAGAGCTGTGATTATCCGGTCTATGCAAAAAAAGTGGCAGATGCTGTGATCGCAAAAGAAGTTGACTGCGGTATCCTGATCTGCGGTACCGGAGTGGGCATCTCAATAGCGGCAAATAAGATAAAAGGAATCCGTGCAGCAGTATGCAGTGATACTGCGACCGCGCGTCTGGTAAAACAGCACAATAATGCGAATATACTTGCATTTGGAGGAAGAATCGTAGGTGTGGAACTGGCAAAAGATATTTGCGATGCTTACCTGGAAGCAGAATTTGAGGGCAATCGTCACAACCGCCGGATCGCTATGATTCATGAGCTGGAAAATGAGTAAACGGGCAAATCACGGGTCAGAAATATGACGAAAATGAGGACAGCCGGATTCTGTTTCATACGAAATTGTGTGAGCATAGGGGCTGTTTGGCAAATGCACTGCGGGAATTCCGCAAAAGTATAAAATAAAATGAAGCTCAGGGAGGATACAAAAATGGCAAAAAAAGGTTTTTTTGGAGAATTCAAAGATTTTATCGCCAGAGGGAATGTGATGGATATGGCAGTCGGTGTGATCATCGGCGGTGCTTTTTCCGGTATTGTAACATCGCTGAATGAAGATATTATTTCCCCGATTCTTGGACTGTTCGGAGGCAAAAATTTTGATCAGCTTTCACTGAATATTCTCGGTGAAGTTACCTTGAATTACGGAAAGTTTCTTACAGCAGTGATCAATTTCCTGATTATGGCTTTCGTTGTTTTCTGTATCATCAAGGCAATGAACAAAGCCGGCGAAAAGGCAAAGAAGCTGGCGCACCTGAATAAAGAAGAAGAGCCGGCAGCGCCCACCACAAAGAAGTGCCCATATTGCCTGTCTGAGATTCCCATTGAGGCGACAAAATGTGCGCATTGTACCTCAGAACTTCCAGAAGAATAATAATGAATTTTAAAGGCCTATCTGTCTTGTTGACAGATGGGCTTTTCTTTTTTCTGAAACTTTGTCCGGATACGATAATTATCCAGTGGATCACGCTGGGGCGGAGTGTAAATATATCGTTAAAACAACCATCCGCAGGAATACCTTTTATATACATAGCTGAAAATTTGTATAAAAATTTGTTAAAAATTATTTATCAAAACGTTTAGATTTTTAGTTTTGCCAACCCGTTGTATTCACATTTGGTGTCGATATAATGAAATTACAAAGATATTTCGCGGATAGATAAGAAAAGGAGACAGATTATATGACTTCAAAAGAAAGAATCAGAGCAGCACTTGAGCACAGAGAGACAGACCGTGTTCCGACCACCATGCAGTGTGTGGAGACAGCATGGGAAAACTTAAGAAATTATCTGAAGGTAGAGTCAAATGAGGAAGTCATGCAGCATTTTGAAATCGATACCCGAATCATGGATATTCCTCCCTATATCGGACCGCAGACGGAACCTTTCCGGAATGAGGATGGAGAAACCGTTTATACCCATCCCTTTGGTTATCAGTACATCAACAAATGGAATGGCGTGGAGTATAACTGGCATATTATTACACAGCCATACAGTGTTATGAAAACCATGGAAGATTTCGAACAATTTGAGGGATGGTTCAACCCGGATCATTATGATTATAACGCGGTAACGGAATTTGTGAAGCAGCATGAGGATAAAGCTATTCGGATTGGTTGGCCGGGTCCCTATCAGGTATTTACTCTTCTGTATAATACCGAAGAATTTTATGTCAATATGTATGAGGAGCCGGAACTGGTAAAGGCCATGCTGGACAAATACTGCAAGGCAAGCTATGAGATTTACGAACGCATGTATGAAGCTGCCAACAACAAAGTAGATATCATCCGCTGCTGCGATGATTACGGCACGCAGATCAGCACCCTGTTCAGTCCGTCCATGTGGAATGATTTTTTTGCAGAAAATACAAAAATGTTTGTGGAGCAGGCCCATCGTCACGGAGCTTATTATATGCAGCATTCCTGCGGTGCCATCCGCGGCATTTTGCCGAATCTGGCTGCCTGCGGAATTGATGCGCTGGAGCCGATCCAGAAGGTAACCGGTATGGAAGTGGATGGGCTGAAAAAAGATTTCGGAGAGCATATCTGCTTCCAGGGAGGTATTGACACGCAGCATATCCTGCCCCACGGTACGCCGGAAGAAGTGTACGCGGAGACCACCAGAGTGATCAAAGCGCTGTATAACAAGGGCGGCTATATCCTGTGCGGAAGCCAGGATTTTGAAGGCGACGTACCGCCGGAAAACATCTGCGCACTGTATGAGGCCGCAAAACAGTTCCGAAAATAACACAGGATCCCAAGGTCCGGAGAAAGAGAGAGATATCAGAGGAAGACATAGATACCGAAAACGGCAGAATTGGAAACACCGGAGATTTCGGAAAGCTTCCCGGCAATCACAAAAATAAGCAGAAAATAAAGGAGAAAAAAGATGACCTCAAGAGAAAGAATTCTGGCAGCAATCAACCATGAAGAACCGGATTATGTACCCCTTGATCTTGGTGCGACCCCAAGTTCCGGTATTTCTGCCATCGCCTATAATAATCTGAAAAAACACCTTGGTATGGAAGGCGGCCATACGAGAACTTTTGATGTGGTTCAGCAGGTCGTAATACCGGAAGAGGAGATTATCGACCGTTTTGGTGTGGATGTAATCGATATCGGAAGAGTTTTTAATGAGAAAGACGAAGATTGGTATGATTACACCCTGGCGGATGGCTCCACAGCCCAGTATCCCTCCTGGTTTCGACCTGAAAAACAGGAAAATGGTGATTATCTGGTACATGACAAAGAAGGCACGCTGATTGCAAGAATGCCTGTCGGTGCCACCTTCTTTGACCAGACTTATTTCCCATATATGGAGGATTATCCCGATGATTATTCCGATCTGGATCACCAGATGGGAAAAGTGCTCTGGAGTGCTTTGGTGCACAGCCCCTGGGATCATGCGGGAGACAAAGATTTCTGGAAGACCCTTCGGGAAAAGACTCTGGCACTTCGTGCGAAAACAGATAAGGCGCTGATGATCACCTGTGGTTGCAACCTGTTTGAGTGGGGAACGTTCCTTCGAAGAATTGACAATTTCCTGATGGATACCTATGCGGATCCGGAAAATGTGGAAGAACTGGTGGAACAGCTGATGGAGCGGCATCTGGCCACACTGAAAAATGTCTGTGAATCTGTCGGCGATATTGTTGATATTCTCCGTTTCGGAGACGACCTCGGCATGGATACCGGAATGTTTATGTCCCGTGAAAAATATCAGGAATTGTTTAAACCGCATCATACAAAGCTCAATGAATATGTACATACCCACAGCAAGATGAAGACTTTTCTTCACTCCTGCGGATCTTTATATCCGATTATTCCGGATCTGATCGAGGCTGGCTATGACTGCCTGAATCCGGTACAGACCACTGCTTATCAGATGGATCCGGCTGTATTAAAGCGTGAATTCGGAAAAGATATCACATTCTGGGGCGGAGGATGCAATACAAGAAGTATTCTGAATCGTTCCACGCCGAAAGCTGTCTATGATTATACTACGAGAATGCTGGAAATCTTTGCTCCGGGCGGAGGATATGTGTTTAATCAGGAACACAACATCATGCCGGATGTTCCGGCGGAAAATCTTCTGGCTATGTATCAGGCAGTGGCAGATTTCAGAAAACGTTGAAAGCGTTCTTAAGTGCAGAGAAAACCAAAAAGTGCCGGAAGAGGTCCGAAAATCGGATTCTTCCGGCAAACAGCCTGGGAAATGAGAATACGTGTCCGCCTGAGCCGGTAAACGATATTTGAACTCTGCAAGATGTCCCTCCTGCATGGAACGATACGATTGCCGGTTGAAGCGTACGCGCATCCGAATTTTAAATCCTTTACACAAACAGACGGAGCATAGCTCGCTGCCCGCTGTCCAGAGCTTCCTGAATAGGCATGTGATGGCGGTAAATATTTTGAAAAACTTCACTTAAAACTCCTTCCAGCTGATAGGAGGGAAGGGCAGTGGAGTTTTTCCGGTAAGGGTACAGCCTTGATTTGGACAGGCTGATGCCTTCTTCCGTAATCTCCAGCCAGGGATACAGTTTCAGCAGTTCGTGGTTGTGGTACGGATAGTCCATGACCGACTGCCCGTCCAGGATAGTCATATAGTAGCTGATATTTTTGTTGCACAGCCAGCGGAAAAAGGCCTGAATCGTATCCAGTTCTCCGGTAGTCCTGCTGACTCCCAGGTGCCATCCCACGTTTGCCGGAGTCTTTCCCGGCATGGTACTGTAGCCGATTTTCAGCGAAGAATCGGATTCCAGAAGCATTTTCAGCTCACTGGCATACTCGGTGAAAGAAATGATCATAGCCACTTCTCCGTTGCAGAACTGCTGAAAAGACTGCTGGCGTGTCTGGCTAAAAGGATCGCCCGGAATATAATTACAACTGTCAAGAATACTTTGAAATCCCTTGATATTTGCCGGTGAGTTGATGATAAAACGGTTGTTCTGATCAAAGAAACCGCCGCCATAGCTCCACAGACGGACGATGATCTCAAGAAACATTTCCTCATTCAGGGAACCGGTGATGGCGGTCCCGTACTGGGTGGGAGATTCCGGATTATAGTCCCGTGTGAAGAAGCGGGCGATGCCGTTGAATTCCGCCCAAGTTCTGGGGGGCCGAAGGGGCAGGTGGTGTTGCTCCTGGAAAGCTCTTTTTACGCCGATATTTTCAAAAATATCTTTTCGATAAAACAAAAGGTTGGTGCCGCCGATGATCGGTATACCGTAATAGCGCCCCCGATAGCTGGCATTATTCAGATTTTTCTTAATAATGTGTGAAGTATCAAAATCCGGTGACTGGATCAGGTCAGTCAAATCCATAAAGCAGTTTTCCTGACTTAAATAAGTCAGCCAGGAGACATCGAACAGATAGATGTCAAACTCGCTTTTCGGACGTTTGGAATCGTCACAGATCATCTGATGGAGATCGCGAAGAGACATATATTCAAAAAGTACTTCCACATTATAGAGCGCAGAAAAATCCCGTACGACCAGTTCCAGGGCGTGGATGGTCGGAAGGGGCGTGGCGGCTATGCGGATCTGCTTTTTCCGTGTCGGTTTGGGGAGCAGCTTCCTTGGCGGAGGAATCACCAGAGATTCACGGTCAAAGCGATCCTGGTGAAGCATAAATTTCTTCTCGAAAAATTCCGGTTCTTTTATGTTTTTGATCAAAAGCTGCGTACATTCTTTCCCCAGCGTGTAGGCCCGTCGGGAAGTGTGGAAAATGCCGGGATGATAGTTGGAAGAATTCCAGCATTCAATGCCGAGAGTCCAGATCAGAACATCTTCCGGAATCCGAATATGACAGAGTTTTAAGGCCTCGGTCAGACCGGTGGTTATGACCTCGGAAGATGACAGAATAGCCTGGGGCATATCCGTTTTCATAAGATTCATCAGGGAAGTGAAGGCAGCTTCCTTTGTCATATCACAGCTTTGGATCAGACGGTAATCCAAATCCGCATGTTTTTGGGTGTGGGCATCGATAAAAGCACACACACAGTCGTATTCGCCAAGTATTTCGTTGTCACCGGTGAAAATAGAGAGCTTTTCATAACCGTTGTCGAGAAGCTTTTTCGTCAGGGCATATATGGTCGAATAATTGTCAAAAGAAAGAAAATTGACATCAAGTCCCCGGGGCATATGATCGATAAATACCGTCGGAATGTTGTATCGGATGATACTGTTCTGGAAAAACGACGTATTCCCGGGCTGACAGGTTACGATCACAAGACCGCATACATTTCTTCCGATAAAATCCTGAATGATTTTTTTCTCTTTTTCCGGATGATTGTAGGAGAATGCAACGCTGATGGAATAGTCTTGTTCTTCCGCGTCGTAGATGATACCTTTCAGGATCTCGGAATAATAAGGGTCATCGATGTGCGGAAAAACAATGCCGATTTCATTTCGCTTTGCTTCCTTTAATTTTCGAGCAGAATTATTGGGAATATAGTTCAATTGCTCGATGGCATCAAGAACCCGGAGTCTGGTTTCCTGCTTTACGGATTTTGTTCCGTTGATAACATAGGAGACGGTAGCGATGGATACACCGGCAAGTTTGGCAACATCTTCAAGAGTAGTCAAGGTGAAATCCCTCCTTTTCGGCACTGAGACGAAAAACGTCTTTTGCCGGATTATTGCTTTTCGTACAATACTATTCTATCGCAAGATTTGGGTAAATGCAATTTAACTTTAAACAAAATAGTTAAACGTTTAAACTAAATATTTAAAAATTGTTGAAAATTGTAATTTAAAACGTATAATTAGAATTAAGAGATGTGCAAATTGACGGAGAGGTTAAAATGCGGGATTAAAGAATCTGTCAATCCCTCATTTTAACCGCAGAAAATCCAATGTGGGAGGAAGAAATGAAAAAGAGAATCATGTGTTTCGGAGATTCCAATACCTGGGGAGCTGTCCCGGCAGAGGGAACCCGGCATCCGCAGGAAGTTCGCTGGACCGGAGTCCTTCAGAGAGAGCTTGGTGATGCATATCAGGTCATTGAAGAAGGGTACAATGGCAGAACATCAGTATTTGATGATGTGACAGAGGGGCGTTTGAGCGGAGTGAAATATTTTGCTCCCTGCTGTGATTCCCAGTCCCCGCTGGATCTGATTATTCTGATGCTCGGGACCAATGACCTGAAAGAGAGATTTGGCGTCAGCCCCCGGACCATTGCCTATGGTTTTTCCAGGTATCTGGATGTGCTGAGTATTACACCCATGGCGGGAAAGAAGCCAAAGGTGCTTCTGGTATCCCCGATTCTGATTGATGCTTCGTACAAGAAGCATCCGCTGTTTTACGATATGTTCGGTGAAGATGCGGCCGAACGGTCCATGAAACTGGCAGAGGCTTATGAGGAATTTGCAAGAGATAACGGACTTGAGTTTTTCAACGCTGCGGAGTATGGAAAAGCTTCCGTAAGAGACGGGGTACATATGGAAGCAGAATACCATGAAAAACTGGGAGTGGCATTTGCGAATAAAGTGAAAGAAATTTTGGAATAGGAAAAAGAAAGGAGCAGCAAAACATGAGTAATGGGTCTAACAAGGAATCAACCGTTTATGCGTTGGACATGAGGAGCGTATCCAAACGTTTCCCGGGTACTTTAGCCGTTGACAAGGTTGACTTCCAGGTAAAGAAAGGAGAGGTGCATGCCCTGATGGGTGAGAACGGTGCCGGTAAGTCCACACTGATGAAGATGCTGGCCGGTTTGTTCAATGACTATACGGGCAATATCTACATCAACGGAGAAAAGAAAGAACTGCACACTCCGGAAATGGCAAAGGCAGCCGGTATCGGCATGGTTTACCAGGAATTGAGCCTGGCACGGCGTATTTCTATCTATGAGAACCTTCTGGTGGGAAGACTTCCGAAGAAAGGAATCTTTGTTGACAAGAAGAAAGCTATTGAAGAGGCAAAAGAACTTCTGGCCCGCGTCGGTTTAAATGACACGGATCCGACTATAGACGTTTCCGAGATCAGCCAGTGCGACGCTCAGTTGGTGGAGATTGCAAAAGTATTGGGTAATGAGCCCTCCATCCTTGTTTTGGATGAGCCGACTTCAGCTCTTTCCAGTGAAGAAGTTCACAGACTTTATAAAATTGTAAACAAGCTGAAATCAGAAGGTTTGGCAATTATCTACATTTCTCATCATCTGGCTGAGATTTTTGAAATCGCAGATATGGTAACCGTTATGCGGGACGGTAAAAAAGTTGAAACATTTCCGGTAAGCGAAGCAACTCCGGAAATTCTGGTTGAGAAGATGGTAGGAAAGTCCGTCAAGAGTTTCTATGAGGGACATGCCAGTGCCGTTACCGATGAAGAAGTGCTCCGTGTGGAAGACTTTACCCGCTGGGGATTTTTCCATCACATTAACTTCAGTCTGAAAAAAGGTGAAGTTCTTGCAATCTGCGGTCTTGCCGGTTCCGGAAGAACTGAGATAGCAAGAGGACTGGTAGGCCTTGATGAGACACATGGAGGCAAAGTATTTGTCCATGGAAAAGAAGTTAAATTTAAAAATATGGGCGAAGCAATCAAAGGCGGCATCGGCTATCTGACAGAAGACCGCAAGACCGTAGGCCTTGCACTGCCACAGACAGTGACCGATAACGTACTGACCTGTGTCATTGACAAATACTCCAAAGGTATTCTGTTTAATGCCAACAAACTGGGTGATCTGGTGGATGAGAAAATCAATGAAATGAGCGTTTACCCGCCGGACAGAAACCGTTTGGTCAACAGCTTTTCCGGTGGTAACCAGCAGAAAGTCCTGATGGCAAAATGGCTGGCAACGGATGTGGATATCCTGATCCTGGATGAGCCGACCCGAGGTGTTGACGTCAATGCGAAACAGACCATTCACGATGTGGTAAAAACTTATGTCAGAAAAGGTAACTCCTGTATTCTTCTTTCCAGTGACCTTCCGGAAGTGGTTGGCCTGGCTGACCGTGCAGTTATCCTTCGTGAAGGACATATCATCGGTGAAATTCAGAAAGAAGATATTACAGAAAATGCGTTACTGATCGCAGCGAATGGGGAGGGAGAACACGTATCATGTCAGAAGTAAATAAGAAAGAATATAAACCCGAAGCTCCGAAGGTTGACACAAGAAAAACAGAGATCAGCAAATTCAGCATCATATTCAATAAGCTTGGAATCTGGGTTATTGTTATCATGCTGCTTATTCTCGGGATGATCGTATCAAAAGGACAGTTCTTTACCGCAAGCAACATTCAGTCCATTCTGGAAGCGGTAGCCCTGGTCGGTATGATCGCACCCGGTATGTTCTTTGTTGTATATTGCGGAAATATGAACGATATGGGTATTCCAAGTACCATGGCTTTGGCCGGTATGATGACAGTACAGTCCATCAACCTGGGATTCCCGGCAGCTATTCTGATCGGTATCTTAAGCGGTGTTCTGATCGGTGTGATCAATGGTTTCATGATCGGAAAACTGAGAGCAAACGCCATCATCTGGCCGCTGGCCATGAACCTCTTTATCTCCGGTGTCATCCGAGTTGTATGGGGCGGCAAGCAGTTGTATGCAGATAAAGTTGCAAGAGATACAGAGAGCGCTCAGAGAGCGGCAGAGACATTTTACAGCATTTCCAGAACCTATATCGGCGGAATCATTTCCCTGATGGCAATCGTTATGCTCTGTATGATGCTCCTTGCATGGTTTATCCATTCCAAAACCAGTTTTGGACAGAAAGTTAAGATCATGGGTACCAACTATGAAGTGGCAAAATGCTCCGGTATCAATACCGTAAAAGTTACCATGATGGTATATATTTTCGACGGAATCTGCGCTGCGATCGGCGGTATTTTCTATGCAGCCCTTCGAAAAACCGCTTCTTATGAAAATGGAACCGGCTATGATTTCACGGCGCTCACGGCTGTTGTACTCGGCGGAGCCCTCTTAGGCGGCGGAAAAGGAAGCATTGTGGGAACTTTTGGCGGTGTTATTGCTTATGGTATTTTGAACAACGTCCTGTCATGGATCGGTCTCGGTACATACGAGAAATATCTGGTACAGGGTCTCGTGTTCCTGTTTATTGTATGGCTTAATACATATTCAAACAGAAAGTTGGGTAAAGCGTGATGAAAAAAATAAGAATTAATGCAAATTTTATCAATAACAACAGATCTTATATGTTTCTGGCTCTTATCCTGATCATCGGTCTGTTCATGGATAAGTTCTATACCGCATTTAACATTGCGGCTGTAACAGGAAACGGCAGCCTGATCATGTGGCTGGGTCTTGGATTTACCGTATGTCTGATTGCCGGACACTTCGATTTGTCAATCATGTACATGTCCACCTTTGGCGCGCTGCTTTGTCTGGGGCTTCACAATGATCAGAAGCTTCCGTGGATCGTATGTATTCTTGCGGCAACCCTGCTGGGATGTCTGGTGGGTTTTGTCAATGGTATTCTGACGACGAAATTTAAAATCAATTCTTTTATTGTTACACTTGGCATGCAGTTCATCCTGCGTGGCGGTATGTATCTGTACTGTAATGGCGAAGAATTGAGTATCGGAAAGGATTATTCCTTCAATGAGATGTTAAATGCAAAGGTTGGACCCCTTCCGTTCTCCTTATACTTTGTTATTACCACCCTGGCTGTATTTTTCGTCATGGTTGTTCTTCGTTACACAAGATTCGGGCGCAACATTCATATGGTTGGCGGTAACCTGGAGACCGCATGGCTGGCAGGTGTAAAAAGTGACCTGGTGACTACCGGAGCTTTTATGATTTCATCAGCAAGCTGTGCATTGGGCGGTGCGCTGAACGGTGTTTACTCCGGCGCAGCCAGCGTAACTATGGGTGAAAAAGGAATCAGCCCTCTTATGATGGCAATCACAGCCACTATTATAGGAGGCACATCTCTGAGTGGCGGAAAAGGAAGCGTTATATGGACCTGGGTATCTCTGGTGGCAATTTCCTTCCTGAAATCCGTTTTTAAGAAAACCGAGATGCAGGTACTGGTTATTTCCATCATCCTGATCCTGTGCATCTTCTATGAGACGCTTGCAAAATACCGCAGAGACAAAGTGGTCGGAACAAGACCGAATCTGCACAAAGAATATCTGAAAGAAACAGGTAAAGTTCAGTAATCCGAATTAAAAGCGAATGCTTTTAAATAATTCATCACAAAAAAGGAGGAAAACGAAATGATGAAAAAGTTTTTAGCTGTATTATTATGCGGAACCATGCTGGCGGGCACACTTTGCCTTGCAGGATGCGGCGGTTCAGATGACAAATCTGATGAATCCGCAAAAACTGAGGATGCAGGTGATGAAGGTTCTGCAGAAGGCGGTTCCAATCTTGAGGAATCCAAAGCACTTCTGGAAGAAGCAATTGCAACATTAAAAACCACCGACAATCAGGATATGATGGCTGCAGGTAATCCTGCAGATGTTCCGGAAGCAGTTGGCACACCGGAGGAACTGGAAGCATTGGAAGACACAGATGTTGACAAATGGCATTACATGGAATACCTTGATTGGGACGAATCGGAAGATGCTGAATTCCCGGCTTCTCCGGCCGACGGACAGAAAGGCAAACATGTCATCCTGATCGTTCACGGTGCTCATGCATGGACAACCTGCTATTCAGAAGCTTTTGAAGCAGCTTGTGAAGCAGTTGGTATGACCTGTGATGTTTATGATCCGAACTGGGATCAGTCCACACAGGATGGTTATGTTGACCAGGCAATCAATGAACAGCCGGACGCAATCGTTCTGATTCCGGTAAGTGCTGACCATGCTGCTCAGCAGTTTAAGAAAATCAATGATGCAGGCATCCCGGCATTTTGTTCCAACACGCTGCCGGAAGCAAGCGCTATGAACCAGATCATGGCTTACACAGGCCCCAATGACTGGGCTCAGATGAGGAAACTGGCAAGTACTCTTGGCGAAGCAATCGATGGAAAAGGCGGCGTATGCTACATTACACATAACGTAGGTACATCTCCGTACTATGCACGTACATTTGGCCCGATGTCCACACTGGCTTCCGAATATCCGGATATCAAACACCTGGATGTTCAGTCTCCTGGATTTGAGGCAACTGCTGTAAAACAGGTTGTATCTGACTGGATCACAAAGTATGGTGATGAACTGAATGCAATCGTACTGGCAGATGACTCTGACCAGGCAATCGGTGCAGTAGAAGCTTGTAAAGCAGCAGGCCGTGATGATATCGTTATCGTGGCAGCAGGTATCTCGAAACAGGGTGCTGAGCTGATCCAGAGCGGCGACATCAAGATGGCATCTTATCAGTCCTGTCAGGCCGACGCAGGTCTTGCAGTCAGAACAGTAGCTGAATACTTCTGTGGCGAAAAGATTGCTCGTGTAAGCTATCTTGCAACAGACGTTATTGATGCGGACAACGTAGAAGAATTCCTTCCGTGTCAGTGGTAATCGGCAGAACAGCGGGATTGATGCTTTAAGTTAATTGAATGGGCCATAAAACACACTGAAACAACATCAGTTGTTTTGTGGCCCTTTTTATCTCAAAATTTCATGCAGGAGGGACACAAGACATGAAAAGATTTGGACAGGTTGTAAAAATAAGACCGGAAAAAGAAGCCTATTACAGACAGCTCCATGCCAATCCGTGGCCTGGTGTATTGAAGACAATTTCAGACTGCAACATCAGAAATTATTCAATTTTTATCCGGGATGGTTATGCGTTTTCCTACTTTGAATATGTCGGTGAAGATTATGAAGCGGATATGGAAAAGATGGCAGCCGATCCGATTACTCAGGAATGGTGGGATGAGTGCATCCCCTGTCAGGAGGCAGTCGATACTGCTCCGGAAGGATGCATATCCTGGGTGGATATGGAAGAAGTTTTTTATTACAAATAAGAAATATGGATTTTGAATATACGTGTGAAAAGCACTTGACGAAATAGAAGAAAGGAGTCATTATGAACAGTATTGATCGATTTTATGCCACAGTTGCAAGAAAGCCGGTTGACAGACCTGCCTGCTGGCTGGGAGATCCGACACCGGATGCAGTTCCGGCTCTCTGCGAGTATTATAATGTTTCTGATATCAAAGAACTGAAAAGGGTATGCGGAGATGATTTTTACGCAGTAGAGATACCCTATCACTCTGAGACATGCAATGCGATTTTTGCAGCATTTGACTGGTATGGAAGTGACGCGGTTGACACCGAGGAACGTACTTTGACAGATGAAGGCTGTTTTGCAGACTGCGAAGATCTGGAAGATGTTAAGGCGGTTGATTTTGAGTGGCCGGATCCAGCAAAATACATTGACCCGGCTGAGTGCAAACGTCTGGTAGATGAGGCACCGGAGGATAAAGTCGTTATGGGTATGCTCTGGGCAGCTCATTTCCAGGATGTCTGTGCTGCTTTTGGTATGGAAAACTGTCTGATGAATATGATCTCAGACCCGGAAATGGTTCATTACATCGATGATAAAATCGTTGATTTCTATTTGAAAGCACTGAAAATTTTCCTTGATGCAACCGAAGGAAAAGTGCATGCGATCCTGATCGGCAATGATATGGGAAGTCAGAGAGGCCTGATGATCAGTCCTGCGCTGGTGGAAGAGTTCGTTATTCCGGGCGCGAAAAAGCTGGTGGATCTGGCTCACAGCTACGGAGTAAAGGTTGTATATCATTCCTGCGGTTCCATTGTGGATATTATTCCGCAGTTAATAGAAATCGGTGTTGACGTTATTCATCCGATCCAGGCTCTTGCAGCAGGCATGCAGCCGGATAATCTGAAAGCTAAATTCGAAGGAAAAGTAAGTTTCTGCGGCGGTGTGGATACCCAGGATCTTCTTCCCAACGGCACACCGGAACAGGTTCGGGCAAAGGTGAAAGAACTGCGTGAATACTTCCCGACAGGGTTGATCGTTTCTCCGAGCCATGAGGCCTTACAGGCAGATGTACCGCCTGCAAACATCAAAGCGCTGTTTGATGAGGCAACAAAAATCTATAACGAATAAAGAAACAGCTGTCACCAAAGGATCGCGGCGGTATTTACCGGGGATGAGCGAATAGTCATCCCCGGTAAAAGAGTGAATCGGTGACAGCTGTTTTTGTATCAGCACAGAGCTAAAAGCTGCGTTTTTATTCTCTGTATGTAAATTTATACGATACGGTACTCGATTTCAGGTGTGGTATTCTGTCCTATATAAGGTATCCGTTTTCTTCCAGAAAATGAAGCGGTTTTGGATATCCGTAAGCTTTGAACAGATATTCCATTTCTTCCTGCCATTTTTCCAGGGATTCGTCCATGGAATGTGTTCCGTCCAGGACCTCTTTGAAGGCAGAACACAGAATTTTTTCAATGCGGTGTGCAGGAAGAACAAGAGCCTTTGGACGGGATGGCCCGACACGCTTTCGGGCGCAGGAAAAACTCGGCTCCGTCAGCTCCAGCCATGGATAGAGCTTCCTCAGTTCGTGGTTTTGGTAAGGGGCGATGACCGGCGACTGTCCATCCATGATGGTCAGATAATAGCTGGTGTCCTGACGGCAGAGCCAGCTGAAATACCGAAGCGCCTCATCTGTATGTCTGGCATAGGGGCTGATCCCAAGATTCCAGCCGATGCTTAAAGAAGTTCGACCCGGAAGCAGTTCGTATCCCACCTGTCCGATAATATTCTGGTGCATACCCTTGCTTACTTCTGAGGCATACTCGGAATAGGTGACCAGCATAGCCGTTTTCCCGGAGGAAAAGTCGGAGACCGTATCTGCGATGGAAGTATCCAGAGGGCTGCGCTCTGTGTATCGGGCAGTCTGAAGTAGATTTTGGAATGCCTGGCGTGTTTCCGGTGTGTTTAGTGTCGCACGGTTGTAGCAATCCCACAGGCTGCCGCCCTGAGCGTAAATTCGTATGAGCAGTTCCGGTGCCAGTTCTTCGTCGACAATACCGGCGACGGAAGTACCGTAAGTGGTGGGAGAGTCCGGATGAAAAGACCGGGTAAAAAATTCAGCGGTGGTGTTAAACTCGGTCCAGGTTTTGGGAGGCCTCAGGGAAATCTGGAATTTCTTTTTGTATTTTTTTGCAATGGCATGGTTTTCAAAAAGATCTTTGCGGTAAAACATCATGTGAGATCCGCTGATAATGGGAATCCCATAGTATTTCCCATCCTGGCAGCAGTTGTCCAGATTATGAGCAAAAATGTCACTTTTCGGAAAAGAATCGCCCAATATATAGGGACTGATGTCCGTCACCAACCCGTTCTGAGCCATAAATGGAAGCCAGGGCACATCATACATATAGATATCATATTGATGAACAGGCTTTTCAAAATCTGCCACAATTTCTTTTAAAAGCCTTGTATGGGGCAAAAGATCGATTTCCACAGGAATGACTGTCTGCGCCGTGAAATTTCGTGACAGAAGGCGGATGGAGCGGGAAGTGGCAAGATCCACCATCAGGATACGAAGGGGCGCCTTGGGGTTATCGGATGCCAGCGTAAAAGGATACTTTCGGGCAGGTCGTGGAAAATGAAGGGGTGTCTGAAGAATGTGATCATCCATACAGAAAGAAGTGTCATTTTCATCCTTGCCGTTTATCTTATCCAGAAGCATTTTTGCCGCATGGCTTCCGAGGGTGAATGCGGTTCTCGCTGTGTAGACCAGACCGGGAATCCTTGAAGTGTGATTCCAGCATTCTTCACTGAAAGTCAGAAGACGGATATCTTCCGGCACGGAAATATTCTGAACATGAAAGGCTTCCAAAGCACCGTAAGCGATGTTTTCCGAGGTAGTGATCACGGCTTCCAGCGTATCCAGATCCAGATTGGCCAGTACGGTCTGAAAACTATTTTCCTTTGACATATTGGTCTCCTGAATCAGAGCAGGATCAAAAGGAACATGGGATTCTGAAAAAGCAGCTCGATATCCCTCGATACTGTCGGATTCGGAGGTGTAACTCCGGGAACCGGTGAGCAGTGCAATGCGCCGATAATGGCTGTCCAGGAGGCTTTTAGTCAGATAATAAGCGGTTTTTTTGTTGTCAAAGCCCACAAAGCTGACATCCAGATCTTTTGGCCGGCGTTCGATAAAAACAACAGGAATGCCATAGTTTCGGATCCTGTTTTTGAAAAATTCCGTGTTTTCGGGCATAGAAGTAATGATCAGAAGTCCGGAGACATTCTGACTGATGAATTCTTCTATGATACTGCACTCCATATAAGCGGTGTTGTTGGTAAAGGCTACGTTGGTGGTATAACCGTTTTTCAGCAAATAAGAAGAAATCCCCTCAAATATTTCTGTGTGATAGGCCTCATCAATATCTGCCAGAACGACACCGATGCTGTTGGAGGCAGACTTTTTCAGATTTCGCGCGGAGGCGTTGGGTATATATTTCAGTTTTTCGATGGAATCCATGATGCGCATTCGTGTTTCAGAGCGGACGCTGCGGCTGCCGCTGAGACAACAGGATACAGTGGCAATGGAAACACCGGCGTCACGTGCCACGTCTTTTAAAGTAGCCATAGGGCGAAGTACCTTTCTTTTGTTTTTTATGTTCTGTGCTCGATATGAAACAGGCGTATATATTATTTTTTTATTTCATATAAAACTCTATCATCGGCCCGGATAGAAGTCAAGCCGGACAATCAAAACGTTTTGATTGTGATTTGATTCGTTTATTATTTCTCAGGAATTCAAGGTATATCCTCATCCTCCGGCGCTCCCGTGAATTCATAGATGTGGCTGTAAGTCTCAAATGTCTGGGCGGAATCCGGATTACCCGGAATCAGACCGGTGCAGTCTGTAGCGGAGACACTGTCAGCGAAATTGTGATCGTCGAAGATGTGGTAGGGATTTTTGTTACGGTAGTGTTTGTTCTTTTTTTGTTTTTCTTTTTCTTCCAAAATGCGGATCCTCCTGCGGGTTTTGATCTGGGTGTGGAATCTTATTCTTTGTTCGTATATTCGGAAATCGGAATCCAATATACTTTATCAGATTGCCCGATATTGCAGATAATTATTACCTGTAAAAGCAAAGATATACCACAGCATATGTTCATCGGTTAACACATATTTTTATTATCTGCGTATCCTTCATACGTACGGGAGACAGATTCTGAAACTTTAAATTTTATATGCATGATTCCGGAAGACAAATGAACGATTTATACGGCTAACAGCATAAGCAATTTTATACTTTGCACAAGCAAATGAAAGATGCCGATTAGTTTCAAAGAAATATTCGAAAAAACACAAAAATTTATCAGGAACTTTATGCTTTTTTTATCGTATTTATTTTGACATTATAAAGGGAAAGCTTTACAATAAAAAAGAATACAGCAGGGAGGTTGGGAAAATGGAATTTATGGATATGTTTGATTGGATTATTGTGGTATTGCTGGTGCTCTGCATAATCGCACTTTTTTCCGGTCATGGGGATTTTGTGCTGAATCTGTTCCGCAGCAAGTCGGATAAAGGAAAACCGCTGCCCTATGAAAAGAAAAAATTCAGTATCGCCATGGGAATCCTTTGTGTGATCATGCTGATTGGTGAATTGATTTTTATTTTTATTCCGTATTTGCCGCTTATTGTTGGCTCTATGGTAGTTCTGCTGATTGCTTTTGGGGTGGCAATCTGGTATTTGCGCAAATACGCGCGGGTCGAAGAACCGGAAAAAAAGACAAAAAAAATTATCAGCAATAATAAAAGAAAGTAGCGAAAACAGAATCTTTTACGGGGAAGCATTTACAACAAAACAGGGGTGATTGTATGCAGAAAGAGTATTTGAAACTGCAGTCGGATTTTGACGGGCTTGAGCTGGATGTTTTTATTATCGAGCCTGATGATCCGAAACTTAAGGGGGTAATTCAGATTTCACACGGTATGTGTGAGATGAAAGAAAGATATACGGAATTCATGGAATATATGGCTCGGAATGGTTATGCCTGTATCATCCATGACCACAGGGGACACGGAAACAGTGTGAAGGATAAAACACATCTTGGATATATGTATGGCGGCGGGGCAGAAGCTCTGGTGCAGGATCTGCATCAGATAACGATGCAGGCAAAAGCCCGATGGCCGCAGGCACCGTTTATTCTTCTGGGACACAGTATGGGGTCATTGGTTGCACGGGTCTACCTGAAAAAATACGATGGTGATATACAGGCTTTGATCTTAAGCGGCTCGCCCAGCAAGAATCCTGCGCTTTTCGCCGGAAAAACGATCTGCCGGATACAGAAGCTGCTGTGTGGGGCCAACCATTCCGGCAGACTTCTGGAAACGCTGTCATTTGGTTCATTTGCCTCAAAATTTGCAACGGAAAAGAGTCGATTTGCCTGGTGCTGTTCGGATCCGAAGGTGGTGGAAGCCTATGATTCGTCACCGGAATGCGGATTTACTTTCACGGTGGACGGATATGAGGCCCTGTTTAAATTGATGGAGGAAACCTACAATTCCAAAGGATGGGCCTGTACAAAGCCGAAGCTTCCGATCCTTTTCATTGGCGGAAGTGAAGATCCCTGTATCGGAGGAGCGCGAAAGTATAAAAAGGCTATTGATCACCTGCGCACCCAGGGATACAGTAACATCCGCGGAAAGCTTTATCCGGGCATGCGCCATGAAATCCTGTTGGAAACAATAAAATATGATGTATATGGAGATATTGTAAAATATCTGTCTAAAATATAAAAAAGCGGTTGCCCAATGTGGCAGCTGTTTTTTTATTTATTTCATAGGAATTTCCTTTCCTATGAAATAAAAACGCTCCGCGCAGCTCGCACTGCAGCGGAGGTATGCTGCTAAAAAGACCCAATGCAGGCGGAGAAACCTGTGAACAGGATGGTTTCTATCTGAAATTATTCGATTTTACACGAATTTAACACGATCTCGCTTTCGGATTTTACATTTTTTACATATGATTTCCTTGTTAACAAAAATAACACAACATAAAGAAAAAAGTAAAAAACAAGGAGAATTCTATTATGAAAAGAAAGTTAGTATTATTATTAACATCCGCAATGGTACTTAGCAGTGTGGCAATGGCTGGCTGCGGAGCAAAAGAAGAAACTGCCGAGGACAATACAGAGGCAGCCGTTGATGCCGAAACCGAAGATGCAGCCGATGAAGCAGAAGATACCGCTGATGAGGCAGACGCTGCCGACACAGAAACTTCTGATAAAATGTCCGGTAAAATTACAGTTGTCTCCCGTGAAGACGGTTCCGGTACCCGCGGAGCGTTCATCGAACTGTTTGGTGTTGAACAGAAAAACGATGCCGGCGAGAAAGTTGACTATACGACTGTAGACGCTGAAATCACCAATAACACATCTGTTATGATGACTACCGTAGCAGGCAATCCGAGTGCGATCGGCTACATCTCCCTGGGCTCTCTGAATGACACGGTAAAAGCCGTAAAAATTGATGGGGTAGAGGCGTCAGTGGATAATGTAAAATCCGGTGACTACAAAGTTTCCAGACCGTTTAACATTGTAACAAAAGATGATCTTTCTGAAGTGGCTCAGGACTTTATCGACTTCATTTTAAGTACAGAAGGCCAGGCTGTTGTTGAGGAAAACGGTTACATTCCGCTGGATGGTGTTGAAGCTTATGCAGGAACCGCACCGGCAGGCAAAGTTGTGGTAGCAGGTTCTTCATCCGTAACACCGGTTATGGAAAAACTGAAAGAAGCTTACGCAGAAGTAAATCCGAATGCTGAAATTGAAATCCAGCAGAGTGATTCTACAACCGGTGTAAACTCTGCAATTGAAGGTATCTGTGATATCGGTATGGCTTCCCGTGATCTGAAAGAGGAAGAAACCGGTGTAACTGCAACCGTAATCGCTACCGATGGTATTGCAGTAATCGTAAACCTTGAGAATCCGACCGATGACTTAACTGTAGATCAGGTAAAATCAATTTATGTTGGTGAAACAACAGCATGGGATGAAATCTAATGAAAAATACGAAGAATCATGAAACAGCAGAAACGTCCGGAAAAAACAAAATACATAGACGGACCAATGTAACTGAGCTGATTATGAAACTGGTATTCCTGGCAGCAGCGAGCACCTCCGTTTTGGCGGTGGTGCTCATCTGCGTATTTCTGTTTGCCGGCGGTATACCGGCTATTGCTGAAATCGGCATATTTAAGTTTCTTTTCGGAACTGAGTGGAGACCCTCGAACAATATTTACGGGATTTTCCCGTACATAATAGGAAGTATTTATGTAACAGCCGGAGCAATTCTTTTCGGTGTGCCGATTGCCCTTTTGACTTCTGTTTTTATGGCAAAATATTGCCCGAAAAAACTATATCCCTTTTTCCGCAGCGCCATTAACCTTATGGCTGGAGTTCCCTCCATTGTGTACGGATTTTTCGGTATGGTGCTGATTGTACCGACCATCAGAAATCTTTTCTCGAAACAGCAGATTTCAGGAAGCAGTATGCTGGCGGCGTCAGTCCTTTTAGGTATTATGATTCTTCCTACAGTCATCGGAGTGACCGAGACCTCCATTCGTAGCGTTCCCCAAAGCTATTATGAGGGTTCTCTGGCGTTGGGAGCAACTCATGAACGAAGTGTATACTGCATCGTATTTCCGGCAGCAAAATCCGGTATCCTTGCAGGTGTTGTACTTGGAATCGGCCGTGCCATCGGCGAGACTATGGCAGTTATTATGGTGGCAGGAAATCAGCCCCGCATGCCGCAGGGCATTCTGGAAGGCGTGAGAACTATGACTGCAAATATCGTTATTGAGATGGGTTACGCAGCAGGCCTGCACAGAGAAGCACTGATCGCTACTGGTGTGGTACTGTTTGTATTTATTCTCATTATTAACCTGGCAGTATCCTCGCTGAACAGGAGGGCTAAGAATGGAAATTAAGAATAAAATGACTTTTTCTCAGAAAATGCGACAGTATATCAGACATCCTCTTTCCGGTCTGGTAGCTCTGTTTACGCTCCTGGGAGCACTGACCGCAATCACTGTACTGATTTTTTTGGTGGCCTACATTCTGGTAAAAGGCATACCGCATATTAACAAAGACTTGTTTGCGTTTACCTACAATTCGGAAAATGCATCGCTGATGCCGGCTCTGATCAACACCTTGATGATGACAGCACTGACGCTGGCGATTGCAACTCCCATCGGAATCTTTGCGGCAATCTATCTGGTGGAATATGCGAAAAGAGGAAGCCGCCTTGTAAAAATCTTCCGTATGACGGCTGAAACATTGTCGGGTATTCCCTCCATTGTATACGGTCTGTTCGGTCTGCTGTTTTTTGTAACGGCGCTGAAATGGAAGTATTCCATGCTGGCAGGTTCTTTTACTCTGGTCATCATGATCCTGCCTCTGATCATGCGTACCTCGGAAGAAGCTCTTCTGGCCGTTCTGGATTCCTATCGGGAAGCCAGTTTCGGCCTTGGTGCAGGAAAACTGCGTACCATATCAAAGATCGTGATTCCGGCTGCGGTACCCGGTATTTTATCCGGTGTTATTCTGGCAATCGGACGTGTGGTCGGTGAGACGGCAGCGTTGATCTATACAGCCGGAACGGTGGCCCAGATCCCCGGTCTGATGGATTCCGGAAGAACTCTGGCTGTCCATATGTATGTGCTCTCCAGTGAGGGTCTGCACATGGATCAGGCCTACGCTACTGCAGTTATTCTGCTTGTACTTGTACTTATTATCAATGCAATATCGGATTTTGTTGCAAAACGGCTGACGAAAGCGTAAGCTCGAAAGGATTGATCAATTATGGATAAAATGACAGTAAAAAACATGGATCTCTATTACGGAGATTTCCATGCACTGAAAAATGTGGAACTGCATCTGCCGAAGCAGCAGATTACCGCTTTCATCGGCCCCAGCGGATGCGGAAAATCCACGCTTCTAAAATCATTGAACCGCATGAACGATCTGGTGGAAGGCTGTAAGATCACCGGAGATGTTCTGCTGGATGGAGAAGATATCTATGGAAAGATGGATGTAAACCTGCTTCGCAAGAGAGTAGGTATGGTTTTCCAGAAACCGAATCCATTTCCAATGAGTATATATGACAACATTGCTTATGGACCCAGAACCCATGGTGTTCGCGGAAAGGCAAAGCTGGATGAAATTGTGGAAGGTTCTCTTCGGGCTGCAGCCATCTGGGATGAAGTAAAAGACCGTCTGAAAAAGAGCGCGCTGGGATTATCCGGCGGTCAGCAACAGCGTCTCTGTATCGCCAGAGCACTGGCTGTTCAGCCGGAAGTACTTTTGATGGATGAACCGACTTCTGCCCTTGACCCGATTTCCACATCTAAAATTGAAGACCTTGCTGTTGAACTGAAAAAAGATTATACTATTATCATGGTTACCCATAATATGCAGCAGGCAGCGCGTATCTCCGATAAAACAGCATTTTTCCTTCTGGGTGAAGTAATCGAGTTTAACGATACGGACAGACTGTTCTCCATGCCAAATGACAAGAGAACGGAAGATTATATTACAGGAAGGTTTGGTTGATATGATGAGAATAAGATTTGATGAGCAGCTGCAGGAACTGAACGTACAGATGATTGAAATGGGGGCTCTCTGTGAACAGGTGATTAACCGCACCTATGAAGTTCTGATGGAAGAAAATCAGGATGCTGCCCGTGAAATTATTGCGAAAGATCTGGAAATCGATCATAAAGAGAAAGAAATCGAAAATCTGTGTCTGAAACTTCTGCTTCAGCAGCAACCGGTTGCCCGGGACCTGCGTCAGATTTCCGCTGCCCTCAAAATGATTACGGATATGGAACGAATCGGTGACCAGGCGGCTGACATTGCGGAAATCATGGATACGTCTCATTTGAGGGCGCCGGATAAAGATGTGCTGCTGGGTGAGATGGCAAGAGCCACCATAAAAATGGTAAAAGAAAGTATTGATGCATACGTGAAGCGCAATCTGCAGATGGCACAGAGCGTCATTGATTCGGATGATGTGGTGGATAAATTGTTTATCCGAATCCGGGAAGAACTGATCGATCAGCTGAAGCACCCGGGGTTTGACGGTGCCTATATTATTGATCTTCTGATGATTGCGAAATATTATGAGCGAATCGGTGACCATGCAACGAATATTGCGGAATGGGTGAAATTCTCTATTACCGGTGTGCACAGAGGAGACAAAGAGTGATGATTTATTGCGTAGAGGATGAGCGAAACATAAGAGAGTTAATCGTCTATACCCTGGAGACCAGTGGATTTGAGGCACGTGGGTTTTCAGATGGTGCGCAATTTTTTAAAGGGATGGAAGAAAAGAAACCGGATCTGATCCTGCTGGATATTATGCTTCCGGGAGAAGACGGAATGGAGATTCTGAAAAAGCTGAAGAGAAATTCCGATACCGACCACATTCCGGTCATTATGGTCACAGCGAAAGGTGCAGAATATGATAAGGTTCTGGGTCTGGATACAGGGGCAGACGATTATATCGCAAAGCCTTTCGGCATGATGGAATTTGTGGCCAGAGTGAAAGCGGTTCTTCGCCGGAGCAACAAAGATATCCAGCAGTCCGGCCGTGAATATACGGCAGGGAAACTGAAAGTACAGGTGGATCAGCATCGGGTTATGGTGGATGACAATCCGGTGGCATTGACTTTAAAAGAGTTTGAAGTGCTTCGGTATCTGCTGGAAAACAGGGGAATTGTTTTGACAAGGAACCAGCTTCTGGAACATATCTGGGGGTATGATTTTGACGGGGAAACCAGAACCGTTGATGTTCATATCCGTACATTGCGGCAAAAGCTGGGAGAAGCCGGGGAGATGATTGAGACCGTGCGCGGTGTCGGTTATCGTATAGGAGGAAATCAATGAGACGAAAGATATTTAAAAACGTGAGCATTTTAGTCTGCGTCTCGGTGATTCTGTCATTTTTGCTGATAGGGGCAGTAAATTACAGTCAGTTTTTCGGCGAAATGAAGAAAAACACTCAGGACGAGGCTAAATACCTGCAGATTTCCCTGAATCAGATGGGAGAAAAGTATTTGACCCGAGAGGTGGGAAATGCAAGCGCCAGTCGTATCACACTGATAGACCGTGATGGTGAGGTGCTTTACGATTCGATGGAAGACTTTGGAATCATGGAAAACCATGGGGATCGACCGGAAGTGAAGGATGCCTTTGAGACGGGCAGCGGGGAAGCTACCAGAATGTCGGCTACTCTTGGCGAAACCACATATTATTACGCGCTCAGACTGGATAACGGCCAGGTGGTCCGCCTGTCACATACCGTTGATAGTGTATTTAAGACCATGATGTCCAGTTTTACTTTTATCGCGCTGATCGTTATCGGCATGGTGATATTGGTTATGTGTGCAGTGGGAAAATTCACAAAAAAACTGGTGGAACCGATCAATGAACTGGATTTGGAAAATCCTCTGGAAAATGATGTCTATGAAGAACTGTCACCGTTACTGCGTCGGATCCACAAGCAGAATATTGTGATCCATAACCAGATGGAGGAACTGAAAACCAATCATCAGGAATATTTGGCAATAACCGATAATATGAAAGACGGCCTGATCGTCACAAACAGAAAAGTTGTGCTTTCCATGAATAAAGCGGCCCAGAAACTATATCAGGTACAGGCGGAGGAATGTGTGGGAAAAGTACCCTATGTCATAAGCCGTCAGGAAGAACTGAAAAAGGTCTGGGATGAAGCTCTGGCAGGTAATTCTGCGGAACGAATGTTTGAAAAAGGCGGAAGAACCTACGAATTGTTGGGAAATCCGGTAGTTATTGACGGTAAAACAGAAGGTTCGGTCATACTGATCCTGGACGTGACGGAAAAAGAACAGGCGGAAAAACTGCGCCGGGAATTTTCGGCAAATGTTTCCCATGAATTGAAAACACCGCTGATGTCCATATCCGGTTATGCGGAACTGATTCAGAACCGGATGGTAAAACCGGAAGATATTTCGGAATTTGCCGGAAGAATTCGAAGCGAGGCCGGAAGGCTCACTGCGCTGGTGGAAGATATTATTCGTCTTTCCCAGCTGGATGAGATGACGGACAGCAAGGTGAATCTGGAAGAAGTGGATCTGTACAGTGTCACCAGGGATGTATGCTCCTGCCTGGATCTGCAGGCGAAAAAGCGTGGCATTAATGTAAGTCTGCGCGGTGAGAAAGCAGAGATTCTCGGTGTACGGCAGGTCATCTATGAGATGATCTACAATCTCTGCGACAATGCCATCAAGTACAACCGGGATAACGGCAGAGTCAGTATCCAGGTACAAAAAGATGCTGCAGGAATTCAGTGGACGATCTCCGATACGGGAATCGGAATCGAGCAAAAAGATCAGGAGAGGATCTTTGAGCGTTTTTACCGGGTGGATAAGAGCCATTCCAGGGAGACAGGGGGCACTGGTTTGGGTCTGTCTATTGTGAAACATGGGGCTATCCTTCACCATGCACGAATCAATATGGAGAGCAAGCCTGGGGACGGAACCACGATCTCGCTGCGGTTTTGACACTGCGATTGAAGAAAAGCATATACAAAAACGCATAAACAAAAATGCAGAGCGGAACAATAAAATGTTCCTGCTCTGCGTTTTTGCAAAGTTATAGAGGAATAATTCCTCACCATTTTGTTTTAACGACAGGGAACGGCCGCCATCCTCCTTTCCTGTATACTCTGGCAGAAAGTACGATCAGCGGTCTGCTGTTGAATTTTATCGGCGTCCTTGTGATCGGATACTTGTCCGGATGCTTTTATCCAAATGGACATGGGGTAAGTGATTTTGAACCAGCATTCGAGTTTGTGAAAAATGCCTAAAAAAATCAAATAAAATCTGGGTATATCGACAAAATGCACTTGGAAAGGAAAGATTTGCTTGCAATCCGTCTTTCACCGGTGTATTATTAACTCAACGGTTGGAAACGTTACCGGAAACAATACCGGGAACATTACCGGGAACAATACCGGAAGCCTTGTCAAGACGTCCGGTATTGCACCGGATAGCAGTTCCGAAATAGAAGAAAAAGGAGAGAAGAATTATGAAAATGAAAAAGTTAATGGCTCTGTTACTGTCAGCAGTTATGGTAGTCGGCATGTTCGCAGGATGCGGCTCCAAAACAGATGACGCAGCAAAAGACGATGCAGCAGCTGCAGATGATACCGAAGACGCAGCAGACGAGGGCGGAGAGACAGCTTCTGCTGAAGGCGGTTCTGTATACTACCTGAACTTTAAACCGGAAGCAGATCAGGCATGGCAGGATCTGGCAGCTACATACACAGAGCAGACCGGTGTACAGGTAAAAGTTGTTACAGCAGCATCCGGTGAATATGAAAACACATTGACCGCTGAGATGGGAAAGAGCAGTGCTCCGACATTGTTCCAGTGCGGTAACCAGCAGAGTCTTGCTACCTGGGGCGACTACTGTCTGGATCTGTCTGACACAGACGTTTACAAAGAAATGACAACCGATGACTTCAACCTGAAAGGGGAAAACGGAGAGGTTTATGCAATCGGTTACTGCTATGAAGCATTTGGTCTTATCACCAACAAAGCACTTCTGAAAGAAGCAGGATATGAAGTATCTGATATCACAGATTTCGAATCCTTAAAGAGCGTTGTTGAAGATATCACCGCTCGTAAAGATGAGCTTGGATTCTCTGCATTTACATCCGCAGGTCTTGACGGATCTTCTTCCTGGAGATTTTCCGGACACCTTGCAAATATGCCGCTGTACTATGAGTTCCGCGATGACAACGTAACAAGCCAGCCGGCTGAAATCACAGGTGCTTACCTTGATAACTTCAAAAATATCTGGGATCTGTATGTAAATAATGCAACCGTTGAAGTAAATGCACTGCCGACCGCTACTGGCGATATGTCTGAAGACGAATTCGGAAAAGGACAGGCTGTATTCTTCCAGAATGGTACATGGGAATATGCAAATCTTACCGGAGAAGAAAAAGGCTACAAGATGAATCCGGAAGATCTGACCATGATCCCGATTTACTGTGGTGTTGAAGGCGAAGAAAATTCCGCACTTGCATGCGGTACTGAGAACTGCTGGGCAGTAAACAGCAAAGCTTCTGAAGCTGATATTCAGGCTACACTTGATTTCGTTAAATGGGTAGTAACCTCTGACGAAGGTACAACTATGATGGCTGAACAGTTTGGCCCGATCCCGTTCAAAAATGCAAAAGAATCTGAGAACGTATTCTTTACCGCAGCAAACGACCTGATCGCTAACGGAAACTATGTTGTAACATGGGCATTCAACTATACTCCGAACGTAGATGAGTGGAGAGCTGCAGTTGTTTCTACATTACAGGATTACACCTGCAACGGCGGAAGCTGGGACAATGTTGTAACCGCGTTCGTAAACGGATGGGCTACACAGTATGCAAATCAGTAATGACAGATAACCGACGAACCGGGGGGAGAGCAAAAAGCACTCCCCCTTCTTAATAAAATGAAAGAACAAGAGGATAGCTCTTATGAAGAAGAAAAAAAGTCTTTCGAAAACGGCAGTAAACAGCCGTCTTATATCAAGGCCGATCCGCAGATGCTTCCCGATTTTCATGCTTCCGACCTTCATTGCTTTTTGTATCGGATTTATCTGGCCGTTCATTCAGGGTATGTACCTTTCATTTTGCAAGTTTACCCTTCCTCAGGATGCCCAGTTTGTTGGCTTTAGCAACTACATCAGGGCATTCAGTGATGCCGGATTCCGTCATTCATTTGTATATACCGCTGTATTTGCGGTTGTATCTATTGTCTTAATTAATGTATTATCGTTCTTTATTGCATATTTGCTGACACAGAATATTAAAGGTTCCAATATATTCCGTACCGTATTTTTTATGCCGAACCTGATCGGCGGTATTGTCCTTGGTTATATCTGGTCCATGATCTTTGACGGTATCTTAGGCAGATACGGAACGTATTTGCTGGCAAAAACCGAGTATGGTTTCTGGGGACTGGTTATCCTGATGTGCTGGCAGCAGATTGGCTATATGATGATCGTCTATATTGCAGGTCTTCAGAGTGTATCCGAGGATATGATCGAAGCTGCCAAAATCGATGGAGCAAGTAAAATTCAGACGCTTTTCAGAGTTATCATCCCGAACGTAATGTCCTCGATCACGATCTGTGTGTTCCTGACTCTGACAAACTCCTTCAAACTGTTCGATCAGAACCTGGCATTGACCGGAGGTATGCCGGTAGCTGTACAGGCAGACGGTTCTATGATAAACACAACCGAGATGCTGGCTCTGAATATTTACAAGACATTCTATGCAAATTCAAACAGCCGCGGTGTTGCTCAGTCAAAAGCAGTTCTTTTCTTTATTCTTGTTGCAATACTGGCCCTGGCGCAGTTGAAATTTACACGTAATAAGGAGGTACAGGCATAATGAAAGAAAAAAGAAGTGTTGGAAGTACCTTACTTACTGTTTTATTTACGATTTTCAGTATTGTCTGGCTGATTCCGATTTTTGAAGTATTGATAAACTCATTTAAGAATAACGGTGCAGTAAATACGGATCCGTTTGCACTGCCGAATGCAGAATCTTTTATGGGACTTGGCAACTATATCAAAGGTATGACTTTTGGTAACTATCCATTTTTGAATTCCGTATTTTACAGTGTCATTATCACCGTTTTGTCTACAGCACTGATCCTGCTGTGTACTTCCATGGCAGCATGGTATATCGTTCGCGTGGACAGCGCATTTTCCAAATTTATGTATATGCTGTGTGCATTTTCCATGATCGTACCCTTCCAGATGGTTATGTTTACCCTGTCAAGTACAGCAGATAAACTGAAACTGAATACTCCCTGGACCATTCCGATTATTTACCTTGGATTTGGTGCCGGCTTGGCTGTGTTCATGTTCACCGGGTTTATTAAGGGAATTCCTCTGGAAATCGAGGAAGCGGCAGCAATCGATGGATGCGGAGCACTGACAACTTATTTCCGGGTTGTATTTCCGATGCTGAAATCAATTTTGATTTCCGTAGGTGTGCTGGAAGTTATGTGGCTTTGGAATGACTATCTGCTTCCGTACCTTGTACTGGACAGAACGAAGTATATGACGATACCGATTCACGTACAGTATCTGAAGGGAAGTTACGGCACGGTTGACCTTGGCGCAACGATGGCTGTCATTATGATCAGTATCATTCCTGTCATTATTGTATACTTATTCTGTCAGAAGTACATCATCAAGGGGGTTGCTGCAGGCGCAGTAAAAGGTTAACGAATTTTGTACACAGGAAGGTACTGACAAATGAGAGAAAGTGGCATTTTATTACCTGTTTCTTCTTTATCATCAAAATATGGCATCGGTTGTTTCTCAAAAGAAGCATACGAATTTATTGATTTTCTGAAAGCTGCGGGGCAGAAAGAATGGCAGATTCTGCCCCTCGGCCCCACCGGATATGGAGATTCACCCTATCAGGCTTTTTCAACGTTTGCAGGCAATCCCTATTATATTGACTTGGAAACGCTGATTCAGCAGGGACTCCTGACGGAGGAAGAGTGTGAGCAAGCTGATTTTGGAAGCTGCGAGTCATACGTAGATTATGAAAAAATGTATTTTGCACGCTTTGCGGTGCTGAAAAAAGCATTTGCGCGTTTTGACCAAAATACGGAAGATTATATTGAATTTATTCGCCGGGAAGATTATTGGCTAGAGGATTACTGCCTGTATATGGCCGTGAAAGACAGTCTTGGCGGAGTGGCCTGGACGGAATGGGAGCCGGCGCTTCGTGATCGGCATGAAGTTGCGCTTGAAGCAGCCCGCAAGGTACTGTCAGAAGAAATTGTTTTTTACCGTTTTCAGCAGTATATGTTTTACAAACAGTGGAATGGAATCCATGATTATGCAAAGAATAACGGAGTGAAAATCATCGGAGACATTCCCATATATGTAGCTTTCGACAGTGCAGATACCTGGTCTAATCCGGAACTCTTCCAGTTTACGGAAGCAAATCTTCCGAAAGCAGTTGCGGGATGTCCTCCCGATGGCTTTTCTGCCACGGGCCAGCTTTGGGGAAATCCTCTTTACGATTGGGAGTATCACAAAAAAACAGGTTATGCATGGTGGCAGAAGCGTATCTCGCACTGTTTTAAAATGTATGATGTGGTGCGGGTTGACCATTTCCGGGGATTTGATGAGTATTATTCCATTCCCTATGGGGATAAGACTGCCCAGTTCGGACATTGGGAAAAAGGCCCGGGTCTGGAGCTTTTTGAGACATTAAAAAACAATCTTGGTGATCTTAGCATTATTGCGGAAGATCTGGGATTTTTGACGGAAAGTGTATTAAAACTGGTGAAAGATACCGGCTATCCGGGCATGAAGGTTCTCCAGTTCGCCTTTGATTCCCGTGAGGAAAGTGACTATCTGCCGCATAATTACAGCAGAAACTGTGTGGTCTATACGGGAACCCATGACAATGATACCGTGATGGGCTGGTATGACAGCATGAACGAGCATGACCGGGATTTTGCGTCACGTTATATGAACAATGCACGGACACCACACGATGAGATTGCCTGGGATTTCATCAGGCTTGCGCAGGCAAGTGTGGCGGATCTTTGTATTATTCCGATTCAGGATTACTTGTGTCTTGGAAAAGAGGCGCGTATCAATACACCGTCGACCCTTGGCGATAATTGGAAATGGAGATTGAAAAAAGGTCAGTTAACTGATACACTAATTGAGAATATCAGGAGAATTACAAGACTCTATGGAAGAATCTAAGGATTGCGCGGATGCAAAGCGGCCGGTAATCTTTAGGTATTGTGGGGCAGAATATGGTCAGCCCCTTTATCAATCGAATTGTTGAGGTGTCAGATATGGGGGATATTACAATAAAAGATATTGCCAGATTGAGCGGCGTAGGCGTGAGTACAGTTTCCCGTGCAATCAATAATCATCCGGATATTAATCAGGAAACAAAGCAGCTGATTATGAAGGTGATTCAGGAAAACAATTATATTCCCAACAACAGTGCACGAAATCTGAAACGAAGCGATGCAAATACGATAGCAGTTCTGATCAAAGGTATTACCAACCCATTGTTCAATGAAATGATTGATATCATAGAAAGTGAGACAAGAAAGAGAAAGTATTCTTTTATTCTGCAGCGTGTTGAAGAACACGAAAATGAATTGGATATCGCCATTGAACTGACAAAGGAGAAGAGACTGAAAGGTATTGTATTTCTTGGGGGTATTTTTGCTCAGTCAGAAGAAAAGCTGAAGCAGCTGAATGTTCCCTTTGTTCTCAGTACCGTAGGTATTATCAGTGAAGTGGGCGGAAGCAAGTGTTCCTCCGTGTCACTGGACGACCTGAAGGAAAGCCGCAAGATTGTGGATTATCTGTGTGATCTGGGACATGAGAAGATTGCAATTATCACTTCCTGCAGCGATGATCAGAGTATCGGTGAGCTTCGATTCCAGGGATACAAAAAAGCGTTGCAGGAACATGGCATACCATTTGATGAGAAACTGGTTAAACACATGGATGGTGTGAATGACAAATACGATATGCAGACCGGATATCGTCTGGCAAAAGAGCTGCTGACGGAAGAGGCAGACTTTACTGCATTGTACTGTATTGCGGACCGTGTGGCTATCGGCGCCTGCAGGGCCATTCGGGATGCGGGAAAACGTATTCCCGAGGACATTTCAGTGGTCGGATTCGACGGAATTGAGGGCGGTGCTTATTATTGCCCATCTCTTACCACTTTGCGTCAGCCGGTGGAAAAAATGGCAAAAGAGACCATTGATATCCTGTTTGAAGTGATCAAAAAGCGCGGGGAGCACAGACAGGTGATCCTGGAGGGTGAACTTCTGGAACGGGAATCCACAAGAAGAATTAAATAAGCAGAAACATAGCCGCTTATGGCTACGAAATGGCCGGAGAGTTGATCCGGTCATTTTATGTTCTGCAACACAGATAATGGAATCATTTGTCAATTTGATCAAACGGACCGGATTATGCTTTTATTGTCTTAAATCTTGTGGGAATGTTCTGGATATGATAAAATAAAACGAAAGATTATCAGGGAAAAGGAGTCGTGCTGTGGAAAACAAAAATCCGAATTTATCGTATTATCTTCGTATCATCGCAGGAATTTATGTCTGCTATATTGGCGTGAAACTTATTATTGGCTTTCTTCAGGGTGAAACCGAAATGAACCCAATCATTTTGTGGGCTTCTTCTGTTCTGTTTCTTGTTGCAGGATTATACTTTTTGCTTACCAGTGTCCGTCAGCTGTATCAGAATTACCGTGAATCTTCAAAGGAGAATGAAGCGGCAGAAGATATGGGAACATTGGAGGAGGATTCGGATGAGGATTGCATCTTCGAATCCGATCATTCGGGAAATGCGGACAACCGTGCAAATGGAGCGGATTGCGGGGAAACAGAGACAGAAAAGCAGAAGGAGACCATTCAGGAAAAGCTGGAGCGCCTGAAAGACAGAGATATGGAAGAGATCCTGGCCGATAAGAAGAAATAAGTAAAAGATATTAATGTTGTGTTTTTTGGCAGATTGTGATATAATGAGAACTAAGTTAAGAATGTTGCGAAGATGAGGAGAGCAAATGACTACAACAGAAGTGTTGTTTAAATTTGCGCTCCTTTTTTGATATATGGAATATTTCATGTCATTCGAAACGCTTCGTGAGATTCTGTTCACACATCAGTATCGCGAGGGAGAATAATGGAGAAGAGATTTTATGATGCCATTGCAGATAATCCGATCATTGCAGCGGTAAAAAATATGGATGGCCTGGAGAAAAGCTGCAGCCTGGAGGACATTCGGGTTATTTTCGTGCTTTTCGGCGATATCTGTTCCATACAGGGCATTGTCAGACGGATAAAAGAAGCGGGCAAAATCGCAGTGGTACATATGGATTTGATTTCCGGTCTGGGAACCAAAGAAATAGCGGTGGATTTCCTGAAAGAGAATACGATGCTGGATGGGATTATTTCCACAAAACCGTCTCTGATCAAGCGGGCCAAGGAACTGCATCTTTACACAATATTGCGATATTTTCTGATCGATTCCATGGCGCTTGCTGCTGTAGTGAGCCAGCCGAATACGCTGCAGCCGGATTTTATTGAGATCCTGCCGGGAGTTATGCCAAAGATCATAAAGCAGGTATGCAGTTCGCTGAAAGTTCCAATTATTGCAGGCGGGTTGATCGGTGATAAAGAATCGGTCATGGCCGCGCTGGCTGCAGGTGCCACAGCCGTATCCACGACCACTGAGGAAGTCTGGCGTATGTGAGAATGGTTTGAGAGAGCATTAGAAAGATGGGGGTTTCGGCGTAAAAGGTGGTGCCGGGGGAGCCTAAGCAGGAAAGGTTAAGAGAATATTCCGTTGTAAAAAATCACGACGAAAAAGGAGAAATAAAGTATGGCAAAGTATGTAATGGCGTTGGATGCAGGTACGACCAGCAATCGGTGTATCCTGTTTAACGAGAAGGGAGAAATGTGCAGTGTGGCACAGAGAGAATTTACTCAGTATTTCCCACAGCCGGGTTGGGTCGAACACGATGCGGATGAGATCTGGGCAAGTCAGCTGGGCGTGGCTGTGGAGGCAATGAATATGATCGGCGCAGCGGCAAAAGACATTGCGGCAATCGGTATTACGAATCAGAGAGAAACGGCCATTGTGTGGGACAAAAATACGGGGATACCGGTATATCATGCAATTGTATGGCAGTGCAGAAGAACCTCTGAGTACTGTGATTCACTGAAAGAAAAGGGGTTGGTAGAAAAATTCAGAGAAAAGACCGGCCTGGTTATTGACGCATATTTTTCCGGTACAAAGATAAAATGGATCCTGGATCATGTTGAAGGTGCGAGAGAAAGGGCCGAGAGAGGGGAGCTGCTATTTGGTACCGTTGAGACCTGGCTGATCTGGAAGCTTACAAAAGGGGCTGTGCATGTAACCGATTATTCCAATGCATCCCGCACCATGCTGTTTAACATCAATACACTGCAGTGGGATGATGAGGTCCTGGCAGAACTGAATATTCCCAAGTGCATGCTTCCGAAAGCAAAGCCATCCAGTTGTGTATATGGCATGGCCGATCCGTCTTTCTTTGGGGGTGTGATCCCCATTGCCGGTGCAGCCGGTGACCAGCAGGCAGCTCTTTTCGGTCAGACCTGCTTCACTCCAGGTGAAGCGAAAAATACCTACGGTACCGGATGCTTTTTGCTGATGAATACAGGGAAAAAACCGGTATTTTCCCAGAATGGCCTGGTCACGACCATTGCATGGGGACTTGACGGAAAAGTTGAATATGCGCTGGAGGGATCTATTTTTGTTGCGGGGGCTGCGGTACAGTGGCTGCGCGATGAGATGAGACTGATTGATTCCGCAGCGGATTCTGAATACATGGCAAAGAAAGTAAAGGACACAAACGGATGTTACGTGGTGCCGGCTTTTACCGGACTTGGAGCTCCCCACTGGGACCAGTATGCCCGGGGTACGATCGTGGGTATCACCCGCGGTGTCAACAAGTACCATATTATCCGTGCGACACTGGAGTCACTGGCATATCAGGTGAATGATGTTCTGGAAGCTATGAAGGCGGATTCCGGTATTGAACTGGCAGCTCTGAAAGTAGACGGCGGTGCCAGTGCAAATGATTTCCTGATGCAGACCCAGGCGGATATCATTGATGCGCCGGTAAACCGACCGCGATGCGTAGAGACCACCGCAATGGGTGCCGCTTATCTGGCTGGCCTTGCTGTGGGATACTGGAAGAGCAAAGATGATGTCATCCGAAACTGGGCCATCGACCGGACTTTTGAACCCTCGCTTGAGGAGAATGACAGATTGAAAAAAATCAGAGGCTGGAACAAAGCGGTGAAATATGCTTATGGATGGGCCAAAGAGGATTAATAGGAAACAGTACAAGCGATACAGGGTAGAATAAAACGGTATAAACAGAAACAAATAATATATAACAGAATAAAAAGAAGTGGCGAGAAGGGAGAGCCTGGCAGATACGCATAGAAATATGCGTTAATTTGTCAGGCTTTTTTTCGTAGGGGGAGTCTTTTGAAAAAAGGAAATGGCTATTATATGGACGGCAGAAAGGAGAAGACAAATATGTTTGAATATGATGTGATAATTATCGGCGCAGGTGTGTCAGGTGCGGCCATAGCTCGGGAACTATCCCGGTATCAGACCAGGATATGCGTGCTTGAGAAGGAGGAGGATGTTTGCTGCGGGACCTCAAAGGCAAACAGTGCCATTATCCATGCGGGTTATGATGCTGTGACAGGTTCTCTGAAAGCAAAACTGAATGTGCGTGGGAACGAGATGATGGAACAGCTCGCAAAAGATCTGGATTTTCCTTTTCAGAGAAACGGCTCACTTGTGCTATGTTTGAACGAAAGCGATATGCCAAACCTGCAGATGCTTTTTGAACGAGGAATTGCCAATGGTGTAAAAGGTTTACAGATTCTTGACCGGGAGGAAGTCCTTAAAATGGAACCGAATCTTACAAATCAGGTATATGCCGCGTTATATGCACCTACCGGTGGTATAGTCTGTCCGTTTGGAATGAATATTGCCTTTGCGGAAAATGCGTATGCAAACGGAGTGGAATTTAAGTTTAACACGGAAGTTCAGGCAATCCGGAAACTGGAGGAAGGGTTTGAACTTCAGACAGACACTGGTACCTTTCGTTCCGGATATGTTGTCAATGCGGCCGGTGTATATGCAGATCGGTTCCATAACATGGTCAGCGAAAAGAAAATTCATATTATACCGCGCCGGGGTTCCTACTGCCTTCTTGATAAGAGTGCCGGAAAACACGTGAGCAGAACCATATTCGCGCTGCCGGGAAAACTGGGAAAAGGAATTCTGATAACGCCCACCATACACGGTAACCTTCTTATGGGCCCTACGGCAACAGATATCACGGATAAAGAAGGAACGAACACCACTGGCAAAGAACTGGATCAGGTCATTTCGAATGCTGGAAGGCTAGTCAACAATATTCCGTTCAGACAGGTCATTACTTCCTTTTCCGGACTTCGCGCCCATGAAGATGGAGCGGAATTTATTATCGAAGAGCCGGAAGATGCAAAAGGGTTTGTGGACTGCGCCGGTATTGAGTCGCCGGGGCTGACCAGTGCGCCGGCGATCGGTGAGATGGTGGCTCAAATTCTGAAAGAAAAAATGGAGCTGAAAGAAAAAGATAATTTTATTGTCACTAGGAAAGGAATTCTGGATCCGAAAAGCCTGACGAAAGAAGAACGCAATGAACTGATCAGAGAGAATCCCGCCTACGGAAATATCATCTGCCGCTGTGAGATGATCACGGAAGGAGAAATCATAGACGCCATCAGGCGTCCTCTGGGAGCCAGATCTTTAGATGGGGTGAAGCGAAGGACCAGAGCCGGCATGGGACGATGTCAGTCCGGATTCTGTTCACCCCGGACGATGGAAATTCTGGCCCGGGAATGTCATTTGAGTATGTACGAGATCACAAAATCCGGCAGCGGTTCCGAGATTGTGGTGGGAAGAAACAAGGATGATTGGGAGACGGTGTAAACGAGTTTATAAAAATCGAAACAAAAAAATTGATTCGATGGATCATGGAAAGTTGCTGTTAGATAAGAAGGAGGTAATGGGGTGAAATCCTATGATATTTTGATAATCGGCGGAGGACCGGCAGGTCTTTCAGCTGCTGTTTCTGCCAGAGAAAATGGCATTGAACGTATTTTGATTCTGGAGAGGGATAAAGAACTTGGCGGTATTTTGAATCAGTGCATTCACAATGGTTTCGGATTGCACACATTTCATGAGGAATTGACCGGACCGGAGTATGCGGGCAGGTTTATCGACCGGGTCAAAGAACTTGACATAGAGTATAAACTCAACACAATGGTTATGGAAATCAGTGGTGATAAGGTCGTGACTGCTATGAATCGGACAGAAGGTGTATTTGAGATTCAGGCAAAAGCCATCATACTGGCCATGGGTTGCCGCGAACGTTCCAGAGGAGCGCTGAATATTCCGGGTTACCGGCCGGCCGGCATTTTTTCGGCCGGTACGGCACAGAGGCTGGTCAATATGGAAGGATATCTGCCGGGCCGGGAAGTGGTTATCCTGGGCTCCGGTGATATAGGGCTGATCATGGCACGGAGAATGACCCTTGAGGGCGCCAAAGTAAAGGTAGTGGCAGAACTGATGCCTTATTCCGGGGGCCTGAAACGAAATATTGTTCAGTGTCTGGATGATTATGGCATTCCTCTGAAGCTGAGTCATACAGTTGTGGACATTAAGGGGAAACAACGTATAGAAGGAGTTACGTTGGCGGAAGTTGACGGTAAAGGGAAGCCGATTCCGGGAACCGAAGAGTTCTATTCCTGCGACACCCTGCTTCTTTCTGTTGGCCTTATTCCGGAAAACGAACTTTCAGGCGGAATGGGGGTTGAAATGAATCTGATTACCTCCGGCCCAAATGTAAATGAGAGCCTTGAGACAAACATCTCGGGGGTATTTGCCTGCGGAAACGTATTGCATGTTCATGATCTGGTGGACTATGTCTCCGAAGAAGCTTCGGCAGCAGGAAAACATGCGGCGATCTATGTAAAAGAAGGTTTACGGTCAGAGGAGATTTCTGTATTTGCCGCGACGCAGGAGGAAATCCGCATTTCAGCTGCAGTTCAGGAGGCACCCGCCGCTCCGGCAGCAGTTCAGGAATCCATTCGCATTGCAGCTGCGGAAGGCGTACGCTATACGGTTCCCTGCAAAATCAATCCTGCAAGAATGGATGAAATGCTGAAAGTACGGTTTCGTGTGGACCGTGTATATAAAAACAGCTATGTGAGTGCATATTTTGACGAAGAAAGAGTGATTCACAGGAAAAAGCAGATATTTGCGCCGGGAGAAATGGAAGAAATCCTTCTGACAAAGGAGCAATTGCTGCAGTTCCCGGAACTGAAAACGATAACTCTTAAGATAGAACCGCAGTGCGAAAAAGATTAGTAAACGGTGGAAAGGAGAGAGATTAAGATGGAAGTGAAAAAACTGATTTGTATCAACTGTCCGATGGGATGTCCTTTGACTGTGGAGATGGAAGAAGGAAAAGTCACAAAAGTAATTGGAAATACTTGTAAAAGAGGTGCTGTTTATGCGAAAAAGGAAGTGACCAGCCCAACAAGAATTGTAACCACTACTGTGCGGGTAAAGGGCGGAAGTGCGGCTGTGGTATCTGTTAAGACAAATGAGGATATTCCGAAAGAAAAAATTTTTGACTGCGTAAAGGCGTTGAAGGAAATCGAGGTAGCGGCACCGGTCCATATCGGGGATGTGATCCTGGCTGATGTGTCCGGTACCGGCGTGAATATTGTGGCAACAAAAAATGTCTTTTTATAAGATGCTCCTTTACCGGATTTCGAAACTTCGCATGTCAGGAAAGAATGTCTGCATCGAAGACGATCCCGTTTTGCCTTCTCGCTTCATCCATAACCCGGATGGCATTCAGGGAATGGGTCAGGTAAGGATGATTATATTGATGGTTTTCGATTAATTCAAGCAGCTTTCTCAGTTCATATACCATATTATTTTTAACAGGGGTGTATGGCAGAAGCTCCCGATGGCCGTTCCGCAGGTTCAGTTCGACCTTCTGCGGTTTGCTGATCACATCGACGGTAATCGAACCATCTTCGCCCTGAAATACACTGGGATGAACCGAGTGGTCTATTTTGGAGTAGACCGCTTCGGCTATCATATCTTCATATTGCATCAGTACAATGCCGTTTCCCTCAAATCCGTTATGAAGCATAGTTGAGCAGGCTTTTACACTCTTTGGTGCGCCAAACAGGCGAACCAGAGAATGAATACAATATACTCCGATGTCCATAATAGCTGCATTAGACAGTGCCGGATTGAAAGCGTTCAGGATTTCGCCTGCACGGAATCTGTCATACCGGGAAGAATACTGACAGTATTCCAAAGTGACCCGGCGAAGTTTTCCAATTCGGGGAAGGTTCGCTGATAAAATCTGCAGAGCCGGGTCAAAATCCGGCCGCATAGCTTCCAGAAGGACCACCTGATTCTCTCCGGCACAGTCGATCATGGACTGAACCTCCCGTTCGTTCACAGCCATAACTTTCTCACAGAGCACATGTTTTTTGTGTTTCAGCGCTTCCAGCGTCTGCCGGCAGTGTGCATAAGTGGGTGTGGCCACATAGACAATGTCAATAGGTCCGTTTAAAAATGCTTCAAAATCCGTATAGACTTCCGGAATCCGGTGTTTTTTGGCAAAGGCTTCACCCGTTTCCTGCTTTCTGGAAAAAACAGCCTGAACCTGAATTTCCGGAATCTCTTCCGCTGCCTCCAGAAGCCAGTCTGTGATAAAATTGGTTCCTACTACTCCTAATCGCATAAAATCCTCCGAGCATGAAAATATAATCCTGATGTTACACCAGGCAATAAACATTCGTTTGTGAAAGTGTCATATCACATATGGATCTGTTTTTTTGGGTTCAATATTGAGTCAAAGATATCCCATTACCCATCTGTGATTAAAGAATACTCTTTTTCTGAGAGCTATGCAAGCAGAACATTGGATTTGCCTGAATAGTTCTCAAAAAGGTATCTTGTTCAGTGTAATCTGCAGAAAACGATTGCCATTACGATTAAGCTTATGGAACTGTATGAAAATTATTGGAAAATAAAAATAACACTTGAAAAATACCCTATTGGGGTATATTATATAAGACAGAAAATACCTGGTGGGGGTATTTGAAGGCGAAGGATTGTCGGAGGTCAGGAAAGATCAAATGATTTCTAGCATTGGATTTCCAGGGCATAGGATGACAAAAGACGCCGGATGGTCAGGAGGATTCAGTTATGAAAGAAAACCGGGAAATCTGTGGATGCTGCGGGAAAACAAAAGAGCGTTCGGATAAAGAATATCGGGATCTGCTCAACCGGCTGAGCCGGATCGAAGGTCAGGTGCGGGGTATCCGCGGTATGTTGGAGAAAGATGCGTATTGTACGGATATCTTGATTCAGGTGGCTGCGGTCAATGCGGCATTAAACAGTTTTAATAAAGTGCTTCTTGCCAATCATATCCGAACCTGTGTGGCTCAGGATATCCGTGATGGCAAGGACGAGACTATCGATGAGCTGGTAAATACACTCGGAAAACTGATGAAATAATGGAAGAAAATGCATGTATTCTATGATCTGAAGAAACTGTTGTGATCACGGCAATGTTAAGAAGAATGCGTAAGCAGTTTCCGACTGCCGGTGGAAACGCTGATAAAACACATACAGCAGTATTATATGAGTAAGAAGAAAGGGGCGATTCGTTTGGAACAATATAAAGTTACCGGTATGAGCTGTGCAACCTGCAGCGCGCAGGTGGAAAAGGCTGTTTCGGGAGTGCCGGGCGTGACAACATGTTCGGTCAGTCTGCTGACAAACTCTATGGGTGTAGAGGGGACAGCATCTCCGGAGCAGATCATTGCTGCGGTGAAAAAGGCCGGTTACGGCGCAGAAAAGAAAGGGACAGACGGTGCCGGCTCCGCGCAGAGCGGGAAAAACATGGCACTGGAATATGAAGATATGCTCAAAGACCGGGAGACACCGGCACTGAGAAGGCGACTGATTGCCTCATTGGTTCTTTTGGTTCCCCTGATGTATGTTTCCATGGGACATATGATGTGGGATTGGCCCCTTCCTTCATTTTTTGACGGTAATCATATTGCCATGGGACTGGTGCAGCTGCTTTTTACGATTGCAATTATGGTTATTAATAAGAAGTTTTTTGTAAACGGATGGAATGGCCTCATACACAGGGCACCGAATATGGATACCCTGGTGGCTCTGGGATCCGGGGCTTCCTTTGTCTATAGTCTGTATGCACTTTTTGCCATGACGGATGCACAGGTTCATGGGAACGCAGATGCGGTAATGGCGTACATGCACGAATTCTATTTTGAGTCGGCGGCCATGATTCTGACACTGATCACCGTGGGAAAAATGCTGGAAGCACGATCCAAGGGAAAGACAACAGATGCGCTGAAAAGCCTGATGAAGCTGGCACCGAAAACGGCAACGCTGATTCGTGGTGGCCGTGAAGTGGAAGTGGGTATCGACCAGGTACGGATCGGTGACATATTTGCAGTGCGGCCGGGTGAAAATATACCTGTAGACGGTACTGTGGTTGAGGGACACAGTGCAGTAAACGAATCGGCCCTGACGGGAGAGAGCATTCCGGTGGATAAGGAAGTCGGGGACCAGGTTTCAGCAGCTACTGTGAATCAGTCCGGTTATCTGAAGTGTAAGGCCACCAGAGTGGGAGAGGATACGACGCTGTCCCAGATCATTCAGATGGTCAGTGATGCGGCTGCCACAAAGGCACCCATTGCCAAAATCGCAGATAAAGTATCCGGAGTCTTTGTACCGACGGTCATCATGATTGCCGTGATCACCATGATTGTGTGGCTGCTTGCGGGACAGACTGTGGGATTTGCGTTGGCAAGAGGTATCTCAGTGCTGGTGATCAGCTGCCCCTGTGCCCTGGGCCTTGCCACACCGGTAGCGATCATGGTGGGCAACGGCATGGGAGCGAAGAACGGTATCATGTTTAAGACGGCTGTTTCTCTGGAGGAAGCCGGAAAGGTGCAGATCGTTGCGCTGGATAAAACCGGGACCATCACCAGCGGAGAACCGAAAGTTACAGATATTTGCCCGCTGGACGGTCACTCGGAGGATGAATTGTTGGATGTGGCCTATGGGCTGGAGCAGAAAAGTGAGCACCCGCTGGCCAGGGCAATCATAGAACTTGCAAAAGAACGGAAACTGCTGGAAAAAGAAATCTCTGATTTTCAGGCCGTTCCGGGAAATGGTCTTACGGGCATCAGGGAATCAAAAAAACTTGCCGGAGGCAATCTGAAATTCATTCAGAAAAATGCTGATGTGTCCCCGGAGGCAGAGCAGAAAGCACAGGCTTTTTCCGGAGAAGGGAAAACACCTCTGTTTTTCAGTGTGGACAGTGAACTGATCGGTGTGATTGCGGTGGCGGATGTGATTAAGGAGGACAGCCCACGTGCGGTAAAAGAATTACAGAATATGGGTATTCAGGTAGTCATGCTGACGGGTGATAACGAGCGTACCGCCAGATCCATCGGCGCGCAGGCAGGTGTTGACGAAGTGATTGCCGGTGTTCTGCCTGAAGGAAAAGAAAGCGTGATCCGTACTCTGAAGAAAAAAGGAAAAGTTGCCATGGTGGGTGACGGCATAAACGATGCGCCTGCTCTTACGAGAGCTGATATGGGAATCGCTATCGGTGCAGGTACGGATATCGCTATTGACGCAGCGGACATCGTTCTCATGAAAAGCCGTCTCAGTGACGTTCCGGCTTCTATTCGCTTAAGTCGTGCGACGTTGAGAAACATTCATCAGAATCTGTTCTGGGCATTTTTCTATAACTGTATCGGGATTCCTCTTGCCGCCGGAGTTTTTATACCGGTATTGGGATGGCAGTTGAATCCCATGTTTGGTGCGGCAGCCATGGGTTTATCCAGTTTTTGCGTAGTGACAAATGCATTGAGACTGAATATCTTCTCTGTGTATGACGCGCGCAGAGACAAAAAAATAAAAACAAAAAGAGCTAAGGAGAAAAAAGAGATGGAAAGAACAATGAAAATCAATGGTATGATGTGCGGACACTGCTCAGGCCGTGTAAAAAAAGTGTTGGAGGCACTTCCGGAAGTAGATGAAGCGATTGTGAGCCATGAAACCGGCACCGCAGTAGTTAAATTAAATGCGGAAATCTCTGATGAAGTACTGAAAAGCACAGTGGAAGCACAGGAGTATGAGGTGGTTTCCGTAGAGTAGACCAAATATCCGGGGGAATGCTCAGCAGGGCATCCGGAAATATGGGAAAAACTGCTGACAGAACAGGTCTGAATGTTTGGAACTGTTAGAGTAAAATAGGAAAGTTGTATGATGATGGTCTGATCCGGAAGAGTATGTATATAGCAGAGGAGCTGAGATTATGGAGAAAATACGACGACAGTACACATTTACCGGAAGGGTGCAGGGCGTGGGTTTTCGCTATAATGCGAAATATGCTGCGGATCTGCTGGGTTTGACCGGCTGGGTAAGCAATGACTGGGACGGCAGAGTGACGATGGAAGTTCAGGGGACTGAGGAAGATATCGATCGGTTGATTTTGAGACTGCAGTCCCACCGTTGGATACGTATTGATTACATCAGCAAACGGAATCTTCCGCTGAAGGAAGAGAATGGTTTTCGGGTGAGGTGATTGTGATACCTCACCTTTTTAAATACCGTGATCATTCGGCCGCAAATAGTAGTTTTTGCGGTTTTTTTGACATTTTTTCTGCCTTGCGTTCCCTAATACCCTGTATTATAATAAAATGTAGTATTGCACCTGTTAGGAGATTAGAATATGAGTATTGCAGATAAGATTTTTATTGACATGTGTCAGGACATCATTGCCAATGGTGTCAGCACAGAGGGGGAGAAAGTACGACCGAGATGGGAGGACACTGGCGAATATGCTTATACGATCAAAAAGTTCGGAGTGGTAAACCGCTATGATCTTAGAAATGAGTTTCCGGCCATTACACTTCGGAAGACTGCTCTGAAAAGCTGTATGGATGAGATCCTGTGGATCTGGCAGAAAAAGTCCAACAATGTACATGATTTGAACAGTCACATCTGGGATGCCTGGGCAGATGAAAATGGTTCCATCGGAAAGGCCTACGGATATCAGATGGGAGTAAAACATCAGTACAAAGAAGGCATGTTTGATCAGGTGGATCGGGTGCTGTATGACCTGAAAAACAATCCTTACAGCCGGCGCATCATGACGAATATATATGTGCATCAGGATCTGTGTGAGATGGCTCTTTATCCCTGTGCCTACTCCATGACCTTTAATGTGACGCAGCGTCCGGGAGAGGACCGCCTGACCCTGAATACTATTTTAAATCAGCGTTCTCAGGATATCCTTGCGGCAAATAACTGGAATGTATGTCAGTATGCGCTTCTTACCATGATGTTTGCTCAAGTATGCGATATGAATGTTGGAGAATTTGTACATGTCATTGCAGATGCGCATATTTATGATCGCCATATACCGATTGTAAAGGAACTGATCACAAGGGAGACTTTCGATGCTCCGAAAGTGACGCTGAATCCGGAGATCAGGAATTTTTATGATTTTACGACAGCTGATCTGATTGTAGAAAACTATGTGGCAGGACCCCAGGTTAAAAATATTCCGATTGCTGTATAAGGGGAAGAGATTGCCGATTTCGATCAAGAGGAGTAGAAAAACAATCGCAGTGCAGGATGAGAGCAGTATAAATAAAGGGATGATTTGAGGAGAAGGAGAGATGAATTTAATTGTAGCTGCAGACAAAAACTGGGCCATAGGAAAGGACAACAAGCTGCTTGTGAGTATCCCGGCCGATATGAAATTTTTTCGTACAAAAACAGTGAACAAAGTGGTTGTGATGGGGCGAAAGACACTTGAGAGCTTTCCCAACGGACAGCCTCTGAAAAACAGAATCAATATTGTTCTGACCAGAAACAAGGATTACAGGCCAAAAGGTGTTGTAGTGGTGCACGATCTTGGTGAGCTTCTGGATGAAGTTAAAAAATATCCCGCAGATGACGTTTACTGCATTGGCGGAGACAGCGTCTATAAGCTGCTGCTGCCTTACTGCGATACGGCGTATGTGACAAAAATTGATTTCGCCTATGAAGCGGATTCTTTTTTCCCGAACCTGGATCAGATGCCGGATTGGATAAGAACAGATCAAAGTGAAGAGCAAACCTATTTTGACCTGGAATATGTTTTTACCACTTACAAAAAGAATTAACTATCACAATTATAGGAGAAACTGCGGACAGATAGCACTGGAAAAAATAGAAAAAAGAGCCATAAAAACAGAATCATGGTGTCAGAACCATGAAATAAAAACCACGCTATTACGCAGAGTATTATAATATGGCAAACTATAAAGATGCGTGTCAGAGTATACGTGATTATATTGAAGAAAAGCAGTTGAAAGCGGGAGAAAAGCTTCCGTCGGAAGCGGAACTGTCAAAAATGCTTGGTGTTAGCCGTCTTACCCTACGGGAAGCACTGAACAGCTTAAAAACAGAGGGAAGAGTGTATGCCATCCAGGGAAAAGGTACTTTTGTGTCCTGTGAGATGGACAATATTGAAAATGTTATGAATTACAATCTGGGTGTGACCGAGATGATAAGAGCAAACGGCCATGTTCCGGGGACAGCCGGTTTCCAGAAGATTCTGGCGCAGGCGGACAGGCAGATTGCGGACAGGCTGGGCGTTCGCGAGGGAATGGATGTGCTGGTGTGCTCCAGGGTGCGTCTGGCGGATGATATGCCGGTGGCTTTTACGACAGACTATATGTCAAACCGGATTGCCCAGGAATTTTTGGGGAACATGGATGAGAACATCTCCATTTATGATTTCATTGAGAAAAAATGCGGTATCAGCATCGGTGTTTGCAGAACCGAGATGATTCCGGCAAAAGCGGATAAAAAGCTGGCAGAACTTCTGAATATTCCAAAGGAAACGCTGTTGATGAAGTTTAAGCTGATTTTAAATGATGTGTTCGGTGAACCCCTTGTGTATGCGGAGGAATATTTCCGGGCAGACGCTTTTAATTTTGTGGTTTTGCGGACAAGAAAATAAGATGTGTAAAAAGCCTTTCGGTGAATAACCGGAGGGCTTTTTTGTTGCCATGCATATGAGAAAATGGTCCAGTGGACCATTGAAACAAAAATACGCTATACTTTAAAAATTATCTAAAAGAAACGGAATATTTTTGTGGCTTTTTTCTGTATTGGTGATAAATTGAAAAATTCTCTTGCATTGATGTGATATTATGATATAATATAAACATCAGATGACATAGAATAAGATGTATGATATCTGACAAAATTACAACAAGGCGGTGAAAGACTATGATTCTTGCGTATGTAAAAGGCACAGTTGTGAGCACAAACAAAACATCACAGTTGAAAGGCCGCAAATTATTGGTTGTAGAAGAGTGGAATCCATTGACCGGCGAGTGTTCCCGACACCCGAAAGTAGCCGTTGATACGGTGAATGCAGGTGAGGGTGAGCTGGTTTTCTGTGTTTCCGGCAGTTCTGCCAGACAGACGGAGGAAACCGAAAAAAAACCGGTGGATCTGGCCATTATCGGGATTATTGACCAGGTGGATATGGAAGGAAAGGTACTGTACACAAAATACAAAAAAGAATAAGGGAGGATGACCCTATGATGATCGGCAGAGTTGTGGGAAGAGTCGTGAGTACGGTCAAGTATCCCTCCCTGGTTGGAACAAAGTTATTTCTGGTACAGATACCCTGGGATGATCCCCATGGGAAGATTGAAGTGGCGGCAGATTCGGTAGGAGCATCGTCGGAAGGCGATATCGTATATCTGATTGACAGCAGTGAGGCTGCCGCATCCATGCGGCGCGGTCTCGTACCCGTAGATTTGGCGATTGTGGGACTTGTGGATCATTGTTACAGGAGCAGATAACCATCAGATAACCCGTGGTGGAAAAGGAGGTATTATGGCAGATGAATACAGGAAGGGAGCATCCGGACGATGCGTATCGGAAGAGTAGTTGGGAATATGGTTTCGGTTATCCATGATCCCTGTCACGATGGTCACAAATTTCTCCTGGTTCGATTCCTGGACGATGAGGGGCATGAACTGGAAGAAGGTGTATTTGCGGATTCGGCAGATGCCGGAATCGGAGATCTGGTTCTGGTCAGTGAAGACGGAGGTGCTGCAGAACTGATCTTTAAACTGGAAAATCAGGTCTGTGTGTTTGACGGACTGATTTTAGGCGTTATTGATGAATAAAAAAATTTATTAAGAGAAAGGATGAAAAATCATGGAAAGACAGGCATTGGGAATTGTTGAAACAAAAGGATTGCTGGCATCGATCGAGGCAGCAGATGCAATGGCAAAAGCAGCAAATGTGGAAGTGGTAGGAAAAGAAAAAGTTGGCGGCGGCATTGTGACCGTCATGGTAAGAGGCGATGTCGGTGCGGTAAAATCTGCGGTGGGAGCAGGCGCGGATGCCGCTGCCCGGGTTGGTGAGCTGTTGGGCACACACGTAATCCCGAGACCTCACGACGATGTTGAGAAAATTTTACCGGGTGGCCTGGAGGGCTAATAAGTAAAAAGAAAGCGAGTGAAGAGCAGTGGATAAAGAAACCATGATCAATGTTATTTCCCAGGAAGTATATCGGCAGATCAAAGCAATGCAGGGTTCCCAGGAACCTCAGACGGTATCGCCCCAGACGGGAGGCGTTCTTCTTGCCGATATGAGACCGGGTGCAAAAGTGGCGGATATGAAGCAGTTGTTCGAAGCTGCCCGCCGGAAAAACAGTTTTGCGGTATGTATTCCACAGTGGTTTGTATCTGTGGCAAAAGAAAACCTTGTTGGCTCAAAGATAAAAATCGCTACAGTGATCGGTTTACCGGAAGGAACCAATTCCCCGTTGGCAAAATATGCGGAAATTAAACAGGCAGTTGCAGCAGGTGCGGATCTTGTTCTGATTCCCATTAATATGGATTACTGCAGGGCAGGAGATACAAAAGCTGTTCAGAAAGATCTTGCAGAGAGTCTGACTGCATCCAGAGGAAAAGCAATGGCAGCAGCGGTCATTGAAGTAAAAGATCTGGACAATAGTCGGATTATAGAAACAGCACAGGCCTGTGCTTCTGTCGGCGCAGAAGCAATCATACTTTCCGGTATCGCCGGCGGAACCGTTCAGTCAGATCAGATTCGTGATCTGAAAGCAAAAGGACTTAAGGTTGGCGTAATCGGTGGTGCTTCTGATGCGGGCAGACAATCAGAGTACAAACAGGCAGGTGCAGACTGGCTGGTAGTTCGGAATCGCTGACTCGTCCCTCACTCAGGAGGTGAAGACAGGTGCCTGCATATAGAAGCTCCAGCAAACGGGTTCTGAAATACATAGAAGAAAACAGGCTGAAGCGGGGAGACAGACTTCCTGCCGAAATAGAGTTAGCAGAGGCCCTGGAAATCAGCAGATTGACATTGCGTGAAGCAATGAATGCTTTAAAAATAGAAAAGGAAGAATACTATGACAGTAGAAATTGGAAAAGTTCAGAAACTGACTTCCCCGAATCCGTTTTGTCTGATCACCAGTAAAAAAGGGGACAGAACCACAAATATTATGGCATTGTCCTGGTGGACGTATGTTTCCAATCGTCCGGCAACTGTGGCAATTTGCCTGAGCGCAAAAGGACTTAGCAATCATTTGATTCGGGAGAATAAAGAATTCGGGCTCTGCCTGCCGGATGAGAGTATCGCGGATCAGGCCATGCAGTGCGGCAGATGTTCCGGAAGAGACTGCGATAAGGCAGCAGAACTCGGCATTGCGCTGTGTGATGCCGCAGCAATCGGCGCAAAACTGGTTACGAAAAGCCAGGTGGCTATGGAATGTAAAGTGATTCAGGAAATTCCGGCGCAGGATCACATTATGTTTATGGCGGAAGTGGTGGAAACACATATAAAACCGGAATATCGTCATTTGAGTTCAGTGGAAGGATATGGGAAACTCGAAGTGAGATAAACATGAAAGAGGTAAATTGGAAGAAACATAAACCAGAGGGAAAATAGCCGGAAGGCAGATAAAGTGAATCTATATTGAACCCAGAAGAGAATATGCAAAAACTGGCTGCATATCCCCCTTCTGGGTTGTACTTTTTATAATGTACTCCAGAACTCAATATGGAACTACTCCTTGAAAACTTTCGATTTTACAGTGAGAAAATCACCCGCAACGAACCCTTTTTTATCAAGCAGTACACAGACGTTATTACTGCAGCTTAGGATATACAGATTTTTAGTTACCTGCCAATTTAATATGTCATCATATGGGATGACCGTCGTTTTTCCGGTGTTTGCTGTAATGGATAGCTGATCCTGATAAAACTTTATGGTTCTTTCGGGAATATTAGCAGCATCTTGAGCCATAGCTTTGTACTTGCTGCGGCGTTTCGTATTGGGTAGCATGATAAAAAGCCAAAAAAGCAGCGCCGCCAGAAAGACAGATTCACCAAAAAGAAAAAATAAAGAACCACCGGTATACCAAAGCCAGACAGCAACTGTCAGATAAAGCACTGCGATCAAGATAGTCGTTTTTTGTATTGCTTTTTTGTATTCTTTGTTTTCGACGGCACGCATTCCTTCGTTAAATAGAGATCGGGTTACGCGAATGTGGTTTTCAGCGATTTGTGCGGTTGGATACATTTTCTTCCTCCTGTTTTCGTTTCAGCCAGGTTTCATCATCTTCATAAAAAGGAACCTGCTCTGGGAAAGCATCTGCAATCTGATCTTCAATTTTGAAGCTGTCATCGAGGGTATTGTAGATCAGAAAATTAGCTGTAAAAAGAATAAACCAAATACCTGTTAGAAACATCAGCAGTGCTGACCATGGAAGAAACAGAATCATGATTGCCCAGTAGACAATTTGCAGTAGTGCGATGCCGAAAACTTTTGAAAAGAATCGTAGCATAAACAACAGGCAGTTTCTAACAGTCTGCCGAAATGGCTGTTCAAATAGTACAATCTGAGGCCAGCAGATGGAAAAGAACATGGTGAATAAAAGCAGACTGAACAGGTAAAGAGCGATTGTTCCCCAGCCTGGAAAGCGCACAGACCACCAGAACAGCATTGCCATAAAAATATAGAAGCCAAGCATAATGCAAAACAAAATTCCCGGAAGAAAAGACTGACGCCAATTCTGTTTCCAGGCATGCTTATAATTCTCCCAGCATTTTCCTGAAACGTCTCTCAGACTTCGAAAAACCGCATCATACATACAGGAAAGAGCAGGCCCGGCAAACATACCCCCGATTATACAGGCGGGGATTAGTATCAGTACACTTGACGAGAAAATGGCAAGGCAAACTCCGATTCCGAAGGGCAGAAAACCGACCAACGTCAATAAGTTAGTTAAAAGGAATTTTGTAATATTTTTTTCCAAAACTTCCGTGTACCTTGGAAAACCGGTCAGTCGTTTCCCGTTTGAAGAATATGAATTCCGGTTAAAGAAAAAAACCATAAGAACCTCCTCATTCTTTTGTGTTGTGATAACAGTTGTCTAATAAACTGGTTAATATTGATTCCAGATCTCCTTCATAATTTTTTAGACAGGTAAATTCTGCGCAGACGGCAGTATTACCGCAGACTCCAAAAGCGGATACACCTCGGTCATAAGGGTTATCTTCGCTGATACAATTATATTTAATCAGTGTATAGGAATAATCATTGCAGGTAATGGATTTTTCTGTTTGAACATCATAGTTTTTTTTTGCTGCAGCGAGCCAGGTACTGCAGTATTCCTGAGCGGATTCTTCTTTTGAAGTTTCACTTGCGAGAAAATATAGCTGGGCATCATAAAGATCGATGGTTTCGCCGTCACTGTTTTTGTATGGAACGGAGTTTCCGGCAACCCATGTGGCATAATATAGTCCGTCTGCGGCCAGTGTTTCTTTATTCTCTAAAAGAGTGAGTTCCTCCGGTGCGTCGATAGCTATAGCATTTCCAATCATTACACGGTCCTCCGACCCTTCGGAACTGTTTGCATTTGCTGCAGATGCTGAAGAACATCCTGCCAGAAGCAACAGCAGACAGGCAAAAATCAATAGATATTTCTTATTCATATCACTTCTGAACTCCTTTCTGTGAATGTTGAAGCTGTATTTTAAGGATTTTACTTGTCAAATTCCTTTGTAGTACCGCCATACATATAGGAAACGGGCAGACAGACGAGAGGCGGTTTTGTAGTCATGTTTTCCTGAAGTAAGAGTTCTACACACATTTCGGCAATTTCGCGAACCGGCTGCACGATTGTGGAACAAACATAATCCCCGACACCAAAAGTCTGTATACCGTCAAAACCGATCATTTGCACATCTTCCGGCACATTTATGCCCATTTTATTCAGTATTTTGCGGACATCATAAACGGTACGGTCCGTAACACAGAAAATACCATCGAAATCCAATTTCCCGTTGTGCATATGTTCACGGAGAAAACATTCAAATTCATCTAAAGGTTCTCCGTCATCTAATATCTTTAAGCTGTAAGGGAGCTTTCTGGAAAGACATCCGTTTTCAAATCCGGCTTTCCGTTTGTTTGGCTCGTTGTTAAGAGAAGATCCAATACGCAGAAAGGCAACATTTTTGCATCCGAGATCAGCCAGCTTTTCTGCCGCCATCTGTCCGCCGGCAAAATTATCACTGGCGATGCAGGGAATCTTCGGCCCCATGGAACGGTCTATAGAAACAAAGGGTACATTGTCGTCTACAATCAGATCGGGATTGTATGTGAGGCCGATGATGCCGTCTACTTTGTTCTGCTGTGCCATAGTGATATATTCCTGTTCCAGCCTGGGATTGTATTCTGTAGAACAGAGCAGCATTCGATATTTTCTTTTTAACAGGGCAATATTGATTTGATATGAAAGCATGGCAAAATAAGGATGATAAGTATTAGGAATAAGAAGCGCTACGGTGTAGGTTTTGCTGGCTTTTAGTCCCTGGGCATAGCTGTTTACGTGGTAATTCAGTTTCTTGATTGCTTCTTCCACACGGATTCGATAAGGTTCTCCTACCGGCAGTCCGTTAATAACTTTGGAGACTGTACCCAGTGCAACTCCGGCTTCCAAGGCAACATCTTTCATGGTAGGAGCAGAATTTTTGTTTCTCATATGGCACCTCTCTTTCGTTCTATGTGATTATTATATTCCCGTTTTTGCGTTTTGTAAAGGTTTTTTTCACGATATTTCATGTAACGATACACGAAGCAAAAGTGTACAAAATATCTATTTTATGTTTGGCGAAATCAAATAAAAATGTAATTATAAACAAAATAATATTAAAAACAGCTTGACGGAAAAGGAGTAAAGTGATAATTTTGTGACAACAGAAAAATAACGTTTCACGAAAATCATGATTTTAACAAGAGCGTGTTTTGGTCTGTGATTAAAAGAAAGCAATGAACGAATGAAGCATGTTCGTTTTCTGCTGCTGTGTAAACCGGAATGGCCAACCGGTTACAAATATTAAATACCGGAAATGTGTATAGACGGGTTTCCGGTATAAAGAGAGGAGAGACAAAATGGGCAAGTCAAAAACAGTAACTCCGGCAAAACGAGTCGGGGGGAAACCAATATCAAAGCGTATTGGCGCATACTGGCAGCTATATCTGATGCTTTTGATTCCTGTCGTGCTGACAATTGTTTACAAGTACATACCGATGTACGGCATCCAGATCGCATTTCGCGATTACAAAGCATCAAGAGGTATGTGGGGCAGTGAATGGGTCGGTTTACAGTGGTTTGAGCGATTCTTTAGTTCCCCGAACTGCATCCGTATGATAAAAAACACAATACTTCTGAGCTTATATGGGTTATTGTGGAGCTTTCCGATTCCCATTATTCTGGCACTGATGATCAATCAGCTGAGATTCAACAAATTTAAAAGAGTAGTTCAGACGGTATTGTATGCGCCGCATTTTATTTCTATCATGGTAGTGTGTGGTATGCTTCGTGTATTCCTGAGTCCGTCAGGAGGACTGATCAACCTGATTGCGGGTACCAGTATTGATTTTCTTTCGGAAGCATCCGCTTTCCGTACGATTTACATTGCATCAGGTATCTGGCAGGATGCAGGATGGGGTATTATCGTTTATATGGCAACATTGGCCAGTATCGATGCATCTCATTATGAAGCGGCAAGGATTGACGGAGCTTCCATGTTCCAGAGAATTCGCTTCATTGATTTCCCGGCCTTGATACCTCAGATTGTACTGATGCTGATCATGAGTGCCAGCAGCCTGATGAATGTCGGTTTTGAAAAAGTATTTTTGCTTCAGACAGATCTTAATAAAGCGACCAGTGATGTAATCGCTGTGTACGTTTACCAACAGGGTATTGAAAGAGCAAAATACAGTTATTCAACAGCGGTTGGTTTGTTCAATACCATTGTTAACGTTATATTGTTAATCATTGTTAACAAGATAACAAGAAAAATTTCCGACGATGTAAGTTTTATATAGGAGGTGCAGCATGAGAAGAAAAAGACAGGCAGGGCAGCTGCGAGGCTTATCTGACAAAACCAGTGATATCATTCTGGTGGCGATTTGCCTTTTTATTGTACTTTTGGTTGCATATCCGCTCTATTATGTGTTGATTGCTTCCGTTTCAAATCCATATGATGTATATGCAGGAAAGACATTTCTGCTTCCCAGTGGATTTACATTAGACGGATATAAAGCAGTATTTGCAGATCACAGCATTGTCACAGGTTACCTTAACAGTATCAAATATACAGTAGTTGGTACGATATTTTCTGTTGTGATGGTGTATTTTACAGCGTATCCGTTGAGTATTAAAGAACTGCCGGGCAGAAAATTTATCAGTATTTTCTTCATAATTACGATGTATTTTGGCGGTGGTCTGATCCCGACTTACTTGATTGTAAAATATACAGGTTTGATGGACAGCATGTGGGCTTTGTTCCTTCCGGGAGGTGTTGCAGTAAGTAATATGATTATTGTAAGAAATTTCTTCGAACACAGTATTCCCAAGGAAATGATAGAGGCTGCTGAAATCGATGGTGCTTCAAAGTGGACTACATTTTATAAAATCGTTGTTCCGCTGAGCCGTTCAATCATGGCTGTTATGGTAGTATTTAGTATGGTAGCCTACTGGAATGACTGGTTTACAGCATTGATTTATTTGCCGGGACAGGACAAGGCACCGTTGCCTTTGGTATTGAGGAACATATTGATTAAGAGTTCGGCAAGTGCAAGTCAGGCAAGCACTATTTCCGGCGGTTATGCTGAATTAAACAAACTGACTGAAATGATCAAGTTTTCATCTATTATTGTAGCAGCAGCACCAATGCTGGTCATCTATCCGTTTGTTCAAAAATACTTTGAAAAAGGATTTATGGCAGGTGCGGTAAAAGGATAATTACTTTTTTGGAAGGAGAAACAGGATGAAAAAATCAAATTTATGGAAAAAAGTTGTTTCGTGTACACTGGTAGCAGGCCTTGCAGTATCCATGACAGCATGCGGCGGAAAATCAGGGAATAAGACGGAACCTGGCGTTGCCAATACGGATACGTCACAGACTGAATTTGACATTATGGGCGGTATCAGTGCTCTGAGCAAGGGTTATGAAAAGAACGAAGTATTAACGAAACTGCAGGAAGATGCAGGAATAAAAATTAACTGGAACGTTATGAGTGATTCTCTGGGTGAGCAGGTAAACGTGCGCATCGCAGGAGGTGAACTTCCGGATGCATTTATGGGCGTTGGTTTCAGCAATTACGATTTGACTAACTACGGCAGCGATGGAACATTTATCGATCTGACACCGTATCTGACAGAAGAGTACATGCCTAATTTAAGCAAGATTCTGGATGAAAATCCGGATATTAAGAGTGCTATTACCATGAGTGACGGATGTATTTATGGACTTCCGGCAGGTGAAAAAATGGGAACAGCAGGTATTGGAGCAGAAAATGATTATAGTATTTATACGATTCCCCAGTTTAGTATGATCAATAAAGCATGGCTGGATGACCTGGGATTGAAAGTTCCGACTACATTAGATGAACTGCATGAAGCACTTGTTGCATTTAAAGAAAATGATATGAGTGCAAAATATTATGGAAATGATGCAGGAAGTACCATTCCTATGAGTACCGGTTTTGACCAGTGGTGCTGGGGGCAGAATATTTTCTATGCCGGATTTGGTTTTACCAATTGGCCGAATGATGTAATCAACGATCTGGTACTGAATGAAGACGGTAAGGTTGAGTTTGTTTGCGCATCAGATAACTATCGTGATGCATTGACTTACTTCCATGATTGGTATCAGGAAGGCCTGATGGACCAGGAGATGTTTAGTCAGAGTGATACACAGTTGATTTCAAAATGTTCACAGGGTTATGTAGGCGTTTCTACCTGGTGGTATATTGAAGAACTTATGGGCGATTATGCAGATGATTATGTATTCCTTCCGATTCTGGACGGCCCGGACGGAACCCATAATGTAACGGTACGTACCGGCGGTGCGACAAATAGTGGTAATTTGAGTATTACAAGTGCATGTGAAAGCCCGGCCAATCTGTTGAAATTCTTCGATCAGTGGTATGCTCCGGAAACGGTTATGCAGCTGCAGTATGGTCCGATAGGAACCTATTTTACCGAGCAGGATGAAAATGGTGTATGGAAGAGTATTACAGATGAAGAAGCAAAAGAGAAGTATGGTAAGAGTGCAGGAGAATTAAAGGGCGAATTTGAAGTTTATGGACCGAAGTTAATTCTCAGTGATTACTATAGTACTACATTCAAGATGGAAGACCGCGCAATTGAAAGACTGACGGATCTGAATGAATTCTGGATGCCGTATGTAAACAGTGCGGTTACATACCCGGTTGACTGTGTTTATACAGAAGAAGAACTGGATACGATTGATATGTATAAAACAGATTTTGAAAATACGGTTGCCGAGCAGGAAGGCCTGTGGCTGAAGGAAGGTGGACCGACTGATGAAGAATGGGAAAGCTATGTCACTAAATTGAGAGAAACTTGTGGTATGGACGAACTGCTCGAGGTTTATCAGGCTGCATACGATCGTTATATAGAAGAATAAAAAGATAGTGTTCAGGAACAGTGCTTTTTATTTCATAGGAAATTCCTTTCCTATGAAATAAAAACACTCCGTGGGGATGCACAGAAACACATTTGGAAAATTGTCACTTCGTGACATGCGTTTCGCGCCAAAGTGTACAAGTGCCTCATGAGTGAGGAATATAGGGGGTTGAAGTGGACTTGTCCATTTTGCTCTATCACTGTTCCTGAATAAGCAGGGAGAGTTTTATGACTAGTCAGACATTGCGCGAAGCGCGTAAATATGAAGAAACTTATGAGAAGAGAATAAGCATAGAAGAAAGGCCGTGTTTCCATTTTTCTGCTCGGGTTGGCTGGCTGAATGACCCAAATGGCTTCTCCTATTATGATGGTAAATACCATTTGTTTTATCAGTACCATCCCTATGATCCATATTGGGGCCCCATGCACTGGGGGCATGCAGTAAGTGAGGATCTGCTGCACTGGGAATATCTTCCGGCGGCGTTGGCTCCGGATCAGATCTATGATATGGATGGATGCTTTTCTGGGAGCGCAGTGGAACTTCCTGACGGAAGACAATTATTGATATACACGGGTGTAAAAAGAGTGCCGCTGGCAGACGGAGAGTTCCGTGATGAGCAAACACAGTGTCTGGCGGTTGGTGATGGAGTGGATTACGAAAAATATGAGAAGAATCCGGTACTGGACAAAAAGGATATACCGGAAGGGTGCAGTGAAGCAGATTTTCGTGATCCAAAGGTATGGAAAAATGAGGATGGAACATACAGTTGCGCAATTGCCAATCTGGCAGAAGACAAAAGCGGACAGATCCTTTTATACACCAGCCATAATGGATTTGACTGGGAGTATAAGTGTGTGTTGTGTTCAAACAGGAACCGATTTGGGCTTATGTGGGAATGTCCCGATTTCTTTGAACTGGATGGAAAATGGGTTCTTTTGACCAGCCCTCAGGATATGCTACCGGAAGGGTTTGAGTATCATAACGGAAACGGTACCCTGTGTCTGATGGGGGACTACGATAAAGAAACAGATACTTTTACAGAACAACATGATCAGGCAATTGATTACGGAATCGATTTTTATGCTCCGCAGACCGTGCTCACACCGGATGGACGCCGGATAATGATCGCCTGGATGCAGAACTGGGATACCAGCCGCCTTCATTCTAAGGAAACGCGCTGGTTCGGACAGATGACAATCCCACGGGAACTGTCAGTGAAAAACGGAAGATTGTATCAAAAACCGATTCGGGAGCTGGAAGAGCTTCGTTGCAATAAAGTGGAGTATAGAGACATTATTTTTACCGATACGATCAGGCTGGAGGCAGTGAGCGGCAGAAAAATTGATATGGAAATCCAGCTTGCTCCCGGAGATGAAGAGAATCTTTACAAAAAGTTTGCAGTGCGTTTTGCTCAGAATGACAGATATCATACCGCAGTCAGTTTCCGCCCGTATGAATCAGTCTTAAAAGTGGACCGCAAGTTTTCGGGTTCAAGAAGAGCAGCCATTCATCAGAGACGAAGCCGTGTCCGTTCTGAAAACGGGGAAATCAAACTGCGTCTGCTTCTGGATCGTTTCAGTGCAGAGATTTTTATAAATGATGGGGAACAGGTAATGACAATCACGATGTACACAGAACAGTCTGCGGATGGAATTTCTTTCTTCGCGGACGGAAGTGTAAAGATGAATGTAGTGAAGTATGATCTTATAGATGCATAAGGAGAGAGAAAAGCTGTGGTCATTAAGATGGCTGCGGCTTTTTCTGATAAAGGAGGATAAGATACATGAAAAAATATGACGTAGTTGCACTTGGTGAGCTTTTAATTGATTTTACGGAAAATGGTCAAAGCGGGCAGGGCAATCCTCTCTTCGAGGCCAATCCGGGAGGGGCGCCCTGTAATGTGCTGGCCGTGTTGTCTAAACTGGGCCATAAGACAGCTTTTATCGGAAAAGTTGGAAATGATTTTTTCGGTGAACAGCTAAAGAGAGCGATTGAGGAGACTGGAATTAATTCTGCATATCTTCTCGTAGACAAGCTGGTTCATACAACGCTTGCATTGGTACATACTTATCCTGATGGGGAGAGAGATTTTTCTTTTTACCGTGATCCGGGGGCTGACATGATGCTGACCGCAGACGAAATTCCGGAAGAACTTCTGAAGGACACAAAGTTTTTTCATTTCGGAACGCTTTCCATGACCCATGAAGGGGTGCGTGCTGCTACTAAAAAGGCTGTTAATCTTAGAGAAATGCTGCTGTTTGCCAATGCGGCGGCCTCTCTGATCACAACGCGAAAAGGTGCTTTGCGGGTAATGCCGGACAGGAGAGAAATAGAAAGTCTGATGGAAGCTGGGGCATGAAAATAGAAACGAATTGACAGTTTAAAGCCAGATTTTACGAGAAGCTGCCTGATATATAAATGATAAAATGAAACCGGGATGCGGGACAAATTGCCGAAGATTTGTCCCGCATCCCGGTTTTGGATATATTCATTGCCTTACAGAATCTCCTGGATCCATCCTTTCGGTGCTTCCAGACGACCCATCTGGATACCGGTCAGGGTATCATACAGCTTCTTGGTGATCGGACCCATTTCGGTCATGCCGCTGGGCAGGCAGATTTCTTTGCCGTGGTCAACGATTTTGCCCACCGGAGAAATAACGGCTGCGGTACCGCAGAGACCGCATTCTGCAAAGTCTTTTACCTCATCAAAGTAGATTTCTCTTTCTTCTGCTTCCAGTCCGAGATACTCTTTTGCAACATAGATCAGAGAACGGCGTGTGATGGAAGGAAGAATACTGTTGGACTTCGGTGTGACAACTTTTCCGTCTTTTGTGACGAACAGGAAGTTGGCACCGCCGGTTTCTTCAACTTTTGTACGTGTTTTTGCATCCAGATACATGTTTTCATCGTATCCCTGGTTGTGTGCATCTACGATCGCATGCAGGCTCATGGCATAGTTCAAACCGGCTTTGATGTGACCGGTACCGCATGGAGCCGCACGGTCAAAATCACTTACGCGGATGGTCAGCGGTTTTACACCGCCTTTGAAGTACGGTCCAACGGGGGTGGTAAATACACGGAACTGATATTCATCTGCAGGTTTTACACCGATAACCGGGTTGGAACCGAACATATAAGGGCGAATGTACAGGGTTGCACCGGAACCGTAGGGCGGAACAAAAGCGGCGTTGGCTTTTACAGTCTCAACAACTGCTTCGATAAAGCGGTCTTTCGGGAAAACCGGCATTTCCAGTCTTTGTGCGGATTGTTCCATACGTTCTGCGTTTAAGTCGGGGCGGAAAGTGACGATGCGTCCGTCTTCAGTTGTGTATGCTTTCATGCCTTCGAATACGGTCTGTGCATACTGCAGTACACCTGCGCATTCACTGATCGTTACGGTATCGTCGGTGATCAGTCCGCCTTCATCCCAGGCTCCGTCTTTAAAATTTGAAACATAGCGGTAATCTGTTTTTACATAGCCAAAGCCCAGATTTGCCCAGTCAATGTTTTTCTTTTCCATAATAAATTCCTCCGTTCGTATTGTGTCAAAGTAAATCTTTCTTATGAATCAGCATAAATAATCCAACGGTTGATTTAACGCTGTATCTGGTTAATATTGTAAAACTTTTGGTTTCTGACTGCAAGGGAATTTGCGGACTTTTTTAAAGAAGTTGCACATAACTTTAATGCCTAATAAAATTTAAAAAATAAGCAAACGAAACAGGAGCATTCTGCAGTACCGGATGAGGTGTGGATGAAATACATTGATACACTTTCTGGACTACCGGTTAAACAGGAAAAATCATTTCGGACATTTCCTGCAAAGAAAATCTGGCCGGTGGCTGCGGCAGCTGCTCTGCTTATCGGCGCTGTTTATATTCCACAAAAAACTATTGACATGTTGTTAATAAACAGATACAATTTTTACTAAATAAGTTAATCATACTAATCAGATATGAAATATAAAAATAAAGAGGCGCGCAATGAAATTTAATACACTACTGTTACATGGAGCCTACCAGGGCGATAAAGATACCGGGGCCACCTGGACTCCCATTTATCAATCCAGTGCCTTTGCACATCAGTCTGCCGAACAGCTGGAAAAAATATTCCATAATCAGGCACCGGGCTATTCCTACACAAGAATCAATAATCCGACGATCGATGCGTTTGAGAAGAGAGTGACGGCCATAGAAGGCGGCATCGCCAGTGTAGCGTGCGCATCGGGAATGGCGGCGTTATTTAATGCCTTTTCCAATATTTTGCGGTCCGGGGACGAGATTGTATCCAGTGCCAGCCTGTATGGCGGGAGTATTGATCTGTTTCGGGATCTGGAGGCTTTTGGCATTAAAACACATTATGTAGAGAATAACAATCTGGAGGCATTTCAGGCTGCGACCAATGAGCATACCAGGCTGTATTTTGCCGAGACACTGGGAAATCCGTGTCTGGATGTTACCGATATCCGACCTTTGGCTGATCTTGCCCATAAAAACGGGCTGCCGTTAATCATTGACAACACAGTGACTACCGCTTACCTGGTTCAGCCCATCTCTCTGGGAGCGGATATTGTGGTAAACTCCAGTTCCAAGTACATCAACGGCAACAGCAATTCCATCAGCGGTGTTCTCACAGACAGCGGAAAATTTAAGTGGAATACGGTAAAATATCCCGGAATGACGGACTACGTAAAATTTGGCCCATTTGCCTATACGGCGAAGCTGCGCAACGGCTTGTTCCGCAATACGGGTGCCTGTCTGTCGCCGCAGAATGCATTTTACAACAGTCTGGGAATGGAGTCTCTGGGACTTCGCATGGAACGGATTTCCGACAATGCGCTGAAGCTTGCGACTTTCCTTCAGGAGAAATATCCTCAAATGACGGTGAATTATCCCGGTCTAGCGAGCAGCAGGTGGCATGAGATTGCAAAGAGGCAGTTTAACGGGCATTATGGCGGGATGGTTACCGTGCGCACAGGCAGTAAGGAAAAAGCTTTTGCTATTATCAATGGGCTCAGAGTTCCGCTTAATGTATCGAATATTGGCGATACAAAAACGCTGGTCATCCATCCGGAATCCACCATCAGCGTACACAGCACAGAGGAAGAGAAGAGAGCAGCAGGTGTTTTTGATGACCTGATTCGGATCAGCGTCGGCATCGAGGACATTGACGATCTGATTGATGATTTTGAACAGGCGATTCAAAAATCGGATGAAAAAAACTGACCAGACAACCGGAGGTTTCCAGTAGAGATATGTGATATGAATATACTACGGAAATGCTTCGGTTTTTGTTTTCGGTGAAAACGGTACTGGGAATTTTATTTTACAGGGAAGGATTGCTGATTAAATAAATTTGGAAAGAGAGGGCGTTAGAATGGTTCACAGGCTTGAAAAGGATGTAAATTATCTGGTTGAAAAAATCATACAGGATTATGAAAAAGGCAGGGACATTGATGTTGTAGAGAATTTTATGCATCCCAGCAGGGATGACATTGTAAAAATCATAGATCAGATTCAGAATATTATTTTCCCGGGATATTATAAAAACAAGAATTATCGTATCTACACGGTACGCAATAATTTGTCCATGCAGCTTGAAGATTTGTTGTTCAATTTGAGCAGACAGATTTCTATTGTGCTGAAGTATCTGCCGGATCACGAAGGGAAAGACGAGAAGGAACTTTTGTTGGAAGCGGAAAAACTGTCCGTGAAGTTTCTGGATCGACTGACTTATGTGCGGGAACTGATTCAGACGGATTTGCAGGCTGCCTATGATGGAGACCCTGCTGCGTTCAACAAACCGGAAATCATTTTTTCCTATCCGGGTCTATATGCGACGATGGTAAACAGGATCGCTCATGAATTATATCTGCTGGGAGTGCCGCTGGTACCGCGAATCATGACAGAATATGCCCACGCATCTACCGGCATCGATATTCATCCGGGCGCTGTGCTCGGTAAATATTTCTTTATCGATCACGGTACGGGAATCGTAATTGGGGAGACTGCTGTTATTGGGGACAATGTGAAAATATATCAGGGGGTTACCATCGGGGCTCTGTCCACCAGAGGCGGGCAGAAACTGCATGGAAAAAAGAGGCATCCTACCATTGAAGATAATGTAACGATATATGCAGGAGCCTCTATCCTCGGCGGAGATACAGTGATCGGCCATGATTCCGTAATTGGCGGCAATGCATTTATTACGGTTTCGATTCCAAGTAATACGAGGGTCAGCATTAAGAATCAGGAACTGGAGTACAGGCAGGGAAAACGAAATACCACGGAGATTGCGCAGAGCGAGGAGTGGTATTATATTATATGATCAGAAAAAAGGATGGCCCTTATATTGGCACATCCTTTTTCCGCCTTTGGGGAAATTGATCGTTTGTTTTGTGAATGATAAGAGGTGTTTTGTATGAATCGTGGCAGGCAGAGATTATTCAGTTATCCACCCTTGTATTTTCTCTCCGACTTCGCTATAATAAAAGAAGTAAAAATGAGGGGCCGTTATCACATACGGCTCCTATTACGTCACAGAAAACACAGTTTCTTATGACTGCAATAACGCTCCGCGAGGATCGCACTGCGGCGAAATCAATTATGTCGCTGAAGCGGCTCGCCGCATGCGGAGAATCTCGCAAGCGAGATTCTTTTTTCTTTGAAAGGAGAGATTCCATGTACCGCGATCACACAAAAGTCGTTCAGATCGGAGACCGTTTCATCGGAGGCGGCAATGCGATATTAATTCAGTCCATGACAAATACAAAAACGGAGGATGTCGATGCTACCGTTGCCCAGATCCTCGCTCTTGAGAAGGCAGGATGTGAGATTATCCGCTGCGCCGTGCCAACCATGGAGGCGGCCAGAGCCCTTTCTGAGATCAAGAAGCAGATTCATATTCCGCTGGTAGCGGATATCCATTTTGACTATAAGCTGGCTCTTGCCGCCATGGAAAACGGTGCTGACAAGATTCGTATCAATCCGGGCAACATTGGAAGCAGGGATCGGATCAAAGCAGTTGTGGATATGGCGAAAGATCGAAATATACCGATCCGTGTGGGCGTGAACAGCGGCTCCCTGGAAAAAAATCTGGTTGAGAAATATCATGGTGTTACCGCGGAAGGTATTGTGGAGAGTGCCCTGGATAAAGTAAAAATCATTGAAGATCTTGAATATGACAATCTTGTCATCAGCATTAAATCTTCTGATGTGATGATGTGTGCCCAAGCTCATGAGTTGATTGCACAGAAGACCAATTATCCCCTTCATGTGGGAATCACGGAGTCCGGGACTTTATTTTCCGGAAACATCAAATCTGCGGTTGGACTTGGGATTATTCTGTATCAGGGGATTGGCGATACCATTCGGGTGTCTCTGACCGGTGACCCGTTGGAGGAAATCAAGTCCGCAAAACGGATTCTGAAGACGCTGGGCCTTCGTAAAGGCGGAATCGAAGTGGTGTCCTGCCCCACCTGCGGCCGTACCAGAATCGACCTGATCCGTCTCGCAAATCAGGTTGAGACCATGGTGCAGGATTTTGATCTGGATATCAAAGTGGCAGTCATGGGCTGTGTGGTTAACGGTCCCGGTGAGGCAAAAGAAGCAGACATCGGAATCGCGGGAGGGATCGGTGAAGGTTTGTTGATTAAAAAGGGAGAAATCGTGAAAAAGCTTCCGGAGAATGAACTTCTTGAATGTCTCAGGAATGAATTGGAACATTGGAGTAAATAGTGTCCGGTGTGAACATGATCTTTCTCTATTATTTAAACGCAATGAAACAGCAAAATGGAGAACAATATGTCACAAAAAGAGAAACGGTTCCTCGATGTGTTTCCAAATCTTCAGCTGGAAGGAAAGTTAGCTGAACTGATGGATCAGGTTATGGTCACAAAAGTGGCCATCAACCACGATCGGGATGCCCTTCGGGTTTACATAAACAGTCCCCAGTGGATTCATAAAAAGTACATCTATCAGCTGGAATCGGCCATTGCCGACCAGCTGTTTTCCGGTGTCTCAATGATCGTAAAAATCATTGAGCGTTTTTTGCTGTCTTCGCAGTACAATCCGGAGAATTTTTATGAGGTGTACCGGAGCAGTATTCTGCTGGAATTGAAATCTTACAATACGCTGCTGCACAACATTTTTATAAATGGTAAGGTCGAGTTCCCTGAACCGAATCATATGGAGATCACGCTTGCGGACACGGTCATCGGTCGGGGAAAGCAGGAGGAACTGTATCAGATTCTGGAAAAGATTTTCTGTGAACGCGCAGGCTTTTCCACAATTATCAACATTGAATATGAAAAGAGGGAAGAGAGCGCCAACCGCAGGAACAGCGAACTGCGCATTCAGCAGGAGGCACGCGCTATTATAGAGCGGGTATACGGAAAACATGCCGGGGAAGATGGCGCGTATGTCGGCGAGACCGAAGCTGGTGCCGGTTCAAACGGAGGCCGACCGAATACTGGTGATAACTGCCCTTCAGGAACGGCCGGTAAAAAATCCCATTCCGAAGCGGCACAGGCAGACGGAAAAAAGAATTCTCAATCCCCCGCAAAAGGCAAAAATGGTTTCCAAAAGTCAGAAACATGGAAAAATGGCAGTGGTAAGAACGGCACCGCCCAAAACGGCGGGGACAGGGCTGGCTCAGAGCGGCGTTATGGAGGTACCCGCCAGTCGGGCAATCCGGATGTCATTTATGGCAGGGATTTTGAGGAAGACAGTATCCCACTTAGCTCTGTTATTACTGAGATGGGCGAAGTGGTCATCCGCGGGAAAGTAATGGCAGTGGATCAGCGCGATATTAAAAATGAAAAAAGCATCCTGATCTTCAGTGTGACAGATTTCACAGACAGCATCACCTGTAAAATGTTTGTTCCGACTCCGGAAACCGCCGAACTGAAAAATTCAATTAAAAAAGGTGCTTATCTGAAAATTAAGGGTATTACGGTTATTGACCGTTTTGATAATGAACTGACGATCGGTTCCGTCCGCGGCGTGAAGACGATTGCTAATTTTGAACAGGGGCGCATGGATACGGCACCGGAAAAACGTGTGGAGCTTCATTGCCATACAAAAATGAGTGATATGGACGGCGTGTCCAACGCGAAAGATATTCTTCTTCAGGCAGCAAAGTGGGGCCACAAGGCCTGTGCCATCACGGATCACGGCGTTGTGCAGGCTTTCCCCGAGGCAAATCATCTGTTTGACTGGGGCGCACCGCTGAAAGACTCGGATTTTAAAGTCCTCTACGGTATGGAGGGCTATATTGTCGATGATCTGAAAGGAATCGTCACAAACAGTAAAAACCAGGATATTGAGCAGACCTATGTGGTCTTTGACCTGGAGACTACCGGTATCAGTGCGGCAAAACAGAAAATCATTGAAATCGGCGCAGTGAAGGTGGAGAATGGACAGATCGTGGATCGTTTTTCTACATTTGTCAATCCCATGAGACCCATTCCCTTTTCCATTGAGCAGCTGACCGGCATAAACGACGGCATGGTTATGGACGCACCCGTCATTGATACCATTTTACCGGAGTTTATGAAATTTTGTGAAGGGGTAGTTATGGTTGCCCACAACGCAGATTTTGACATGGGATTTATCAAATTGAACTGCAAACAGCAGGGAATCCCCTGTGATTTTACTTATGTGGATACTGTTGGACTTGCACGGTATTTCCTGCCCGGATTGGGGAAAGTGACTCTGGACAAGGTGGCAAAGGCTGTGGGTGCACCTCTGAATAATCATCACCGTGCGGTGGATGATGCAGAATGTACCGCCCACATTTTCCTGAAATTCATGGAAATGATCCGGGAAAAAGGATTTAAGACCCTAAATGATCTGAATCGGGAAGCATCCATGTCTGTGGATCGTGTCCGGAAACTGCACAGTTACCACGCCGTGATCCTGGCTAAAAATGAGACCGGACGCAGACACCTGTACAAGCTGGTTTCGGAATCTCATCTGACCTATTATAACCGACAGCCGAAGATACCCAAGAGCCTGTTTAACGAGTACCGGGAAGGATTGATCCTGGGCAGCGCCTGTGAGGCGGGCGAATTGTTTCAGGCTATTGTCGAGGGAAAATCCGATGAGGAGATCGCCAGAATCGTGGAGTATTACGATTATCTGGAAATCCAGCCCATTGGGAACAACGCATTTATGCTCCGGGAAGAAAAATATGATGTTCACACGGAAGAAGATCTCAGAAACCTGAATCGCCGGATCGTGAAGTTGGGCGAGCAGTTTAAAAAGCCGGTGGTTGCCACCTGTGATGTACATTTTCTGAATCCGGAAGATGAAATATACCGAAAGATTATTATGACCGGAAAAGGTTTCTCCGATGCGGATCAGCAGGCACCGCTGTACCTGCATACGACAGATGAGATGTTGGAAGAGTTTTCTTATCTGGGTGCAGAAAAAGCGCGGGAAGTGGTTATCACCAATACAAATATGATTGCCGATATGTGTGAACGTGTCTGCCCCATTCATCCGGATAAGTTTCCGCCGGTCATCGAAAACTCGGACCGTGATCTGAGGGACATCTGTTATAAACGGGCGCATGAGATTTATGGCGAGGAACTGCCGGAAATTGTTAAGGCCAGACTGGAACGGGAACTGAATTCGATTATTTCCAACGGATATGCGGTCATGTATATTATCGCTCAGAAACTGGTGTGGAAATCCAATGAGGACGGATACCTGGTTGGTTCCCGTGGTTCTGTCGGTTCGTCTTTTGTGGCCACTATGGCAGGTATTACCGAGGTGAATCCCTTAAGCCCTCATTATATATGTCCAAACTGCCATTATTACGATTTTGATTCAGAGGATGCCAAACGATGTGCGGGTCGTTCCGGCGCTGACCTTCCGGACCGGAAGTGCCCGAGATGCGGAACACAGCTGCACAAAGAGGGATTTGACATTCCCTTTGAGACATTCCTTGGTTTTAAGGGAAACAAAGAGCCGGATATCGACCTGAACTTTTCTGGTGAATATCAGGGCACAGCCCACCGCTATACGGAAGTTATTTTCGGAAAAGGCCAGACCTTTAAGGCCGGAACCATCGGTACCCTGGCGGAAAAAACGGCCTATGGTTATGTGAAGCATTATTTTGAAGATCATAATCAGCCCAAACGCAAGTGCGAGATCGAGCGCCTGGCACAGGGCTGTACCGGTGTACGGCGGACTACCGGTCAGCATCCGGGCGGTATTATCGTACTGCCTTTGGGTGAGGATATCAACATGTTTACCCCCGTGCAGCATCCGGCAAATGATATGACTACCGACATTATCACCACACATTTTGATTATCACTCCATCGACTCCAACCTGCTGAAGCTGGATATTCTGGGACACGATGATCCGACTATGATTCGTATGCTTCAGGACCTTTCCGGGTTTGATCCGCGGCTGGTTCCTCTGGATGACAAGCCGGTCATGTCCCTGTTCCGAAATACGGAAGCTTTGGGCATTACCCCGGAAGACATCGGAGGGTGCAAGCTTGGATGCCTCGGCATACCGGAATTTGGTACGGATTTTGCCATGGGCATGTTAATTGAGACGAAGCCGGAATCGATATCTGACCTGATCCGTATTGCAGGGCTTTCCCATGGTACGGATGTATGGCTGGGCAACGCGCAGGAACTGATTCGTTCGGGAAAGGCCACCATCTCCACGGCTATTTGTACCCGAGATGATATTATGATTTACCTGATCCAGATGGGACTGGAAAGTGAACAGGCTTTTACGATCATGGAAAGTGTCCGTAAAGGAAAAGGTCTTCGTCCGGAATGGGAAGAGGAAATGAAGAAGCATGGAGTGCCGGACTGGTATATCTGGTCCTGCAAGAAGATTAAGTACATGTTTCCGAAAGCCCATGCAGCAGCCTATGTTATGATGGCTTACCGTATCGCATATTTTAAAATTAACTACCCGCTGGCTTATTATGCCGCATATTTCAGCATCCGCGCTTCGGCTTTCTCTTACGAAATCATGTGTCTGGGACGGGAACGCCTGGAATATTATATGAAAGATTATCAAAAACGCAAAGATACGCTGAGTAATAAAGAACAGGATACACTGAAAGATATGCGTATTGTGCAGGAAATGTATGCCCGGGGATTTGAGTTCATGCCGGTGGATCTGCAGCGTGCAAAAGCCCATCGATTCCAGATTATCGATGGGAAACTGATGCCGGCTCTGGATACCATCGAGGGCCTGGGTGAAAAAGCGGCGGATGCCGTGGAAGAGGCGGTCAAGGACGGACCATTCCTGTCAAAGGATGATTTCCGCAACCGTACAAAAGTCTCAAAAACGGTTATTGACCTGATGGATGATCTGGGACTTCTGGGTGACATTCCGGAGTCGAATCAGATATCACTGTTTGATTTGCAGTAAAATGTAAGTTACACAGCGGTGTTGCTTTGTGTAATTGCCATTTCTCGCATAAATGCAGGATCCCGGATATTTGTGATGCGATATATGATTTTCTGATGAAGTTGTAATGTGCATTTTTTGTGATGGAAGGGCAAGGCATTTCTCGGATTTTGCCCTTCTGTTATTTATAATGGTTACAATATTGTTTACCCGAAGGGCATACCGTAATGCATGTCTCACAGGCAGGTAGGCTTCGGACAATAATGAATAAATTATCTTGACTAATAAGCGATAAAATACTATAATTCATATAAAACTGATAGGAAAAGTATAATTTACAGAGCAAATGCAGGAAAGAGAACAGATACTATGAGTTTCAATTTTAAAAATCCTAAAATACAAAAACATATGTTGGAAGGCTATTTCGGATTAGAAAAAGAAAGTCTGCGGGTGACGCCGCAAGGCTTTTTGGCACATACGCCGCATCCATTTGCTGATAATCCGAATATGGAACGCGATTTCTGTGAAAACCAGACAGAACTGATCACAAACGTAACGGACAGTCCGGAAGCTGTGTGGAAAGAGTTGGCTTCCCTTCAAAAAAAAGCGGTTGCAACCCTCCTGAATCTGAAGACGGGAAAAGAACTGTTGTGGCCTTTTTCCAACCCGCCCTATGTGCTGGGAGAAAAGGATATACCTATTGCAAGTTATCAGGGAGAACTCCATGGGAAGGAGCTTTACCGGGAATATCTGGCTTCGAAATATGGAAAACGAAAGATGCTTTTTTCCGGTATCCATTTTAATTTTTCTTTTTCGAATGCACTGTTGGAAGAAGGTTACGCCGAGAGCAGTCTTGACACAATACGTGAATACAAGGACAGTATTTATCTGGAACTGGCAAAAAAGGTTACACGATACAGCTGGCTGATCGTTTATCTCACAGCTGCCAGTTCCGTTATGGACGGTTCTTTCTTTCGTGATGAAGAACGCGGCCGGATCGTTTTGAAAAATCTGGCATCGCCGCGCTGCAGCAAGATTGGATACTGGAATGACTTTGTCCCGCTCTTAAAATATGACACTTTGCAGAGCTATGTGGAGAGTATTGAAAGTTACGTGGAGCAGGGGCAGCTCAAGGAAGCGGCAGAGCTTTACTATCCGGTCCGGCTAAAGCCTGCCGGAGAAAATACGCTTGAACATTTGAAAAATACCGGAGTAAACCATATTGAGTTAAGAATGCTGGACCTCAATCCGTTGGAGCCGGTGGGGATCCGAAAAGACGATCTGCTGTTTATTCATTATTTTATTTTGTATCTCATGTCTTTGGAAGACGGAGAATTTTTGCCCTTTGAGCAGACTATGGCCGTACGAAATGAAAAGAGCGCATCAAAATACGAAGAACAGAGTATCTGGATTGAGACCGGTTGGAATTCCTGCTTCCCGGTCAGGCATGCAGCGCTGCAGGTGCTGTCAGCCATGAATCACTTTTATGAAAAGTTTGAAAACAAAAATGCTCTTTTTGCAATTCGGTTTCAGGAACAGAAGATCTATTGCCCGGAAAAGCGGTATGCAGTTCAGGTAAGAACACTGTTCCGGGAAGATTATGTGAAGCGGGGAATCGCACAGGCAGAAAAACTGGCTCAGGAACTGGAGTTTGTTATATGATAGATTGACTGCGGAACACACGAAGGATTTAAAAGGACAGAGAAGGGAGACAGCTCATGTGTGAATTATTTGGAATCTGTTCGAAGGACACCTGTCAGATCAATGAATATTTGAAAGAATTTTTTTCTCACAGCAATGCTCATCCCCATGGGTGGGGGCTGGCATTGCTGGAACAAAATGAGATTCAGTTGGAAAAGGAGCCGGTTCAGGCAACGAAAAGCAATTATCTGAAAGAACGGCTCTCTGTGCCGATTTCGGCAAAAAACGCATTTGCTCATATCCGTTATGCAACCATTGGAAACGTAGAATACCGGAACTGTCATCCTTATACGATGAAAGATATGGGAGGCAGGCGCTGGACGCTGGTTCACAATGGAACGATTTTTGATTATTCACCATTAAACCGTTACGTGACCATTCAAAATGGCGATACGGACAGCGAAAGAATCCTGATGTATTTTGTGGAGCGGATCAATCAGGAGGAGATGCTGCTGCAGCGTCAGATGACAGGGGAAGAACGGTTTCACATGTTGGACTCAATCATAGTGGAGATGTCAAAGGGAAATAAGCTGAATCTCCTTCTGTACGACGGAGAGTTGTTTTATGTGCATACCAATTATGCAAATTCTCTTTACGAGCTGGTCAAAGAGAATCGGGTCTTTTTTTCAACGGTGCCTCTCGGAAAAGAAAAATGGAGACCGGTACCTTTTGCAACGTTTCTGGCATACCGACGGGGGCAAAGAGTGTTCATCGGCACTGACCATGGGAATGAATATAAAGACAGTGAAGAAAATCTGAAATTCCTGTACCGGATTTTCTCGGATCTGTAGTCGGGAATTTTTGTGCCATAGAGGATACCTGTGGGGCAGACCATAATTTGTACCCTTTGCAGGATCCGGGTGATAAATGTGCATCGGGAAGATGTTTTAATACTTATGGGGAAATAATACTTTCGCCACATCAGAATTTTTCGTGCAGACGAAGGATAAGTGAGGAATTAGTTGGTTATGGATTATAAAATTGAGACGCGATGTATTCACGGAAAAGAAGAACGCGAAAACCATTCTTTTGGGGCGATCACAGTGCCCATCTATCAGACTGCCACATTCTCGCATCCGGGAATCGGTAACTCCACCGGATTTGACTATTCGAGAGAAAGCAATCCCACAAGAAAGGAACTGGAGGATATGATATCATCTCTGGAAGGGGCTCTTGACACAGTAGCATGTGCTTCCGGAATGGCGGCAGTCAGTCTGTGTCTGGAACTGTTTCAGCCGGGGGACCATATTCTGTGCACCGATGATCTGTATGGGGGTTCTGTGCGTGCTTTTGGAGAACTGGGAACAAAACGGGGATTGGAATTTTCCTATGCTGATACCTCAGACTGTGTGGGAACGGAGAAAATGATCAGAAAGAACACAAAAGCCCTTTACATCGAGACACCAAGCAATCCCACTATGAAAATTACGGATTTGTCTAAAATGAAGGAACTGGCTATCCGGTATGGGCTTTTGCTGATTGTGGATAATACGTTTCTTACCCCCTATTTTCAAAATCCCATTGACCTGGGCGCAGATCTTGTGATTCACAGCGGTACGAAATTCCTGGGCGGCCATAATGATACGCTGGCTGGTTTTTTGAGTACTTCCAGAGGAGAGCTGGTGTCCAAGATCCGTTATCTGTACAAAACGATTGGGAACTGCCTGTCTCCCTTTGACAGTTTTTTATTGCTGAGGGGAATCAAAACCCTTTCTGTTCGGCTGGAACGGCAGCAGGAAAGCGCATATCGCATCGCCCGTTGGCTCAAAGGACATGAGAAAGTCAGACAGGTGTATTATGTGGGTCTTCCGGAGCATCCTGGTTATGAGGTGAATCAGAATCAGTCCAGAGGATTCGGAAGTATGATCTCTTTTTGTACGGATACGGCCGGCACCGCCCGCAGGGTACTTGAGCGGATACGCCTGATCACTTATGCGGAGAGTCTCGGAGGGGTGGAATCGCTGCTGACCTATCCCATGCTGCAGACCCATGGAGATGTGCCGGAAGAAGTGAGAGAAAAACTCGGTATCACAGACCGTTTTCTCCGCCTGTCGGTAGGGCTGGAAAATCCCGATGATCTGATTGCTGATTTGAGACAGGCACTTTCTTAAAATGCAGAGATTATAGAGAATGGAATCAGAATCTGAATTGTGCAGAACTGGATTTTACATTATTTTCTTAAAAGCTGACTTGGAGGAATGAACATGAAATATGATTTCGATACAGTAATCGATCGTAGGGGAACAAATTGCCTCAAGTACGATTTTGCCAGAGAAAGGGGTAAAAGGGAGGATGTCCTTCCGCTCTGGGTTGCGGACATGGATTTTAAGACGGCTCCTGTTGTGCTGGAAAAACTGGAAGAGAGGGTTCAGCACGGAATATTCGGATATTCCGAAGGAAAAGAAGAATATTTTCGGGCCGTGGAAAGTTGGTATGAGAAGCGTTTTGGCTGGAAGGTGAAACGGAATTGGATGGTAAAGACTCCCGGAGTCGTATTTGCCATTGCAATGGCTGTGCGTGCGTTCACGGAAGAAGGCAACGGTGTGCTGATTCAGCAGCCGGTGTATTACCCTTTCAGTGAAGCCATTTTGGATAACAGGCGAAAACTGGTCAATAATCCGCTGAAACTGATTAACGGTCATTATGAGATTGATTTTGCAGACTTTGAAGAAAAAATTGTAAACGAGGAAGTAAAGCTGTTTCTCCTCTGCAGTCCCCACAATCCGGCAGGGAGGGTCTGGAAAGAGTGGGAACTTAAAAAAATGGGGGATATCTGCCGAAAATACGGAGTTCTTGTGGTGAGTGATGAAATACACAGTGATTTTGTCTGGTCGGGAAACCGTCATCTGGTTTTTTCGGCACTGTCACCGGAGTATGAGAAAATAACCATTACCTGCACGTCGCCGAGCAAAACGTTCAACCTTGCGGGGCTCCAGATCTCCAATATTTTCATACCAAACCACGAGCTGAAAAAAAGGTTCCGGCAGGAAATCGCGGCATCGGGATACAGTCAGCTCAATACACTGGGGTTGACGGCCTGTCAGGCTGCATATGAAGGCGGTGAAGAATGGCTTGAAGAAGTAAAACAGTATATATGGGAGAATTATCTGTTCCTGAAAGAATATCTGGGCCAAAAGATTCCGAAAATTCATGCGCTGGATCCGGAAGGTACTTATCTGGTCTGGCTGGATTTCAGAGAATTGGGCCTGACGGAACAGGAAAGGGAAGATTTGGTTGTGAACAAAGCGCATTTGTGGCTGGACAGCGGCGCGATGTTCGGAAAAGACGGAGAAGGTTTTGAACGGATCAACATTGCCTGCCCCAGAAAAACTCTGGAAAAGGCGCTGAAGCAATTGGAGGAAGCATTATGAAAAGCCCACTGCATTACCAGTTATCGGAATATGACTGCGGTCCTACCACCATGCTGAACGCCATTAATTTCCTCTTTGAGCGGGAAGAAATTTCACCGGTGGTGATTCGAAATATCATGCTGTACTGTCTTGACAGTTACAATGGGGAAGGTATCATGGGAAAGAGCGGTACATCCAGTGCCGCTATGATGTTTCTCTGCAACTGGTTAAACGGATACGGAAAGATCGGACAGTTACCCATTTCCTGCAGGCATCTCTCCGGCAAAGGAGTTCGGATCGGCAAGGAAAGCCTGATCAGCGACGCACTGTGCCGGGGCGGAGCGGTTGTTGCACGTGTGTTTTACGACTGCGGACATTATGTTCTGCTGACCGGAATGCGGGAAGGAAAGATCCTGATGTTTGACCCCTATTACACGCAGCAAACGGATTCGCAGCCGGGAATCATCCGGGTGGATCATAATCCGTTTTCCTATAACCGAATTGTAGAGGAATGGTGTTTTAACCGGGAAACCACAGAACAATACGCATTGGGACCCTGGGAGGACCGGGAGGCGGTGCTTGTTTTTAATGAAAAGACAAAACTGACTCCGGAGAAAACGATTGAATATTTTATCTGATATTGGAAATCTGTGTATGGTTGACAGATAATTGACGGTTTCTTGCAGCTTTTCATTTGTGACAATGTATTAAATCCAAAACATACTTTACAGGTATGTTTTGGATTTAATACAAAATACGGAAAAATAATAGATTGACTAAATAAAAATGTATGCTATAATCCTATTAAATAGATAGGAAAAATAAGAAATGGAGATGAGCAGATGAACATCGATTTTATAACCGAGTACATACCAATGTATGTGGAAGCTGCTAAACTGACACTTCGATTGGGTCTGACGGGAATTCTGTTCTCTCTGGTAATCGGAATCTTTTGTTCACTTAGCGGATATTACAGGATCCCGGTGTTAAGACAGATAACGGCAGCCTACATAGAGCTGTCCAGAAACACACCGCTCCTTGTACAGTTGTTTTTCCTCTATTTCGGACTTCCCAAATTGGGAATCATGCTCAGTTCGGAATCATGTGCGATCATCGGATTGAGCTTTCTGGGCGGAAGCTATATGGCGGAGGCCTTTCGAAGCGGGCTGGAATCCATTGAACGTACGCAGATTGAATCGGCGCTTGCCATAGGTCTTAGTCATCCCCAGGCAATGAGGTATGTGGTTTTCCCCCAGGCGCTGGCCGTATCTGTGCCGGCCCTCTGTGCAAACGTGATCTTTCTGATTAAAGAAACGTCAGTATTCAGTGTTGTGGCACTTGCGGATCTGATGTATGTGGCAAAAGATTTGATTGGTTTGTATTATCAGACCGATGAAGCGCTGCTGATGCTGGTGATCGCTTATCTGATCCTGCTGCTGCCTATTTCTCTGGCGGCGGGTTTCTTGGAAAGGAGGCTGAGATATGCAGGATTTGGGAATTAGAGTGCTGTTCATGGGCAACAATTTCATAAGACTTCTGGGTGGCCTATGGATTACCGTAAAGATTTCCCTGATTTCGGTTGCGCTATCCATCCTATTGGGTATCCTGCTTGGAATGGTGATGACATTAAAAAATCCTGTTACCCGATTTTTTACAAAAGTGTACCTGGAATTTATCCGTATCATGCCGCAGCTGGTTCTTTTGTTTCTGGTGTACTTTGGAGCGACAAAGTCCTTCGGTATTCAGCTGTCAGGTCAGGTTTCAGCTGTGATCGTCTTCACCCTCTGGGGAACGGCGGAGATGGGAGATCTGGTACGCGGAGCGCTGATCTCTATCCCAAAGCACCAGTATGAAAGCGGTGCTGCGCTGGGGTTGGAGAACCGTCAGATTTATCGATACATTATCATTCCTCAGACACTGCGGAGGCTGGTGCCGCTGGCGATTAATCTCACAACCAGGATGATAAAGACCACTTCGCTGATCGTACTGATCGGAGTGGTGGAAGTGATGAAGGTGGCACAGCAGATCATTGAGGCAAACAGGTATACCGTGCCGGATTCGGCTCTTTGGATATACGGAACCATTTTCTTCCTTTATTTTATTGTCTTCTGGCCCGTATCCAGGCTCGCAGCGAGAATGGAGAAAAGATGGGCGAATTAAGACCGGGAGGTGATTTTTGTGGTCCATGAAGAAAAACTGCTGGAAATACATGATCTGGTCAAGGACTATGGAAACGGTCCGGTGCTGAAGGATATCTCTCTGGATGTACACAAAGGTGAAGTTGTGGTCCTGATCGGACCTTCCGGCTGTGGAAAGAGTACATTTCTTCGATGTATGAACGGGCTGGAGTCGATTCAGTCCGGAGAAATACGGTTAGATGGCAATGTAATTACCGACAAAAAGACGAAATGGAGTGAGGTTCGTCAGAAAATCGGAATGGTGTTTCAAAGTTATGAACTATTTCCGCATATGACTGTTCTGGACAATATTTTGCTTGGACCGATGAAGGTTCAGAAAAAAGGGAAAAAGGAAGCACAGGAAGAGGCGGAAAGGCTTCTGGAGAGAGTGGGACTTCTGGATAAAAAAGATGCCTTTCCACGGCAGTTATCCGGAGGACAGAAGCAGAGGGTCGCGATCGTGCGGGCACTGATCATGAAACCGGAGATTCTTTTGTTTGATGAGGTAACGGCTGCGCTGGACCCGGAAATGGTGCGGGAAGTCCTGGATGTTATGCTGGAACTGGCAAGAGAAGGCTCTACCATGGTGATCGTTACCCATGAGATGCAGTTTGCCAGAGCAGTTGCAGACCGTATCGTTTTTTTAGACGGCGGTGAGATCGTTGAGATGGATACGCCGGAAAACTTATTTACTCAGCCAAAAACAGATCGGGCTGGACGGTTTTTGCATACATTTACATTTGAAAAGAAGGAAGGATGATTATTATGAAAAAGTTTATTGCTTTACTGCTGACATTTGTATTTGTACTGACATCCCTTGTTGGATGCGGGCAGAAAGAGAATGCAGATGATGCCGCAGCAGACGAGGCCAAGACGGAGGATGAAGGGGAAAATCGCATCTATCGTACTCTGGATGAAATCAAAGATAGCGGAAAAATCGTAATCGGTGTTTTCAGCGACAAAAACCCGTTTGGTTATGTGGATGAAAACGGTGATTATCAGGGGTATGATGTTTATTTTGCAGAACGTCTTGCAAAAGATCTCGGCGTAGAGATCGAGTATGTGTCAACGGAACCGGCAAGCCGTGTGGAATATCTGGAATCCGGAAAAGTTGATGTGATTCTTGCAAACTTTACCGTAACAGAAGAACGTGCACAGTCGGTTGACTTCGCACTGCCTTATATGAAAGTTGCGCTCGGCGTTGTTTCTCCGGATGATGCGTTGATCACAAAACCGGAAGATCTGGAAGGCAAAAAACTGATCGTTGCCAAAGGCACCACAGCTGAGACCTATTTTACCGAAAACTATCCGGAAGTTGAACTTCTGAAATTTGACCAGTATACAGAAGCTTATAATGCACTTTTAGATGGCAGAGGAGATGCCCTTTCTACCGATAATACAGAAGTTCTGGCATGGGCTCTTCAGAATGAAGGATTTTCTGTAGGAATCACTTCTTTGGGTGACCTGGATACCATTGCTCCGGCAGTATCAAAAGGAAATGATACATTAAGAGAATGGATCAATGATGAAATCGTAGCTCTGGCAGACGAACAGTTCTTCCATGCAGACTACAAAGAAACCCTTGAGCCGGTCTACGGATCGGAAGTTGATATTGACAGCTTGGTTGTAGAAGGCGGTGTGGTAGAAGACGAATCCGCTGAAGCAGAAACTGTTGAGGTAAAAGGAACCATTACCGTAGCAGCATCTGAAACACCGCATTCCGAAATTCTGGAGCAGGTAAAACCCATTCTTGCAAAAGAAGGATGGAATCTGGAAGTAACGGTATTTGAAGATTATGTTCAGCCGAACCTGGTTGTGGAGAACGGCGAAATTGATGCTAACTATTTCCAGCATATTCCTTATCTGGAAGATTTTAATGCAAATAAGGGAACTCATCTGGTAAATGCAGGCGGCATTCACTATGAGCCGTTCGGCATTTATCCAGGAACAAAATCATCTCTTGATGATCTGGAAGACGGCGATGTGATCGCAGTTCCGAACGATACGACAAACGAAGCAAGAGCACTGCTGCTTCTGGAAGCAAACGGCATTATTACCCTGAAAGAAGGTGCAGGGCTTGCCGCAACGGTGAAAGATATCGCAGAAAATCCGAAAAATATTCAGATTCAGGAACTCGAGGCAGCACAGGTATCCAGAGTAAAAGATGAAGTGGCTTTTGTAGTGCTGAACGGAAATTATGCACTGCAGGCAGGTTTCTCCGTATCAAAGGATTCCATTGCCTATGAGAAATCAGACTCCGAAGCTGCAAAAACATATGTAAATATCATTGCAGTAAAAGAAGGAAATGAGAATGAAGAAGGAATTCAGGCACTGGTAAAAGCTCTGAAATCGGATGAGATCAAAACCTATATTACAGAAACATACGATGGAGCGGTAATTCCGTTTGAAGAATAATCTGTGAAAAATGCGGGAGAATAACCCGTGTGAAATCAGGAATGCTGTATCAGATTGCGGCATCCCCGCTTTCGTTCTTATACACATGCGGGAAAGAGCAAAAGGTTGAAATCCCCTTTCGCCCATATTAGAATTTATGCCGCAGAAAATGCGGCACAGGAGGAAAAGATGGAACCGATCATTAGGGTAGAACATTTGAAAAAAGTATTCAAATCCGCTGCGGGAGATGTGACTGCTGCAGATGATATCAGTTTTTCCATTGAAAAAGGAGATATTTTTGGAATCATCGGACTTTCCGGTGCCGGCAAAAGTACACTGGTTCGCTGCCTGAACCTGTTGGAACGGCCCACTTCCGGGAATATTTTTATAGGAAAGAAAAACATTCTGAAACTTTCCCAGCGGGAACTTCGTCAGGAAAGACAGAAGATCGGAATGATATTTCAGCATTTCAATCTTCTGATGCAGCGTAATGTACTGGATAACGTGTGTTTCCCTCTGGAAATTGCGGGCGTGAAGAAAAAGGAAGCAAGAGAGCGTGCACTGGGATTGTTGAAGACCGTTGGTTTGGAAGATAAAGCAAAGTCTTATCCTGCGCAGCTGTCGGGAGGCCAGAAACAGAGAGTGGCCATTGCCCGTGTACTGGCTGCAAATCCGGAAATTTTACTCTGTGATGAGGCCACCAGCGCACTGGATCCCCAGACCACAAAATCAATACTTGCATTGCTCAAAGAAATCAATCAAAAGTACGGGATCACCATTGTGGTCATCACCCACGAGATGAGTGTGGTGCAGGAGATCTGCAGCCACGTGGCGGTATTGGATCAGGGAAAACTGGCAGAATCCAATACTGTGGAGGAACTGTTCCGATCCCCTAGAACCGAGGCCGCGAGAAAACTGATTCTGCATGCCGGAACTCAGATTAAACGCATGAACGGTAAACGTCTGATCCGAATTACATTTTCCGGGCAGTCGGCTTTTGAGCCGGTGATCGGAAATGTGGTTCTTTTGTACAAAACACCGCTGAATATTTTATATGCGGATACGAAAAATCTGGGCGGAAAGGCAGAAGGCGAGATGATTCTTCAGCTGCCGGAGGATCGTGCCACGGCTGATAAAATGATACAGTATTTCCGGGATGAAAAACTTGGCGTGGAGGAGTTAGAGTATGTGGGATAAAGAAATGATTATCATGTTGGCGGAGGGAACAGCAGATACCCTTTATATGACACTGGTCTCGACGCTGTTCGGATATATACTTGGGCTGCCCATGGGAATTTTGCTGGCGGTGACTGATAAAGAGGGTATCCGGCCAAACAGTTTTATTTATAAAGTGTTGGATTTTACAGCAAATCTGATAAGAAGTATTCCTTTTTTGATCCTTTTGATTCTTGTGATACCGGTAACGAAAGCAATCGTGGGAAAAAGCTACGGCCCAAGCGGTACTGTAGTTCCGCTTGTAATTGCTGCAGCCCCTTTTATCGCCCGTTTGGTGGAATCTTCCCTTAAAGAGGTCGATCATGGTGTGGTTGAAGCAGCCATGAGTATGGGCGCGGGCACCGGTCAGATTATATGGAAAGTAATGCTGGCCGAAGCACGCACATCGCTTCTGGTGGGAGTTACCATTGCCATCGGAACCATTCTGGGCTATTCTGCCATGGCCGGAGTAGTCGGAGGAGGCGGATTGGGTGATATTGCCATCCGGTATGGTTACTATCGCTATGAGACAGACGTTATGGTAGTTACGATTGTGATTCTGGTGCTGCTGGTACAGATCCTCCAGGGACTGGGTATGCTGCTGTCAAAGAAACTTGACAGACGGCGGGCATAGACAGCCATTTAAATGTGATTACTTCTGCCGTATCGTTGGGACATGATGAAAGTCTGATCGTGTTTCTGGGAGAGAATGATGAAAGGCAGTATCTGTATCCGGATGAATTTACCAATGGATTTTTCCGATTTTCAGTGGGAATCGAAGATGTGGAGGATATCATCGGGGATCTGGCTCAGGCATTGGAAAAGACCGGATTTAAAACGGTATAAGGAGAGAAAAAATGAATGAAGAAATCAAAGGACGGATTGAAAAACTGAAAAAAGAAAAGGATGCCGTTATTCTGGCACATTATTACGTGGACGGGGAAGTTCAGGAAATCGCAGATTATGTGGGAGATTCCTTTTTCCTGGCCAAAAAAGCCACGGAAATACCGGCAAGCGTGATCATTTTTTGCGGTGTGTCCTTTATGGGGGAAAGCGCGAAGATTCTGAATCCGCAAAAAAAGGTGGTCATGGCGGATCAGCATGCAGATTGCCCGATGGCCCATATGATCGATGTGGACCGGATCCGTGAGGTTCGAAGAGACCACCCGGATGCGGCGGTTGTATGTTATGTCAATTCCACGGCGGAGATAAAAGCAGAGTCGGATGTCTGTGTGACCTCATCCAATGCGTTAAAAATTGTGAAAAACCTGCCCAATAAGGAGATCTTTTTTATCCCGGACAATAATCTCGGGCGCTATGTGGCAAAACAGATACCGGAGAAAAAATTTATTTTTCATGATGGATTCTGCCATGTACATAAAAGCATTCATCTCGGGGAAGTATTGAAAGCCAGAGAAGCAAAACCAAATGCCCTGGTACTTGCCCACCCTGAATGTACGGAAGATGTACTGGCTGAGGCAGATTTCATCGGAAGTACTTCTCAGATCATCGATTTTGCGACTGCTTCGGATCAGAAAGAATTTATTATCTGCACAGAGATGGGCATTTTTTATGAACTGCAGCTGAAAAATCCGGATAAAAAGTTCTACTCTGTGGGCCATCGTCAGTTTTGCCCGAACATGAAGCGAATCCGACTGGAGAGTGTGGTTGAGGCATTGGAAAATCTTGGTCCGGAAGTGGAACTGGGAGAAAAAATGCGATTAAAGGCAGCACTGCCGCTGCAGAGAATGTTGGAACTGGCAAAATAAAGCGTGGTTTTCGGAGCAGGGAACCGCGCTTAAAGATCTTATTTTAGAATATGGACATCCCACGTAAGGAAGGATCAATATATGAAATCCATAGCAGTGACAGAAATTGAAAATTTGGATCCCAGGGAGGTTACCATTCTTGATGTCCGAAATCAGGAGGACTATAAAAGAAATTCTGTTCCCCATGCAGTCAATATCCCGGTGGAGACATTTCAGACGGGAGTGCCGGAACTGGATAAAACTAAGCCGGTTTACGTGCTGTGCTACACCGGTGAAAAAAGTGAAGCTGTGGTGGAACAGCTGAGGGAGGCCGGTTATGATGCGGCAAATATTATCGGCGGATATCGGGCTCTTTTGCGGATGCAGTTGAGCCGGATGGTTCAAGAGGAGTCGGTACTGGAAGAAAAGACGAAAGAGATTGAGCGCAGTCTGATCAAAAAGTTTCGCAAACCCATTTGGAGAAAATTTACAAAGGCGGTACAGGAATATCAGCTGGTACAGGAAGGAGATAAAATCGCTGTCTGCATATCCGGCGGCAAAGATTCCATGCTGATGGCAAAACTGTTTCAGGAACTGCAGCGTCATGGGAAGATACCTTTTGAGCTGGTATTTCTGGTGATGAATCCGGGTTACAATCCGGACAACTGGAAGATCATTCAGGATAATGCCAGACTGCTTGGGATTCCGCTGACGGTGTTTGAAAGTGATATATTTAATATAGTAGCAGGGATTGATAAAAATCCCTGCTATCTGTGCGCACGCATGCGTAGAGGATATCTGTATTCCCATGCAAAAAATCTGGGATGCAACAAGATCGCATTGGGGCATCATTTTGATGATGTGATCGAGACAATTCTGATGGGAATGCTGTACAGCGGAAAAGTGGAGACTATGATGCCGAAGCTGCACAGTTCAAATTTTGAAGGAATGGAGCTGATCCGTCCTCTTTATATGATAAAAGAAGCGGATATTAAGGCCTGGCGAGATTACAACGGACTGCATTTTATTCAGTGCGCCTGCAGGTTTACGGAGAATTGTGCAAGCTGTGGCGGCGGTCGGGGCTCCAAGCGGGACGAAATGAAGGAACTGATCGCAAAATTCCGTGAAACAAGCGATGTGATTGAAGCCAATATTTTTAAAAGTGTTCATAATGTTAATTTGCGAACGATTATTGGATATCATAAAGACGGTGCAGAGTACAATTTCCTTGATGATTATGACGATTACCGAAGTAAGAACAGGAAGAGTCCTGATGGCAAAAACTGCAGCAAAGAGCGTCAGATCCTGAACTGCAATAATCCGGAATGTGAGAGTCCGGATTAAGTATGTCAGGTTTGTGAATAACAGAAATAGAAAGTGAAGGGATATATTGAGTTTAGTGAAAAAACAGTTCATTATAGGTGGAATGACCTGTGTGAACTGCCAGAAAAGAATTAAAAAGAAGCTTCAAAATATGACAGGTGTGAAAAATGCGGAGGTCAGCTATGAGACAAACATGGCTGTGGTCACATATGATCCGGAGGTCATTGAGTTTGAAGATATCAAAGATGGGGTGGAAGAGATCGGATATGAGGTTCTGGATCAGAAAATGAGACCGGATATCAGCCGGAGCATCTGCCTGCTGGTCATTATTATCGCGTCCTATCTGCTTCTCCTGCAGTCAAATATCTTGAATATGCTTGTCCCGAGCAGACTGGCAGATTCTAAGATGGGATATGGAATGCTGTTTGTGGTCGGCCTGCTGACATCGGTTCATTGTATCGCCATGTGCGGCGGAATCAGCCTTTCTCAGAGTATGTCGGGTTTGGCGGATGGAGATAAAAAGCCGGCTTTCCAGCGATTTCTTCCCACGCTGCTCTATAACCTCGGAAGAGTGATTTCCTATACAGTCATCGGAGCTCTCCTGGGTCTGGTGGGAATGATCATCGGCGGAGGTTCGGGTAACGGGGTATCACCCCTGATCCAAGGTATTTTGAAAATGTTTGCCGGCATTTTCATGATCATCATGGGCATCAACATGCTGGGCATCTTTCCCTGGCTCCGAAAATTCAATCTGAGTATATTTCGATTCCGAAAGCTAAAAAAAGGCAGTGGAAAAAGCAGACAGCCGCTGATGATTGGTATGCTGAACGGCCTGATGCCCTGCGGTCCGCTTCAGTCCATGCAGATTATCGCGCTGGCATCCGGTAACCCTTTTGTAGGTGCATGTTCGATGTTTATGTTCAGCATGGGAACCGTTCCGCTGATGATGGGCCTGGGTTCTGTCGTTTCTGCCCTGGGCGGGCGATTTAAACGGTATATCATCCAGGTTGGTGCCGTTTTGGTCGTGGTACTTGGCCTGGCAATGTTTTCACAGGGAAGAAGTTTATCCGGACTCTTTGTCTGGCCTGAAAAAACACCTGATGTTTCGGCAGAGGGGGAGCCTCATTTCGAGATTGTGGATGGTGTGCAAATTGTGGAAAGCACGCTGTCTTCCGGACAATATCCGAATATCACGGTTCAGGCTGGGGTTCCCGTTAGATGGACCATTCATGCACCGGAAGGAAGTATCAATGGGTGCAATTATAAAATAATCATTCCGGATTACGGGATCCAATATTCTTTTGAATACGGGGAAAACATTATTGAGTTTACTCCGTCCGAAGCCGGAACCATTTCCTATACCTGTTGGATGGGAATGATTCATGGCAGTATATCTGTCGTGGATGAGATGTAAAAACGTTCTGTGCGGATTGTGTTGCGGCAGAATGCAAGAAGCTGCAAAAGCTGCTTTTTCGCAGGCAGAGAATCTCGCATAGAAAGTCCCTGTAAAATAGATGATTCGAATTGCGGAGAAAATGATTATGGCAAGTAAACAGAAAAATCAAAAGAACAGACAGAAAAAACAGCAGAAAAAAAATAAGAATTTACCGCTCATTGTGATTGCCGCTGTGCTGGTAGTGGCTGCTGCAGTCCTTTGGAATGTTCAGGCTGAAAAGAGTCAGAATGCGGAAGAAGCGGATGCAGCCGGTACCCGTGAGGAACAGCCGGAATCAGCCGGGAACACCGGGGAACAGTCGGATTCGGCAGCATCCAGGGAAGTGCAGATAATTAAGGAAGGGGAAAACCTTGTAATACCGGTAGAAGAGGTGTCAGAAACTGCACAGTTTTACCCGATTGAAGTGGATGGAACGGATATGGAGATCATCGCGGTGAAAGATTCCGGCGGAACCATCCGCACAGCTTTTAATACCTGCCAGGTATGTTACGGCTCCGGCCGCGGATATTATGTACAGCAGGGTGATGCGCTGGTGTGCCAGAACTGCGGAAACCGTTATACGGTAGATATGGTGGAAGTTCAGTCGGGCGGATGCAACCCATATCCGATTTTTGCAGATAATAAAACAGAAGATGAAAACTCCATTTTGATCTCATATGATTTCCTGCACGAAGCCACCGGAATATTTAAAAACTGGAAAAATTGAAAATAAAATGATTAATCGCACAGAAGATCGGATTTGGAAGATCAAATAGGGCAGAACTCCGCTTCCTGTTTTGCAGGTTGTTCTGCCGCACCAGAAAAAAACAGAAAAAGAAGGATGAAATGAGATGCTGAATCAATTTTCAAGAACAGAACTGCTGCTTGGCAAAAATGCTATGCAGGTGTTGGAACATGCGAGAGTTGCCGTGTTCGGAGTGGGCGGTGTAGGCGGCTATACCGTGGAGGCACTGGTCAGGAGCGGAGTAGGTACCATTGACCTGATTGACGATGATAAAATATGTCTGACCAATCTGAACCGTCAGATTATTGCCACCAGAAAAACCGTAGGTAAATACAAAGTGGATGTGATGAAAGAGCGCATCCTGGAGATCAATCCCAATGCCGTGGTAAATACACACAAATGCTTTTTCCTGCCGGAAACGAGAGATGCGTTTGATTTTAAACAGTACTCTTATGTGGTGGATGCCGTGGATACGGTGACGGCAAAGATCCAGCTGGTCCTGGAGGCGCAAAATGCCGGTGTGCCCATCATCAGCAGCATGGGCGCCGGGAACAAACTGAATCCGGCAGCCTTTGAAGTGGCAGATATCTATAAAACATCCGTCTGTCCGCTGGCGAAGGTAATGCGCAGAGAATTAAAGAAGCGAAAAGTAAAACATCTCAAGGTGGTTTATTCAAAGGAAAAGCCTATCCGCCCCATTGAAGATATGTCGATCAGCTGCAGAACTCACTGCATCTGTCCGCCCGGTGCAAAACATAAATGCACAGAGCGGAGGGATATTCCCGGATCAGTGGCATTTGTGCCGTCAGTGGTTGGGCTGATTATTGCAGGTGAGGTAATCAAGGATATTGTCGCGATACATTCCGCGCAGGCAAACCGTGAGAAGGCAATCGAAGACCATGAAGGCAGAAAAGAAAACTGAGTAAAGAAAAACAAAAATCGGAAGTGAAAATTGCGGAAATACCAAGAACAATCATGAAAACGCGAAGAATATTATGAACCTTCCGATACAGGCTTTCAGTTTTTTCGGCTACAGTTTGGAATGATATAAGTAAATCCGGATTTCTAATTAATTTGTGCAAACGTTTGCAAAAAGAACAGTGGAAAATACCGGAATTATTTGTTATAACTATAAACATAGCAAACAAATAGGAAATATATGAAAATGGGTGATCTGAAGTGTCAACATTAAAAAAGATAGCGGAAATAACGGGGGTATCTTTATCCACGGTTTCCCGTGTGCTGAACGATCCGGACTACCGATGTTCTTCACCTGCAAAGAGAGATAGAATATGGAAAGCTGCCATGGAACTGAAATATGTTCCAAATAAGGCAGCTAAAAATTTGAAAAAAGGAATTGGAAATAAAGGAGAAAAAACATATTACATTGGTGTGATTGTGACCAGAGCCGAAACATTCGAAACGGATCCGTTTTTTTCCGAACTGCTGCACGTGATCGAAACGGAAGTTCACCGGAGCTTCTGCATCCTGTCAAAAGTATGGTACAAACCGGTTTTGTCAGATAAGAAAAGGTGTAAAAGAGAAAACCTGGATAAGATCCTATCTGATATGGAAAATGAAACGGATGTGGAGATAAATGGTGTGATTGTCATCGGAAACTGCACCGGTCAGGCACTTGCCTGCATCCAAAAGCATTTTAAGAATGTTGTGTCCATCAACGGGAATCCATCGGATTTTCTGGTGGATGAAGTCGTTTGCGATGGAGAAAAGGTCGCATCCATTGCTGTTGAGTATCTTCTCACTCTGGGCCACACAGAAATCGGATATGTGGGGGAATGTCAGGAGGAAGCCAGATTCCGGGGATATCTGAACACTCTGAAAAAGCATGGCATTGAGTTTAACCCGTCTCTGGTATATGAAACAAAGCAGACAGAGGCCAGGGATTTTGAGGTGATGGATCGGATTCTGGGGTCAGAGTCCATACCGACGGCGCTGTACTGTGCAAATGATATTCTTGCTGTTGGCCTGCTGAAAAATCTGGCCAGATCACAAAACCGATATTTTCATATTTCGGTTGTATCCAGCGATGACATTGAGCAGGCTCAGTTTACAAAACCCATGCTAAGTACGGTTTCGCTGCCCAAAACCGATATGGGGAGATTTGCCATGATGCTATTGCTGGACCGCATCAACGGAAAGCATTCCGATAAAGTCAAAATAGAACTGAACGGAAAACTGGTCAGAAGAGAAAGCTGCAGAAATGTTCAGGACTTGATTGATTATTATATATAACAAAAAGTTAATAAATAGTTTGGAGGAGAGACATGTCAGAGAAGAAAATTGATTACGCGACATTGAAAAAGGGCGGTTTCATGCGTCAGAAACAGAAGGATAATTTTTCGCTCCGCCTGGCGGTGATCGGAGGTACGCTTACCGCGGAAAATCTGCGGAAAATCGCGGAAGTGGCGGAAAAATTCGGGGATGGCCATGTACATTTAACTTCCCGCCAAGGTGTGGAAATTCCTTTTGTAAAATTGCAGGATATTGATAAAGTCAAGGAGTCGCTGGCAGAAGGCGGCTGCAAACCGGGTGTATGCGGACCGCGTGTCAGAACGGTAACGGCCTGTCAGGGAAATCAGATCTGTCCAAGCGGAAATATTGATACTTACTACATAGCAAAACTGCTGGATGAACGCTATTTTGGACGAGAGCTTCCGCATAAGTTCAAATTCGGTGTCACCGGATGTAAGAATAACTGTCTGAAAGCGGAAGAAAATGACGTGGGAATCAAAGGTGCACTGGATGTAAAGTGGAAACAGGAAAACTGTATAGGCTGTGGTCTGTGTGAAAAAGTATGCCGTGAAGAAGCTATTGCCATTGACAATGGAAAGGTCCTGGTTGATTACAGCAAATGTTCTTACTGCGGCCGCTGTTCGAAATCCTGTCCGACGGATGCCTGGGATGCCCAGGAAGCCTATCTTGTATCTTTTGGCGGAACATTCGGAAACTTTATCAGTAAAGGAGAGACCCTCCTTCCGCTGATCACGTCGGAAGAACAGCTGTTGCGGGTTACCGATGCAGCAATCCAGTTTTTTGCAGACAATGCAAAAGCCGGAGAGCGGTTCCGCGCCACGATTGACCGTGTGGGACAGGACAAATTATATGAAGTGCTGAAAGGAGCTTATGATGGCTGATTACGTGATCGATGACGAAATAGACATTACAGACGTGGTATGTCCGGTTACTTTTGTGAAGGCAAAAGTCGCGCTGGAAGAACTGGATGACGGACAGATTCTGGCAGTCCGTATGAATGATGGGGAACCGGTTCAGAATGTGCCGAGAAGTATCAAAGAAGAAGGACACCAGATTTTGAAACTGCTCTCAAATGAGGATGGAACCTATACTCTGATCGTCAGAAAGGTGGAGGAGTAATGTCAGTTCGTTTAAATAGGGATAATTTTGAAGAAATTGTGTTAAAAAATGAAAAAACAGTGCTGGTTGATTTTTATTCCGACAGCTGCGGTCCCTGCAGGAGAGTATCTTCGATGCTGGCAGAGCTGGAGGAAAACTGCAGTGATCAGCTGGTTGTGGGAAAAGTTAATATTGCATATGAGAAAGAACTTACCGAACAATACAAGGTGAGATCCGTTCCGACCCTGATCCTTTTTAAAAACGGAATTCAAAAAGAAGCACTTCGCGGTGCAAAAATCGGGGGAGATCTGGAAGGACAGATCAAAGCGCTGCTGTAAGTAAAAAAAGGAGGAGAATCTATTATGAAAATAGTTGTTGCAGGTGAGAAAAAAGAGGTTGCAGAGGGACTGACTGTCGCTGCTCTTATTGAACAGGAAAAAGTGGAAACACCGGAGTACGTGACGGTTTCTGTCAATGAGGAGTTTGTGGATCAGGGAGTATTTGAATCACGTGTTCTGAATGACGGAGACGAAATTGAGTTTTTATACTTCATGGGAGGTGGACGATAGTGGCATTTTCCAATGAACAGCTGGAACGTTATTCCAGACATATCATTTTGAAAGAAGTCGGTGCCAAGGGACAAAAGAAACTTTTAAATGGTAAGGTCCTGATCATCGGAGCCGGCGGCTTGGGCGCGCCGGCAGCCATGTATCTGGCAGCAGCCGGGGTGGGAACCATCGGCATTGTGGATGCAGACGAAGTGGAGCTGTCCAATCTGCAGCGTCAGATTATCCATGCAACGGAAGACCTGGGTAAGGCAAAAGTCCAGTCTGCCAGAGAAACTATGGAAAGAATGAATCCGGATGTCACGGTAAATCCCTATCGGGTATTTGTTGATTCTCATAACATCCTGAAATTAATTGAGGACTATGATTTTATTATCGACGGAACAGACAACTTTCCCGCCAAATTCCTGATCAATGATGCCTGTGTTATGGCAAAGAAACCATTTTCCCATGCAGGAATCATTCGATTTAAAGGTCAGCTCATGACCTACGTTCCCGGCCAGGGACCCTGCTATCGATGCGTATTTAAAAATCCGCCGCCAAAGGATGTGGTTCCTACTTGCAAGCAGGCCGGTGTAATCGGCGCCATGGGCGGAGTGATCGGAAGCCTTCAGGCTATGGAGGCCATCAAGTATATTCTCGGTGTGGGGGATCTGCTTACCGGATATCTACTCACGTACGATGCGCTGAAAATGGAATTTCGGAAAATAAAACTGCCGGAAAATACTTCCGGATGTGCTGTATGCGGAGACTATCCGACCATCACGGAACTGATTGATTATGAACAGGCAGAGTGTGAAGGTATCTGAAGATGATTAGGCTGAAACAGGAAGATTATGAAAAAATAGTGGCTCACGCAAAGGCAGAACTGCCGGATGAGGCATGCGGTCTGATTGCGGGTCTGGCAGACGGAGAAGATAAGAAGGTTGAAAAGGTATATCTTCTGACAAACGTGGATCATTCAAATGAACATTTTACACTGGATCCGAAAGAACAGCTGGCCGCCATAAAGGATATGCGGGCAAATGGGCTAAAGCCATTGGGAAACTGGCATTCCCATCCGGAATCTCCATCCAGACCTTCGGAAGAAGACAAGCGTCTGGCTTATGACAGCCGGGCAAGCTATCTGATTTTGTCCCTTATGGACAGAGAACAACCGGTTTTAAATTCTTTTCGTATCCGTGATTTGATTTCGGAAAAGGAAGAACTGATAATTGAATAGAGAGTAAAAAGAAGATGCCTTTCGATGAAAACAGGCATCTTGTTTTTACTATTATATAAAAACGTTTTTATTTCAGTAATTCGCCAAAGGCATTCAGCAGACGGTCATTATCCTCCGGTTTCATAAAGCAGAAACGCACATAACTGTTATCCAGGAACGGGAAGGAAGAACAGTCGCGGATCATCATTTTCTGCCGGATACAGTGGTCAAAGAGCATATCCGAAGTCACGTCTTCTTTGAGAATCTTCATCAGAAGGAAGTTGCCGGAGGGTTTGTATACCTTTACATTCTCCCAGGTGGAGAGCTCATCGAAAATGCGTTTTCGCTCTCCGGAGATCAGTTCTTTCGTCTTACGGATGTATTCTTCATCCAGGAACATAAGCTGACCGGCAATCTCTGCCAGAGAGTTAATGGTCCAGGGATTTTTTCTCATATTGACGGATTTGCATACATCGCGGTTTCCGGTGATGGCATATCCAAGGCGCAGACCGGGAGAAGCAAAAAATTTGGAGGTACCACGCAGAATAATAAGGTTTGTATAGTAGTTGGTGAGGCTGATGCAGGAGATATCCCGCTCATTGTCCGCAAATTCCACATAAGTCTCATCTACCATGACAAAGATGCCGTGGCGCAGGCAGGTATCCAGTATCCTGCGCATCTGTTTTCTCGTGATAGCGGTGGAAGTAGGATTGTTCGGGCTGCACAGGACCAGGAGATCGATGGAATCATTCAGACTTCCGCAGAAAGCATCCAGATCAAGCTCAAAGCCGTTTTTCTCCTCAAGAGGATAATAGTTGCTGACTCCGCCGGCCAGACCGATCTCACGCTCGTATTCGGAGTAAGTAGGACCGAGAATCAGGGCTTTTTTCGGGTGCTGGGTCTGAATGAACAGGGAAATCAGCTCAGAAGTACCGTTTCCGACAATGATATGCTCCATCTGTGCATGGGTATACTGGGAAATACACTCCCGAAGTCTGGTATACTCCCGTTCCGGATATGTGGTGATGGCATCCAGATGACTGGTCAGTGTGCTGCGCAGTTTATAGGAAATTCCAAGGGGATTGACATTGGAACTGAAGCTTATGATTTCCTCTCTTTTTATGCCATAGATGGCTTCTATTTTCTCCAGGTCGCTTCCGTGAAAAGCGTCTTTGTGTTTTAACATAATATCTCCTTCCTTGCATACGTTTCTCAAGTGGTGTATAATCAAACATAATATTATGATGCCAGTGATTTTGGGAGCGCAAAGAGCGGAAAAATCCGAAGGCATCATGGGCTCAAATGCTTTTGAACCCAACATCATATTTATTATATTCAGCAAATTTACAATAGTCAAGACAAGATAGGTACAGGTGATGTTTTGAAAAGAAGAATGGAACAACTGATCAATGGCCGGTTTGAGAACGAGGTGCCGAAACTGATTCTTTCGGATAAAAAAATAGAGATCAGCACCGGTGTCGGCGAAAACTGCCGTGGACAGTTATTGATAGGTACAGAAGAAGAGGTTAAGATCAAGGGGATTGTGTCTGTGACCAATGCCCGTATTGCGCTTGGGGCAGATCGTTTTTCCGGTACTTCGGCGCAGATTCCTTACGGCGTGGATGTGACCGGAATGCAGGCGGGAGAGTCGTGCCGCGGCAGTATTTGCCTGTCCACAAATATCGGTGAGTATCAGATACCGGTGTATGTTCTTGTGGAAGAACCTCCGGTTCAGGCAGCATCCGGACAGATCCGCACACTGGATGATTTTACACAGCTGGCCAGGGAAGACATCCGGGAAGCGTTTCGCCTGTTTAAGGCACCATCCTTTCTGCAGTTGCTGAAAAAGGACGCGCCGGAGCAGATGACTCTGTATAAAGGTATGTCAGAAAATCCTGTTACCTACCAGCATCTGGAAGAGTTTTTGGTGGGAGCAGGCAAAAAACAGCCGGTGTATATTAAGGTTGAAAATGCAGAAACCTCCTTTTTCAGTTTGAAAGAATCTTCAAAAGAGACGCTGAAGATCCGGAAAGACAACTGGGGCTATCTGAACATTGAAACGGAAGCTGTAGGAGATTTTATTGAAATCTCCAGAAAAAATATTACGATGGAAGATTTTGTGGGCAGCCGATATAGTCTGGAGTACATTATCCGCAGGGACAGGCTGAATAAAGGTCGTAGATTCGGCAAAATCCTGTTAAAAACCGTGTACGGCACAACTGAGGTGGATATTGTGGCCTCGAAAAATCCTTCCGTGCGCGTGGATATAGAATCCATCAAAAAGAAAAACAGGATCACCCTCACCAAAAGCTACGTAGATTTCCGCCTGAACCGCATGAATACCAGAACCTGGGGCGCAAAAACAAGAACGGTTCTGGAATGCATCCGGCAAATGAACGGCGGTTCCATCGAATATATCCTGTATGAGGCGTATGTGGATTATCTGACCGGGGAACAGAATGCAGCCCGTCAGATTCTCCGCAGTCTTGAGGATCATTCTTTTGCCGGAGATTCTCTGGAAGCCAGGGCTCTTTATCTATATCTTTGTCATCTGACGGATCTGGTGGAGGCAGGACAGACGGAGGTTGTGGAAAAAATACGGGAATGGCGTCAGAGAAAGCAGGAAAGCTTTCTGATCCTCTGGATTCTATTCCAGGTGGACGAAGATGTAAACCGCACGCCGGTCAAAAAAATATATCTGATGGAAAATATATACAGCATGGGCTGCCGAAGTCCGCTGCTTTATCTGGAAGCTTATATGCTCATACGGCAGGATATCGGTCTTTTAAAACGGATCAACAGTTTCTGGCGCAGTGTGCTGCAGTTTATTACAAAAGAAGATATTATGACCGAAGAGATTGCCCTGCGGACCGCATACCTTTCCGTCAACGAGCGCTCTTTTACCCGGGGAATGTACCGGGTGCTGTGCAGAGCTTATGAGCATTTTCCGGAGAAAGATATCCTGGAGGCTATCTGCAAACTGATCATGATCGGCAATCCCCGGAGAAAAGAGTTTTTCCGTTGGTACGATCTGGCGGTTGAGCATGAAGTCAAGATCACCCGGCTGTACGAATACTATATTGAAACCATGCCGGAAAACTATCAGAAAATGCTGCCCCAGGTTATTCGGATGTATTTCGTATATAATAATACCTTGAGCGATAAAAAGAAGGCATTTGTTTATGCGAATGTGATCCGAAATAAAGAAGTGGATCGAAACACCTACCAGAGCTATCGGGAGTCCATGGCTCGATTCGCGGTGGAAAAACTGCTTCAGCATAAAATCAACGAAGATTATGCAGTCATTTACCAGGAATTTATCCGTGATATCAAATGCCGTGAGATTGCAGATGCCATGGGAGAGATCCTTTTTACGCATCGGCTGTACTGCGATGACAGGAAAGTACGGAATGTGGTCGTGTGCCACGGAGCGCTTGAAAAGGAAGTGTGCTATCCCTGTGTGGATGGTGTTGCTTATATTTCGCTTTACACTCCGGATGCAAAAATCCTGTTTCAGGATGAAAAATGCAGGCGATATGTGGCAACGGTTGAATATAATCTTCAGAAACTGATGGACGTTGACCGGATTCTGCCGCAGTGTGTTGCGTTCGATGTGGATAACACAGGCCTCCTCCTTCATGTTTGCGGAGACAATCCTCGTGACAGGGAGGTGGATATTCAGAATATTTCTCTGTTTCAGCATGCAGCCGAGAAAGAAGCTTTTACCGGGAATTATAAACAGCAGATCCGTAAGCGGCTGCTGGAATATTATGCGGTTCATGCCGGGGATGATACGATGAACCGTTATCTGAAAAGCATCAATTACCATAGTTTTGCGAAAGTGGATAAAGTACTTTTGATCGAAGTGCTGATCGCCAGAGGCATGTATCGGGAGGCATTTGAACTGATCTGCGAGTACGGATATGAACATATACCGCTGGAAAAACTGGTACGCCTGTGCAGCCGGCTGATTGATCTGACCGAAGAGACCATGGAAGAAGAGCTTATGCTTCTTTGCGATTATGTCTATCGGTGCGGAAAATACGATGACCGGATCCTGAAGTATCTTCTGGATGGCTTTGAGGGGCCTCTGGAAGAAATGTGCAGCATACGCACCAGTGGAAAAGCTTTTTACCTCGATACGTATGCCATGGATGAACGGATTCTGAAATATTCTATGTTTGTGCGAAAACATGTAGAAAACGGCGGTGAGATCCTGAAATCATATATAAGCCAGGGCGGACGGGAACTGGTGATTCTGTCTTATCTGACTTTTGAGGCTAACGGATATTTCTGGGATGAGATACCGGCAGATCCCTATATTTTTTCCAATATCAGCACTGCATGCGAGCAGGATCTGGAGATGGACAGTATCTGCTGGCTGGCGCTTTTAAAATACTATACAAACAGGCCGGTACTGACCGATCGGGAAGAGCAGCAGACGGAAGAACTTCTGGAAATGTTCCAGCAGAAAAATCTGAGGTTCTCTTTTTTCCAGAATCTGCCGACTGAATTTTTGCAGCCATATCAGCTGGAGGACCGCGTTTTTGTGGAACAGAAAGCGTCGCGGGGAGACCGGGTGACGTTGCATTACTGTCTTTGCAGCGCTTCAGGGGAAAAGGGAAACTATAAAAGTGAACCTATGAAACGGATGTACAGAGGATTGTTCTCCAAGGAATTTATTCTGTTTTACGGCGAGACCCTGACCTACTATGTCACAGTGGAACATGACGGAAACGTCCGGAAACTGCCGGAAAAATCGGTTACCATGCCGAATGTGAATATGGATGGGCGCAGCAAATATCAGTTGATCAATCAGATGCTTGCCGCGAAAAAGCTGGGCAGAAAAAATGCACTGACTGAGAAGGTACACCAGTATCGGCAGTCAGAAAAAACAGCAGAAGAGTTATTCCGTCTGGTTGAATCATAAATATACCGGATGTACAAAGGCAAAGAGAAAAGCCTTGCGCAGATGCGAAAGGAATGGAAACGGACATGAATGAAATTCGCAATATTTTAATCGGATTCCAACTGGATCCGGAAAAATCACAGATTTGTTATTATGACAGAAAGAATCAGGAACCGATCTCAATTTCCACAAAAGTGGGAAGCAGCCTTTATGATTTTCCTGCATCTCTCTGTAAGATCAAGGGAAAAGAGGAGTGGCACTTTGGACGGGAGGCGGAGTATTTCGGTAGCCAGCCCGGAGGTATTACGGTAGTGAAACCCTATGATCTCTGGCAGGGAACAGACTGTCTGATGATTGACAAGAGGCTGTATGAACCCTGGGAACTGTTGGAAATCTTTTTTCGGGAATCACTGAAACTGTTGGGTGTGCATGACCTGATTCGCAGCGTCAGCAGCCTGATGATTACCTGCAGACAGCTGTCGCAGACATTTGTGAACAACATCCGACAGGCTCTGGAACATATGGGATTTTCCAGAGATGTATGTCATATACAGGATTATGATGAAAGTTTCTTTTACTATACTCTGTATCAGAAACCGGAAGTTTGGATGCGAAAGGTTGCACTGTTTCGTTTCCATGACCGTATGGTGACCTATCAGGAATTGTCTATTGACCGAAAGACCAGGCCGGCTAAAGTTTATCTCTCAGATCCTGCGGATGGTTTGCTTTCAGAGATTCCGGAACGTTGGGATCAGGATTTTTGCAGAGTAATTACAAAAAACATGGGAGAGGATGTTTTTTCCAGTGTGTTTTTGATTGGAGAAGAGTTTCATCGGGATTGGGCAAAACAGTCCATCCAGCTCCTGGGACGCAGCCGGAAACATGTCTTTTACGGAAACAATCTCTATGTAAAAGGAGCTTGCTATGGAGCAAAGGAAAAGGCGGAAGAAAAGCGTCTGAAAGAGTACCTTTTTATGGGAAAAGACCTGGTGAGTTCCAATGTGGGAATGGAAATGATCGTCCAGGGCATGAAAGTCTACTATCCGCTGATCGCGGCGGGAATGAACTGGTATGAAGCCGATCAGGAATGTGAATTTATCCTGGATGACACAGAGGAACTTACATTTCTGTTAAGTCCCATGGAAGGCGGAGAGCGAAAAACCTATGTAATGCCGCTTGACAGCCTTCCGGACAGACCGAACCGGACCACCAGACTTCACCTGGAGATCCGCTGTGTTTCTCCGAGGCAGTGTATGATTCGTGTGAGCGATATGGGATTTGGAGAACTGTTCCCATCATCCGGTCTGAAGTGGCAGGAGAGTATGGATCTTTAGGCGGGAAAACGGAAAGTTCATTACATTCATACCAGAATTTACGCCGCAGTGAATGCGGCACAGGAGGAAAATATGAGCGGTTACAGACTATGCCAGACAAAGATGGCTGAGAGGCCATATTACATTGAGAACATCAGTACCAACATATATTCGCTGGAAGAACTGTGCTACTATCTTCAGAATAATCTTTATCTGCTGGATGATACCATTATAAATGAGGAACTCTGCGACTGGATCAGAGAAGAACTGGGATTGAAACAATTGTATTTGCGCCTCTATAAAGTGCTGGACGGGGGAACAAGCCTGGCAGATTTCCTGCTCCCGATCTTCCGGGAGATTCACTATCTGACCCACGATGAGTTTCGCGTGCTGAATCAGAAGCTGATAATGCTGGGACATGAGCCCGAAGTGATCCGCCAGAAAATGAAGGGTGATTATCTGGTGGAGAATAAGAAGTATATCAATGGAATCCGGGTGTACAAGGCTGCTATATCAAAGGCCCGCGAGGATAAACTGGGCAAGCAGTTCACCGGCGAAATCTATCACAATATGGGTTGTGCCCACATGCGGATGTTCCAGTATGAGGAAGCGCTGGAATGCTTCCGCACCGCATACGAGAGCCTTCCATCGGAAACGATGAAGAGGGATTATCTGACGGCGTTTTATCTGACAAAACCATATGAAAAATACCGGCAGGAAGTTGGGCGTCTGGGAGAAAATGAGGAGACGGAACGAGAAATTGCGCAGCGGGTGCAGGTTATCCGAAACAGTGTTCCGAAACCGGATAAAAATGAGGATTTCGATAAATATCTGGGAACGCTTACGAGAGAGTATCACAATAGTACCGGGCTATAAATAATGATGAATGCAAAAAGTCAGTCTAACGGTGTATAGTTAGGCTGACTTTTTATTTCTTTTAAAAAATGCTTTCTTCTTGCAGCGCCTCAATTACCCCTGTGTAAAACGTGAGAGGAATTGCTTTGTACGCTCTTCCTTCGGATGTTCAAATACTTCGTGCGGATCCCCCTGCTCGCAGATGACACCCTCGTCCATAAAAATCACGTGATTTGCCACATCTCTGGCGAATGCCATCTCGTGGGTTACGATGATCATTGTAGTGTTCTTATCCGCCAGTTCTTTAATAACCTTCAATACTTCGCCGGTCAGCTCCGGATCCAGCGCAGAAGTGGGCTCGTCAAAACAGAGAATATCCGGCTGTAAAGCCAATGCACGGGCAATAGCCACACGCTGACATTGTCCGCCGGAAAGCTGATGCGGATAGTTATTCATTCGGTTCTCGAGACCCATCTGCTGAAGCAGGCCTTCCGCCTGTTTTTGAATCTCTCCGTGAATCTCTTTTTTCCTTGATTTATAATCCGGCTGTTCCTTTGCCAGAAGCTCTTTTGCCAGCATGACATTCTCAAGAGCGGTGTACTGAGGAAACAGATTAAAGGACTGGAATACCAGACCGAAATGAAGGCGTTTTTTGCGGATCGCAGATTCCTGCTGTGTGGCTGCATCGTTTGAGTCAAACAGGGTCTCGCCATTTACGCGGATCACTCCCTGATCCGGATTCTCCAGAAAATTCAGGCAGCGAAGCAGGGTTGTCTTACCGCTTCCGGAGGAACCGATGATAGAAACGACCTGTCCTTTTTCCAGGGAAAAGCTAATATCCTTTAATACTTCTGTTTTATTAAAAGTCTTGCAAATATGTTCTACTTCTAATATTGACATGATAATCTCCATTCCGCCGCCGGGTCAGCGGCATAAATTACAATGAAAGTTTCTATTGCCACAGCATCGTTCTATCGGAAATAATCCAGCTTTTTCTCCAGCCGTCCAAGCAAAATGGTCATGATACCGTTGAAAATCAGGTAGTACACTGCGGTAAAAAACATTGGCCAGATCGCACCGGAAATGCCATGGGAGCCTTTCATAAAGGCCTGACCGGCCCAGATGATCTCCTGCAGGGCAATAATGCGTGCCAGGGAAGTATCTTTTACCAGTGTCATGATCTCGTTTGACATGGGAGGAACAATGTGTTTGATCATCTGAAGCAATTTTATTTTAAAGAAGATCTGAGTCTTTGTCATACCGAGTACCAGACCGGCTTCTTCCTGGCCCGCAGGCACACTCTGAATACCGCCGCGATAGATTTCGGAAAAATAGCAGGCGTAATTCAGGACAAAAGACACGGATGCTGCCGTAAAACGTCCGACTTCCCCGCTTCCCCAGATGGGATTTTTCAGCACCAGTCCGGGGAAATAATAGATAATCAGAAGCTGAATCATCAGTGGTGTACCCCGGATGATCCAGACAAGCAATTTACACAGGTAGCTAAGTGGCCTGAATTTCGACATGGAGCCAAAAGAAATAATCAATCCAAAAGGAAGGGCTCCGATCAATGTTATAAAAAATAACTTTAATGTCTGTAAAAAGCCGATGTTAAGGGCTTGAATAACGATCGGCATCTGTTCCATAATATGTTCCATGAGAAAAACCTGCTTTCTGTTCAAGTGTTTTGTCAGTGAGAAGAGCGATGAACAAAAAAATCGAGTACAGCTCAGTTATGCAGCCCGTATTTTCTGCTTCCAACTGGACTGTTAGAAAAATAGAGAGCGGGAAAATCCGCCCTCTATGATGTTACAGTGTAGTGAGTGACAATTACTGTTCAAGAATTGCGTCCTGTACGCCGTATTTTTCAGCGCATGCGATCAGGCTGCCATCAGCGTAAGCTGCTGCAAAGAAATCATTCAGTGCACTTACCAGATCAGAACCTTTGCGGAAGCCAACACCATATTCTTCACTGTTCAGTTCAACCGTGTGTGTCAGGTTTGCATAATCGGTTCCCTCACCGATCATGGCAGCGGCCATAAGAAGGTCAATTACTGCAGCGTCGGATGTTTTTGCAGAAACTTCCATAAGAGCATCAGCCTGAGAAGCAACCGGGGTATAGTTAAGACCCAGTGCATCTACCTCAGTCTCGCCGGCACTGCCTGTTTCAACTGCAAAGGCCAGATCTTTCAGGCTGTCTGTATCCTGATACTGGTCTGCAACGTCTGCCGGAACGACAACAACCTGAGCATTGTTGCAGTAAGCGTTGGAGCAGTCCATAGCGCTTGTAACTTCATCAGTCAGAGTCATACCATTCCATACACAGTCAATCGTCTTGCCGTCAAGTTCCATGATCTTATTGTCCCAGTCGATTTCTACAAACTCAACTTCAACTCCGAGGGACTCTGCGAATGCTTTTGCCATATCGGCATCAAAGCCAACCCATTCATCACTGTCTTCTTCTTTATAATCCATTGGTTCGAAGTTTGTGATACCTACAACTAAAACACCCTTATCTTTTACGTATTCCAGATCGCTTTCTGCAGATGTATCATCAGCAGATTCTGTGTCAGCGGTGTCTTCATCGGCAGCATCTTCGGTTGCAGCATCTTCGGTTGCAGCGGCATCGGAATCAGCAGCAGCATCTTCCTTTTTGGAACCGCATGCAGTCATGGAAAGAACCATGGTTGCTGTTAATAATAATGCAATCATCTTTTTCATATACTTTTCTCCTCAACTTTTTCATTCTAACCTCGTCGGTCACTCTACAATATTACCAATTTACTAAATTAAAGTCAACAGAAACAGCAAAAAATATTTGCAGATGGGCTCGTTTTTTGCCAGATTGAACTATTGTAAGATGTTGTGGATTGGTGTATATTAAAGTTGCGAATTCATTTCCTTATTTACCCGGAAGGAAATGAGGCGTTATTCCCTTTTAAAACTACTCTGGATATGACATAAGAAAGGATTAAAATCCCATGAACAACATTCACGAACAGATGGAAGTAACGGACAAGCTCAGGGAAGAGTGTGGTGTATTTGGTATTTATGATCTGGATGGAAATAACATCGCACCGAGCATTTATTACGGCCTTTTCGCATTGCAGCACAGGGGGCAGGAGAGCTGCGGTATTGCAGTGAGTGAGACCGACGGGCCAAAGGGTAAGGTAAGTTCCTACAAGGGCATGGGCCTGGTCAATGAAGTTTTTGACGGAGAAATTTTGGACAAGCTGAAAGGAGACATCGGGGTAGGCCATGTGCGCTATTCCACAGCCGGTGCCAGTACACGCGAGAATGCGCAGCCCCTGGTCCTGAATTATATTAAGGGTACGCTGGCTCTGGCACACAACGGAAACCTGATCAACACACCCCAGCTTCGCCGGGAACTGGAATATGGAGGCGCTATTTTTCAGACAACGATTGACTCGGAAGTAATTGCCTATCACATTGCCAGAGAGCGTGTTAACTCCAAAACAGTTGAAGAGGCAGTGGGGAGGGCTATCGACAAAATGAAGGGTGCCTACTCCCTGATCATCATGTCACCGCGAAAACTGATCGGAGCCAGAGACCCCTATGGGTTCAAGCCCCTTTGTATCGGAAAAAGAGATCATGCCTATATTATAACCAGCGAGACCTGTGCACTGGATACCATCGGAGCGGAATTTATCCGCGATGTGGAGCCGGGCGAAATCGTCACGATCACGAAACAAGGTATTTTTTCCGATAAGAGTCATTGCATTCCGGAAGAAAAGCAGGGGCGATGCATTTTTGAGTATATTTATTTTGCCAGACCGGACAGTCATATTGATGGCGTCAGTGTGTATGGTTCCCGTATACAGGCAGGTCGATTCCTGGCGATGGATTCGCCGGTAGAAGCAGATCTGGTTGTTGGAGTTCCGGAGTCCGGTAATGCAGCTGCTCTCGGATATTCTCTTGAATCGGGAATTCCTTACGGAACTGCTTTTGTAAAAAACGGTTACGTGGGCAGGACTTTTATCAAGCCGAAGCAGAGCAGCCGTGAGTCCAGTGTCAATATAAAATTGAATGTGCTGAAGGAAGCAGTGGAAGGGAAACGTATCATTATGATCGACGACTCGATTGTCCGAGGAACCACCAGTGACCGCATCGTCAGCATGCTGAAAAAAGCAGGGGCAAAAGAAGTGCATATGAGAGTCAGTTCCCCGCCGTTTTTGTGGCCCTGTTATTTTGGAACCGACGTGCCGGAGCGTGAGCAGCTGATCGCCTATAACCGGACGTTGGAAGAGATCAGACAGATCATTGGCGCTGACAGCCTTGATTATCTGAAAGTGGAGAGACTGATTGAGCTTTCCAAAGGATTACCTGTTTGTAAGGGATGTTTTACCGGGAAATACCCCATGGATCCTCCGACCGAGGATATCCGTGGCGAATATGAGAGATAGAGGAGAAAAAATATGAGTACCGACAGATATGTAAGCCCATTGTCAGAGCGTTATGCCAGCAAAGAAATGCAGTACATCTTTTCACCGGACATGAAGTTCCGCACCTGGAGAAAGCTCTGGATCGCACTTGCTGAGACGGAAAAAGAGCTGGGACTGAATATTACCCAGGAACAGATTGATGAACTGAAAGAACATGCAGAAGATATCAATTATGATGTGGCGAAAGCACGGGAAAAAGAAGTGCGTCATGATGTTATGTCTCATGTATATGCATATGGTGTGCAGTGCCCGAAAGCAAAAGGTATTATCCACTTAGGAGCCACTTCCTGCTATGTTGGCGACAATACCGACATTATTGTAATGACCGAGGCGTTGAAGCTGGTTAAAAAGAAACTGGTCAATGTTATTGCAGAGCTGGCAAAATTTGCGGAAGAATATAAAGACCTTCCCACGCTTGCGTTTACCCATTTTCAGCCTGCCCAGCCCACAACCGTCGGAAAACGCGCGACACTGTGGATGCAGGAGTTCCTGATGGATCTGGAAGATGTGGAATATGTACTTTCCGGCATGAAGCTGCTTGGCAGCAAAGGAACTACCGGTACCCAGGCAAGTTTTCTGGAACTGTTTGACGGTGACCATGAGACCATTGATAAAATCGATCCCATGATCGCAAAGAAGATGGGATTTGAACATTGCCAGGCTGTTTCCGGACAGACCTATTCCCGCAAGGTGGATACAAGAGTAGTGAATGTGTTAGCGGGAATTGCCGCAAGTGCCCACAAGTTCTCCAACGATGTTCGCCTTCTTCAGCATTTAAAAGAAGTGGAAGAGCCGTTTGAAAAGAGCCAGATCGGTTCCTCGGCTATGGCTTATAAGAGAAATCCTATGAGAAGCGAGCGCATTGCTTCTTTATCCCGCTATGTGATGATCGATGCTCTGAACCCGGCGATTACGTCTGCTACACAGTGGTTTGAGCGTACTTTGGATGATTCCGCGAACAAGCGTCTCAGTGTTCCGGAAGGCTTTTTGGCGATCGACGGTATTCTGGATCTGTGCCTGAATGTGGTAGACGGTCTGGTGGTATATCCGAAGGTTATTGAAAAACGACTTATGTCAGAACTGCCTTTTATGGCAACGGAGAACATTATGATGGATGCGGTAAAAGCAGGCGGAGACCGCCAGGAACTGCACGAGCGCATCCGTGAGCTGTCCATGGAAGCAGGACGCAATGTGAAGGTAGAAGGAAAAGAAAATAATCTTCTGGAACTGATTGCTGCAGATCCGGCATTTAACCTGACGCTGGAAGATCTTCAGAAGACCATGGATCCGAAGAAATATGTAGGCCGCGCACCGCGTCAGGTAACAGTATTCTTAAGAGATGTGGTTCAGCCGGTACTGGAGGCCAATAAGGAACTGCTTGGTATGAAAGCGGAGATTAATGTGTGATTGATGCACGGCGAATGTGTGATTCATATGGGCTGATATTGCCGGATCGGCAAATCGTGCCTTTGATCTATCAGATATAAAAAGAACATCCTCATTGGAATCGATGTCCTTGAGACATTCCGATGGGATGTTCTTTTTGCATCAGATGCCCACTTTTTTGCAGATATCACTTAGGCAGCATCTGTCGCAATACGGTTTTGTGCGTGCAGTACAGACATCCCTCCCATGGTACACCAGTCTGTGGCAGAAGTCGCTTCCTTCTTCCGGGGGGATAATCTTCCAGAGAGCCATCTCGACTTTTTTTGGCTCTTTGATTCCGTCAACCAGACCGATGCGGTTGGTGAGACGGATGCAGTGGGTGTCGGTTACAATGGCCGGTTTTCCGAATACGTCTCCCATAATCAGATTGGCACTCTTTCTACCCACGCCGGGAAGCTTTAACAGAGCGTCAAAATCATCCGGCACTTTTCCGCCGTATTCATCCCGAAGCATTTTCATGCAGCCGCTGATATCTCTGGCTTTGCTGCGGCCCAGACCGCAGGGACGCACAATAGCTTCAATATCATCCACATCGGCATTTGCCAGAGCGTTGATATCCGGGTATTTTTCATATAAACCTTCCACTACTACATTGACACGTGCATCGGTGCACTGGGCAGCCAGACGGACGCTGACCAGCAGCTTCCAGGCATCATCGTAATCCAGGGTGCAGTCGGCATCCGGGTATTCTTTTTTTAAGCGTTCGATCACTTCAAGAGCTAATTGTTTTTTTGTCATTGTTTTGTTCCTCTTTTATCAGTTAGTTGTACTTGCCAGGTATACGATGACACATGCTTTTGGCGGAGATGCCATGTATCTTAAGGTATACACGGCGGGCAAAGTTCAGATTTTGATGTTCCTGGTATTTGAAAGCAGGAAATTCGGCATTGGCTCGATATGTTGAATTCTTTTTCAACTTATTTTAATAAATTTTTTATGTGTGTGCAACTGGTTTTATTATACTTAACTTCAAGGTTCATTCCTGTTTATAACGCATATTAAGATGTTGGGGTCAAAAGCATTTGACCCCATGATGCCTTTGGATTTTTCCGCGCTTTGCGCTCCCAAAATCCGAAAAACATTCGAAATCCGCTCATTTTTCTTTGAAAAATGGCTGCTTTCTCATGTTTAGTGGGTCCAAAAGTCATAATTTTTCATGCAAGCATGAAAATCATGACTTATCCCAGCATGGACAGCAGCTGCTTTGCGGCGGTCGAAAGAGGATCTTCCTTTCGCGTAACGATACAGAAATGGCGCTCCGGCAGCGGTGACTGAAAGGTAAGCGCAAACAGCTGCCCCTTTTGAAGATAGGGGGCTGCAAATTCACTCATGACATAACCGATGCCGAGATTACGGATGGCAAACTGCACGATCATGTCACTTGTTGCCAGCTCAAATTCCGGCTGCAAAAAGACATTTTCCTTTGCAAGAAAATCATCAATATAATGGCGGGTGCTGCTGTTGCGTTCCAAACAGATGAGCGGATATTGCTGCAGATCCGTGTAGGCAAGCTGCCGATCCTTTAGGCGAGAAAAACGAGGTCCGGCAATAAAAATATCCTGTATCTCGCGAACTGCCTGCACATTCAGATCCTCCAGCGAGGGAAGCGGAGTACTGACAACCCCAAAGTCAATCTGGCGGGACTGCATATTCTGCAATGTTTCCGGAGTGGGCGCATTTGTCACACTGACCTTTATGCCGGGAAAAGATTCGTGGAATTTTTCCAGATAGGGCAGTAGGTAAAACTGCAGTGTCATGTCACTGGCACCGATGCGGATTTCGCCGGTGCTTAAGTTGCGCATGTGAAGCAGCTGCTGTTCTCCCTGTTCGATGGACAGATATCCCTGACTGACATAGTGATACAACACTTCTCCTTCTTTTGTAAGCCGCACCCCCTTTGAAGTGCGAAGAAAGAGTCTGGTATTCAGGACATCTTCCAGATGGCGAATGGACTGACTGACAGCAGGCTGAGAAAGAGACAGTTCTCTGGCGGCGGTTGTAATACTTCCGGTTTTTCCAACATAATAAAAAACTTTATAATATTCAAGATTTGTATTCATAAATTTTGGTACTCCTGCATATAGTAGATAATGTGAGCAAAGGCTGCCCGGTAACACCAGGGAACAAGGACCCTGAAAAAGGATCTGTGAGTGCTTTTTCCTTATAGACTCTCTCAGGATAAAATCCTGCCATATTCAAACTATATCATATAAGATAATCTTATGACAAGCATAATGATTATTGATTTTACTTATATCAATAATAGGAGTATAATAAAAACGTATGTGGGGAAACCCTTTTTACAGTATGCAATTACATAAACATGATTTGAGAAAAATGTTTCAGGAGGAAGCAAAATGGTAAAAGCAGTAGTTGGAGCAAACTGGGGAGATGAAGGAAAAGGGAAAATTACGGATATGCTTGGGGAGCATGCCGATATTATCGTTCGTTTTCAGGGCGGAGCAAATGCAGGTCATACTATTGTAAATAATTATGGTAAATTCGCATTACATACACTTCCGTCAGGTGTTTTCTATGATCATACAACAAGCGTGATCGGAAGCGGTGTTGCATTGAATATTCCGGTACTTTTTAAAGAGATTCAGTCAATTGTGGATAAAGGTGTACCCATGCCGAAGATTAAAGTATCGGATCGTGCTCAGATGGTTATGTCTTATCACGTACTTTTTGATCAGTGTGAGGAAGAACGTCTTGGCGGCAAATCTTTCGGTTCTACAAAATCCGGTATTGCACCGTTCTACTCAGACAAATATGCAAAAATCGGTTTCCAGGTAAGCGAGCTGTTTATGGATGAGGATGCATTGAGAGAAAAAGTTGAGCGTGTCTGTGTTCAGAAAAATGTCCTTCTGGAGCATCTGTATCACAAACCGGCATTGAATCCGGATGATATTCTCGCTGAATTGAAGCAGTATAAAGACATGGTGGAACCATATGTGTGTGATGTTTCGCTTTTCCTGTGGAATGCGATCAAAGAGGGCAAGGAGATTCTTCTGGAAGGTCAGCTTGGCTCCTTAAAAGATCCGGATCATGGAATTTATCCAATGGTTACATCTTCCTCAACTCTGGCTGCTTATGGAGCCATCGGTGCAGGTGTACCCCCCTATGAAATCAAACAGATCATCACTGTGTGCAAAGCATATTCAAGTGCAGTTGGCGCAGGTGCATTTGTATCTGAAATCTTCGGAGAGGAAGCGGATGAACTGAGACGCCGCGGAGGAGATGGCGGCGAGTATGGTGCAACCACAGGACGTCCGAGACGTATGGGCTGGTTCGACTGTGTGGCTTCCAAATACGGATGTCGTGTTCAGGGCACTACCGATGTTGCCTTTACTGTTCTGGATGTACTGGGTTACCTGGATGAGATTCCGGTCTGCGTGGCATATGAGATCGACGGAAAAGAAACCACAGATTTCCCAACCACCCATTTGCTGGAAAAAGCAAAACCGGTGCTTAAGACTCTTCCGGGATGGAAATGTGATATTCGCGGTATCCGCAAGTATGAAGAATTGCCGGAAAACTGCAGAAAATACATCGAGTTTGTGGAGGAGCAGATCGGCTTCCCGATTACCATGGTTTCCAACGGACCGGGAAGAGAGGATATTATTTACCGCAATAAATAACAGGAGTTTTTATGAAAAAAAAGATTGGAAGCATTTTGTTGTGTATGGCATTGGTTTTTTGCCTTTCATCCTGCGGAAAAAACGCGCAGACACCGGTTGAAACGGATGAGGAACTGATGCCGGAGCAAAGTCAGGAGACCCAGGCAGAAGCTCAGGCAGAAGAGACCGCAGTACCCTCGGAACCGGAAGTAATTGACGGGCAGGAAGTACTCAGTGAGGACGGTATGTATCGCGTGGTGGTACCGAAAGGCTGGGAAAACAGTGAGGACAGGCAGGAAGAAAGCATGTGTATCGAACTGCAGGGTCCCACGGATGATCAGTATGCCGGAATTATGGTGATTGACAAAGATGCAGTTGGAACCATGGATATTGCTGCGTATATGGACAGCTATGCGGAAGGTGCCCGGCAGCAGATGGAAAATGCCAATGTTGGTGAAAAGGCAGAAGTCGATGTGAACGGAAATAAGGCTTACTATCTGGTAATCAATGGGAAGGTTGAAAATGTCAGCTATATAAACTGGGTTTATGCCATTGATGGTGGGGAATCCATCTATGTGGCTACCGGAACCGCTTATCCGGCAAACACAACAGATGCAGAAACTGCTTTTCGAGAAATCGTATATTCCTTTGGACCGGTGGAAGAACTGCCGGAGGAAGAATAGAGTCTTCAATGAAAAACAAAAAAGGGATTCTTATCTGATAGGTCCGAAAGACCATCTGTACAGATAAGAATCCCTTTTATTGATTCGATCTGTTCATCCTGTAGAAAAGAAAAATCGGTTCATCATTTCCATCTTACGGAAAAAGTTATTTGACACCAAGCGCCCGAAGACCAGCCAGTGCAGCATCGTGATCCACAGCATGGATGGTATGGAATCCAAATGGTTTTGCAGCGTCCAGATTTTTCTGTGTGTCATCCAGAAATACGGCACGAGTGGGATCAATATTATACTTGTGAATCAACTTCTTATAAATCTCTGGTTCCGGCTTGATACATCGGTGCTGATAAGACCAAATAGCGCCGTCCAGATATTTTTCAAAACGAAGGACGCTGTCTTTTAATCGAGTGTAACAGGGTTCATCCCAGTTGGAGAGTACATACAGCCGGTACCCGGCGCGCTTCAGATCCTGAAGCCAGGGTACAGAAAAACTGTATTCTTCGATCATGTCTTCCGGATGTTCGAGAAATGCCCGGATTTCTGCTTCGTAGGTTGGATTTTCACGGCAAAATTCGTCCGCGACATCAGAAAAGGAACGGACGCCACGGTCAAATTCATTCCACAGTGGATCGTGTATCATATGTTCTTCCAGATAATCAATGGTCTCTTCGTCAAATCCAAGATTCTCCATATGTTTTTTCCAGGCAAAACCGACAAGTACATTTCCGCAGTCAAAAACAATTGTATCGATAAGCGGCGATTTGGAAGGTTTGACGGCTCGGATTGTAAGCAGAAATGCGTATAAAACGACCGGAATCAGGATAACAGCGGCTATGGACATTTTAAACCACCCGGATCTGGGCATGGTAATGGCAAGAATAAGGGGTATGATACACATAGCTGCCAGAAGAACGATGGCAATAATAGCCAGAATTTGTTTTCTTTTTCGCATAAAAATCTCCTCGTTTTCTTTGTTGAACAGTTCCCGTCAGGTTGACAGTATGCTGCAGACCGGACGGAGAGTTCGTTTCCTTTTATTATTTTCCAAAGACAGTATACCTTATTTGTCTGAGAAAGCAAAGCAAAACATCCTAAAATTGTTTTGAGAACGGGATATGGAAAAAAAACAACAGTTTCATATAAAACCAGATGTAGACAGCAAAGGAAATGCGTATAATAAATATAAGAGATGCGAATGAAGGAGCAGATACGCATGACAAAACAGAGGCTGCGGTTACCTGGAGGCGCAGCCTCTGTCTGTAAGGGGAGGATTAAGTATTTACTTTCTCTTTGGTTCTTTAGTAGTATGGCTCCATTAAGGAAAACTATTCAAAAAATGAGAAATTAATTTGATGGACGTACATTCAGGCTGCGCCGAATGACAAGGTATGCCCAAGGGCATACCGTAAAAAATGTCCTCCGGACGTACATTCGACTTGCGTCGAATGACAAGGTATGTTAAAATCAAATTTACGGAAAATTGTAATATACCGTAAGACAGAATGAAAATAAAGGGGTACCCAAAATGGCAAAAGATACTTTATTAGAAAAATGGAGAAAAATCGCATATAATCAGAATGAAGATAAGAATAAACTTCGCATGTTCTGGAACGCTTATTTTGAGACTGAAAAAGGAATTTACGAGCGGCTCCTTGCTAACCCGGACGAAGAAGTAAAAGGTACCGTAGTCGGACTGGCAGAAAAATACGGGATCGATGTGATGACAATGGTTGGCTTTCTGGATGGAATCAACGACAGCTTAAAGACACCGAATCCAATTGAGGAGATGGATGAGAACACAGAAGTAAGTCTCGCATTTGACAAAGAGCTTCTTTACAAAAATATGGTTGATGCAAAAGCAGATTGGCTCTATGAACTTCCGGCATGGAAGGAGATCTTCAGCGAAGAGAAACTGCATGAATTATACCTGGAACAGAAAAAATCCGGAACAATCGTAAAAGGACCGAAGGTGGGAAGAAACGATCCCTGTCCCTGCGGATCCGGCAAAAAATATAAAAAATGCTGTGGAGCGAACAAATAGTGATCGTACTTGGAATCGCAGGCATGATTTGCCTGGTTTACTATCTGGTATGCGGTCTGTATGCAGGCTTTGGGGTCTCGTACTTATGGATATGGCTGGTAGGAGGGCTTCTGTGTCTGGCAGGAGCTCTTTTCTTATTTAAAAGGAAAGATATCTCCGGGGACTGTCGTTTGCCGGTGGCTCTTCGGATCCTGCTGATATCTGTTTTGGTTGTCGTCGTTTTGCTGTTTGTTTTTATTGAGGCTCATGTGATTGGAAACATGTTTCAGAAGGGTGAGCAGGATCTTGACTATGTGATCGTACTTGGTGCACAGGTGAAAAAAGACCGGCCTAGTCTGGCACTTTTGCACCGTATTGAAACTGCCGGCAAATATTTGCAGGAAAATCCCGGTACCATTGCCATCTTATCCGGCGGACAGGGAGTGGATGAACCGCGTTCCGAAGCCGAATGTATGGAAGAAGGACTCCTGACCATGGGTATAGCCCCGGAACGACTGATTCTGGAAGACAAGTCCACCGATACGGTGGAAAACTTTCGCTTCAGTCTGGAGTATATTAATGATCCGGGTGCAAAAATCGGATTTATCACAAGCAATTTTCATGTGTTCCGTGCCGGTGGAATTGCCGAAGGACAGGTTGGCCATAAAATCAGCGGAATAGCGGCTCCTTCACACAGCCTTTTGCAGGTGCATTATATGGTGAGAGAGTTTCTTGCAATTCTAAAAGATACATTGACAGGACGCATGAAATGGTAATAAGATAGGGATAATGATAGATATAGAGAGGACACAGAGATGATTATTACATTAAAAGATGGAACCACAAAGGAATACGAAAGTCCGATGTCTGTGCTTGATATCGCAAAAGATTTGAGCGAGGGCCTGGCACGCGTGGCAGCATGTGGAAAAGTGGATGACGAAATCGTAGATTTGAGACATGTGGTTGATAAAGACTGCAAATTAAATATTTATACCACCTCCGATCCGGAAGGTCTGGCTGCTTACCGCCATACCACATCCCATATCATGGCACAGGCAGTAAAGCGTCTGTATCCGGATACAAAGCTTGCCATCGGACCGTCGATTGCAGATGGTTTTTACTATGACCTGGATCGTGAAACATCCTTTACCAGCGATGATCTGGAAAAAATTGAGGCTGAAATGAAAAAAATCGTAAAAGAGGATCTTTCTATTGAGCGCTTTACATTGCCGAGAGAGGAAGCAATCGCTTTTATGAAAGAAAAAGGAGAACCTTATAAAGTAGAACTCATTGAAGATCTGCCTGAAGACTCCGAGATCAGTTTTTACAGACAGGGCGAGTTTGTGGACCTGTGCGCAGGACCACATCTGATGAGTACCAAGCCGGTAAAGGCTTTCAAGCTGACTTCTCTTGCGGGTGCATACTGGAGAGGAAATGAACACAATAAGATGCTGACCCGTATTTACGGAACTGCTTTTGCAAAAAAAGCAGAGCTGGAAGAGTATCTCCATATGCTTGAGGAAGCCAAAAAACGTGACCACAGAAAACTTGGCCGTGAATTGGGACTGTTCATGATGAACGACGCAGGCCCGGGATTTCCGTTCTTCCTGCCCAAGGGTATGATTTTGAAAAATACGCTTCTAAATTACTGGCATGAGCTCCATGAGCGGAATGGTTATCAGGAGATTTCGACTCCGGTTATCCTGAACCGAAGCCTCTGGGAAACATCCGGTCATTGGGATCATTATAAAGATAACATGTACACAACCGTGATTGATGAGCAGGATTATGCGATCAAACCAATGAATTGTCCGGGCGGTGTTCTGGTCTATGCATCTGAGCCGCGTTCTTACCGTGATCTGCCGCTGCGCATGGGCGAGCTGGGTCTGGTACATCGTCATGAAAAATCCGGTCAGCTTCACGGACTGATGCGTGTGCGCTGCTTTACTCAGGATGATGCCCACATTTTCATGAGACCGGATCAGATCCGGGATGAAATAAAAGGCGTTGCGCAGCTGATCAATGAAGTATACAGCCTTTTTGGCTTCAAATATCACGTAGAGCTTTCCACACGTCCCGAGGACAGCATGGGAAGCGATGAAGACTGGGAGATGGCAACCAATGCACTTCGCGATGCTCTGGATGATCTTGGACTGAATTATGTGGTAAATGAGGGCGATGGCGCATTTTACGGTCCGAAGATCGACTTCCATCTGGAAGATTCCATCGGAAGAACCTGGCAGTGCGGAACCATTCAGCTTGACTTCCAGCTTCCGCTTCGCTTCGAACTGGAATATACCGGTGCAGACGGAGAAAAACACAGACCGATCATGATCCATCGTGTGGTATTCGGTTCCATTGAACGATTCATCGGAATTTTGATCGAGCATTTTGCAGGAGCATTCCCGACATGGCTTGCACCGGTTCAGGTAAAAGTACTGCCGATCTCTGATAAATATCTGGAATATGGACAGAGTGTTCTGGATCAGCTGAATGCAGCCGGAATCCGTGCCGAGATCGACACACGTGCCGAGAAGATCGGATATAAGATCCGCGAAGCACAGATGAAGAAGATCCCGTACATGCTGGTTGTGGGAGCAAAAGAAGAGGAAGAGAAAAAGGTTTCTGTAAGAAGTCGATTTGTAGGAGATGAAGGACAGAAAGGTCTGGAAGAATTTATTGCTGCAATCATGGAAGAGACTGCAAAAAAAGAAATCCGTGAAGTGACAAAAGAAGAAAAATAAATTTTTTTGAAAATCCGGATAAAAGAATTGGAAATGGGCATGATGATACTGATTTTGTAAATAAAAAGGAGGTATTATCATGCCAGAATTAAAATGTACAGTACAGACATGTATGCACAATCAGGATTTCCTCTGCCGTCTGGATTCCATCCAGGTAGGTGGTTCTCAGGCAAAGGCTTCAAAGGAGACCTGCTGTGACAGCTTTGAGGAGCGAAAAACACAGGGGATGGAAAATTCCTATACGAACGCATATGGAAATCATGCGACAGCGCCTTCGGATCGTTGCGGAATCGATTGTAAAGCAACTGACTGCATGTACAATGAACAGTGTAAATGTGAAGCGGGAAAGGTCAGCGTGGAAGGTTCCTGCGCGTGTCATAAGGACGGCACAGAGTGCGCCACATTTCAGTGCAGATAAGAAGTGAAAGAGAAGAAGCGGTGCTTGGCTTTATGGCCGGGCATCGCTTTTTTGAAGGTTGACGGTCTTCCTGTTACAGGGGTATAATGGAAATACTTGCAAAACCAGAAAGGGATGAGATACATATATGAACAGAGCAGGAGAAAAACCTGAAAAAGAGGGGAAAAAGGAGAATGGCTATTATACGTCGCAGCCTTCATTTGGAAGCAAAAAGACATCCAGATTCTGGCATCAGATCAGCAGGGACGTACGGATATTTGTGGTGATCGCAGCCTGCATCGTGTTTTATTTTGCATTATTGCGTATGACAAATATTTCGGAAGTTTTTGGGAAAATATACCAGGTGTTAAAGCCGATTATTTATGGTCTTGTCATTGCGTATTTGCTCAATCCGATTGTAAAGCTGGTGGATACGTATTTTGAACCCTGGATCAAGAGAAAATTTCCACGCATTAAGAATGCGGGCGGCATTTCCAGAGGGGCAGGAATTTTGCTTGCAATCGTTGTAATGTTTGCGTTGATCGTGGCGTTGTGCAATATGATGATACCGGAACTCTACCGCAGTATAAGAGATATGATCCTTACTGTGCCGAGCCAGCTGAATCGTTTTATCGGGAAGATGACAGAGGTGATGAGTACAGATCAATCGACTATTGGACAGATGGCAGAGGCGGTCCTCAAAGAAGCAAGTGATGCATTGCAGACATGGATGCGTACAGACCTTCTCAATCAGGTCAATGTACTGATGTCGAATCTGACAGTGGGAGTGATCAACATTTTCAAGGAATTATGCTATGTTCTGATCGGAGTGATCGTATCTGTTTATGTGCTGTTCAGTAAGGAGAAGTTTGCAAGCCAGTGCAAGAAACTTGTATATGCCATCATGCGTCCGTCAAGAGCGAATATGGTGCTTCATCTGACGATCAAGAGCAACGAGATCTTCGGCGGTTTTATTATCGGAAAGATCATTGATTCTGCGATCATCGGAGTACTGTGTTTTGTCGGACTTTCCATTTTGGATATGCCGTATACGATGCTTGTGAGTGTGATCGTAGGAGTAACCAATGTGATTCCGTTTTTCGGACCATATATCGGAGCAATTCCAAGCGCTGTCCTGATTTTGTTGTCAGATCCGAAGATGGGAATCTATTTTATTGTTTTTGTATTTCTTCTGCAGCAGCTGGATGGGAATATCATCGGACCAAAGATTTTGGGGGATTCTACGGGATTGTCTGCATTCTGGGTGGTATTTTCGATTTTGTTTGGCGGAGGAATGTTTGGATTTGTGGGAATGATTTTGGGAGTTCCTACATTTGCAGTCATCTATTATATTGTAAAAATGCTGGTGAACCATCAGCTGGAAAATCATACGCTGCCTACAGATACCGGTGCGTACGACCAGTTCGGTTATGTAAATAATGAAGGCGAGTATGCAAGAGCTGATGAGGCGACAGAAAAGAAAGAAGAAAAAGGGGAATAAATTATGCCAATACGTGTACAGAACGACCTTCCGGTAAAAGAGATACTGGAGCATGAAAATATATTTGTAATGGACGAATACCGGGCAGCGCATCAGGATATCCGTCCGATCAAGATCGGGCTTTTAAATCTGATGCCGTTAAAGGAGGATACAGAGCTGCAGATCCTGCGGTCTCTCTCGAACACACCACTTCAAGTGGATGTTGTGTTTGTCCGTGTATCAGGACATGTATCGAAAAATACATCCACCAGCCATCTACATAAGTTTTATCAGTCCTTTGAAGAGATCCGCAACCAAAAATTTGACGGATTTATCATTACCGGAGCTCCGGTGGAACAGATTCCGTTTGAAGAAGTGGACTACTGGGAAGAACTGCGGGAGATCATGGAGTGGACCAAGACACATGTAACATCTACACTGCATCTGTGCTGGGGGGCGCAGGCAGGGCTTTATTATCACTATGGGATTGATAAAGTGCAGCTTCCAAAGAAAATGTTCGGTGTATTCAGACACCGGGTGAGAAACAGAAGGATCCCTCTGGTGAGAGGATTTGATGATGTATTTTATGCGCCTCATTCCCGTCATACAGAGATTCCGATGGAACAGGTGGAGTCAGATGAGAGACTGACCATACTGGCAGATTCGAAAGAGGCGGGGCTGTTCCTCTGCATGGCACAGGAAGGACGGCAGATTTTTGTGATGGGACATCCGGAATACGACAGAATGACACTGGATGCAGAATATAAACGAGATCTGAAAAAAGGGCTTGCGATCGAAATGCCGGTGAATTACTATCCGGACAACGATCCCAACCAGAAGCCGGAACTGATCTGGAGATCTCATGCGAATAATATTTATACGAACTGGCTGAATTATTATGTATATCAGACAACGCCGTATGATCTGGAGGGGACACCGTTTTAAGGAGGAATCAGAGAGAGGAACGAAGAGAATGAGAAAAAGGAATGTGAGGGGGATTTGTGCTTTTTTATGCACCATCCTTTTGGGATGTCTGATTCCGGCCGGGGAGGTACAGGCTCAGCGTGCGCTGGATGTGGCAAGAGAGAGGGGCTATCAGCTTGAGGAACGGTATCAGCCTGCAGGTTCGATCATTACGGAGATCAATACCGGACAAATTTTATGGCAGGAAAATGCACAGAAACAGTGGCCGCCGGCAAGTATGACAAAATTGATGACCATTCTTCTGGCATATGAGGAGATAAAAGCCGGGAATCTGGAACTTGAGAGTACGGCAGAGGTAAATGAAAGATATACAGATATTGCAGGCAGGTATGCGCTCAGCAACAATAAAATGCAGCCGGGAGCCAGTTATACGGTTGCAGAGTTGATGGATCTGATCATTGTGCCGTCTTCTGCGGCGGCAACGTATATGCTTGCGGATATGGTGGAGTCGGATCCGGACAGGTTTGTGGAGCGTATGAATCAAAAGGCACAGGAGCTTGGAATGGTCAATACGAAGTACTTCAACTGTGTGGGGGTTACTAACAATCTGCTGCAGCCGTATCATCCGGTGAGCCAGCCGCTTGATGGAGATAACATTACAACACCGGAAGATTATGCGATGCTGTGTACTTATCTGATAAAGACCTATCCGGATATTTTAAATCACACAAAGTATCCCCAGATCACCGTAAAAGAGGGGACACCGTATGAGGAGCATTTTACATCATATCAGATTTCACTGGAAGGGGCAAAGTATGGTCTGGAGGGCACAGACGGCTTGAAGACAGGTTCCAGCGATACAGCAGGGTTTAACTATTCGTCCACTGCAAAACGGGGGGACACGCGTCTGGTGGAGATTGTGATGGGTGTGTCTGACTGGTCAGATCAGACTGGGGAAGAGCTCCGTCATCTGGTCGGAAACGCGATTATGGAGCAGGCATTTGAACGGTTTGAATATAAAAAAGTACTTTCCAAAGGGGTGCATACTATTGATGAAAAGAAAGTAGAGATTTCAAAAGATTTATGGGACTGTGTTCCAAAAGGGAAAGAAGCTCCGCTTACGATCAAGGACGGTAAAGTGCTGGTAGACTTGGAAAGAGAATATCTGCCGGGATTTCAGGCACCGGCAGTTTCGTGCAAACAGGTGGCGGCAGTGGAGAAGAACGAACAGAAGGGACTGCCGCTGTTCTTGAAGGTGCTGCTTGTACTCGCTGCAGTGTTTGTGATTCTTGTGGGAGCAAGAATCTCTTATGTGGCATATCGGAAAAAGCAGAGAAGGAAGCGCCGGGAAGCACAGAGAAGAAGACGTGCAAGAAGAATCAGAGAATTAGAGGAGAAGTAAGACAGGGAGGAAACAGGATGAGAGAGCTGCAGTTTTCAGCGATGGTAAATCAGTTTCAGCCGGGAATTTTTACCGCGCTGAATGACAAGAAGGAAGAGATGATTCAGGCAGGAAAACGGGTGTTCAATCTGTCAGTGGGAACACCGGATTTTGCACCGGCACCGCATGTGATGGAGGCACTTACAGAAGCGTGCAAAGATCCGGAGAACTATAAATATGCACTGGCAGATCTGCCGGAGCTTTTAGAGGCAGTCCAATACCGGTATGCGCATCGGTTTGGAGTGGAGATTCAGACAGATGAGATTATGTCAGTTTATGGATCTCAGGAGGGAATGGCGCATATCGGAATGGCATTGTGTGATCCCGGGGATACCATTCTGGTTCCGAATCCGGGATATCCGCTGTTTGAAATGAGCGGAATCATGGCAGGTGCGAATGTGGAATATTATGAAATCCGCGAGGAGAACGGATATCTGCCGGATCTGAAAAATATCCCGGGAGAGGTTTTGGAGAGAACCAAATATATGGTAGTCTCTTATCCGTTGAATCCGGTCTGTGTCTGTGCTCCGGATCATTTTTATGAAGAACTGATCGCATTTGCAAAGGAGTATCATATTGTGATCATCCATGACAATGCATATTCGGATATTATTTTTACAAGAGAACAGGGGCGGTCCTTTTTATCCTTTGACGGTGCAAAAGAGGTAGGGGTAGAGTTTTATTCGTTGTCCAAGTCCTATAATCTCACGGGTGCCAGAATCTCATTTGTGGTGGGAAATAAAGCAATTGTAGAGAAGTTTAAAACGCTGCGTTCTCAGATTGATTATGGCATCTTTCTGCCGATTCAGAAGGCTGCAATCGCGGCGCTTACGGGGCCGGACGATTTCATAGAAAAGCAGAGGCAGGAGTATGCAAAAAGAAACTGTGCGCTGTGCGGCGGTCTGCGAAGGATCGGGTGGAATGTACCGGACAGTCAGGGGACAATGTTTGTGTGGGCAAAGATTCCGAAAGGCTATGCGTCGTCCTTTGATTTCTGTATGCAGCTTGTGGAAAAGACCGGACTTCTGGTAACGCCTGGAAGTGCGTTTGGAAGCGCGGGAGAAGGGTATATCAGAATGGCGCTGGTAGTTGATCTGCCCGTGATCGGGGAAGTTCTTGAAGTGCTTGAGAAATCGGGGATGTTTTAGAAAAAAAGAGGAGGAGACGAGTATGGACTATCAGAAAGTGATCGAACAGGCAAGGACATGTATCGGACCGTACTGTAAAGCGTGTGCAGTCTGTAACGGCAGAGCGTGCAAAAATACAATGCCGGGACCTGGAGCGAAAGGAATCGGAGATGTGGCGATCCGAAATTTTCAGAAATGGCAGGAGATCCGTATCAATATGGATACGATCTGTGAAAAGAAGCCGGCTGATACGACAGTGACTCTGTTTGGAAAGGAGTTTTCCTACCCGTTTTTTGCAGGACCGGTAGGTGCTGTGAAGCTGCATTACGGGGAGAAATATACGGATCAGGAATATAATGAAATTTTACTGGCAGGATGTATGGAAGGAGGAATTGCGGCATTTACAGGTGACGGGTCAGATGCACGGGTAATGCAGGAAGCCACAGCGGCAGTACAAAAACTGGGAGGTCTGGGAATCCCGACTGTAAAACCGTGGGATATGGATACGATTCGTGACAAAATGGAACTGGTCAAACGGTCAGGGGCTTTTGCTGTTGCAATGGATATTGATGCGGCCGGGCTTCCGTTTCTTCAGAATCTGAATCCGCCGGCGGGAAGCAAATCCGTGGAAGAGTTAAAAGAAATTGTGAAAATTGCTGAAATTCCATTTATTCTAAAAGGAATCATGACGGTCAGAGGGGCGAAAAAGGCTCTCGAGGCCGGTGCACAGGCGATTGTGGTGTCTAACCACGGAGGAAGAGTACTGGATCAATGTCCGTCTACAGCCGAAGTTCTGCCGGATATTGTGAAGGCAGTGGATGGCCGGATGAAGATTTTTGTGGACGGTGGGATCCGGACAGGAACAGATGTCTTTAAAGCACTGGCAATGGGCGCGGATGCGGCACTGATCGCCCGTCCGTTCGTGACCGCGGCATATGGTGCGGGAGTGCAGGGTGTGAGTGCATATACTGCAAAAACAGGTGGTGAATTAAGAGATACCATGGCAATGTGCGGTGCATTTGCTGTCAAGGAAATTACAGAGGAAATGCTCTGGTAAATGAGAGACTTTTTGTGAAAGTTTCCGTATTGACTCTGACTGCTCAAAGTGATAACATATTCGTTGCTGACACATGATATAGTTTATCCTGTGTGATAAAAACACTAAATATAGATAAAACAAAAGCGAAGGGAGCAGAAGTTGTATGATCAGAGTCATCAAGAAAGACGGGACAAAGGAAGATTTTAACGTGCAGAAAGTAGTTGTGGCTGTTAATAAATCTGCGTACCGTGCACTCATTAAATTCACAGATGAGGAGTTGGACTATATCTGTCGTTTCGTAGAAGAAAAGGTACAGACATTGGGAATTCAGGACGTCCCGATTGCAGAGATGCATAATGTGGTAGAGGGAGCCCTGGAAAAGGTAAATCCGGTGGTGGCAAAAAGTTATCGTGATTATCGTAATTACAAACAGGACTTTGTACAGATGCTGGATGAAGTATATAAAAAGAGCCAGTCCATCATGTATATCGGGGATAAAGAAAACAGCAACACTGACAGTGCGCTGGTATCCACAAAGCGCAGTCTGATCTTCAACGAACTGAATAAAGAGCTTTATAAAAAATTCTTTTTGACAGTGGAAGAGATCCAGGCGATCCGGGAAGGATATATTTACATTCATGACATGTCTGCAAGAAGAGATACAATGAACTGCTGTCTTTTTGATGTGAAGAATGTATTAAGCGGCGGATTTGAGATGGGGAATCTCTGGTACAACGAGCCGAAGACACTGGATACGGCGTTTGATGTGATCGGGGACATCGTATTAAGCGCAGCCAGCCAGCAGTATGGCGGTTTTACCGTGCCAAGCGTGGACGAGATTTTAGAACCGTATGCAGAAAAATCTCATAAAAAGCTGATCGAAAAGTACAGAGGGCTGGGTCTGGATGAAGAGACCGTGCAGAAAGTGGCATGGGCAGATCTGGAAAAGGAGATGGAGCAGGGATTCCAGGGATGGGAATATAAGTTCAATTCCGTATCCTCCAGCCGCGGAGACTATCCGTTTATTACAGTGACAGCCGGAACCCGTACCAGCATTTATGGAAAGCTGGCAACGATCAAGATGCTGGAAGTGAGAAAGAACGGACAGGGAAAAGACGGACACAAAAAACCGGTGCTGTTCCCGAAAATCGTATTTTTGTACGACGAGAACCTGCATGGTCCTGGAAAACCGCTGGAAGATGTGTTCGAAGCGGGAATCGAGTGTTCCAGAAAGACCATGTATCCGGATTGGCTGAGCCTGACAGGGGACGGATATGTTCCGAGTATTTATAAAAAATATGGAAAAGTCATCAGTCCGATGGGATGCCGCGCATTCCTTTCTCCATGGTATGAAAGAGGCGGCATGAAGCCGGCTGATGAAAAAGATACACCGGTATTTGTGGGAAGATTCAATATTGGAGCCATCAGTCTGCATCTTCCGATGATCTATGCAAAAGCGCAGCAGGAAGGAAAGCCGTTCTTTGAGGTGTTGGATTACTATCTGAATCTGATCCGCAAGCTGCATCAGAGAACCTATGATTATCTGGGAGAGATGAAAGCATCGACCAATCCGCTGGCATACTGCGAGGGCGGTTTCTACGGCGGAAATCTGGGGCTCTATGACAAGATCAAGCCGCTTCTGAAGTCTGCGACGGCTTCCTTTGGAATCACAGCGCTCAATGAGCTGCAGCAGCTGCATAATAAAAAATCTCTTGCAGAGGATGGCGCCTTTGCTCTGGAGACACTGGAATATATCAACAAGCGTGTAGAAGAGTTCAAGAATGAAGACGGACACCTGTATGCCATCTATGGAACGCCTGCGGAAAATCTGTGTGGAGTTCAGGTACAGCAGTTCCGTAAAAAATACGGAATTATTGAGAACGTTTCAGACAGAGAATATGTAAGCAACAGTTTTCACTGCCATGTGACGGAGGATATTACGCCGATCGAGAAACAGGATTTGGAAGGCCGGTTCTGGAATCTGAGCAACGGAGGAAAGATCCAGTATGTCAAATATCCGATCAGTTACAATGTAGAAGCGATTAAATCTCTGGTAAGACGCGCCATGGCAAAAGGATATTATGAAGGAGTAAACCTCTCCTTGTCTTACTGTGACGACTGCGGGCATGAGGAACTGGATATGGATGTGTGTCCGGTGTGCGGAAGCACCAATCTGACAAAGATCGAGAGAATGAACGGATATCTTTCTTATTCCAGAGTCAAAGGAGATACACGGCTGAATGATGCCAAGATGGCAGAGATCGCAGAAAGGAAGAGTATGTAACATGCGGTATCACAATATTACAAAAGATGATATGCTAAACGGAGACGGACTGCGGGTAGTATTGTGGGTGGCAGGATGCGCTCACGGATGTAAAGAATGTCAGAATCCGGTGACCTGGGATCCGGATGGAGGACTTCTGTTTGAAGAAGAGGCAAAAAAAGAGCTGTTTGAGCAGCTGGAAAAAAGCTATATCAGCGGGATCACCTACAGTGGAGGAGATCCTCTGTTTCCGGGAAACAGAAAAGAAATCACAGAGCTGGCCAAAGAAATCCGGCAGAAATTTCCGGAAAAGACCCAGTGGCTGTACACCGGATATGAGTGGAGTCAGATCCAGGATGAAGAGATCGTTTCTTATCTGGATGTGATCGTAGACGGCAAGTTTGAGGCGGCACAAAAAGATACAAAGCTGCACTGGAAAGGAAGCGCGAATCAGAAAGTGATCGATGTACAAAACAGTCTGAATACAGGAAAGATCGTGCTGCATGACGTATAAAACCGAACAGAAAAGGAAGAGACAATGAAAAGAATCGCAAAATTTCACAAAGTAAGTCTGGAGCAGTTTAAGAAAGACTGGATCGATACGTTTGGACTGGATGAAGAAGCAAATATTGAAGAGATTTACGAAAATATCAAACTGCCGAGAAGAGCAACCGCAGGATCTGCAGGATACGATTTCTTTGCACCGGTGCGTCTGATCCTGGCGCCGGGCGAGACAATCAAGATTCCGACCGGGATCCGGGTGGAGATGGAACCGGAATGGGTCTTAAAGTGTTATCCGAGAAGCGGACTTGGCTTTAAGTACCGTCTGCAGCTGAATAATACAGTGGGGATCATCGACAGCGACTATTTTTATTCAGACAATGAAGGTCATATGTTTTCCAAGATCACCAACGATACAAATGAAGAGAAGACCATTGATATCGCACAGGGAGAAGGCTTTATGCAGGGAATCTTTGTGGAATATGGAATCACGCTGGATGACGATGTGACAGATGTGAGAAATGGCGGTTTTGGAAGTACTACCAAATAAAAAACATCGAATCTTACACAAATGTAAGTAATTTTAAGAAAATTGTAAGAAAATATTATGGAAGAATACAGTTCAATTTTATATACTGGACTTAGAAACCAGGAGTTACTTCAGAAAAAGGATGGTTACAGTATGAAATGGATCAAGAGACTGTGTTCTTTCATTTTTTTATGTCTGTTTTGCGTTGGTGTGTTCATGCTATGGCGTGGATATGAAGACTGTCAGGATGCCCTGGACAAAATGAGCGTACAGGAAATGGGAGCACAGATACAGACAAAAGAAGACTATGCAACACTGGAACAGCTGCCCGAAGATTATATCGATGCCGTACTGGCAGTGGAAGACAAGCGTTTTTACAGGCATCCGGGGATCGACCCCATTGCAATCTGCAGGGCATTGTACCACGACATCCTGGCAGGAGCCTATGTGGAAGGCGGCAGTACGATCACGCAGCAGCTTGCAAAAAATCAGTTCTTTACCCAGGATAAGAAGATAAGCCGGAAAGTGGCGGAGATGTTTATGGCATTTGAGATTGAAAAAGTATATGACAAAAAGACGATTCTGGAATTGTACTTGAATTCCATTTATTTTGGGAATGGCTATAACAGTGTGACAGAGGCGTGCCGCGGATATTTCGGAAAAGAGCCCATTGAGATGAATTTTGATGAATGTACCATGCTGGCAGGGATTCCCAATGCGCCCAGCGCATACAATCCGCTGATCAATCCGGATTTGGCATGGCAAAGACAGCAACAGGTGATCCGAAAGATGGAAAAAGCGGGCTTTTTGAATAAATAAACCCAAACGGGGCAAACTGACCATAGAATAACATGCAAATTGCAGAGACTGTGTGGGCATACAGTCCGGGCAGGAAAGGACAGATATTCTATGGTGATTAAAAATACAAAACAGATCAGCGATTCATTCCGGGAGAATATAGAGTATATGGATCGCACACTGCCGATCGGGAAAAGTTTTGACCTGATCCGGCGGGAGATAGAAATTGGAGAAAGACGGGCGATCCTTTATTTTATTGACGGCTTTGTGAAAGATGAAGCGATGCTGAAACTGCTGGATTCGTTTATGGGAGTGACAAAAGAAGATATGCCGGAGGATGCGGCGGCATTTTCGCAAACCCATGTGCCGTACATCGAGGTGGACGTTCTGTCTGATTTTGACCAGGTACTTCGGAATGTGCTCTCCGGGGTAAGCTGTCTGTTTATTGAGGGATATGCATCGTGCATTGCCATCGATACCAGAACGTATCCTGCCAGAAGTGTGGAGGAGCCGGATAAGGATAAGTCTCTTCGGGGATCCAGAGACGGGTTTGTAGAGACCATCGTTTTTAATACGGCGCTGATGCGCAGACGGATCCGGGATGAGCATCTGATCATGGAGATGACAGAAGCCGGGCAGACCTCCCGTACGGATATTGCCATCTGCTATCTGTCGGATCGGGTGGATCAGGAGCTTTTAGCAAATGTAAAGTCGCGGATTGAAGATCTTCATATTGATGACCTGAAAATGAACCAGCAGACGCTCGCAGAGGCTATGTTCAAGAGAAAGTGGTTCAATCCGTTTCCAAAATTCAAGTTTACCGAGCGGCCGGACACGGCAGTGGCATGCCTGTTGGAGGGAAAAGTGGTGATCCTGGTGGACAATTCCCCATCTGCCATGATCCTTCCGACTTCCATTCTGGATATGATCGAGGAGGCAAATGACTACTATTTTCCTACGGTGACAGGGATGTATTTAAAGATCACAAGGCTGATCATCACAATTTTAACCGTGTTTATGACACCGGTATATCTGCTGTTTATGATGAATCCGTCCTGGATCCCCAGTATGTTTGAATTTACGGCTGTGAGGGATGTGATCAATGTTCCGCTTGTGCTGCAGTTTCTGATCCTGGAACTTTCGATTGACGGTCTGCGTCTCGCAGCGCTGAACACGCCCAGTATGCTCAGTACGCCGCTCAGTGTGATCGCCGGTCTGGTGCTGGGAGAATTTGCGGTACAGTCCGGATGGTTCAATTCAGAAGTGATGCTGTATATGGCGTTTGTGGCAGTAGCCAATTATACGCAGCCCAATTTTGAGATGGGATATGCGCTGAAATTTATGCGTCTGATGCTTCTGGTACTGACGGCATTGTTTGATTGGGTTGGTTTTCTGGTCGGATGCCTGCTGATCTTATGCTTTTTGGCATGTAATAAGACATTGTCGGGAAGAAATTATTTGAATATCAAGTTGAATTAGTGGAAAAAGCAGACCAGATGTCCGGAAAGGAACCTTTGATCTGCTTTAAAATACAGACGAAAAATGAAAAAAATTTTGCGAAATGTTCCAAAAAATGATATGATTAAGGAAATCAGACAACAGGAGGAATGAAGGAAATGCGGGACTATATAATTACAGTGAACAGTACAGTGGATATGCCAAAGGAATGGTTAAAGGAACGAGGCGTTCCGGTGATTCCTCTGAAATATACAATGGATGGGCAGACGTATACAGATATGGAAGATCTGACAGCAAAAGAGTTTTTTAACAAGCTCAGAGAAGGCAAGATGTCGGTGACTTCCCAGGTTAATCCGGAAGAAGCAAAGG
>JALENY010000014.1 GCA_022767285.1 Lachnospiraceae bacterium | reverse complement strand
ACATCTGGGACCATGACTATAAAGTAACTTATTAACTATGTGGGTATAAAAGGATGTCCAACAATTCATCCAATACCTGCATCATAAAAAATAAGTCTATAGCCTCTTTGAATGAGGTCTATAAACTTATTATACGAGGAGGGATTTCATATGAATATGATCGCATTGGCAGAGGAGATCATCGCAGGCCGCCGCATCACCCGGCAGGATGATCTGAATATGTTTCTGACTTGTGATTTAAACGAACTTTGCGAAGGTGCAGACCGCATCCGTTCCTATTTTATCGGGGAAAAAGTAGACCTTTGTTCCATCATCAATGGACGCAGCGGCCGCTGTCCGGAAGACTGCAAATACTGCGCACAGTCCGCACACTATCACACCAGCTGTGAAATTTATGACTTTCTCCCGGAAGAAAAGATCCTGGAAGCCTGCAAAATGAATGAAAGCGAAGGCGTGGATCGCTTTTCCATCGTCACTGCGGGCCGTGCTCTTACCGGTGAAGAATTCCAAAAGGCGATACATGCATTTGAAACAATGCATGCCGAATGTAAAATTGACCTATGTGCATCCATGGGCTTTCTGAACGCCGAACAGCTGCATCAGCTCCATGAGGCAGGTGTCACCAGCTATCACCATAATATAGAAACCTCACGGCGCAACTTTCCCAATATCTGCACGACACATACCTATGATCAGAAACTGGAAACCTTAAAGCTGGTCAAGGAAGAAGGAATGTGTGCCTGCTCCGGCGGTATCATCGGTATGGGGGAAACCTGGGAAGACCGACTGGATATGGCAGTCAGCCTGGCAGAACTCGGCATTGATTCAATACCCATCAACGCCCTGATGCCGATTCCCGGTACTCCTCTGGAGAATTTGCCGCAGCTGACCGAAGATGAGATTTTGAGAACCATTGCGTTCTTCCGCTATATTAATCCCTGCGCAAATATCCGTCTTGCTGCGGGACGCGCACTGCTGACAAGTGACGGCGAACTGGCTTTTCAGTCCGGAGCATCCGCCTCGATCACCGGCAATATGCTGACCACTGCTGCCTGTGCAACAATTCGCAGTGACAAGCAAATGCTCCAGGATCTCGGAAGAGATGTGACACCGGATTATCTGAAATAAATCAACACGTATCTGTGACAGACGGTTGATCGGCTTGCGCCTATTGTGAGTTAAAAGAAGTCTGTATGCCCTATAAAGAAAAGTTATCCTCTCTTCCTGAATGAAAAAGAGGTGTAATACCATGCCGTTCTAATACCGACATGGTAATTACACCTCTTTGTGTGTACATTATTCAATTATTTTTAACTGGTTTTACAGCCCAGAGGCTGTCTGTCTTTTTAATATAACGTATCTGTCACTCAGTCTTCGTCATCGAAATCATAGTGGAAAATAACTTTGATTGCCTCTTTGGAAGCCATTGCATCAAAGCCTTTTTCATATTCGGAAAGACCTAATCTGTGTGTGATCATAGGCTGAACTTTGATCTGTCCGGTAGCCAGCAGACGGATTGCATTTCTCCAGGAGGTGGAGTCATATGCCATATGTCCGATGATGCTCTTGTTCCAGGATGTAATGTCGTTGATTGAGAACTCAAGCGGCTTGAATCCCATACCAACACGAACGATCTCTGCATTCGGTCTTGTCATCTCGATTGCCTGTTTTAATGCGATATTAGCGCCGGAGCATTCAATTACGAGTCCCAGATTGTCTCTTCCGCAGATTTCTGTGCATCGTTTTACTACGTCCTCTTTAGAACCGTTTACAACGTGTGTTGCACCAACTTCCAGAGCTACCGGGAAACGAGTAGCAACGTCCTCGTCCAGACCTACCATAACGATGTTAACTGCACCCATAATTCTTGCGATCTGTACGGAGAACAGACCAAGCGGGCCTGTACCAAATACAACTACATCCTGTCCCGGAAGAAGATGTGCCTGCTGTGCAACTGCTTTATATGCATTACAGATCGGGTCAAGCACTGCTGCTTCTTCATATTTTACGTTCTCAGGGATCTCCCAGATTGCATGTTTGTGAATTCTTAAGATTTCACCCGGTACTTTACAGTATTTGGAGAATCCGCCGCCCCAGGTATTGTTGTCCAGGCCAAGATTTACTTTGTTCTCGCAGCAGAGGAAATCTCCCTGCTCACATGCAGGACAAACACCGCATACATGGGCACTGTTATCGGAAACAACACGCTGACCGACTTTCCAGTCAACTACTTTTTCACCGACTTCAACAATTTCACCTGCGAATTCATGTCCACGGATGGAGTTAAACTCATCAGATCCATTGTCTACTCTCCAGTGCTTCATATCAGCACCACAGATAGCTGCTGCTTCAATTTTGATAATAATGTCTTCCGGTCCGCATACTGGTTTCGGAACATCTCTCATTGTGTAGCCACCAAAGGCTTTGCCATATCTGACAATCGCTTTCATACATACCCTCCTTAAAATGGAATTATTAATTTGTTTCACTCAATTCGAATTAAGCTCATCTCTCTTTCTTTTATAATACTCTTATTTTCTTTTGATTTCAACACTTTTTTTGTGTTTCATGTACTTTTTTTTTGATATAAAATATATTATTTTTGTTTCAAAAATTCCATTTCCGCTTCATCACGATTATTAATATGGTACAACCCTCATCAGCATAGCTGAAATTATAATATTCCGTTTTTTGTTTTCACATTTTGCATTTTTCTTTTTAAATCTTTGATTCAAAAAAACATAGCCGTGTTCTTTCCACCGCTTTATTTCAGTTTTCCGTTTTTCCAGGTGCCCTTTTGTATCTTCCCGGATGCATGATGATATTCTCCATATCCATTGAATGTGTTATCCGCAAAGGTGCCTACGTAATAATCTCCATTGGGATAGGACAAAACACCCCGCCCTTTCATCTTACCGTTCTCCCATTCGCCGTCATAGCATTGTTTTTTTGCATAGACCAGTTTACCTGTACCATGTAGTTTTGCAGATTTGATTTCACCGGTATATTTGCTTCCATCCGGGTAAAAATAGGTTCCATATCCATCCGGCAGTCCATGCTTTATGGTTCCTTCATATATGATCCCGCCCTGAAAGGTAAGTCTGCCATGGCCGTCTTTCACCTGGGATTTTAACGCATTTTCCCATTCCGTTTTTGTAATGTTTCCTGTTGCTCTGAGAAATGCGGACGCTTTCGGAGAGAGATTCCTATGCCAGCCGATCAGATACATCGTGAGATCATCAATTGGTTTTGAACTTATACTGGTTGCCATAATTCCGCCATCCAAATACTGCTTTGCAGCCCTGCGGACAGACTCCAGATAATAATAATCTACGGCACCGAACAGATGCAGGATTTCGTGGGCAATGGACTCCGGATTCTCAACCGTATATAAAACCGCAAATTCATCTTCAAACAAGTTCGTTGTGACAGGATGCGCAAAGGAGCGCTCCACGCGATTAAACATAAAGATTACTACAACCTCTTTAAAACCCCGGGCTGATTTAATCTCATTCTGCAGATCACGAAGCGATTCCCGGTTCATACTCCGAACCACATCATTTTGCCAGTCTTTTGAAGAATCATAGTTAATCACACGCTGTGCATGGCCTTTCATGACAAAATTACTGATTTGCAGATCCACATGCTGCTTTGCAGCTTCTGTCATCAGAAGTTTTGATACCTGCCTTATTTTCTTTACACACTCGTCAACATCCGACTGATTTTTCCAGTTGCTGACCGGGTCTGACACAAGCACATATACAAAACCAACCTTCCCGGTAAGTTCCTGATTATACCCTCTGTTTTTTGCTGTTAAAAAATAATGATTATTAATATCCATTTTCAGTTCCCCAAATCGATTCATTCAATTAACAGATTTACATTCTTTACACAGTCATCCTGCAGTCATCCTGCAGTTATCGGCAGCTTTGCGTTATTTCCATGAACGAACGAGTCCCCTTAATATACTCATCATAAACCGCTTCCGGTGTTCTCCCATGATACATGGCACAAAATCCGCAATAATCACAGTCCCCTTTACACTGAAAAGTTTCATGTATGTATCGTTCCCGTTCTTCCATCGTTGATTTTTCGATTTCAGGAGGTCTCATCCGTGCACCATCCCCGAATTGCTCCTATATTCCATATTTAACTCCCGCAATTCCTTTTCACCGTCAATGTATGGCTGATAAAACGTATCGATACGGCCTCCGCCAAGGTTGTCACAGCCATTGCAAAAATCGCAGGCACCGCCGCATTGGTTTAATCCCTGCTGCACAATCTGAATTCTTTCTTCCTTTGTTGTATCTTTGATTAAAAGACTTTTTATTTCCATAATCAGGTCACCTCTTTACCGTCAGTTTTTTACTTCTTGCTGTCATAACTGTATCGCACCTTTATAAAAGAATTTTCAAAGTGCATTAATGATTTCTACCGGCAGTCCAACTGTCTTTTTGAATCTTTTCTTTATCTGTTTTCTTTATTTTAACAAAAATCCCGCTAAAATTCATTAAACTATTTTTACAAAATCGGTATTTGTATTTCAGACAGCCAGTCTTCTTCTCTTTCTTTATTCCAGACTCCATCTATATAGTTTTCTCTGATATTTCCACATATTTCATAACCATTTTCTTCAATATACCGCAGAATCACTGCATATGTTTCAGGAAAATTATCATAGGAACCTTTATGAAAAATGCATGCAGCCTTAACTTCCGGAAATTCCTGAAATTTTACCAGTTCAGAATCGCTCTTTTTCTCAGTTACTGCTTCACAGGTCTCAATCAAAATCTGTTCATCCTTATATCCCGGTTCCAGATAATGTGTAAAACAGTATTCCGGCAATGCACATTCATTGTCATACCGTTTTCTTTTAGCTTTTTCAGTGTTCTCCACACTTCCCTATAAGTGTGATAAAATGTTGAAGAATTAAATCGACACATGTAGTGTATAACACGTAAATCTGATCACGGTAAATATGTAATCTATAAAGATGATTTTATCTGTCAGTTATACGAATTATCCTATATGTGTCTTTTTGTTTGGGAAAAAGGAGAATTTAGTATGCCAAGAAATCAATTTCAGAGAATGGTGTTTGCCTTTCTCACCGTATTAGTAACCGTACATGGATATGTATTTTACAGCCTTTATGTTGTCAATGGAAGTACTTTGATGCAGATAAACAATGCAGACAGTGTACTTCACGCACTTAACGCTCAAGGCGATGTATCTATGTTTGGGAGAATGCTTCCTATATGGGCCGTGATAGTTATAGAGTTTTGCTGTGCCTATGCGCTTGAATGTGTAGTTGGAAGCCCATTTGCATTCTTTTCACAAATATTTTTTATTCAGCCATTTGTGAGATGGGTATTTGGAAAACTTTTTGCAAAAGATATTGCTGCCGGAAATTCGAAAGAATTGCCTTAGCTACTGCCACTGTCATAATCGTGTCATCCGTAAAATCACATCCCTTTGAAAACAGCCTGAGCTTATGGTCGCTTACTGAGCGACTTTTGGCCCAAATCCGGATTTATGTGACACTTTGGAACGGTTGAAGCGGAGATCATGATAGACAGGAAAACGCCGCTATGGCGTCCCCATAACGGCGGTATTTAATAGCTTTCCTTATCAATCCAAACTGACCTTAGGAAAAACAATCGAAATCGTCAGCCCTTCTCCCCACTGGGATTCGGCTTTCATCTTTAAGTTTAGGTCATCTGCCATCTTTTTGGTCAGATACAGCCCCATGCCGGTGGCTTTCTTCCGGCTGTCGGTGGAATCACCGGTAAAGCCCTTCTGAAAAATATAGGGCAGGTCATAACTTTTGACCCCAGTACCGTTATCGGCTATGATCAGGATATCCGCCTCGGCAGTGCGTTGCATGGACACTGTGAGCTTAGGTTCATCTCCACTGTATTTGATGGCGTTGCTGATGATTTGCCTCAGCATAAATTGAAGTCCTCGGCGATCGGTATAGACGTTTTCGCCCTGTAAACGGTTCTCGATGAGAAACTGCTTTTCCTCCAGCAGAGGTGCGTAATCCTCCAGAACTTCATCCATGGCATCTCCCAATTCCACGGCCTCAAGACGATAATCTTTCGTACTGCTCCCCAGCCGGGCATAATAGAGCATTTGAGTAATATCCTCCTGCAGCTGGCTGCGCACATAGTCCAGTTTTGCTTGCAGAGAAAAAGAAAGTTCATCAGCTCGATTATCCAAAATTATGGTGAGCAGGGACAGCGGCGTTTTGGCTTCATGCGCCCACCCCTCCACATATTCCTCATAATCCCGGAGAGATTCCTCCATTGCCCGAATCCGGCGCTCCTTTTCCTCTATGACGGAAGCCAGCATCTGAAGCTGTTCCCGCTCCTGTTGGCTTACTGCACCCAGAAGCTTTTCCGTATTCACCTCATCCGGTTCCATTAGAAAAGCCTGAAAAAGTGACCGTTTATTCTGCTCTTTGAAATAAAAAGCCAAAACGATTGCTGAAAAAAGCACAAGACTTGCCAACACAATAGTTCCAACAAGACCTTCAAATGCCTGCGCATTGGAAAGCCAGAGGAGCAATGCGGAAAAGGCATCTACGGCCAATAGCAAAAGGAGCCACGGGGCATATCGTTTTAAGGTATTCCAAAAATGTTTCATAGTGTGCCCTCTATTCAAGCCGATAGCCCATACCACGGACAGCAACCACCTTCTGCTTCATGCCTAAATTCGCCATGTTTTTTTTCAGGCGGGTCAGATTTACCTGCAGGGCGTTTTCATCAATGAACTCCGTGGTATCCCAGAGCGCCCTGCATAGCTGCTCTGAAGTCACCAAACCGTCTCCACCCGCAAGCAATGCTTCCAAAAGCTTTCCCTGATTCTTGGGAAGTACCACGGAAGTGTTGTTTATGTATAAAGTGTAAGTTCCACGATCCAACAGGAACTCTTGCCCTTCCAAAAGATTGGAACGGCCTTCGTACCGTTTGAGAATGTTGGTGATTCTGGCCAGCAGCCGTTCCTTACGGCAGGGCTTTGTCAGATATTCGTCTGCTCCAAGCCGGAGGGCCTGCAATTCGTCGGCCATCTGGTCTCGGGAAGTCAACACCAGAACAGGAATGGCGGTTGTCTGCTTGAGGTCCCGGCAAATCTGGAAGCCGCTGATTTCCGGCAGATTGAGATCCAGGATTACGAGGTCAGGCGCAAGGGCTGTCAATTGCTCCGCTGCATCTTCAAATGCAGTCACTTCCAAAGCGGAATATCCTGCTTTCTCCAGCATATTGCAAAGTTCTTCTCGCGTATATGCTTCATCTTCTACAACTGCTATTCTCTTCATGACAGCCCTCCTTCTTCTTTATTCTTCTCTCTGCGGCTGCATCAGAGTCAGTAAGTACCGGTCGCTGGAACGCTTAATGGCAGTCATATATATACATTCTATCACACAAAGCAGAAAAATCATAGCGGCAGATACCACCAGCATTTCCCCTTGCATTCCCTGTGTCCCAGCGGAAAGCAGGCCCGTAAACAGAGCCTGGACCCCAAAGATGCTGCTGATTGCTGCAACAAAGACGGGCAGACCCATAAACCAGCTGATCTGCTTCCGGGCAGAGGCGCAAAGGGTTTGGTAGGTAGCACCAAGACGCACCAGTGTCTGGTATCTGCAGCCTGTCTTTTGCTGGTTCATCAGGAACTGGACGCCCATGATGGTATTGGCAACCACCAGGAAGATAATGGCCAAATAAATGGTAATATAGCTGGCTGCCACCATGTAGAATAGCTGCCTTCCTATATTTTGCAGATAGCTTTCATATTCGATGAACATGTCCGGGAGGCCAATTCCATCCAGCCGGGCGTTCATGTCAGAAATTGCGGTCATCAGGCTGCCGCCCTTGGTGGCCTCCTGGCTCAAAATGCCGTTGACGTAAACCTCATTGTTTCCATTTGTCTCGTGCAAAAACTGCTCGTCAGGCAAGATTAGAGCAAAAGACAAGGTAATCGATCGGTCGGTCACCAAATCCACAGACTGTATCTCCCCGGTTAGCTTCACAGGATTTCCGTTCAGCGTGACTTCCGGATGACCGGAAAGGATCTTGCCCAGCATGGCCGTTCTGGCTGCACTGGTAAAATCGGAATCCTGGTAGACGGCAGCCTCATTCTCTGCCAGAGTCAGTGCAGGCTTGCCGGCAGCCTCCAGCAAGCGGTTATAATCTGACAGGCAGATAAGATAGGGATAGTCCACATAACTCAGATTGTTCAGAAGGACATCCCGATCCTCCGACTGCGGAAGGCTTCGCAAGGACTCCATAACAGACTCCATCTGAAATACTTTGCTGTAATTCTCCGCGGTGCGGACGTGTCCGATCCGCATTTCAAAGAGCTGGGAGAATTGACTTTCAAGACCGTTTTTCTTCAGTACAGTCTGTAAATGAGGAAGGAACTCCTGAGGATTATCTGCACTGTAATCATGAAAAGTATAATCCAGCACATGATCCCCCGCTTGCCGGCTGGTGGTTGCAATTCCAATACCGGCGCCAAAGCAGCACAAAGCAGCCAGAATCAGCAGGGAGCTGATAGCCATAGAGGTGGACTGGTGAATGACATTCTCCTGAATTTGACGGAATGTAAACACATGCAGCTTTCGATCTGATTTTCCCGCTTTTACCAGCAAAGCGATCACTGCCCGCATCCCATAGAACAGAAGAATCGTTCCAAACAGGCCAAGCAGCATGGTAAGGAGCATCAAACCTGTTTTATACCAAGCTATCCTCTTAATGGCCATGGTATAGGCGGCTGTCAGCATCATGATGCCAAAAACTGCACAACTTCCATAGACAAACGCCGGTTTTTGCTTTTTTTCATTCCCGGAGGAATGAGCCAAAAGAGTGCCAATCTCCTGACGGCTGATTATACTGCTGAGGATCAAAAATGCTACCAGCTTAATGGCAAGAAACCCCGCAATCGTAAAACAAATCGCAGACAGGGAAAAGGTGAACTGATGTCCGATGATCCCCATGCCCACCACTTTGGCGGTAACAAGACTGATAAGTTCAGAAAGCAGCACCGCGACCGTAAGTCCAATGATCAGAGCCAGGATACTGCTCAAAAGATCTTCTGCAAGAAGCATTGTAAAGAGCTTGCTTCTGCGCATCCCCATCATCAGATAGACACCGAATTCTTTTCTGCGGCGTTCCAACTGATATTTACAGGCAAAATAAATCAGGAAAAACAGGATCCCCAATGTCATCCCATAGAAAACCGGAATCATCATCAACAGTTTGTTGACTGCATCACTTTCCATCTTCGCAAGAAAAACCATCACATCCTGCTTAGAAAGGGAGAGAATCATATAGAAAGCGACAATGGAAATGACCAGAGAACTGAAAAACAGTCCGTTTTCCCTGCGGCTGCGTCTGCTATTTCTAAGTATCAGGTCAGAGAACATTACAGCTGCCTCCTCCCAACTGAGCCATGACTTTCAGTATACGCCGGTAGAAATCCTGCTGGCTTTCGTCGCCACGGCGGAGTTCATGGAAGATTACCCCGTCCTGTATGAACAGGATTCTCTTACAAAAGCTGGCTGCATTGGAATCATGGGTCACCATCAAAATGGTGGCCTGCTCGTCCCGATTCAGGCCGGAGAGTTTTTCCATGATATTCTTCGCATTTTTACTATCCAATGCGCCTGTCGGTTCATCGGCAAGAATCAGTTTGGGATGGAGAATCATGGCTCTGGCTGCCGCCACGCGCTGACGCTGACCACCGGACATCTGCATGGGAAATTTGTCCAGTACATCCGTAATTTCCAGATATTCCGCCAGTTGCTTCAGTCGCAGATGACTCTCTTTTTCTGTCACACCGTGGAGCGAAGTAGGCAGCAAGATATTCTCCCGGCCGGTGAGATTGTCCAGCAATTCAAAATTCTGGAACAGATAACCTACGGTTTTTCCCCGGTATTCCGCCAGGGCCTTGCCGCCCAGAGACTGCAATTTCTTACCCTCCATCACGATACTGCCGCCAGAGGGTTTAATCACTGTTGCAATGCAGTTAAGCAGCGTGGACTTTCCAGAGCCACTGCTTCCCATAATCCCCAGAAATTCTCCGGGCGTTACCTGAAAGCTGATTCCCCCCAGCGCCTTGGTTTGGTTCGGCACAGCGCCGTAGGTCTTGGTTAAGTTTTCTATATTTAAAATCGGTTCCATAAGATTACCTCCTGTGTTTTCTAAATGATAGCATACGCTGCCGGGAAATAACACTTACAGTAGGTGTAAGGTTGGAAATCTTCCGCTGTTCCGAAGAAAGGAAAACAGGGAGAATCGGCTAATGCCGATTCTCCCCACGCTCTTCTGTTTCACTTTTCACTGATGATACTTTCTTTAAGTACCAAAATCTTCTTCTCTATTTGACCGATAACAAGTTTAAACTCTTCATCCGATTTTCCTGTTGGATCCTCGAGACCCCAGTTATCATCAAATGCTCTTCCGATAAACGGACAGCCAACATTACATCCCATGGAGATTGCCATATCAACCTCCGGAATCTCTGAAATAAGTTTACTACGTTGTCCGTTTGCTTCCATATCAATACCATATATTTCCTTCATCAGCCTGACAGCATCCTGATTAATCTGTGGTTTTGTTTCTGTTCCGGCAGAAAAACTGTCAAAGACATCTCCTGCCAGATGCTTTCCAAGTGCTTCCGCAATCTGACTTCTGCAGGAATTATGAACACAGATAAATGCTACTTTCTTCTTTTTCATTATTTAAACCATCCCTTCGTCTTATTTGCAAACCAACAAAGCGCAAGCATTACCGGAACCTCTGTCAGAACACCTACGGTTGTGGCAAGTGCTGCAGGGCTTGTGGTTCCAAATAAAGCAATTGCCACAGCTACTGCCAGTTCAAAGAAATTCGAGGCTCCAATCATTCCGGCCGGGGCTGCGATACCGTGACTTAATTTCAATATTCTGGCGGCAATATAAGCAATGGTAAAAATCAAAACAGTCTGTATTGTGAGCGGAACAGCAATTAATATGATGTGTAATGGATTACTTAATATCACCTCTGTCTGGGATGCAAAAATCAGGACAAGAGTAAGCAATAAACCTATTGTGGTTGCATTGTCAAACTTGTGTATGAACACTTCCTCAAAATACTCCTGCCCTTTATTCTTTATCATAAGTGT
>JALENY010000041.1 GCA_022767285.1 Lachnospiraceae bacterium | reverse complement strand
GAAAAATGGCTACTTTCTCATGTTTAGCGGATCCCAAAGTCATGATTTTTCATGCAAGCATGAAAATCATGACCTTTTGACCCTGTCATCATTCCATACCATTATAACTGCCAAAGAGGAGAAAGAAAAGCAGAATTTCCGCAAGGAATAAACAATAAGTAAAATATTTCTGCTGCATGGATGAAAACAAGGTTTCTGCAAAGAGAGAAGAAAAAGCAAAGCTTTTATAAAGAGACAGAAGAAATACAGAATTTCGGAAAGCATAGGAAATAAGTAATTATTTGAAAAACACAGAAAGGAAACAGATTTTTTGCAAAGTAAAGAAAAAAAACGAGCATTTTTGCGAAAACAATAGCAGTATTATGTTTGACAAGACTTTTATACTTCTGTATAATAATTTAAGAGAAGGAGGAAATACTGATATGGAACAGAAAGGTATTTCAAAAGCGGTGATAAAACGGCTGCCACGTTATTATCGATATCTGAGTGAACTGTTGGAAGAGGGTGTGGAGCGCATTTCTTCAAATGAATTAAGCGAAAAAATGCGGGTGACTGCTTCTCAGATACGACAGGATCTGAACAATTTCGGTGGTTTCGGTCAGCAGGGTTACGGATATAATGTCAAGCATCTTTATGATGAAATTGCAAAAATTCTCGGTCTGGATAAAGTCCATAGTATGATCATAATCGGTGCCGGAAATCTCGGTCAGGCTCTGGCAAAGTATGAGAATTTTGAAAAAAGAGGATTTAAGCTGGTGGGTATCTTCGACAAAAACGAAGAGCTATTCGGTAAGGAAATTCGCGGAATCCCCGTTCAGTCGATCGAGGAGATACCTGATTTCCTGAAAGAGAATGAAGTTGAAATAGCCACACTTACGATTCCGAAAACGGAAGTTGCGCAGATCGCGGATATGCTGGTGAAAAACGGCATCCGTGCTTTTTGGAATTACGCCCATATGGATCTGAATCTGAGGGTACCAAAAGGCGTTATTGTTGAAAATGTACATCTTTCCGAGAGTCTGATGCGATTATCTTATAATATGACATCTTATGAGCGTGATCATAAAAAGTAAAAATTGTACCGGATTGATGGGGACAGCGCTGATTTCGGCACTGTCTCCTTTGTTTGCCGGGAAGGAGGGTAAAAAGTGAAACGTGTGGTAACTGCATCTCTTATGAAAAAACTGGATGCCAATGCCATCGAAAACCATCATGTCCCCTCTTTGGTGCTGATGGAACGGGCTGCGCTGGCTGTGGTCAACGCCATACCGGAAGAAAAACGAAAACAGGTGCTGGTTGTCTGTGGAACCGGAAATAACGGGGGTGACGGAATTGCTGTGGCCCGAATCCTGAAAATGAAGGGATACAAGGTTCAGATTTATCAGCCGGACTCAAGTCACCGGAAATCACCGGATTGCGCCCTTCAGGAGGAAATTGCCCGCTCTTATGGCGTAACATGGGTTAATAACCCGCAGTGGTCTGAATATACTACTATAGTGGATGCACTTTTCGGTGTAGGCCTGTCCAGAGAGATTGAGGGAATTTATGCGGAAACCGCAGAGCTGGTCAACCGGACAGAGGCTTTTGTGATCGCGGTGGATGTGCCGTCCGGTATTGATTCTGATACCGGACAGGTGCTGGGAACCGCGGTAAGGGCGGATAAGACGGTTACCTTTGCTTTTGCAAAAGCCGGGCAGCTCTTGCGACCCGGCTGTGAGTACTGCGGTGAACTTGAAATCTGTGATATCGGAATTTATGAAGAAACACCTATGGAAAAACCCGATACCTTTTATCTGGAAAGAGAGGATCTGAAACAGGTTCCGCAAAGGTCTGAGGGCGGTAATAAGGGAAGTTTCGGAAAGATTCTTTTGATCGCAGGATCAGAAGGAATGGCGGGTGCCGCATATTTGAGCGCCCATGCCGCTATGCGCTGCGGATGCGGAATGGTAAAGATTCTGACTCCGGCTGCTAACCGGGATATCCTGCAGAAAAAGATACCGGAAGCCATGCTTTCTGTGTACGCCACAAAACAGGAAGCAGAAGAGGCTTTGATGGCGGGACTGAAGTGGGCAGATACGGTGGCAATGGGTCCCGGACTGGGTCAGAGCGAAACAGCATCCATGCTTCTTGATCTTGTTTTAGAGCACGGTACCCACCCTATGGTTCTTGATGCGGATGCACTGAATCTTTTAAGTACACGCAGGGATTTTTTGCTTCAGACCAAAGGACCGGTCATTCTGACTCCGCATCTTGGAGAAATGGCCCGTCTGTGCGGCTGCAGGATCGACGATATTCAGCCCAGGGTACTCTATACGGCGAGAAGCTTCGCCTGGAAGTACCGGGTTCAGTGCGTGCTGAAGGATTCCAGAACCTGTGTGGCCCTGCCGGATGGGACAGCCTTTATCAACCGTACCGGAAACTGCGGTATGGCAACAGCCGGATCCGGAGATGTGCTGTGTGGGGTGATTGCAGGCCTTCTGGCTTTGAAAACACCTTATACCATAGCCGGTGCGCTGGGAGTATGGCTCCATGGAAAACTGGGAGATCAATGCAGCGAAAAGACAGGCCCCGGCTATATGATGGCAGGAGATTTGATCGAAGAACTGAAATATTTTCGTATTGGAGATACAAAAGGAGATTGTTATGAAAAAATATAGTCGGATATGTGCAGATATCGACTTATCAGCCGTAGAATACAACTTTGAGCAGATGCATGCGAATTTAAAAACAGGAACTAAAATGGCGGCTGTGATCAAGGCTGATGGATACGGGCACGGCGCTGTGCCCATTGCAAAGCTCATGGAACCCAAAGAATATCTCTGGGGATTTGCTGTGGCCACTGCAGAAGAGGCATTGACTCTTAGAAAAAACGGCATAAAGAAGCCGGTCATGCTTTTGGGATATGCTTTCCCGGAGCATTATGCGGAAATTGCGGAGCATGGGATCCGTGCCTGTGTATTCAAAAAAGATATGGCAGAAGAACTGTCAAAAGCTGCAGTCGCATGCAGAAAGGAAGTTAAAATCCATTTTGCTCTGGACACCGGTATGACCAGGATCGGATTTAAACCCTGTGAGGAAAGCATACAGGAAATGTTGGATATTGCAGCATTGCCGGGAATTACCGTAGAGGGTCTTTTCACCCATTTTGCCAGAGCGGATGAGACAGATCCTGCACCTGCATACCATCAGTTGGACTGTTACAATCATTTTGTGACTATGGCAAAAGAGGCAGGTCTTTCGATTCCCATCTGTCACTGCAGCAACAGTGCCGGCCTGATTCGCATAAAGGAGGCAAATCTGGATATGGTGCGTGCGGGCATCAGCATCTACGGCATGTATCCTTCGGACGAAGTTGAGACAGAACCGGTGGATTTGAAGCCGGTTATGAGCATTAAGAGCCACATTGCATATATTAAAGAAGTAGAACCTGGTGTGGAAATCAGTTACGGCGGTACCTTTAAGACTGAAAAGTCCATGATGGTGGCAACGGTTCCGGTTGGATATGCGGACGGGTATCCCCGGCAGCTTTCCAATAAAGGTTATGTGCTGATCCGAGGAAAAAAAGCGCCGATTCTCGGTCGTGTCTGTATGGATCAGTTCATGGTCGATGTATCTGACATCCCGGATGCAAGGGAACTAGATGAGGTGGTTCTTTTAGGAAAAAGCGGGGAAAACGGTATCACGGCAGCGGAACTTGGAAATCTGTCCGGACGGTTTCATTATGAGTTTGTCTGCGACATAACAAAGCGTGTTCCGAGAAACTATTTTTACCGAGGGGAACTGGTCGCACAGAAAGATTATTTTTAAATTTCATACACAATTCGCATACACCCGACAGATATGGAAATACTAAGGCTATATCTTTGTATGAAATCGGAGTGTGAATATTTTGGTAATTAGAAGAGGGGATATTTTTTACGCAGATCTGAGACCTGTTGTGGGAAGCGAACAGGGTGGAATACGACCGGTGCTCATTATTCAGAATGATGTGGGCAATCGCCACAGTCCAACGGTGATCTGTGCCGCTATTACATCGAAGATGAATAAAGCAAAACTGCCGACCCATATCGAACTGAGCACATCCCAGTGTGACATTGTAAAAGATTCCGTTATTCTGCTGGAACAGCTTCGTACCATAGACAAACGGCGTCTGAAAGACAAAGTATGCCATCTGGATGGAGAAGTGCTGCAAAAAGTAAATAAAGCGCTCAGCATCAGTCTGGAACTGCCTACATATTCTTGACGAACAGGCGCGAAAATGGTATATTTCTATGGTAATGGGTAAAAAACGATATTTTTAAGGAGAAAATGTATGGACGATGGCTGTAGTCCTTTGTGGGGCTGTGTGATATTTGTGCTGTTTGTGATTTTGAACGCAATTTTCCATGCATTTGGCAGTGCATTGTCAAATGTACACGAGAGTGAGATCGAAAAACAGGCAGAAGAAGGGGAAAAAAACGCAAAAGAACTGTTGGAACTGCTGGATTATCCGGGAAGGTTTCAGGATTCCGCCCATGCGGTTTCGGCACTGCTTGGCATTATAACCGGATACATAGGAATTGATGTTATTGTAAAACGTGTATTGATTCTGCTTCAGGAATGGTTCGAACGAATCGGAATTTCTGTTTACCAGTATGCACTGCAGGCTGTTCTGGTTATTGTAGTGCTTATTTGCACCGTTGTTATTTTGCTCACCTTCGGATATCTGGTACCCAAAAGGCTTGGAAATCACCATCCGGAAAAAACGGTATTTCGATACTATGGTATTGTAAAATTTATCATGATCGTTTTTTCACCTGTATTATGGCTGATCCGACGGTTATCAAATCTGATTGTTCGTATCTTCGGCATTGATCCTCATAAAGATGAGGATGAAGTGACGGAGGAGGAAATCATTTCCATGGTCGATGAGGCACATGAGCAGGGTGTCATTCAGGAAAATGAAGCGGAGATGATCCAGAATATCTTTGAATTCGGAGATACGGTTGCCAGGGATATTATGACACACCGGAAAAATATCGTGGCTCTTGACGGCGATCTGTTTCTGGAAGATGCTATGAAAATCATGCTGGAAGAGAGCAACTCACGATATCCGGTCTATCATGAAGATATCGATAATATTATCGGTATTATTCATTTAAAGGACGCCATGAAGCAAATGACGTTCAAACAGATGGGACACATTGCCATTTGTGACATTCCGGATCTGATCCGTCAGGTGGAGTTCGTTCCGGAGACGAGAAACATTAACAGTGTTTTCCAGTATATGCAGAACAAGAAGGCGCATATGGTCATCGTGGTTGACGAATACGGTCAAACTGCCGGCCTGGTTGCCATGGAAGATATACTGGAGGAAATCGTCGGCAATATTCAGGATGAATACGATGACGAGGAAGATTTTATTGTTCATCAGTTTGACGACAGCATACTGATGGACGGGCTGACACCGCTTGAACAGGTCAGCGAAGTTCTGCAGGTCGATTTTGAAAACGATGACTGCGAAACCTTAAACGGGTATTTGACGTATCTGCTGGATCATATTCCCAGCATGGAAGACCGTGAGGTCTGTGCAAAGGGATTTTCTTTTCAGATACTGAAAGTGGAAAATCATATTATACAAAAAGTCCGTGTTGAGAGAATAACGGATGATGAAGAGGGAGAGAAGTTATGTCAGGACATTCAAAATTTGCAAACATAAAACATAAGAAAGAAAAAAATGATGCAAAAAAAGGCAAGATTTTTACCATAATCGGAAGAGAGATTGCTGTTGCAGTAAAAGAGGGCGGCCCGGATCCGGCCAATAACAGTAAGCTCCGCGACGTGATCAACAAGGCAAAAGCAAACAACATGCCGAATGACACCATTGACCGGGGAATCAAGAAAGCTGCCGGTGATGCAAATGCGACAAATTATGAATACATTACTTATGAAGGTTATGGACCCAGCGGTATTGCTATTATCGTTGATACACTGACAGACAATCGTAACCGTACGGCTGCCAATGTAAGAAGTGCTTTCTCCAAGGGAAACGGAAACATAGGTACCCAAGGCTGCGTTTCTTTCATGTTTGATAAAAAAGGTCAGATTATTATTGACAAGGAAGAGTGCGGTATGGATGGGGACGAGCTGATGATGCTCGCACTGGATGCAGGTGCCGAAGATTTCTCTGAGGAAGAAGACAGCTTTGAAATCCTGACGGATCCGGATGATTTCCAGGCAGTCTATGATGCACTGGCTGCTGAGAAAATTTCCATGGCAAGTGCCGAAGTTACCATGATTCCACAGACTTATGTGGAGCTCAGCAAGGAAGAAGATATTAAAAATATCAGAAGAACGCTGGATCTACTGGATGATGATGACGATGTACAGTATGTATATCATAACTGGGCAGAGGATGAGGAAGAATAATGTCTATATTGGAAGCTATTTTGCTCGGAGTCATTCAGGGATTGACCGAGTTTCTGCCGGTGAGCAGTTCCGGACATCTGACGATCTGTGAACAGCTTCTCGGCATTGGGGCAGACGGACGGCTTTTTTCCCACGTACTGCTCCACCTCGGAACCATGACTGCGGTTTTACTGGCTTTTCGAAAAGACATCTCTCGCATGGTTTTGGAACTGATACGACTTATCCATGATATCTGCTTCAATGCGGTCACTTTTTTTCACAACAAAAGCCGGGGAGATGAGCGGCGCTATCGCAAGTTGGTTGACAATAATTACAGAAAATTTGCGGTTATGATTCTGGCATCCGCGATTCCAACTGCGGCAATTGGCTACTACATGCGACAGGCCGTGTCGGCGGCATCCGTTACCCTGCTGTTTCCAGGCCTTGGTCTTTTGGAGACCGGAATTCTACTGTTGGTTGTAGATTTCGTTGAGATTGGGAAAAAAATTCCGAAAGATATACCCGTCTGGTATTCTTTCGTCATTGGAGTATGCCAGGGATTTTCTGTATTTCCGGGTATTTCACGTCTTGGAACGACTATGACTGCATGCCTGTTGGGTGGATTTAATCGAAAATTTGCGGTGAAATTTTCTTTCATTATGTCCATACCGGCTGTACTCGGTGCTGCGGTTTTTGAAATCAGGGAGGCTGTAGGTAATCCGGCCATTACCGGTTCCATTGTGATAAACAGCGTGGTTGGGATGATATTTGCAGGTGCAGTAGGTTCTTTTGGCATCAGCAGGATGCTTTCGCTGGTTCAGAAAAAAAAGCTGCGCTATTTTGCGTATTATTGTTTTTTAGTTGGAATTGCGGCAATTGTCGGCAATTTCCTTTTGTAATTGTTTAGGAGGAGACTTTTTATGGCAAAAGCCAAAAAGAGTTTGGCAAAACCGAAGTCAACAGGCTCATCAAAGAGAAACAAGAAACAGGTATCGCAGGATAACGGACTCAAGCAGGAGATTATCCTGTGTGTGATACTTGCCGTATCTGTTTTGCTGTTTATCAGTAATTTCGGTATCGGAGGATTTATCGGAAATTCTGTGAGCGGTTTCTTTTTCGGCATGTTTGGCGTAATGGCATATATTTTCCCGGTTTTGCTTTTTATGGGATCTGCTTTTTATATTGCAAACAGAGAGAATTCTTTTGTTGTGCGCAAACTGTTCGGATGCGCACTTTTCTTCGTCTTTCTATGTGCTTTTATGCAGCTCTTGATGGGCGGATATCGGGAGAATACGGCGATTGGTGATTATTACATCTTATCTTCCCAGGACAAACTGGGAGGAGGACTTCTGGGCGGAATCCTTGTGACGGTGTGTTCTTTTGCTTTCGGTGTTGTGGGTGCTTATGTTCTGATCCTGGTGGGACTGATTATTTCGGCCATCATTCTCACCCAGCGTCCGCTGGTTTCTCAATTCCGAAGCAAGAGTGCAAGTATCTACCGTGAAGCAAAAGCGGAGCAGAAAAAGCGCCGGGAAGAACAAAAAAGAACCCGCAAGGCTGAGGAAGAGCGGAAAAAGCAAATGAATCTGGAACCCCTGGAAATCGAGAAGCCAAAACGTACCTATGCGGCGGAAATGCCGGAATTCCTCATCAACCGTGGAGATGGGGCTTTGGATACCGTTTTACCGCCCCAGGAAGAAAAAAAACTACCGAATGGGAAAGATACCGATGGAAACAAATCGGAAGTTCCGCCTTTTGATTTTTCTGTTCCCCAGGAAAGCGGTATCGGCAAAACGGATTTGCACTGTACAGAAATGGAGAGTACAAATGTGCCCGGATCAGCGGTCCCGGATCTGAAACCGGTGGAGTCGGTTGCTGAGTCTCAGAATCAGACCAGTCCGGAACAGGAAGCGCCGCACCAGCACAAATCCAAAAATCCCAGATCTTCCAAAGAAGAGATTGAAAATAACATACATAATATAAAGAGTGAAATTCATACAGAAACGAAAAAACCGAAGAAAGTTTACAAGATGCCGCCGCTTTCACTGCTGAAAATCGGCGACCGGAACAAAGGAGACTCCAATGAGTATCTTCGGGAAACGGCAGCAAAGCTTCAGGATACACTGCGAAGCTTCAAGGTCAATGCGGTTGTTACGAATGCGAGCTGCGGTCCAACCGTAACGCGCTATGAACTTCAGCCGGAACAGGGTGTGAAAGTAAGTAAAATTGTTAGTCTTCAGAATGATATCAAGCTGAATCTGGCTGCCCGCGATATCCGTATTGAGGCTCCCATTCCAGGAAAAGCCGCTGTCGGCATAGAGGTACCAAACCGGGAAAAGGCAACTGTATGGCTGAAAGAGCTCTTTCAGTCGGAAGCTTTTATCCATACAAAAGCTTCTCTGCCATTTGCAGTGGGCAAAGATATTGCAGGAAAAACGGTGGTGGCGGATATTGCAAAAATGCCGCATGTACTCATTGCCGGAGCCACCGGTTCCGGAAAATCTGTCTGCATCAATACACTTATCATAAGCCTGCTCTACAAGGCCAATCCGGATGACGTAAAGCTGATTATGATCGACCCGAAAGTGGTGGAACTGAGTGTATACAACGGCATACCCCATCTGCTGATTCCGGTGGTCACGGATCCCAAAAAAGCAGCAGGAGCTCTGAATTGGGCAGTTGCGGAAATGATGGAACGTTACAATACCTTTGCGGAGTTCAATGTAAGAGATGTTGGCAGCTATAATGAAAAGGTTCGGATGATGATAGCTGATCCGGACATACCCGAGGAAGACAAGCCGAAGAAACTGCCGAAAATCGTTATCATTGTGGACGAGCTGGCGGATCTGATGATGGTTGCTCCCGGAGAAGTGGAAGATGCAATCTGTCGTCTGGCTCAGCTTGCAAGAGCTGCCGGTATTCATCTGGTCATCGCTACTCAGAGACCTTCTGTTGATGTGATCACAGGTCTGATTAAAGCAAACATGCCCTCGCGAATTGCTTTTATGGTATCCTCAGGAGTGGATTCCAGAACTATTCTGGATATGAACGGAGCGGAAAAACTTCTCGGAAACGGAGATATGTTGTTCTTCCCTCAGGGTTACAGCAGGCCTGTCAGACTTCAGGGGGCCTATATTACGGATGAGGAAGTTTCGGACGTCACTAAATTTTTATCTTCACAATCGGAAGAAGTGGTGTATAATACTGAGATAGAAAGCAAAATAAACGCGGCGAATGCAGGAACTGCAATTACCGGTGGAGGCAGCGGCCCGGAGCGGGATGCTTATTTTGTGGAAGCCGGACGGTTTATTATTGAAAAAGACAAAGCTTCGATCGGTATGCTCCAGCGTATGTTTAAAATCGGTTTCAACCGGGCAGCCCGTATTATGGATCAGTTGTGCGAGGCCGGTGTGGTTGGTGAGGAAGAAGGCACGAAACCAAGAAAGGTGCTTATGTCCATGGAGCAATTTGAACAGGTAATCGAAGAACTTTTATAATATGAAATTCTGGTTATGAAAGAGGTAAACGATGAAATGTCAGAAATGCGGTGCAGACATTCCGGAAGGTGAACTGTTTTGTACAAAGTGCGGTGCTGAAGTGCAGCTGGTTCCGGATTATAATTCAGTAGAATATCTAATGAAATGCCGTGAAAATCTGGAAGCGAAAGAAAAGGCATATCAGGAGGAGATCGACCGCAAAATGCGGAAGAAGTACAGAAAGAAAAAGAAGAAAAAGCATCCGCTGCGAATCGCGCTGGTGACGCTTTTGCTTGTTATGATTCTATCGGTTCTGATCATCTGCTATATTTTAAATAAAAATAATAATTCTTATGAATATCAGTATGATAAAGCTCTGGAAGCATATGAAAATCAGGATTATGAAAACGCCGCCGTTTATGTGGAACGTGCGATCTACCTGAAACCCAATGATTTTGATGCAGAACTGCTGTCCATTGAGATCACGCTGGCATCCGGCGATACGGATCTTGCTATTGAAATGTTAAAGGCATTTATTTATAACCATCCGGACAGCGACCAGGGATATAAAAAACTTATTGCTCTTTATGAAGAACGTAGTGATTTTGATGCAATCAAGCTGCTGATGGAATCCTGCAAACAGGATAGTATAAAAGAACAGTTCGCGGCTTATATCTGCCCGGACCCGTCCTTTATAACTTCTGAGGGCAATTATAAGAAAATGATCAAAGTTGAGCTTGAATGCCCGTCGGGAACCACGGTATATTATACGACGGATGGTTCCATACCCGATCAACAGAGTGAGATTTACGGCGGCCCTATAGCCATATCGGAGGGAACCACAACGGTGCAGGCCATCGCTTACAACGAAAAAGGAATCCCGGGCAACGTGATCTCGCGGAGTTTTACCGTGACACTGGCGATCCCCGACCCGCCGAAGGTGGATCCGGAATCCGGTGTCTATGATATCGGCAGCAAGATTACCGTTACGGTGCCTGCCGGCTGTACGGCGTATTATGTATTTGACGATGTTGCCGACAGCAAATGCAATTTATATACCGAACCTGTTTCCATGTTAAATGGTGAACATATATTCAGTGTTGTACTGGTTGATGAAAATGGCAAACAGAGTTATCCGACAACAGTAACCTATGTTGCGCAATAGCCGGATAAGAAAGAAGAGGAGGATGTTATGTACAAGATTAGAAAAGCTGAGAAACTCAATGATATCATCTATAAGATGGTCGTTGAGGCTCCGAGAGTGGCAAAGCATTGCGAACCCGGTCAGTTCGTTATTGTGAAAATCGATGAAGTTGGGGAGAGAATTCCTTTGACGATCTGCGATTATGACCGTGAAGAAGGAACCGTTACGATCGTATTCCAGCCGATCGGAGCTTCCACGGAGCGTATGAAAACACTGCAGACTGGTGATTACTTTGAAGATTTTGTCGGACCGCTCGGTAAGCCTTCTGAGCTGGTTACCGATGATTTTGAAGAAGTTAAAAATAAAAAGGTCCTTTTTGTGGCAGGTGGTGTAGGTACCGCACCGGTATACCCACAGGTAAAATGGCTGCATGAACACGGTATTGGTGCAGATGTTATCGTTGGTGCAAAAACAAAAGACCTTCTGATTCTGGAAGATGAGATGCGCGAAGTAGCGGAAAATCTCTATATCACAACAGATGACGGTTCTTATGTAAGAAAAGGTCTGGTAACGGAAGTAATCGTTGACCTGGTAGAGAATCAGGGTAAAAAATATGATCTTGTAGTTGCCATCGGCCCCATGATCATGATGAAATTTGCATGCATGACCACAAAGAAACTGGGTCTCCCGACCATCGTCAGCATGAACCCGATCATGGTTGACGGAACCGGAATGTGCGGTGCATGCCGTCTGTCCGTAGGCAGTGAGATCAAGTTCGCATGTGTTGACGGTCCTGAATTTGACGGACATCTGATCAACTTCGATGAAGCGATGAAGAGACAGCAGATGTATAAAACAGAAGAAGGAAGAGCGTTGCTGAAACTCCGTGAAGGCGATACCCATCACGGTGGCTGCGGAAATTGCGGAGGTGATAAATAATGGCAGATGTATTAAAGAAAGTTCCTGTAAGAGAGCAGGATCCGAAAGTGCGTGCGACAAATTTTGAAGAAGTTTGTCTTGGTTATAATAAAGAAGAGGCGATGGAAGAGGCTTCCCGCTGTATTAATTGTAAAAATGCAAAATGTGTTACCGGTTGTCCGGTTTCCATCAACATTCCGGGTTTTGTAAAGAAGGTAAAAGAAGGCGAATTTGAGGAGGCTTTCCGTATCATCAGTGAGTCCAGTTCCCTTCCGGCAGTCTGTGGCCGTGTCTGCCCTCAGGAGAGCCAGTGTGAGGGAAAATGTATCCGCGGTATCAAGGGTGAGTCTATTTCCATCGGTAAACTGGAGCGTTTTGTCGCTGACTGGGCGAAAGAAAACGGTATTAAACCGGTTGCTCCGGAGGTGAAAAACGGTCATAAAGTAGCTGTCATCGGTTCCGGCCCTGCCGGTCTTACCTGTGCAGGTGATCTGGCAAAATTGGGTTATGATGTGACAATTTTTGAGGCACTGCATAAAACCGGCGGTGTGCTTGTATATGGTATTCCGGAATTCCGTCTTCCGAAAGACAAAGTTGTTGCAGCGGAAGTTGAGAACGTAAAAGCACTCGGCGTAAAAATTGAGACAGATGTTATCATCGGTAAATCAACTACCATTGATGCCCTGATGCAGGAAGAAGGTTTCGAAGCTGTATTTATCGGTTCCGGTGCAGGACTGCCCATGTTCATGGGTATTCCGGGAGAAAACGCCAACGGTGTATTCTCTGCAAACGAATACCTGACACGTAATAATCTGATGAAGGCATTCCGCGAGGATTACGATACCCCGATCTTCCGTGGCAAGAAAGTAGCTGTTGTAGGCGGCGGTAACGTTGCTATGGACGCAGCAAGAACCGCTCTTCGTCTTGGCGGAGAAGTACACGTTATCTATCGCCGCAGTGAGGCAGAACTTCCTGCACGAGTGGAAGAAGTGCATCATGCAAAAGAAGAGGGCGTAATCTTTGACCTTTTGACAAATCCGGTTGAAATCATGACCGATGAGAACGAATGGGTGAAAGGCATCCGTCTGATTAAGATGGAACTTGGTGAGCCTGACGCATCCGGAAGAAGAAGACCGGTTGAGATCCCAGGTTCTGAATATGAAATTGAAGTAGATACGGTTATCATGTCACTTGGTACTTCACCGAATCCGCTGATTTCTTCCACTACCATCGGACTTGATACAAATAGAAGAAAATGTATCATTGCGGATGAAGAGTTTGGTCAGACCTCCAAAGAAGGAGTATTTGCAGGCGGTGATGCAGTAACAGGTGCTGCAACGGTTATTCTGGCGATGGGAGCAGGAAAAGCCGGTGCAAGAGGTATTCACGAATATTTGTCTAAAAAATAAACAGGAGTATAAAGTAATGGTACATCACATTGTTATGTGGAATTTTAAACCGGAGATTACCGATGAACAGAAACCGGAATTAAAATCAGCTATGAAAGAAAACCTCAGCAAGCTAGTCGGTCAGGTTCCGGGGCTTTTGTCTGTTGAATTCGTACCGCAGCCTATTTCTTCCAGCACACACGAGATCGCACTGGTCACAACACTGGAAAAAGCGGAGGATATTGCGGTGTATGCAAAGCACCCGGCTCATGTACATGTGGCCGATACGTATGTGAGACCGTACGTATGCCAGCGTGCTTGTCTGGATTTTGAGTGATTTTATATAGTTTTCGAAAAGTTTTATTTTGCTTTACGAAATGGGATGTTGCAAGTATGTGGCATCCCATTCTTTTTAGGAGCATGATGAAGATTACGATATTATGTGTAGGAAAAATAAAAGAAAAATATCTGCGGGATGGTATCGGGGAATACACAAAAAGACTGAGCCGATACTGCAAACTGGATTTTATTGAAGTTCCCGATGAAAAGACACCAGATGGCGCTTCTGAGACGACGGAACTGCAGATTAAAAAAATCGAAGGTGACAAATTATTAAAGTATATGAAAGACGGCGATTATGTAATAGCCCTTGCAATTGATGGGAAAATGCTGGATTCGGTGGAGTTTGCCCGTAAGATGGAGACTCTTGGAATTCAGGGTGTCGGACACGTGATATTTGTAATCGGCGGATCTCTGGGTTTATCCGGGGATGTATTGCAGCGGGCAGATTACAAACTCAGTTTTTCAAAAATGACATTTCCCCATCAACTGATGCGTATGGTGCTTTTGGAACAGATCTATCGTGGCTATCGTATTAATACCAATAGTCCCTATCATAAATAATAGGGTGAAAAGCGTTTAATAATGGCTTTTCTACTGTACAATACTAAAATAATGATATATAATGAAAAAGATTCTATTCTAAGGGGGACATTCAAATGAAAGCTATTGTAAAGAAGTACAACGAGACGAGTCTGATCCTTCGCATTGTTATCGGACTGATCATCGGTACGCTGCTGGGTGTGGTTTTACCGAAGGCAACTATTGTATCTCTGTTTGGTGATCTGTTTGTAGGGGCACTGAAAGCAATTGCACCGATTTTGGTATTTATTCTGATCATGAGTTCACTGGCAAAAGCAGGAAAGGGTATTGGGAAAAGATTTCGCACGGTTATTGTTTTATATATGATGAGCACCTTCCTGGCTGCTGTGGTGGCTGTTATCGGCAGTTTTGCATTCCCGGTAACTTTAAAGCTTACAGAGGCTGTCAGTGACGCGACACCGCCAAGCGGAATCGGTGAGGTTTTAAGAGCTCTTCTGACCAACATGGTATCCAATCCGGTCAGTGCACTCTTAAATGCAAATTATGTGGGCATTCTGGCATGGGCCGTTATTCTCGGTCTGGCCCTTAAAAATATTGCTTCTGACAATACAAAAAATATTCTGACGGAGTTTTCTGATGCGGTATCAACGGCAGTGCGCTGGATCATCAATATGGCACCGTTTGGTATTATGGGTCTTGTATTTTCTTCTGTATCCACAAATGGCCTGGGCATTTTTACCGATTACGGAAAACTGCTGTTGGTTCTTGTTGGATGTATGCTTGCAGTAGCGTTGATTGTGGATCCTCTGATTGCCGGTATTACACTGAAGAGAAATCCTTATCCATTGGTTCTGCGCTGCTTTAAGGAGAGTGGTCTGACCGCATTTTTTACCAGAAGTTCCGCTGCCAACATTCCTGTAAATATGGCACTTTGCGAAAAATTAGGTCTTGATAAAGATATGTATTCCGTATCCATACCGCTTGGAGCAACTATCAATATGGACGGAGCAGCCATAACAATCACTGTAATGGCGCTTGCAGCTGCTAATACTATGGGAATTGCTGTAGATTTCCCATCTGCGATTGTGCTCAGTTTCCTGGCAACTCTTGGCGCATGCGGTGCATCCGGCGTTGCTGGCGGCTCTCTGCTTCTGATTCCGATGGCATGTTCTTTATTTGGTATCAGCAACGATATTGCTATGCAGGTAGTTGGCGTGGGATTTATCATTGGCGTGGTTCAGGATTCTCTTGAGACCGCGATTAATTCTTCCGGAGATGTACTATTTGCGGCAACGGCGGAATTCAGAGAATGGCAAAAAGAAGGCCGCGAAGTAAAATTTTAATTAAATAGTTGGGAGAAATCGATCATGATTTATAACAATGTTCTTGAGGCTATGGGACACACACCTATAATTCAGTTAAATCGTATGAACGACCCGGATGCTGCACGTTTGTTGGTTAAGTTCGAAGGTTTGAATGTGGGTGGTTCCGTAAAAACCAGAACGGCTTACAATATGGTGCAGGAGGCGGAAAAAGCAGGTATATTAAAACCCGATTCCATCATTGTGGAACCCACCAGCGGCAACCAGGGAATAGGCCTTGCTCTTGTCGGAGCGGTAAAAGGATATGAAACAATCATCATTATGCCGGATTCTGTGAGCAGAGAGAGAAAACTTCTGGTTGAGCATTACGGAGCAAAAGTAATTCTTATCCATGATGCGGGCAACATCGGAGAATGCATTGAAGAATGCCTGCAGACTGCAAAACGGATGGCTGCGGAGAACCCCAGGGTATTCGTTCCTCAGCAGTTTGAAAATCAGGCAAACCCCATGGTGCACCGCCACTATACAGGTCTTGAGATCCTGGAACAGGTGGCAGGCCCTATTGACGGATTCTGTTCCGGAATCGGTACAGGAGGCAGTATTACAGGTATCGGCGAAACATTAAAGGCGCTGAATCCGGATATGACTATTTGGGCAGTTGAGCCTGAGAATGCAGCAATCCTTGCCGGGGGGACCATCGGTACCCATATACAGATGGGAATAGGGGACGGTGTTGTGCCTGAGGTGCTGAACCAGCAGATTTATGATGATATTTATATTGTCACAGATGAAGAGGCACTGCAGACTGCAAAGGATCTGGCCCGCCTGGAAGGACTGATGTGTGGGATTTCCAGCGGAACGAACGTTGCTGCAGCCCTGAAACTGGCAAAAAAGCTGGGTAAAGGAAAAACAGTGGTCACCATTCTGCCGGATACGGCAGAGCGGTACTTTTCCACACCTTTATTTGAAGAAGACTGATTGATTTTGAGGAGAAATTATGGAAAATATTGATTTGTCATTGAAAAAGGAAAATCCAATGGAGGTTGGCCGGATCGAATCTTTTTTGAAGAAGTATCCCGTTTACCAATATGCCATTGTACCTGTCTCGGAAATCCCCTTTTCTGAAAAAGTGCGTGATATCTGCAAACATGAGTGTGAGCGTTACGGAACATCATGGTCCTGTCCGCCGGCGGTAGGTACTGTGGAGGAGTGTAAAAAACGCTGTATGAATTATAAATTCGCGCTTATTTTTTCAACAGTGGCGGAAGCGGACGAGGCTTATGATTTAAGCTCGGTTTTGAAGACCCATACCGAGCATGAAGATATTACGTTAAAACTGGCTGACCGCATCGCGAAGGATGGAAATAATGTATTTGCACTTTCCTCCAATTCCTGCTCGCTTTGTCGGGAGTGTACCTATCCGGATGGAAAATGCCGTTTCCCTCATCACATGCATCCATGTATTGAAAGTTATGGCATAGTGGTTTTTCCGCTTCTGGAAAAACTGGAAATGGACTACTCCATCGGGGAAAAACTTGTGCTCTGGTTTAGCATACTATTTATTTCCTAATCATATAATCAATCAAAAATACGGGAGGAATTTTGTGATTTGCCCGTGTCTTATGATTTTAAGGAGGCCACTTTCAAACTGAGGGGCAGCCACAGTGTTTACATAGAGAATTACCGTAAAATAACGGAATATACCTGTGAACACGTGGCGCTCCTTACGAAAGCCGGCCCGGTTCACATCTATGGACAGCGTCTGTCTATTTCCTATTATACAGTCGAAGATATGAAAATTGAGGGGACAATCTCAAGCATCTGCTTTGGCGATTGATGGGAGGTGATTCCGTTATATAATCGTGTATGCAGTTTTGCAGCCGGTTACTTCCGAATCAAGGCCTCCGGATCGGATATTTGGCGATTGTGGAACATGTGTGCCTTTCACGGCATTGATATCTGGAATCTGGAGAGTGTTGATGATCATTATGTTTTTTCCATATCCAGGAAGAAACTTTCTGATTTTGAATCATTATGTCAGAAGACGGATGTGGTGCACGATGTGATACTGGAGGCGGGAATTCCCTGTCTGGCAGGCCGAATCAAAAATAATCTAACTTTTTTTCTGGGAGTCGGTCTTGCGCTGGCAATTATGTTTCTTTTATCCCAACTGATATGGAGCATTAAGATTATCGGCAACAGCGGATACGGAAAAGAGGAAATTCTGCGATTTCTGGAAAACTGCGAAGTAACACATGGAATGATGAAGCAGAAGATAGCCTGTTCCTCCCTGGCGGCTTCCCTTCGGGAAGCATTCCCGAATATTACCTGGGTGACGGTTCGTATTAATGGAACAAATCTGATCGTGGAAATGAAAGAGAATATTCTGGATGAGGATCGAACGCAGGAAAAGTCCAATGAACCTTCCAATCTTATATGCGAAAAGGACGGGGTCATTGTCCATATGATTACCAGAAGCGGTACGCCGCTCTATTCCGTAGGTATGGAGTGTAAAAAAGGGGATATTCTGGTTGAAGGGATTGTACCGATTTACAATGACAGTCAGGAGGTTGTCCGTTATGAATACGTTGATTCCGATGCAGATATTAAAATCAGAACAGTCTGTTCATATTATGATGAATTTTCCATGATATATGAAAAGGAAACTTTGCTGAACACGGAATCGGTCCCTTTTTTCCAGATTGGGAAATGGCGGATCGGTCTTTCTTATGACAGCCCGGTTTCGGATACTCAGAAAAAAATAAGAGAATTCCAGCAGTTTTCTCTGACAGACACCTTATTTTTACCGTTTTTCTATGGGCAGGAAGAAATCCTGAGTTATGAAAAAGAAGAGGATAAATATACTGCACAGCAGGCCCGTTCGCTTGCGAATCAGCACTTGTCACGGTTTCTTTCTGATTTGGAGAAAAAGGGGGTTCAAATATATGAAAATAATGTTAAAATAGTAATGTCTGATGCAAAATGTATTGCAAAAGGGGAAATAATCGTGATAGAAAATATCGGAAAAAACAGCCCATTTTCACCGGATGATACTGTTTCAGTCCAAATACAGGAGGAATAAATGAGCGGAATCATAGAAGCAATCGTTGATTTGCCGGCAGAATACGCCGCTAATGTGTTCGGCCAGTTTGATGAACACATGAAAAAAATTGAACGGACTTTGAATGTTACTTTAATCGCCCGAGACGGCGTTATTAAAATATTGGGAAGCCCTACGGCTGCCAAAAAAGCCAGGAGTATCATTGAGCAATTGATCATACTGGCAAGACGCGGCAACGCCATCACCATGCAGAATGTTAACTATGCCCTTGCCCTTGCAGAAGAGGAAAAGGAAGAATCTATTGTTGAGATCGATCAGGACTGCATCTGCCATACGATAAACGGGAGACCGATCAAACCGAAGACGCTCGGTCAGAAACAATATGTGGATCAGATTCGAAAAAAGATGATCGTATTCGGCATAGGCCCTGCCGGTACCGGGAAAACCTATCTTGCCATGGCTATGGCAATAAAAGCTTTTAAAGACGGCGATGTAAGCCGGATCATTCTAACCAGACCGGCCATTGAGGCTGGAGAGAAGCTGGGATTTCTGCCCGGAGATCTGCAGAGTAAGGTGGATCCTTATCTGCGGCCGCTGTATGACGCACTTCACCAGATAATGGGTGCGGAAACCTTCATGAAAAATATGGAGAAAGGTCTGATCGAGGTGGCACCCCTTGCCTACATGCGAGGCAGAACGCTGGATAATGCATTTATTATACTGGACGAAGCTCAGAATACCACACCGGCTCAGATGAAAATGTTTCTGACCCGTATCGGTTTTGGTTCAAAAGTCATCATAACCGGGGATCTGTCCCAGAAGGATCTTCCGAGCGGAACAAAATCCGGACTGGATGTGGCTATTCAGGTGCTGAAAAATGTAAATGAGCTGGCCTTTTGCCAGTTAACCAGCAAGGATGTGGTGCGGCATCCGCTGGTTCAGAAAATCGTGCAGGCATATGATGCCTATGAACGACAGACAAAGACCACAAAAAACAAAAAACGAGGAAGCGGATATGACTATTAATCTGACAAATGAATATGAACAGGAAGACCTGTCCCTTGTATTTGATTTTGACTGCCGGGAGGTGGCTGAGGCAGTGGTAAATCAGGCTCTGGAACAGGAACATTGTCCCTATGAGGCATGCGTTGAGATCCTATTGACATCGGATGAAGAAATACGGGAGCTGAACCGGGAACACCGGGACATCGATCGGGCAACGGACGTGCTTTCCTTTCCCATGATCAATTTTGAAACGCCGGCAGAATATGGTTTCCTCGACGCACCGGAGGCGGATTTTTGCTTTGACCCGGACAGCGGAGAGCTGCTGCTGGGAGATATGGTATTATCCGTGCCGAGGATCATCGCTCAGGCGCGTGAATACGGGCATAGCCGAAAGCGGGAATATGCATTTCTGATTGCCCACAGTATGCTTCATCTGCTGGGATATGATCATATGGTTCCCGATGAAGCAAAACAGATGGAAGAAAAACAGAGTGCGATCCTGAACGCACTGGAAATCTACCGAAGGGAGAATGAATCATTATGAAAAAGAAAATCCTTACTCTGTTAACGGTTATGATGCTGGGACTGCTGGTCTGGGGCTGTAAAAAGAAAGAGGAATCGGCACCGGAGCCGGAACCGGCGGTTACGGAAACGCCTAGCCCTACAGAGACACCGACCCCGACTCCTACGCCGGAAACGATCGTTGAAGCGGAAGTTGTGGAAGAAGAGCAGATTCCTGACGGTATGGTAAAAAGTTATCTGAGCGGTGAATATGTGTCTCCGGAAATCGGGAGAAGACGTCCTGTGGCTGTCATGATCAATAATGTAAAAGCAGCATTGCCCTCCGCAGGAATTTCAAAAGCGGATGTTTTTTATGAAGCGCCGGTGGAAGGTGCACTGACCCGTGTCATGGCAATCTTTGAAGACTATGACGGCCTGGAGAAAATAGGTTCTGTGCGTAGCTGCCGTGATTATTTCCTTGATTATGCCATGGGATTTGATGCCCTGTATGTGCACTTTGGTCAGGCTGCCTATGCGCTGCCTTATCTTGATCTCCCGCAGATTAACAATATCAGCGGACTGGCTTATTACGGCGATCAGGTCTTTTACCGCACAAACGATCGTCCGTCTCCGCATAATGCTTATACCAGTGCTGAACTGATCCAGAAAGCCATTGATATCTGCGGCTACAGCCAGGAATACCCGGAGGATTATCAGCAGCAGTTTACATTTGCCTGGGTAGGTGAGGAAGTGAACCTGGATAAGGGATCGGATGCCACACTGATTCGCCCCGGTTATATGTTCAATGCACCATGGTTTGAATATAATCCCCAGGACGGTTTGTATTATCGGTATCAGTATGAGGAACCACATATCGATCAGACCACAGGAACCCAGATTGCGGTAAAGAATATCATCATTCAGTATACCGGTTGGGAAAAATATGATGAAAACGGCTACCTGAACCTCTATGCAGGTGAGGGCGGTCCCTGTAAATATATTACAAACGGAAAAGTAATCGACGGCACCTGGGAACGCCTTTATGAGTGGGGACCGGAGAAATACTATGATTCTGAAGGGAATGAAATCATTTTAAATACAGGAAAGACATGGATCTGTGTCGTTCAGGACAGTTATGCGGATGATGTACAGATTTCCTGAGATCATCCGAAACAGGAGAAAAACAAAGGAGAAATACATCAATGAACATAAGGGACAGACTAAAGGATAAGAAAAGGGTTGTCATTAAGATAGGATCTTCCTCTCTGACACACCCGGACACCGGGCGTCTGAATTTGATTAAACTGGAGATTTTGGTGCGCGAGATCAGTGACCTGCGCAACCAGGGAATTGAAGTGGTCCTGGTATCTTCCGGAGCCATTGCGGTGGGAAGAAAGGCGATGGGATTTGACCACAAGCCGCAGCTTCTTTCGCAGAAACAGGCCTGCGCAGCGATCGGGCAGGCCAGACTGATGATGATTTATCAGAAATTGTTTGCCGAATACAATCAGACTGCCGCGCAGATTCTTATGACGAAAAATACTATGGTAAACAACCTGAATCGAAAAAATGCAAAAAATACCTTTAATGAGCTGCTTCAGATGGGCGCGATTCCAATTGTAAATGAAAATGATACCATTTCCACCTATGAAATCGAGTTCGGTGACAATGATACGCTCTCGGCGGTTGTAGCTGCTCTGATCGGAGCCGATCTTCTAATCCTGTTGTCGGATATTGACGGCCTTTTTACGGACGATCCCCGTACCAATGAATCCGCAAAATTTGTCGAAGTAGTGGAAAAACTGGATGACCGGCTGATGAATATGGGAAAAGCAACCACCGGAAGCTCGGTGGGAACAGGCGGAATGGCAACAAAAATCCATGCAGCTGAGATTGCCACCGCGGCTGGAGCCGATATGGTAATCGCAAATGGAAAGGATTTTCATGTGATTCACAAAATCATGCAGGGCAGAAATCACGGAACCCTGTTTCTGGCCAACCGCAAGGAAGAGTTTTATCTGATCGATTATCTTGAAAAAATATAATATGATGACTTTGGAACCCGCTAAACATGAGAAAGCAGCCATTTTTCAAAGAGAAATGAGCGGATTTCGAATGCTTTTGAACCCAATATTATAATATTTTAGGCTGGCGGATCCCCAAATATACCAGACAGCCGGCTGACAGAACCGGGGGATTTGATGATTTCGCCATAAAGAGAAACGAAAGGAATCCATTTTATTTATGAATGAAATACAGATTGCAAGAATCAACGAATTGGCACGAAAATCAAAAAGTGTTGGTTTAACACCTGAGGAAAAGGAAGAACAGCAGAAACTGCGCCAGGAATATATTGCTGCGATCCGCATGAACATGCGCGCACAGTTGGATCAGATTGATATTCGGGAGGCGGACGGAACCATCGTTAATCTTGGTGATAAATATGACAGACAAAAAAAGCATTAGAAAAGAGATATTTCAAAGAAGAAAATCGGCTGATCCGGAAGCACTTATCGAAAAAAGCCGCAGAATCTGTGAAAGAGTAATGGAATTAGAAGCATTTCAATCCAGTGATACGCTCTTCACCTATGTTGATTTCAACCGGGAAGTGGAGACATGTTTGTTGATCCGCACAGCCTGGGCTATGGGAAAAAAGGTGGCCGCACCGAGAGTATCCGGAAAAAATATGGATTTTTATCTGATTGAGAAGATGGAGGATCTGGAGCCGGGATATTTCGGCATACCGGAACCGATTGCTGCGCAGCCTTTGGCCTGTGATGAGGCCTGTATTCTTATTGTGCCGGGCGTGGCGTTTGACCAGAACTGCCATCGTGCCGGTTACGGGCAGGGCTTTTATGATCGTTATCTGGAAAAGCACCCAAATCATAAGACGGTTGCCGTGGCATTTGATTTTCAGATTGTGGATGAGGTGCCCAGCGAAACTACAGATATATGCCCTCAGCTGGTGATCACAGAAACTGCTGTTTATCACGCTGCAACGAGCAGCGAAGATGCAAATCCGAAAAATAGGTGATATATGTGGAAATCGTTAATAATCCTGCTGAGAAGCCGGAGAACTAAAACAGGAGCAAAGCAATACATAATAAGACAAACAGGAGGATGAGATGTTAGAGACGATCGGTAGAAACGCCCGGGCGGCAGAACCGGAAATGCGAAATATGAAAACGGCCGATAAAAACCGGATATTAAAGGCAGTCGGTCAGCAGCTAATAAAAGATACCCGCGAAATTATTTCTGCAAATCAGCTTGATATGGAAAACGGACGAAATAATAATATGTCCTCCGGACTTCTGGATCGGCTGATGCTGAACGAATCCCGTATCGCGGGTATGACAGAAGGATTGAGTCAGATTGCCGAGCTGGATGATCCCATCGGAGAGGTGACCGGTATGAAACGCAGACCAAACGGTCTGCTGATAGGTCAGCAGAGAGTTCCGCTTGGCGTGATTGGCATTATTTATGAAGCCCGTCCGAATGTTACTGCGGATGCTTTCGGCCTCTGTTTTAAGACCGGAAACGCAGTTGTATTAAAAGGTGGAAGCGATGCCATCCACTCCAATATGGCTATCGTAAATTCCATACGGAAGGTACTTAAGGAATACGGTGCCTGTGAGGATTCAGTACAGCTTATTACTGACACATCCAGGGAGACCACGACAGCTTTTATGAAAATGAATCAATATATCGATGTGCTGATTCCACGTGGGGGAGCAGGTCTGATTCGTGCTGTTGTTCAGAACAGCACCATTCCGGTTATTGAGACCGGAACCGGAAACTGCCATATTTATGTGGATGAAACGGCTGACCTGAACATGGCTGTAGATATTATTTTTAATGCGAAAACTCAGCGAATCGGCGTGTGCAATGCCTGTGAATCTCTGGTTGTCCATGAAAAAATACGAAATCAGCTTTTGCCGCTGCTGGAGAAGCATCTGAAGGAGAAGAACGTGGAACTGCGCGGAGATGACCCGGTGTGTGAAGTACTGCCGGATGCAGTGCCGGCCACGGAGGAGGACTGGGGAAAAGAATATCTGGACTATATTCTGTCCATCAAAACTGTTTCATCGGTGGATGAGGCGATCGCTCACATCAATCGGTACAACACAAAGCATTCCGAGGCGATTATCACAAAAGATTATGACAATGCCCAGAAGTTTTTAAATGAAGTGGATGCTGCTGCCGTATATGTGAATGCATCTACCCGCTTTACAGACGGGTTTGAGTTCGGTTTTGGCGCTGAGATCGGAATCAGCACCCAGAAGCTTCACGCAAGGGGACCGATGGGCCTGCAGGCATTGACAACTACCAAATTTATTATATACGGAAACGGCCAGATTCGCCCATAAAAAACCGGATATCGAAAGCAGGAAATATCGGGGAAATTATCTGATATCATAACTTCTGTTCTGCTGTCATATAATATGATACCAAGGTACCAGAGTTACATTTTTAATTGTATCAAAAATGTAATTATGTACCGCCAGACATACAAAAGAAGTTCGTACAGGAACGTTTTGAATGATTTTAAGACTGGTGGGAGGTAATGAAATGATAACAGAACCAAAGAAATATCCTGCTTATGAAGAATTGTATACGGAGATGGAAGAACTGGAGAGAAAATATCCGGAATGTGTGATAACGCGCGTCGTCGGACAAAGCCATGACGACCGGCTGATTCCGATGATCCGGATTGGGACTGGCAGTGAGGCCTTAATATGTACAGCCGGGATTCACGGAAGAGAATCTGTGAATCCCGTTCTTTTGCTAAAAATTGCCGAAATGTATTGCAAAGCTTACCGATATAAAGAATATGTGGACGGTTGTTCGGTGTATGATCTGCTCAATCATTATTCTATTTGTATTTTGCCTCTGGTTAATCCGGACGGATATGAGATAGCGCTGCACGGTTTTGATGTGATACATAACCCCATGCTGCGACAAATGTGCAGGATGAAAGGTATACCGGCAAAGGAATGGAAGCTGAACGCCCGCGCGGTGGATCTGAACCGGAATTTTCCAAGTAAGACTTATATTCAGCAGCAGTTTTATGAATATCCTGCCAGTGAAAATGAAACACAGGCAGTTATGCGGGTCTTTCAGGAATATCCTTCACTGGCCTATGTGGATTTTCATTCCAGGGGGAAAATCATTTATTATTATCGTCAGACTATGCCATGGCGGTATAACAGGCAGAGCCATAAATTGGCGAAATATATCCAGAAGATTTCTTCCTATGACCTGGCGAAAAAAGAGGAAGAATTGAGCACTGCTGTAAGCGGCGGTCATTCGGTGCATTATTATTCTGAATATACCGGAAATCCGGCCATAACCATTGAAACGGTGGCCGATGAAGCTGACTTCCCTTTGAGTACGGAGCATCTGTCGGAAGCTTTTGATGAAATCAAAGGTATACCTCTGGGAATTTTGAAAATGGCTTGAAAGAAAAGTAACGGATTGGTATAATTGCATAAGAAAAGGAGACGTTATGGAAATACCAGTAAAAGAACCGGAAAGACAATATTATTTTATAGAGAAAACAAAGGAAAAAGTGGCGCGTATAGCCGAACAGCTTGGGCGGCCGCTTACTTTTTGTGTGCAGACCTTCGGGTGCCAGATGAATGCGAGAGATTCCGAAAAACTATCAGGTATCCTGCGGGAAATCGGATATGAGGAACAGGAGGATGAACATGCGGATTTTGTCATCTACAATACCTGCACAGTCCGTGAAAATGCGAATCTTCGTGTATACGGAAGACTGGGTTATCTGCATAATCTGAAGAAAAAGAACCCCCATATGATGATTGCTCTGTGCGGATGCATGATGCAGGAAGCTCATGTGGTAGAAAAACTGAAGAAAAGTTACCGTTTTGTGGACCTCATTTTTGGTACTCACAATATTTATAAATTTGCTGAACTTCTGGCCACCCGTTTTGAAACTGGTGAGATGGTTATTGACATCTGGAAAGATACGGATCAGATTGTGGAAAATCTGCCAAACGATCGAAAATACCCGTTTAAGTCCGGTGTCAACATTATGTTTGGCTGCAACAATTTCTGCAGTTACTGCATAGTACCTTATGTAAGAGGCCGCGAGCGCAGCCGCAATCCGGAACAGATCGTGGAGGAGATTAAGCGTCTGGTTGCAGACGGTGTGGTGGAAGTTATGTTGCTGGGCCAGAATGTGAATTCTTATGGGAAAAATCTGGAGCATCCCATCACATTTGCGCAGCTTTTGATGCAGATCGAACAGATTGAGGGACTGGAGCGCATTCGTTTTATGACTTCACATCCAAAGGATCTGTCCGATGAACTGATCGAAGTAATGGCAAAAAGCCGCAAAATCTGCCCGCATCTTCATCTCCCGGTTCAGTCCGGAAGCACAAAGATATTGAAAGACATGAACCGGCGCTATACAAAGGAACAGTATCTGCAATTGGTTAAAAAAATCCGAAAAGCAGTGCCGGATATCTCGCTGACCACTGACATTATTGTCGGATTCCCCGGAGAGACAGAAGAAGATTTTCAGGAAACGCTTTCATTAGTGGAAGAAGTCCAATATGACAGCGCATTTACCTTTATTTATTCCAAACGGAGCGGTACGCCGGCGGCTGCTATGGAGAATCAGGTCCCGGAAGAGGTTGTGAAAGAACGATTCGACCGTCTTCTGGCCAAAGTGCAGGAGATTGCCCGCAGGACATGTGCCAGATTTGAAGGCCGGACGCAGGAAGCGCTGGCAGAAGAATACAATGAAGAGAATCATTTGGTAACAGGAAGACTGGGCAACAATCTGCTTGTACATTTCCCCGGTGAAGCGGGTATGATTGGTCATATGATTCCTGTTTATCTGGAAGAATGCAAAGGATTTTATTACCTTGGACGCAAGGCAGAATAGGAAGGTTGAACAAAAGTGGCTTTATCACCAATGATGCAGGAGTATCTGAAAACAAAAGAAGAATACAAAGACTGTATTCTTTTTTACCGTCTCGGTGATTTTTACGAAATGTTTTTTGAAGATGCTCTTACGGTAACAAAAGAATTAGAAATTACTCTGACGGGCAAGGACTGCGGGTTGGAGGAACGTGCTCCCATGTGCGGTGTCCCCTATCATGCAGCAGATACTTATGTAAATCGGTTGATCGAGCGGGGATATAAAGTAGCGATCTGTGAACAGGTCAGCGATCCCAAAACCTCAAAAGGGCTGGTGAAGAGGGAAGTGGTCCGTGTCGTGACTCCAGGTACGAATATCAATACTCAGTCCCTTGATGAATCGAAGAATAACTATCTGATGTCCATCGTATATCTGGAAAATAATTATGGAATTGCCATTTCTGATATTTCAACCGGCATCTGCCTTGTTACGGAAGTTGACAAGGAGCGGAAACTGCTGGATGAGATTAACAAATATGCACCATCGGAGATTATCTGCAACGAAGCTTTCTATATGAGCGGAATTGATATGGAAGATTTGCATCACCGGCTGGGCATTATGGTTTATTCCCTGGATGCCTGGTATTTTGACGATGAACTCTGTATCCGCACATTGAAAGATCATTTTCACGTGAGTTCTATGGAGGGACTGGGCCTAAAGGATTATGAGGGCGGTATGATCGCAGCTGGAGCTCTGTTTCAGTATCTGTTTGAGACGCAGAAAACTTCGATGGATCATATGACCACCATCACTCCTTATGTGACGGATCGTTATATGATGCTGGACAGTTCCACCAGACGAAATCTGGAACTGGTGGAAACTTTACGTGAGAAACAGAAGCGCGGTACGCTGCTCTGGGTCCTGGATAAGACAAAAACTGCCATGGGTGCTCGAAAACTACGTTCTATGGTGGAACAGCCGCTGATTGATAAGGAACAGATCGAGGAACGTCTGGATGCAATCGAATCGATGAACGGCGATGCGATTACCCGTGAAGAAATCAGGGAATATCTGCAGCCGGTCTATGATCTGGAGCGCCTTGTGAGTAGGATCAGTTATCAGTCCGCCAATCCGCGGGATCTGATCGCTCTGAAAACATCTATGGGAATGCTTCCCCACATTAAAACACAGTTAAAAAACTTTAGAAAGTCTGCTCTTCTGAAAAAGTTATATGAAGACTTGGATGATCTTTCCGATCTTTATGAAATTATTGAAGCTTCCATTATTGAGGAGCCGCCCCTCGCCATGAAGGAGGGCGGAATCATAAAAGACGGATATAATGAGCATGTGGACAATTATCGTCAGGCGAAAACGGAAGGAAAAACCTGGCTTGCAGAACTGGAAGCCCAGGAGCGGGAGAAGACAGGTATCCGTAATCTGAAGATAAAGTACAATAAAGTATTCGGTTACTATCTGGAGGTGACCAATTCTTTTAAAAATCTGGTTCCGGATTATTATATGAGGAAACAGACACTTACCAATGCGGAGCGCTATATCACCCCGCGTCTGAAAGAACTGGAAGATATGATCCTGGGTGCAGAAGATAAACTCTTCGCACTGGAGTATGAGCTGTTTTCTCAGGTGAGAAACAAGATTGCAAAAGAGATGGTGCGCATTCAGAAAACGGCAAAGGCCGTTGCCATGATCGATGTGATCGCTTCCCTTTCTCTGGTGGCGGAGCGCAGTCATTTTGTGCGTCCTGTTATGAATACAAAGGGTATCATTGATATTAAAAACGGACGTCATCCGGTGGTGGAAAAAATGGTGGATAACGATATGTTTATCCCTAATGACACCTATCTGGATAACGGGGATAAGCGTGTATCGATCATCACCGGTCCCAATATGGCCGGAAAGTCCACCTATATGAGACAGGCCGCGCTGATTGTGCTGATGGCCCAGATCGGTTCTTTTGTGCCTGCGGACTCTGCCAGGATCGGGATCGTGGACCGTATTTTTACCCGTGTGGGCGCTTCGGATGACCTGGCCAGCGGTCAGAGTACCTTCATGGTGGAAATGACGGAGGTGGCCAATATTTTAAGAAATGCAACCAACCGAAGTCTTTTGATCCTGGATGAGATTGGGCGCGGTACCAGTACCTTTGACGGACTTAGTATCGCCTGGGCTGTAGTGGAACACATCAGCAACACGAAACTTCTGGGAGCGAAAACTCTGTTTGCAACTCATTATCATGAGCTGACCGAACTGGAAGGGAAAATTCCGGGAGTCAATAATTACTGTATTGCGGTAAAAGAGCGTGGGGATGATATTGTTTTCCTGCGTAAGATCGTACAGGGCGGTGCTGACAAGAGTTACGGCATTCAGGTGGCAAAACTGGCTGGTGTGCCGGATTCGGTCATCCAGCGTGCAAAAGAACTGGTAGATGAACTGTCCGATGCGGATATTACCGCGGCGGTGGCTGATCTGACAGCTCCGAAACAGAAAAAGAAAAAAGTACATTATGATCAGGTGGACCTGACCCAGATGTCACTTTTTGATACGGTGCAGGATGATGATATTATCCGTGAACTGAGTGAACTGGATATCTCCAATCTGACACCAATAGAAGCATTGAATACCATTTACCGACTGCAGAATAAGATTAAGAACCGGTGGTAAAAATGAAAAAAATAGCAGTTTTAGATCAGAATACAATTGATAAGATCGCTGCCGGTGAGGTGGTGGAGCGGCCGGCTTCCGTGGCAAAAGAGCTGGTGGAAAACGCCATTGATGCCGGAGCAGATGCCGTGACTGTTGAAATCCGGGACGGCGGGATAACATTCCTGCGTATCACAGATAACGGAAGCGGAATTGAGCAGGAGCAGGTTCCGCTGGCTTTTTTGCGCCATGCCACCAGTAAGATAACCAATGCGGAAGATCTGATGCACATTTTATCCCTTGGTTTCCGCGGTGAGGCGCTTTCCAGTATTGCTGCCGTCTCTCAGGTGGAACTGATCACGAAAACCAGGGATGAACTGACCGGAACCCGATATATCATAGAGGGCGGTTTTGAGAAAAGTCTGGAGGATGTGGGAGCTCCGGAGGGAACTACTTTCCTGATCCGCAATCTTTTTTATAATACACCGGCCAGGGCGAAGTTTTTAAAAACACCGGCCACCGAGGCAGGCTATGTAAGCAGTGTGATGGAGCAGATGGCTCTGTCGAATGCCGGCATCGCTTTTAAATTTGTGGTAAATGGCCAGGTGCGCCTTCACACCAACGGAAGCGGAAATCTTAAAGATGTGATCTACAGCGTGTATGGACGGGAAATCACAAAGGAACTGGTTGATGTCCGTTATGAAAAGGACGGCATTTCCGTTGGAGGGTTTCTGGCAAAACCCACTGTCTCCCGGGGAAACCGGAACTTTGAGAACTATTATGTGAACGGCAGGTGTGTCAAAAACAAAGTTGTCACAAAGGCCATCGAAGATGCATACCACAACCGCATGATGCAGCATAAATATCCTTTTACTGCCATTTCCATCCAGGTGCAGAAAAATATTCTGGATGTTAATGTGCATCCCACCAAGCGGGAAGTGCGGTTCTCCAACGAACCGGTTATTTATAATGCTGTCTACGAAGCGGTGACGGAGGCATTGAGCCGGCAGCAGATGATCCCGGAGGTTCAGATGGATTCCGGCAGCCGGGCTAAGCATGAGGATGCAAAGCCGGTCATTCGAAAAGAGGCAATCCCGGAGCCTTTTGAACAGAAGCGCAGAATGGAATTAAACCGGAAAAATGAAAACCGTTATACTGGGGAAGTGAATAAAGATCATAATTATACTTTATCTGAAAAAACATCACAGCCCTCCCTGCTTCGTGAGGATCGGTTACCATATGGTGAAAAGAATCCGTCTTTCGTATCTGCCAGGAAGGGCGCAGAATCGCCGAGTGAAACTGATCCACGCAAGCCATGGATGGCGGAAGCAGACCCAGCCAATTCGGAGCCCCTGTCAGATTCGGAATACACAGTAATAAAGCAGGACCAGCCATTAAAGCAGGAGCAACTATTAAAGCAGGAGCAGCCATCAAAGCAGGAACAGCCATCAAAGCAGGAGCAGCCATTAAAGCAGGAGCAACCATCAAAGCCGGAAAATCCATTAAAACCGGAACAGATGACGCTTTTTGAGCGGGAACTGCTGTCTCCGGAGTCACGTGTGCTTCATCGTATCATCGGTCAGGTGTTTGATACCTACTGGCTGGTGGAATTTGACGATAAGCTTTATATCATTGACCAGCATGCAGCTCACGAAAAAGTACTGTATGAGCGGATCATGAAAGAATATGCCAACCGGGAAGTTTCCTCCCAGATCCTTTCGCCGCCCCTTGTAGTCAGTCTGAGTATGGAAGAGGAGACAGCGCTCCTTGATTATATGGATACTTTTTTGTCTCTTGGATTTACTATAGAACCCTTTGGCGGAAAAGAATATACCATCAGTGCGGTGCCCTACAATCTCTATAACCTGAATTCGAAAGATCTGTTTCTGGAGATACTGGATCATTTAAGTACAGAAGGCAGCCGCATACCACTTACCATGGTGACAGATAAGCTGGCAACTGCGGCCTGTAAGGCAGCGGTAAAAGGCAACAACCGTTTGAGTTTTCAGGAAGCTGAGGCGCTGATTGATGAGCTTCTTACCTTAGAGAATCCCTATCAATGCCCCCATGGAAGACCGACGATCATTTCCATGAGCCGGTATGAGCTGGAAAAGAAATTTCGGAGAATCGTTTGATATGACAAAGAAACCACTGATTGTGCTGACCGGGCCCACGGCCGTAGGAAAAACAAAATTATCGATTGATCTGGCAAAGGCTGTCAATGGAGAAATCATCTCTGCGGATTCCATGCAGGTATATAAATATATGGATATCGGATCAGCAAAAATTATGCCGGGTGAGATGCAGGGAGTGCCCCATCATCTGGTTGATGTATTGATGCCGGAGGAAGAATTCCATGTTGCCCGTTTTCAGGCGATGGCAAAAGAAGCCATGCAAGGGATTTATGAACGGGGGAGAGTGCCGATTCTGGTAGGAGGCACCGGATTTTATATCCAGGCTGTGGTCCGTGACATTGATTTTACTGAGACGGACACCGATATGCAGTATCGCCGGGAACTTGAAGATTATGCAAAAGATCACAGTCCGCAGGCACTGCATGAAAAACTCCGCGAGGTGGACCCGGCAGCCGCCGATGAGATTCACGCAAACAATGTAAAGCGAACCGTTCGCGCTCTGGAGTTTTTTTACCAGACCGGAACGCGTATTTCCGAACACAATCAGGAGCAGAAAGAAAAAGAGTCTCCCTATGGTACCCGGTATTTTGTGCTGAATGATATCCGCAGCCGTCTCTATGAACGAATCGACCGCCGGGTGGATCAGATGCTTGATATGGGCCTTGTGGAGGAAGTACGTATGTTGCAGAGACGTGGTTTAACAAAAGAGATGGTAAGTATGCAGGGGTTAGGATACAAGGAAATCCTGGATTATCTTGATGGAAGATGTTCTCTGGAGGAAGCCGTGTATACGCTGAAGCGTGATACCCGTCACTTTGCAAAACGGCAGCTTACCTGGTTCCGCCGTGAAAAAGATGTGATTTGGGTAAATAAAAATGAATTTGACTATGATGATGAGAAAATACTGGAATATATGTTAGGAAAATATTATGAGTAAAGCAAAAGAATTATATTATGAAAAACTGGGAATCAGCCGAGAAGTTCTTGCATTCGGCGAACAGATTGTGGAATCTCTCCGTGATCGTTTTGCCGCCATTGATGACACGGCAGAATGCAATCAGCTGAAAGTGATACAGGCCATGCAGGAAAATCGAGTAAGTGAGGCTTGTCTGTATGGTACTACCGGATACGGATACAATGATATCGGAAGGGATACTCTGGAAGGGGTCTATGCCACAACGTTCCATACGGAATCTGCTCTGGTGCGCCCACAGATTGCCTGCGGCACACATGCGCTGGCCATAACTCTGGCCGGACTGCTTCGCCCGGGGGATGAGCTTCTCTCACCGGTGGGAAAACCATATGATACATTGGAAGAAGTAATTGGAATTCGGCCAAGTGAAGGATCTCTTGCTGAATATGGCATCACATATCGCCAGGTAGAACTGCTTTCGGATGGTACTTTTGACTATGAAGCGATCCAAAAAGCTATCGGTCCGAAAACCCGGATGGTGACTATACAGCGATCCAAAGGGTACCTGACCAGACCGACCTTTTCGGTGGCTCAGATCGGGGAACTGATCGCTTTTGTAAAATCCATAAAGCCTGACGTTATCTGTATGGTAGATAACTGCTATGGTGAGTTTGTTGAGACAATTGAGCCGACCGATGTGGGGGCAGATATTATGGCCGGATCTCTGATCAAAAATCCGGGCGGCGGCCTGGCTCCCGTGGGGGGCTATGTGGTCGGAAAAGAAGAACTGGTTAACCGGGTTGCATATCGTCTGACTTCACCGGGTCTTGGAAAAGAAGTTGGTGCAACACTGGGCGTTAATACTGCATTTTATCAGGGCTTTTTCCTTGCGCCAACTGTGGTGGCAGGAGCATTAAAAGGAGCGATTTTTGCCGCCAATATTTATGAAAAACTGGGATTTAAGGTGATTCCTAACGGCAGTGAATCCCGTCATGATATTATTCAGGCTGTGGAATTCGGCAAACCGGAAGCAGTGATCGCTTTCTGCAAGGGGATTCAGGCTGCAGCGCCTGTGGATTCCTTTGTAACACCGGAACCGTGGGATATGCCAGGCTATGACAGTCAGGTTATCATGGCAGCAGGTGCATTTGTACAGGGATCTTCCATTGAACTGAGTGCGGACGGTCCCATCAAGCCGCCGTATGCTGTTTATTTCCAAGGCGGACTTACCTGGGAACATGCAAAGCTCGGAATACTGAAGTCTCTTCAGAGTCTGATAGATGAAAGAATCGTAACATTATAAACTATAGACTGCCGTATTCTTTACAGGAAGAATAATACGGCAGTATCAGGGAAAGGGCATCCGAATCTATGAGCCATAAAATCGTCATCGTCGGAGGAGGCGCTTCCGGATTCATGGCAGCTATACAGGCAGCCAGAAACGGTGCCTCCGTAACAATACTGGAGCAGAACGGTAAATTCGGAAGAAAATTACAGAGTACCGGAAACGGTAAATGCAATCTGACGAACCTTGAGCAGAATTGTTCATGCTATCGAAGCAGCACACCTGAATTTGCAGGTAAAGTTCTTTCACGTTTTGATGTACATCAGACGGTCCGCTTTTTTACTGACATCGGTATCTATACGAAAAACAAAAATGGTTACCTGTATCCGCACAGCGAACAGGCATCCAGTGTGATGGAAGTGCTGGAGATGGAAGCTCGAAACCTGAAAATCAAACGAAAGACCCAGGAGAAAGTGCTGAAAATCAGAAAAACAAATGAGGGCTTTTTGGTTGCCACTAAGACCTGGGAGTATCCCTGTGACCGCGTGATCCTTGCCTGCGGTTCAAAGGCTTCGGCAATTGAGGGCGCGGACGGAAGCGGATACCGGCTGGCTTCGGATCTGGGGCATACTATTGTAAAACCGATGCCGGCTTTGACAGGAATAAAGGGAACCGGACGGTTTTACACGAAATGGGCCGGAGTTCGGACCGGTGCTTGTGTGACTCTTGTCATTAACGGCCTTCCCCTGAAGCAGGAATGCGGTGAGGTGCAGCTTACAGATTACGGAATATCCGGAATCCCGGTATTCCAGCTCAGCCGCTATGCGGCAAGGGCACTATATGAAAAATGTACGGTTTCCATGTACCTTGATTTCCTTCCGGAGTTCGATCCGGAGGGGCTGCTTACTTTTCTGAAAGAAAGAAGAGCGCACAACCCATATAAAACGCTTCGGGAATCACTGATCGGGCTGTTTCCGGACAAACTGATCGATGTGCTGATGATCGACACAAAAACAGAAGAACAGTTGGCCGAAAAGATCAAAAAACTGGAAGTACCGGTAAAAGAGACGATGTCATTTGAACATGCACAGGTCTGTTCCGGCGGTGTAGACTTAAAGGAAATCAATTCCGAAACTATGGAATCACGCCTTGTTTCCGGCATTTATTTTTGCGGTGAACTGCTGGATGTGGATGGTGCCTGCGGCGGCTACAATCTGCAGTGGGCCTGGTCAAGCGGTGCGCTGGCGGGAATTTCTGCAGCGCGATCATAATATCAGCTGCGGAGATCCAACTGAAATAGAAAGGAATTTATATCTATGATTCGTATCACACAATTAAAGCTTCCGATCGAGCATCACAAAGAAGAAATTCGTAAAAAAGCGGCGAAGATGCTCCATATCCCGGAGAATCAGATCGAGGAAATTCAAATTGTTCGTCAGTCTCTGGATGCAAGGCGTAAAAACGAGCTGTTGTTTGTGTATACGGTTGATCTGCGGGTAAAAAGAGAAAGTGCGATACTCAAAAAGGTTCACAATAATAATATTATGTCAATTAATCCGGTGAAGTATGTTTTTCCGGAATGTGGAACGGAGCTTCTGACACATCGTCCGATCATCGTAGGATGCGGACCGGCCGGGCTGTTCTGCGGGTATATGCTGGCCCGTGCAGGCTATCACCCGCTTCTGCTGGAACGGGGAGAGGCGGTGGAAGACCGAAAGAAAACAGTAGAGAAGTTCTGGCAAACAGGAGAACTGAATCCGGAGAGCAACGTTCAGTTCGGTGAGGGCGGTGCCGGCACCTTCTCAGACGGCAAACTGAATACGCTGATCAAGGATGCAGACGGGCGCGGACGGATGGTAATGAAAATACTTGTATCCATGGGAGCACCGGAAGAAATCGTCTATCAGCAGAAACCGCATCTTGGTACGGATGTTTTATATAAGATCGTGCAAAATCTGAGAAATCAGATTATCGCTTTAGGCGGAGAAGTGCGTTTTCAATCGAAAGTTACCGATCTGAATGTCAAAGACGGAAAAATAGCTTCTGTCACCGTAAATGACCGGGAAATCATTCCGGCAGAGGTGGTAGTACTGGCGCCCGGTCACAGTGCCAGAGATACTTTTTTTATGCTTGCAGGAAAAAAGGTTTCTATGGAGGCAAAATCCTTTGCTGTCGGGGTCCGTATGGAACATCCCCAAACCATGATAAACCAGGCTCAATATGGAAAAACGGAGATTCCGGCATTGGGGGCTGCCAGCTACAAACTGATGCACCAGACAAAAGAAGGCAGAGGTGTCTATACCTTTTGTATGTGTCCGGGCGGCTATGTGGTAAATGCATCCTCAGAAGAGGAAAGGCTTGCCGTTAATGGCATGAGTTATCAAAAAAGAGACAGCGAACATGCAAACAGTGCAATTATCGTAACCGTTACCCCCGGTGATTATGCATCATACGGAGACAGGGATACGCCGAAGGAGCTAAATGGCATTCTGTTTCAGCGCGATCTGGAGGAACGGGCCTTTCGCGCGGGGAAAGGCAGGATCCCGGTTCAGTACTATGGGGATTACAAACAGAATATTCCTTCCGTTTCGAAGCCGGACATGCTTCCCTGTATGAAAGGTGCATTTGCATTTACCGATGTGCGCGGCATTTTTCCATCTTTTATCGGCGATTCCATTGAGGAAGGAATAGAAGCTTTTTCTGATAAAATTCCCGGCTATAACCGCCCTGATGCACTGATTTCCGCAGTGGAAAGCCGCAGTTCATCTCCGGTTCGGATCGTCCGGGATGAGCGTGGAATCAGCCTGTCTTTAGAAGGTCTGTACCCCTGCGGAGAAGGCGCCGGATATGCCGGAGGCATTACTTCGGCAGCCGTAGATGGGGTAAAAATAGCCGAATTAATTGCAAAAAAATATATTAATTTATGATAAATTCCGTATACATTGGATTTGATTTATGCTAGAATGTCTTGTGTAAAACCGAGCTGATAGCCGATTTTACAGACAGGGTTTTGATAGGTTCCGGTATCTTTATCAAAGAGTATAAGGAATCATGAGACAAAATAATACAGTTATTCCGGATGAAAAAGCAGAAGACAGGCCCTATGAAAAGTGCCAGAAATACGGTGTTTCCAGCCTGACGGATGCGGAGCTTCTCGCTGTGATCATACGCACCGGCACAAAAGGTGTCAGTTCTGTGAATCTGGCCGGCAAGATTCTGGGATTGTCCAAAAAGGATAACGGACTTCTGGGCATCTGCCATCTGACCGGTCCGGAACTGATGCAGCTTAGCGGAGTCGGCAGGGTAAAGGCCATACAGATTCTATGTATTGGGGAACTGTCAAAACGAATTGCCACGTATCAGGCCAGGAGAGGACTGTGCTTTACAGAACCCGGCAGCATTGCCGATTACTATAAAGAACAGCTTCGACACAAAGAGCAGGAAGTGATGATTTGTATGATGCTTGATACCAAAAATCATCTCATCGGCGATGAAATGATATCAAAGGGAACAGTAAATGCTTCCCTTGTGTCGCCGCGGGAGCTTTTTCTGTCCGCCCTTCGTTTTCATGCGGTAAATCTGATTTTAGTTCATAACCACCCGAGTGGAGATGCTGCGCCCAGTCAGGCGGATATTGATCTGACCAGAAGAGTCCAGCAGGCAGGGGAACTGCTCGGCGTCCACATTCTGGACCATATTATTATCGGAGATTGTCAATATTTCAGCTTTCAGGAAGAGGGTATTCTGTTAAACTGATTTGGAGGGGATTGACTTTCATGTCATTTGGAAATGTTTACGGAGTGGATTTGGGGACCAGTTCCGTCAAAATCTTCTCATTGAAAAAGAATAAGATTACAGTAGAAAAAAGTATGTTAGCCATCAGGAATCAGGACCAGCTTCTTGCTGTGGGGAATGATGCCTATGAGATGTTTGAAAAAACACCGGAAAATGTGCAGATTTCCTGCCCTGTTGCCTATGGTGCCATTGCGGATGTGAATCACGTGGAAGTTGTGCTTCATACCCTTCTGCGAAAGACAGATCGGTATATAGGCCATGGCCCCGTGATTTATTTTAGTGTTCCAATGAATATGTCTGAAATCGAACGACGTGCTTACTATGCCATTACCCACAACGGATTGCTGCATAAGCCCCAGGTATACCTGGTAGAGCGGCCTGTTTGTGATGCCCTTGCCCTGGGAATCCCCATCAGTAAAACAAAGGGTTCTATGGTGGTTAATATCGGTGCGGAAAGTACTGATTTTTCCATTATCGCCAATGAGCAGGTGATCATCAGCAAAACCATATACTTTGGCGGCAAACAGTTAAATGAATCTATCTGCGATATGGTTCGGAGAAATTATAACCTGCTGATCGGAAGACGGACAGCAAGAAGGCTGAAAATTGCCATGGCCAATCTGAACGGCGATCGCAGGGAAGGCCGCAAGGTTGTGGGTATCAATACTCTTTCCGGCATTCCGCGTGAAGGTGTTGTCTCTGCTGCCCTTGTGCGTGAGGCAATAAGGGAACCATTGGAAAACATTGCCTCGGAATTGAAAACTTTTATCGAACGGATTCCGCCCCAGATTGCAGCAAGTGTGGCTGCAGAAGGTATTTATCTCACCGGCGGAACCACCCGGATCCCGGGACTTGATAAATACATAGAGAGTTTTACTGGATATCCGATAAAACTTTCATCCTATTATGAATTATGTACCATAAAAGGTCTCGAAGAACTGATTACCCATAAGGCCCTGAAAAAATGGGCGCGTTCAATAAAGGAAAAGAAATGAGAAAGAAATTTAAAATTAATTTAAAAAGCAAACATTTGATCGTGATCATGACCATTGTGGCGTTGAGTATGATTTTACTTACCCTTTCCAGTCAGTCCGTTGCCGCACCGGTACGCAACGCAGCGGGCTATGTTGTAGTTCCTTTTCAGAACGGCATCAATGCCGTGGGTAAATGGCTTACGGCACAGGCGGACAGTCTGCGGGATGTGAAAGAACTTGCACAGGAAAATGCACAGCTGAAGGCAAAAGTGGATGAACTTACCATGCAGAATAATCTGCTGCTGCAGAGTCAGACAGAGCTTGATCGGCTGGAAAAACTCTATGAACTTTCATCGGAATACTCACAGTATAATATGGTGGGGGCCGAAGTTATCTCCAAAGATCCGGGAAACTGGTACAGCACGTTTGTGATTAATAAAGGTACCCGTGACGGACTGGCTGTGGACATGAATGTTTTGGCCGACGGAGGGCTGGTCGGTATCATCACCGAAGTGGGAGATAACTGGGCAACGGTGCGTTCCGTTATTGATGATACCAGCAATGTCAGTGCCATGGTGGCAAATACATCCGATCACTGTGTCGTTACCGGCAATCTTCTTAAAATGAATGAGGGTAAGATTGATTTTACTCAGCTGACTTATGAGGAGGGCAAAGTCCAGGAAGGTGATGCCATTGTGACTTCAAACGTCAGCGAAAAATTTCAGACCGGTCTTCTGATCGGATACATCAGCGATATGCAGTTGGATTCCAATAATCTGACCACTTCCGGCACTATTATTCCATCCGTTGATTTCAGACATCTGCGAGAAGTGCTGATTATTACTGATTTAAAACAGAGCAAGGAGGAACAGGAATGAGAAGAAAGATCACTCTGGCATTATTGATTCTTGCCTGCTTCCTTCTTCAGTGTTCGGTTTTCTGTTTTTTTGAAATTGCTTCGGTGGTTCCGAACATTCTCCTGATCCTTACGATTTCCTTTGGGTTTATGCAGGGAAAAAAGGAGGGATTGCTGGTAGGCTTTTTCAGCGGGCTTCTGATCGATCTTTTCTACGGAATCGGGAGTGTGCTGGGAGTTTATGCGCTGATTTATATGTATCTCGGCTTTTTCAGCGGATTTTTCTGTAAAGTATATTTTGATGAAGATGTAAAAGTTCCTATGGTTATGATTGCCGGCTCTGATCTGATCTACAACACAGCAGTGTATCTGTTTTTGTTCCTTCTGCGCGGTAAACTAAATTATTTCGCATACCTCAGATCAGTGGTGCTGCCGGAACTTGTGTATACTGTATTAGTAACTATCGTATTATATCGAATTTTTTACCGGATCAATAAATATCTGGTGAAAAAGGAAGCAAGAGGAAAAATGGCATTATGGTTAAGAAACTATTAAACCTGTGCAAAAGAGTACATATCAGCAGAACAACGGTTTTAGCCGCTTTTTTTCTGATACTTTCCGGAATTCTGATCAACCGTCTGTATGATCTTCAGATCATCCGCGGTGAAGAATACGCGAATAACTTCTCGCTTCAGACTACGAAAGAGCGTACTTTGAAAAGTACCCGCGGTTATATTTACGACCGGAACGGCAACATACTGGCGTCCAATGAGCTGTCTTATTCTCTGACTCTGGAAGACAGCGGTACGTATGATACCAACCGCGAGAAGGCTCTGGCTCTGAATGGAGAAGCTTATCATATCATTAAAATACTGGAATCGAACGGTGACAGCATCAGCCATGATTTTCATATTATTCTGGATGAAAATAATAATTATGCCTTTGATGTCACCGGAAGTTCTCTTTCCAGATTCCGCGCCGATGTTTACGGACATGCTCTGATTGATGATCTGGAAGAAAATGAGGCTGAGGCAACAGCGGATGAGATTATGGAATATCTTACCGGCACGGAACGTTTCTCAATATATAATAAAGAAAAGCCCTACAAGGACGATGAGCTGGAAGCGGTCGGTCTGCCAAAGGAATTATCAAAAGACGAAGTCTTGAAAATAACCACGATTCGGTATGCGCTTTCGACCACCAGTTATCAGAAATACGTCCCGGTGACTATTGCGACGGATATTTCGCAGGAATCGGTTGCTGCTCTGTCTGAGAACAAGGATTCGCTGGAAGGCATTGAAATTGTTGAAGACACCAAGCGTGTCTATGCGGACAGCATTTATTTTGCTTCTATCATCGGCTATACCGGAAAAGCATCTGCCGAGGAACTGACCGAACTTCGGGCTATCAGTAACAACTATTCCTCCACTTCCATCATCGGTAAAGCCGGTATTGAAAAAGTGATGGAGACCACTCTTCAGGGAAGTGATGGGAAAGAAGTGGTACACGTGGATATTCTGGGTAAGGTACTTAAAATTGATGAAGATTCGCGCATTGAACCTAAGGCTGGCAATGATGTGTATCTGACCATCGATAAGGAGCTTCAGATTGCCACCTATAAGATTCTTGAACAGCGTCTGGCAGGTATTCTGCTCAGCGTAATCGTAAATGAAAAAGAATTTGACCGTACCTCCATGGGAGATGCATCGGAGATAAAAATTCCGATTTATGATGTTTACAATGCGCTGATCAAAAACAGTTTGATCGACACGGCTCATTTTTCTGCGGAGGACGCATCCGTGACAGAGCAGGCACTGCAGAATGCATATGACCAAAAGCAGGCAGAAGTATTTAATCAGATACAGCTGGAACTTACCGGCAATTCACCCACTGCCTACAAAGATCTTTCAACCGAAATGCAGGAATATGTTACCTATATTGTCGATGATCTTCTGATGGACGAGACAGGTATCCTTGATCGGGGTGCCATTGATACCAGTGATTCGGTTTATATACAGTGGATCAAAGAGGAGAGTATCAGTCTGAAGGAGTATCTGACCTATGCTGCCAGCCAGAACTGGATTGATATCAGTATCGCAGCCAGCGAAGATGCTTATCTGGATTCCCAGCAGGTCTATGACTTTCTGGCCAAATATATTACGGATTATCTCTCCACCAGCAAAGATTTTTCCAAGCTGCTCTACAAGTATCTGTTGAAAAATGACCGGATCAGCGGAGATCAGCTTTGCCAGATTCTATATGATCAGGGTATCCTCCCAGCAGACGATGCTGATTATACAGCATTTGCATCCGGTAACATGAGCAGTTATGACCTGATTCGTGCAAAAATACAGAAACTTGAAATTACGCCGGCACAGCTGGCACTGGAGCCATGCTCCGGTTCTGCGGTAGTGACGGATCCCAATACCGGTGAAATCCTTGCCTGTGTCACCTATCCGGGATACGACAACAACAAACTGGCAAATGATATGGATGTAAGCTATTACAGAAAGATATACAACGATCTGTCCCGTCCGCTTTATAACAAGGCGACCCAGCAGGCTACGGCACCTGGTTCTACATTTAAGCTGGTGACGGCTGCTGCAGGTCTCGGGGAGCGAGTAATCAGCGAAAGCAGTACCTTCCATTGTTCCGGTGTCTTCGATCTGACGGAAACACCTCTGAACTGCTGGAATAAAGACGGCCATGGTGATTTGAGTGTGGTTGACGGAATCAAAGAATCCTGCAACGTATTCTTCTGTAATGTAGCCTATGAGATGGGAATTGACGAAGAAGGCAATTTCCGTGATTCCCTGGCTCTCCAGAAACTGCAGGCATATTCGGAAATGTTCGATCTGGACAAGCCCTCCGGAATTGAGATCTCTGAGACAGAGCCCCAGATTTCAGACAGCTTTGGTATCCAGACTTCCATCGGACAAGGTACACAGCTGTACACAACCACCCAGCTTGCCCGCTATGTTAGCACTCTGGCTAACAGCGGTACCAGTTATAATATCTCGCTTTTGGATAAAGTTACCGATTCAGCGGGCAACGTGATAGAAGACTATACACCGGAGATACTGAGCAAGGTAAACATAAGCAGTACAACATGGGATATCATCCATACCGGCATGCGTAATGTAATTGCCAATAAACCGGAATTTGCGGAACTGAGCATAGAAGTTTCCGGCAAGACCGGTACGGCGCAGGAATCAAAAACCACACCGGACCATGCTCTGTTCATCGGATTTGCCCCCTCTGAGAATCCCCAGATTTCCATCGCTGTGCGTATTGCGAACGGTTTCTCGTCCACCAATGCCATGCTGGTAGGAAAGGATATTATCCGATACTATTTCGATCTAAGTGATGAAACAGAAATTCTAAATAACCAGGCTTCTGTAGAAGGTGTCACAAGTGTACAGACAGACTAGGCTTATGGAAGTTCTCTTAAGTACATGCAGATGAAGCAGTCGAAGATGACAATAAGTTCTGGGAGGAAAGTATATGAGTGAAGTAATTGTAGTAACATCAGGAAAGGGCGGTGTTGGAAAAACCACCACTACCGCCAGTGTCGGAGCCGGCCTTGCCCGGCTGGGTTATAAGACTGTTCTGGTTGACACGGATATCGGCCTTCGTAATCTCGATGTGGTCATGGGACTGGAAAACCGGGTCGTATATAATCTGGTGGATGTCGTCGAGGGAAACTGCCGTCTGAAACAGGCCCTGATAAGAGACAAAGGTAATCCGAACCTCTGCATGATGCCCACTGCGCAGACCAGGGATAAATCAGCCGTTTCGCCGGAGCAGATGCAAAAGCTGGTTTCCCAGCTTCGTGATCTGTTTGATTACGTCATATTGGACTGCCCGGCCGGAATTGAGCAGGGGTTCCGCAATGCCATCGCCGGCGCTGACCGTGCTTTGGTGGTAACGACACCGGAAGTATCCGCTATCCGGGATGCGGACCGCATCATCGGGCTGCTGGAAGCACAGGAAATACAGAAGATCGATCTGATCATAAACCGACTCCGCATGGATATGATCCGGAGAGGTGATATGATGTCTGCGGAAGATGTGGTTGATATTCTGGGAGTCAATCTGATCGGAGCCATTCCGGATGATGAGCAGATTGTTATTGCCACCAACCAGGGGGAATCTCTTATTGATAAAGATTCTCTTTCTGCTGTGGCATATCAGAATATTTGCCGCAGAATATGTGGCGAAGAGATTCCTTTTTTGAACCTGAACCAGAAAAAAGGTGTCTTTCAGCGAATCTTCAGAAAATAAGCGGGGGAATTTTTATGGGAGTATTTTCTCTTCACAAAAGAAAATCCGGCTCAGTTGCAAAGGACCGGCTGAAAGTACTTCTGATCGCAGAGCGTATTGACTGCTCACCCAGTATGCTGCTTATGCTGAAAAATGAGATGATACAGGCTGCAAGCAAATACATTGCTGTGGATGAACAGAAAGTTGCCATTACCTATACCCAGGCAAACGAGCGGTTGATCGCGGAGTTTCCGCTGCTGCAGCATTCTTTAAAAAAGATAGGAAATAACAGAACAAATGATTCGAAAATTTAAAATAAAAGATTACAATTTCAGATTGATTCTCTGGCTGGTTGCAATCAGTATTCTTGGCGTGCTGCTTGTGGGAAGTGCTGAGGCCTCGCTCCAGTCGAGACAGTTTATGGGAGTGGTGCTGGGCTTTGTCATGATGATTATCTTTTCGTTGATTGATTACAGCTGGCTTCTGAACTTTCAATGGGTGATTTACGGGGTAAATCTGCTTTTGCTGCTAGGTGTTCGCCTGGTGGGAGAATCCACCGGAGGAGCCACCCGGTGGATTGAGATTGCCGGAATCCGATTTCAGCCCACAGAACTGACAAAAATCTTCATCATCCTGTTTTTTGCCAAATACTTTCTGGATCATGAAGAAAAAATCAACAGTTTTCGCGTGATCGTTCAGGCAGTTCTTTTGTTGGCCCTGCCGCTTGTATTGGTTTATGTACAGCCGGACTTAAAAAACACCATTACGATCATGCTGCTGTTCTGTGTTCTGATTTACATTGCAGGACTCAGTTACAAGATCATCGGCGGTATTTTGCTTGTGGTGGTTCCTCTGCTTGTGGTGTTTCTGATGATCGTGGTTCAGCCGGATCAGAAGCTGATCGAGCCCTATCAGAGGACCCGAATCATGGCCTGGCTCTATCCGGATAACGAAGAATATCAGGATAATACAACCCAGCAGGAAAATTCAATCACAGCCATCGGAAGCGGTCAGTTGACCGGTAAAGGCCTGAATAACAATGAGGTATCTTCTGCCAATAAAGGTAATTTTGTATCACAGATCCAGACGGACTTTATTTTTGCAGTTGCGGGGGAAGAGCTTGGTTTCCTGGGAACCTGCGGTATCGTTATTCTGCTTTTACTGATCGATCTGGAATGTATCTTAATGGGAAGGCGTGCGAAAGACATGGCAGGTAAGATTATCTGCTGCGGAGTGGCGTCGGTGGTAAGCTTTCAGAGTTTCATTAACATCTGTGTTGCCACCGGACTGATGCCGAATACCGGAACCCCCCTTCCGTTTTTGAGTTATGGGCTGACTTCTCTGGTCAGTCTCTATATTGGCATGGGAATTGTACTCAACGTTGGACTTCAGAGTAAAATCCATATTGTAGGAGAGCGTGCATGACAAACAATATAAAAAAAACAAATACCCGCGTCAAAAGCACGATTATTCTTGTATCCATTCTTATTGTGGCTTTTGCTGCCGGTATAACGGCAATTATACTTCTTCAGAAATCGAAGCGGCTGGATATGAGTGTGCCCTATAATGCTGATGAACTGGTATTTTCCGATACCGTGGAAGGCAACATTCAGACTGCCCGTGGGTTTGCAGCCGATCTGTGTGTTTCTAAAGAAGATGTAGGGAACAGTGAGATTACCATGGAGGGGAATGCGATTGGCGCACTTTTTTCTGTTGATGATAAGGAAATCCTTTTTTCGGATTCTCTTCATGATCATATTTATCCGGCCAGCATAACAAAAATCATGACAGCCATACTTGCACTGAAATATGGAAACATGGAGGACGTAGTCACGATTACCTGGGAAGATCTGGAACTGGAAGCCGGTTCTCAGGTCTGTGGGTTTGAAATCGGAGATCAGGTTTCCATGGACGATCTTTTTCACGGGTTGTTGATCCATTCCGGCAACGATGCTGCCATGGCCATTGCAAGGCATGTGGGAGGTACAGCCGAAGAATTTGTGGCTATGATGAACGAAGAGGCCAATGCCCTTGGCTGTTTTGACACTCATTTTATGAATCCTTCGGGACTTCATAACGAATCCCACTATACCAGTATTTATGATATCTATCTGATGCTGAACCATGCGCTTACGTACAGTCACTTTGTCGATGTGATGCAGCTGTCGGTCTATGAAATCAACTATCTGGACGCAGAAGGGAATGAACAGTCGGTTACTTTGGACTCCACAGACCATTATTTGGTAAATACAGCCGTTCCGCCAAAGGGTGTGACGGTACTTGGTGGAAAAACAGGAACTACCGATCAGGCCGGAAGCTGTCTTGCCCTTGTGTCACAAAATGCATATGGAAAACTGCATATCTCGATTATCATGCGTGCTCTTGGAAAAGATTCACTGTATAATCAGATGAATACACTGCTTGCGGTATCAAATTCCGCCTATAACTATTAACTGTCAAAAAGTATATGAATTTTCAATTAATGATTGTTTTTTTATTAGAAATACACTATAATTGAACGTATAAATTGAATATTAAATGAAATTATTACATACCCAAAGGAGGAAATTGCTATGGTTCAATTGATTGTTGGAGAGAAAGGAAAGGGAAAGACTAAAATATTATTGGACAAGGTCAATAGTGCAATTAAATCCGCAAATGGCAATATTGTTTACCTTGATAAGAATTCAAAACATATGTATGAATTAAATAATAAGATTCGTCTGATCGACGTGTCCAGTTATCCAATTATGAACAGTGAGCAGTTTGTAGGCTTTATATGCGGCATTATTTCACAGGACCACGATCTTGAAGCCATGTATCTCGATGGCTTTCTGAAGATCGCCAAATTGGAAGATGCAGATCCGATTCCCACAATTGTTGAATTAGAAGAAATCAGTAAGAAATGCAACCTTGATTTTATCATCAGTTTATCTGTAAATGAGAGCGTACTGCCGGAGAGTATGAAAGATAAAGTTCTTGTAGCATTATAAAAGTTGAAATAGGAAACATATTGTAGTATTATAGATGATGTAGTATTATGATAAACCAAAATGGACAGCCTTCAAAAGCTGTCCGTTTTTGTGAGGAGTAAACAATTTGGCAGTTTCAAATAAGAAGAAAAAACAGAAAAAGAAATCACACAGCCTGCTTGCGAATATAAAGGAACTTTTTACTTTAAATATCGGTACCATTATTTTCGGCGCACTTTTCCTTTATATGGCGATCAGTATTATACTTTATCTGACCGCAGACCATATTTCTACTTATCAGGTGACTTCCGGACCATTGGCTAAAAACCAGACTTACACGGGTATTGTTATGCGTTCTGAGGAGGTCCTTACCGCGGACACTTCCGGGTATCTGACTTATTACGCACCTGAAAATGCAAAGGTACGCAAAAACGGTGTTGTGTACAGTATCGGGGAGAGTCAGTCTGAGGAGACGGTATCGGAACTGACGGACAGTGCGCTGCAGAAACTGCGCAGCCAGATGTCTTCCTTTTCCACTCATTTTGACACGACTAATTATAACAAGCTCTACAGTTTCAAATACGAGATTGAAGGAAGCCTTTTGCAGAATTCCGGTGTAATCGCTCCTGTGAACACTGGAAATGGTGCCAATGCAACGGTTGGAGGACAGACCATCTGCTATTCGTCAAAGGACGGATTGATCCTGTATAGTATGGACGGCTATGAAGATATGCAGATCTCCGATATTACTGCGGAGCAGATCAACAATAAGTCGTATCATGTGGAAAATCTGAAGACAAAAGAACGCATATCCGCCGGGGATCCTGTATATAAAATAATTACGGAAGAAAGCTGGTCCCTGTTCATACCGCTCTCAGATAAGCTGATCATACAGTTGGGTGACAGGTCCACCATTCGTGTAAAATTCTTAAAAGATGGTGCATCCCAGGTTGCGGATCTGATTATCCATAGTCAGGAGGATGGATCCTATTTGGGTGAACTGCGGTTCTCAACCGGTGTAATCCGCTATGCGAATGACCGGTTTTTGGATATTGAGCTTGTGACCAACACGCAGAGCGGACTGAAAATACCGATCAGCTCAATTGTAAACAAGGAGTTTTATACTATTCCGGAAGCTTATGCCACAAAAGGCGGCGACAGCAGTGAGCTGGGCTTTTTAAGAGAAATAAAAAATGATAAGGGAGAGACCACAACGGAATTTGACATAGTGACGCTATATGAACACAAAGATGGTCTTTATTATGTGGATAAATCCGACTTTACTCCTGGTGACATTATTATAAAATCCGGTTCCGGTGACCGTTATGTGATCGGTGACACAGCATCTCTGGAAGGTGTATACTGTATCAATAAGGGTTATGCCGTATTTCGGAAAATCGTCATCATTGATAAAAATGATGAGTACTGCATTGTTGAGACAGACACATCTTACGGTCTGGCGCAGTTCGATCATATTGTGGAAGACAGCACTACCGTAAAAGAAGAGGCCATTTTATACTGATTTAGTCATTCCAGTTCAAGATATTCTGCAAAACATAAGAAAGAGGCGAGCATATGTTATATGAAAACTACCAGAAAGTATGGAATAACATTGAGGAGGCGTGCAGACGCGTCGGGAGAGATCCGTCGGAAGTCACACTGATCGCTGTCAGTAAAACCAAGCCAAATGAAATGATCAGTGAATTGTATGACAGAGGAGTTCGGAATTTCGGTGAGAATAAAGTACAGGAAATGGCCGGAAAATATGAGGTGCTGCCCAAAGATATCTGTTGGCATCTGATCGGTCATCTCCAGCGAAACAAAGTCAAATATATCATCGATAAGGCAGTTCTGATTCACTCTGTTGATTCTCTGCGTCTGGCAGAGACCATCGACAGCGAAGCTGCAAAGCATAATCGAACAGCGGATATCCTGATCGAGGTGAATGTGGCTCAGGAAGAGAGTAAATTCGGTGTCGCTTTGGAGGAAACCATTCCTCTTATTGAGGAGATCAGCAGCAAGTGCAGCCATGTTCGCATCCGCGGTCTGATGACGATTGCTCCGTTTGTGTCGAATCCGGAAGAAAACAGGGGAATTTTTCGGAAATTACAGAAATTAAGTGTTGACATAAATGGCAAAAACATTAATAATGTTAATGTGGATGTTCTGAGTATGGGAATGTCGAACGATTATGAGGTGGCGGTAGAAGAAGGTGCGACCATGGTTCGTGTGGGAACCAGCATCTTCGGAGAACGTAACTATAACAGATAGAAGGTAGGAGAGTAAAATGGGGCTTATTGACAAGTTTTTAGATGCAATAAAACTGAACGATGATTTTGACGATGATGACGAATTCCTGGATGACGATGATTTTGATGACGATGATGACTATGAGGACAGCAAGCCAAAGCGTCGTTTCTTCAAAAAATTCAGTGATGAAGATGATCTTGATGATCTTGACGATGTGAAACCTGCACCGAAGGCCGCAGCACCGGCAAAAGAACAGAAGCAGCCGTCTTACAAACAGCGTACCGCAGCGACCGCCGCTTCTTCTTCCAAGCCGAAGAACAACAGTAAGATTACGCCGATGCGCAAAAAAGGAGGTTCTGCTATGGAAGTAAGTGTGATCCGTCCCACTTCCATGGAAGACACCAGAGAAATCGCTGATACACTGCTTGATGCCTGTACCGTTGTATTGAATCTGGAAGGCCTTGATGTAGATGTTGCCCAGAGAATCATTGATTTCACTTGTGGTGCATGTTATTCCTTAAACGGAAGTCTTCAGAAAATTTCCAGTTATATTTTCATCCTTACACCGGCTGATGTGGATATTTCCGGTGATTTCCAGGAAATTTTAAACGGAGCTTTTGATCTTCCGTCCATGCGCAGCAATTTCTGATGCGCATAAGTCACCGTGGAATATTGTAACCAGAGATCTATTAGAAGTATCAGTTAAGTTTGTTATATGGATAAAGAAGATCAGTTTAAAAAAAGAATACTGGAATTGTACCGCACCGCGTACGAGCGTGATATTGTAACTTTTTCTGATTTTCTGGATTTGAATGAACAGCATATGGTACATAGCCTTTCCCGGGTGCTGCAGGGAGTTTCCCTGCAGTGGTCCGGCGGTTATGAGATGTCAGAGCGTCAGATGATAGCATTTCTTCCTGATGCTCTTTCTTATGAATGGAACTTTCCGATATGCTGCCTGCACATTAAGCCAAAATCCTTAAAATATTCTGAGGTACTGACCCACCGTGATTATCTTGGAGCCCTCTTAAATTTGGGGATTGATCGCAGTAAGACAGGGGATATTCTTATTCAGGAAGATTTTAGTGCCTATGTGTTTTGTGAAGTAAGGATTGCTGAATATATTCAGATGGAGCTTTGCTGCGTGAAACACACGAATATTGTTATTTGTAAAGTGCCGGCCCCGGAGTTGGCTGTTACCAGAAAAGAGGAAGAGATAACCGGTACCGTAGCTTCTGTTCGTCTGGATGCAGTCATTTCCCTGGCATTTCAAAGTTCGAGAAACAGTATGATACCCTTAATTGAGGGCGGAAAAGTGTTTGTAAATGGGAAAATGGTCACTTCAAACGGTTATGCATTAAAAGAAGGAGACGTCATATCGGTCCGCGGCAAAGGGAAATTCCGCTTTGGCGGTTCGGAAAATAAGACAAAAAAAGGCAGATACGTGGTCCGTATTTACCGATACAGTTAAAGGAGATATTATGAGCACATCCACGATTAAAGTTCAGAAAGAAAATGAATTTTCTTATGAGATTTTATTGAAAAATGACTTTTCAGAGCTTGGAGCAGCAATCAAAAATCTGTCTCTGGACAAAAGAAAAGTCTGTATTGTAACCGAGTCCAATGTAGGGCCGATTTACCTGGATCAGGTAAAAGAACAGTTGGAACAGGTTTGTTCCCATGTGAGCGTATTTACCTTTCCGGCAGGCGAAAAACAGAAAAATCTTGATACGGTAAATGATATTTATGAACATCTGATCCTTGAAAAATTTGACCGTAAGGACTTTCTTGTGGCCTTGGGAGGCGGCGTGACCGGGGATCTGACCGGATTTGCCGCTGCCAGCTATCTGCGTGGGATTTCATTCGTTCAGGTTCCCACTACGCTGTTGGCTCAGGTGGACAGCAGCATTGGCGGAAAGACCGGGGTTGATTTCCGGCAGTATAAAAACATGGTCGGAGCCTTCCATCAGCCGGTGCTTGTATATATGAACCTCAGTACTCTGAAAACACTTCCGGATGTTGAGTTTTCCTGTGGAATGGGTGAAGTTCTGAAATCCGGTCTTATTAAGGATGAAGCGTTCTATGACTGGACAATTAATCATATGTTTGATATCCTTGATCGCGATACGGAAATATTAAAAGAAATGATCGCGAAGTGCTGTAAAATCAAGAAATATGTAGTTGAAAAGGATCCAAAGGAAAAAGGAGAACGCGCTCTGCTGAATTTCGGTCATACGATCGGCCATGCCATTGAAAAACTGATGAATTTTGAGCTTCATCACGGTCAGTGTGTCGGGCTTGGCATGGTTGCGGCCGCATATATTTCTTATAAACGCGGGATGCTTTCCATGGAAGAGCTGTATGAGATCCGTGATATGAATGTGGGGTTTGATCTTCCCATTACGTTTCAGGGTCTGGAACCCGAAAAAATCCTTGCGGCAACAAAACTGGACAAAAAAATGGAGCAGGGGAAAATACGGTTTATCTTACTGAAAGCTATCGGAAAAGCCTATATTGATACGAATGTCACAGATGAAGAGATCCTTTCCGCACTTGATTTTATAAACGGAGACCGAATTGACCATGAATAAAATGAAAAACAAAAATGCTCTTTCCATTCTTTGGCTGATTACAGGCGTGATCCTTTTGACGATGCTGGATCAGTGGACAAAATATCTTGCCGTGACTTTTCTCAAAAATCAGCACAGCATCCCTTTAATTCCGGGGGTTCTTGAACTGCAGTATCTGGAAAATACAGGTGCTGCTTTTGGTATGCTCAAGGATATGCAATGGCTGTTTTATATTCTGACCGTGGCGATGGCTGTTGTTATCGTCTGGCTTTATTTCAAAATGCCGCACACAGGAAGGTATCTGCCGGCCCGCATTATCAGTATTGTGCTTTTAGCCGGTGCCCTCGGCAATTTTATTGACCGGATCCGGTTCCAGTATGTTGTAGACTTTATTTATTTCAGCCTGATCAATTTCCCGATTTTTAACGTGGCTGATATTTATGTGACGGTTTCTGTGGCTGTCATCCTGGTTCTGGTGCTGTTTTTTTACAAGGATGAAGACTATGATTTTTTAAAAAAGAAAGCTGAAAACTACAGGTGACTATGGAACAGATATTGGATTTTCATATTTCTCCGGAAGAACAAAATACGAGGATTGACCGGTTTCTTGCCGATCAACTGGATGGTTTGTCTCGCTCCTATATACAAAAACTGGTGGAAAATGGACAAGTGACGGTGAATGACAAGCCGGTAAAATGCAATTATAAACTGCATAGCAATGATCAGCTCCAGGTTTCTATACCAGAACCGGAGGAACTGCGGGCAGAAGCAGAGCCCATTCCGCTTTCCATCCTCTATGAAGATGATCAGCTCCTTGTGGTTGACAAACCGAAGGGAATGGTGGTTCACCCGGCTGCGGGACATTACACTGGAACAATGGTGAACGCACTTTTATACCACTGTAAAGATGGACTTTCCGGTATCAACGGTGTCCTTCGCCCCGGGATTGTACATCGCATTGATCAGAATACCACCGGTGCCCTGGTTGTGTGCAAAACGGATCTGGCTCACCAGTGTCTTGCAGAACAACTGAAAGTTCATTCCATTACCAGAAAATATCGAGGTATCGTCTATGGCAATCTGAAGGAGGATGAAGGCACCATTCACAGTATTATCGGACGCGACCCAAATGACCGCAAAAAAATGGCGGCAAACGTAAAAAACGGTAAAGATGCCATTACCCATTACCGCGTATTAGAACGATTCGGCAACTACACTTACGCGGAATTCGTATTAGAGACCGGACGTACGCATCAGATTCGCGTGCATATGCAAAGCATCGGTCATCCTCTTCTCGGAGACGACCTCTATGGACCTGCACGCTGCCCTTTTAATCTGGAAGGACAAACTCTGCATGCGATGATCCTCGGCTTTATCCATCCGACAACAGGTTCTTATATGGAATTTGAAGCTCCTCTGCCGAAATATTTCAAAATACTGCTGGAGAAATTGCAAAGCTAGAGGTGTACTTTTTTAAAAAAATATACTATAATATATGTATGTTTACCAAGTTCAGAAAGGGGTTTACGATATGAAAACAATTATTACAATTGGCCGTCAGGCAGGCAGCGGCGGAAAAGAAATCGGACAAAAACTGGCAGATAAGCTGAACATAACGTGTTATGATAAAGAACTTCTTGAGCGTGCAGCGAAGGAAAGCGGGCTGTGTGCAGAATTATTTGAAAATCACGATGAAAAACCAACAAGAAGTTTTCTTTATTCTCTTGTCATGGATACTTATTCTTACGGATACAGCGGGTCAACTTTTTCTGATATGCCGATCAACCACAAAGTATTTTTGGCACAGTTTGATGCTATTAAAAAAATAGCAGAAGAAGGTGCCTGTGTCATGGTAGGACGTTGTGCAGACTATGCATTGGAAGAAAACAATAATTGTCTTCGCATTTTTATCAATGCACCGATTGCGGACCGTGTACTGAGAGTAAGTAAGATTCGCGATATGACTCCTGCAAAAACAAAGGACATGCTCCTCAAGACTGATAAACAGCGCGCAAGCTATTATAACTATTATACAAATAAAAAATGGGGCGATGCCTGCAGTTACGACCTCTGCATCAATAGCAGTGCTCTGGGTATTGACGGCACTGTCGATCTCATCCTGCATGCTGTTGAAGAAAAAGAAGGAAAATTATAAATTTCAAAAACAAAAGAGAGGGTAAGCCGGATGAGATCATTCATCGTGGATTGCCCTTTTTTCGATGGAGCGGAGAAATACTCATATGATCGGAAATAATTTTCGGTTCACTGGTTGTGACAATAAAAAGAAGAGATCACTTTTGTTCCTGCTTGCTTGTCTGGCAGGACTGGCAGCTTTTCTTACCGCTTTTTCACAGAATGTTTGCGGCGCTGAAAATGAAAAAACGGTGACAGTGGAATTCTTTTACGAAAACGTGTGCGCAGCCTGTGAGGGTGACGCTGATTTTTATGCTATACTCGATGAAACCATTCCGAAGGAAGAGCGCAGGAACCTCAACATAGAAGTTCGTACCTACAATGTTTTTCTGGATTCCTGCAAAGTGTATTATGATACTGTGAAAGAACAAACAGCCATTCCGGACGGAACGGATCTTCCTGTACTGGTGGTGGGCAATTACTGGGTAAACGGTTATGACGGCATGGAAGAATTTCTTAGAGAACAGCTTTTGGAAACTCCCGGAACAGCAGATGGGCAGGATACAACTTCTCAAGATGGAATCGATAAGAAAGATGCCGGAAATCCGGCGGATGCTACCCCGGTATCCGGTCAGGACACAGCAGAAAATACGGAACAGATGGCAAACGAAATCATCCGGCAAATCAAAGACAGTGAAAATCGGATGTTTCTTCTTTTTACTACAAATGCATGTGATGACTGTGAGCAGGCAGAAGACTGGATAAAAGCTTCTTCTCTTAAGGATGCGGTCATAACCTGCAACATCATTGAAGAAAATGGTCTGGAACTGTTAAAATGCATGTTTCGCACTTATGAAGTACCTGAGAGCGATCAGGTAGTACCGGCTCTGTTTGTGGGGAATACAGTATTTACCGGAAAGGACCGCATCCAATCCGAAGTTCAGGGAATATCCGGCGATGCATCCGACAGCAATCAACGACTGATTGAAAATCTGGAAAATGCGCGGAGTTTGGCGCAGGAGGATGGGATAACCGCAGAGAAGGAGAAAAACGGAATCAGTCTTGCTGCTATGGCTGGTGCAGGACTGCTTGCAGGTTTGAATCCATGTTCGATATCTATGCTTTTAATGCTGCTTTCGCTGATTCTGAGCGAAAAAGCATCTGTATGGAAAAATGGGATGCTGTATTTACTGGGGAAATACGGAACCTATTTTGCGATCGGATTCGTTATCTATTTCACTGCCTCCCAGATACCGGAACAGACTTTGAATCAGGTGGGGAGAGTGGCTGATCTTGTACTGGTGGTACTGTTACTGGCTGCTGCCTGTATTTATCTCAGAGACACGGTTCACGTTTACCGCCAGGATTACGGACACATTCGAACACAATTGCCGGTAGGCCTTCGAAAAATCAATCATAAACTGATACGGAAACTTTCCGGGAAAACAGGTGTTTTTCAGCCTCTTTTGATTCTTTTCCTGGGAATTGCCATATCTTTTGGAGAATTTTTCTGTACCGGCCAGATTTATATGGCGTCGATCAGCTATATGCTGAAGGATCATATAAGCGGTGTATGGGCGGTTTTTCTGGTTTATGTGACAGCCATGTCCATGCCGGCTTTTATCATGATTCTTCTGATACAGAGAACAAGAAATACGGAGCATGTTTCTGAATTTATGCTCCGACATTTGGGCGTTATTAAAATATGGAATGCGATCCTGTTTTTTGGCTTTGCCGTATATTTCCTAATCCGTTAGAACAAATCGGTCGATTACCGGAAAATCCGCATAAGACAGAAGGAGCGGACCCGGTGCGGCGCAGGAGCCACGTAAGAGGCATTCTTTCTGGATTTCTGCTGTAAGACGGGTGCGGACAGCACTGCGATGAATATGGCAAGGCTCCGGATCGTCAAAAAATTCCATGCTTTTTTCTAGAATTACCCTCTCCTTTAGCGGAAGGTCTTTTAAATAATCATGATAGATACAATCGTCTTTGACATACAGACAAAGACTGGGAAGTGTTTTTTTTCCTTTGAATAACATGAGAATCTCCTTATTTATTTAATATCTTTACCCTACTACACTTTCGACATAATTTCAAGCAATGAAAGAAGATAATACAATATGAAAAAAAGTCTGTCTGACAAGAAGAAAAACAACATAATATCCATTAAACTGCTATTGTCATATCTTGGCATCATTTTGGCCCCGGCCGTTGCCATTATTATCATTTATATTACGATGCAGGAGTCACTGCTGGATATACAGAAAGAAAAATTCCAGAGTCTGGCAAAGGAAGCTGTGCTTACCTTTGATAATGAAATGGATCAGGTAGTTAACATTGGCCGCTATATCAGTACTGACACCAATTTAAAAGAATATTTGGACAGTGAAAATGATTTCATCTCGTCAGAAGACTATTTTAAAGCATATAAACTGGCCCTTTCCTATCCGGACTATGTGCTGTTGAATCGGTTTGTGAAAGGAATCTGTATCCTGCCGCAGGAGAGTGACTATATCATTCAGATTCCCCGGGTAATTCCAAACACGCTTCGTGGAATCTCCACACTTGCAGCAATCGGGTGTGGTCAGCAATATGATACACTTCTTGAAAAGCTGTATGGATTGAATCCGCCGGGAATCAGATATTTGCAGGATGAAAACGGCAATGATTTTATGCTCTATATACGTCCTTTTGATTTTGGCGGACAAGGGAAGAAAGGCATTGTCTTAATAGAATTGGATGAGAAAGAAATCGGTAACCTATTAATGAGTGTACTGGGGGACGATAATGGCGCAGTTTTTCTGAGCGACCAGAACGGATATATTCTGTATGGATATGAGCAGGCACAAGGTATAATTGACAATGAAAACGGCACGGTTCTCTGGCAGAACTTTGTTGCTGAGCAGAAATGGTCAGACAGCCATACAGTTATCAATACATATAAAACAAAATATAATAGATGGTCCCTGATTACTGTAATTCCGCAGACGGAATTGTTTTCAAAAATCGGAAGCATAAAATACACGATTCTGATTCTCTGTGTCGTATCAATTCTAATCGGTGCGGCCACTTGCTTGTGGCACTGGAACAATAGCCGACCGGTAGTGGCAAAATTTGTACGTTATTCCGAAAAATACCCGGAAGAAGCCGTTTTCGATGGAAAAAAGAAAAGTATATGGAAATGCCTGGTCGGTGTATTGGAGCGGCTTGAGAATCTTCACATCACAGTAGAAAAACAGAAAGAATGGGTCCGTGAGGGAATTGTGCGCAAAATATTATACGGAAGCTACGAATCAGAAGAAGAGCTTGAGACAGATCTTAAAAGCGCTGAGATCGATTTCCCCATCGAATTTCCATGTTTCCTGGTGGGGCTTGTGATTGAGAATGCGGTTGGAGAGGAACTGGCTGTTGGCTCAGATATTCTGGAAACCGCACTGAAGGAAAGCCTGGCATGCCATCTTGTGTATCCGTTCCGCTTATGCAGAATGGATTCGGTAAATTATACGGTGCTCATCTCCTCATGTGAGCAGGAGATGACGGAAGAACAGTTAAAGCAGATCTTTGAAAAAATGAATTATGCACTGTACAGTCAGATTCCGATCAATATTTATACGGGAATCAGCAATCCGGCAGATAACGTTCTGTCCGTGTCGGAGGAATATGAGCATGTTTGCAGAATTTGCGAATATGCAAAATACTATAAACTGCGTACGCCGCTGCTTTTGAGAGAACTTCCCAGGCATCAACACGTTATTTTCACTGTGGAGATGGAAATGCAGTTTGAAAAAGCAATTCGAAACGGTACGGAAGAACAGATCAACAAGATACTCGGTCAGATTATGGAGAATTGTTTTAATACTCGGGGAGGGTATCGCACTGCTGAGCATAACCTTGAGGTACTGCGCTGTATCGTACTGCGATGCCTGGATCATGAGGAAGCAAATGAAAAAACCCGGTGTTTGAATGATCAGATTCATCACGCCAAGAATACAAATGAAATGGCAGAAGTGACAATACTCGTATGGCGCTATTTTGCAGACAAACGTGCACTGAGCGAGAGCTGCGATGTTGAAATGCAGAAGATGCAGATCGAAGAAAAACTGGAACAGGAGTATTCAAAGGTTGAGTTCAATCTGGCGAGTCTGGCTGACTGGATGAAAGTACCGGAGAAAAAGCTGTACCGGGATTTCAAAAAAATGTTTGGTGTCAGCTTCAGCTCCTATCTGGAGGTTTTAAGGATAAGACATGCACAGGAGTATCTGAAACAGGGCAACTCAGTGCAGGATGTAGCTGCTGCGGTCGGTTACGGCAGTGATTATTCCTTCCGCAGAGCTTTTAAAAGAGTTGTGGGTGTCACACCCAGTGATTACCAGAAAATTTAATAAAAATTGAAAAATTGTCTGGTTGGTTTAAAAGATTGTCCGTTGAAAAAACTTGTAAAAATGTCTAAAATATCTCTTTGAAGGAAGGAAAGTATTGTACAAAGTAAACAATCATGGGTAACTTTGTGCGGGAAGATGCTTTAATAATGTCAAGGAGGTAAGGTAGTGTATGAAAATCAAAAGTTTTAAGAAGGTTGCGGCTGCTGCAATGGCAGTTGTAATGGCTATGGGCATGTTTACGGGCTGCGGTTCCGGAAAAAGTGATTCCGGCTCATCCGTGGAACTGACGGAAGCGGGAACTTATCCGATTGTGAAGGACGGCACACTTGATATGACCGTATTTACAATGAGTATGCCGAATGTTGAGGACTTTGCTACGAATGACTTTACTAAATTCCTGGAAGAGAAGACAGGAATTCATGTTGAGTTTGTAACAGGCGGACGTGATGATTGGGAAGAAAAACTGAATATGCTTCTTCAGGGCGACGATTATCCGGATGTTATTCTTGGAGTATCTCCTAACATCGCAAAATATGGTGTTAAAGAAGGTATTTTTATTCCGCTTGATGATTACCTGACAGAAGAAAATGTACCGAATTACTTGAATATAATGAAAGAGTTTGACCTGAATGTTACCCGTGAAGCTGACGGCCAGATTTATTCCCTTGCAGATATCAATGACTGTTACCATTGCAAATATGCAAGAAAAATGTGGGTAAACACATACTATCTGGATCAGATGGAATGTGATATTCCGACGACAACAGACGAATTCATTGATGTATGCCAGAAATTCCTGGAAATGAAACCGGACGGAATCGCTGTTGGAGGCGCAAATGAAGGCTGGTTTACCCGTATGCAGGATTGGTTGATGGGTGCATTTACCTTTATTCCGGCAAAATCTGAAACACTGGTTGTAAGAGATTATGTAGCTCTTGACAGTGATACAGGAAAAGTTACCTGCGTTGCTACAAGCGACGAATATAAAGAGGGCTTGAAATTCATCAATCAGCTGTATGAAATGGGTGCAATCTATGACGGTGACTTCACCCAGAAGAGCGAGCAGCTGAAAACATTGGTTAATCAGGAAGATGAACCAGTTCTTTTCTTCCCGGCTGGTACAATTTCCGATATAATTGATTCTGCTTCCAATAACGAACTGTACAGACATTATGCGCCTATGGCTCCGATCGAAGGACCGAACGGTGCAAGAATTGCATGGACTGAGCCAAACTATGGTGTAAGTTCAGGAGCAGCCTGCATTACGGATAATTGTGAAAACGTAGAGGCAGCTCTTCGTTGGCTTGACTTTTTCTACAGTGAGACTGGAGATCTTTGTTCTCAGTACGGCGCGGAAGAAGGCGTTGACTGGGTTCTTGATCCGGAAGGAAAAGTAGGCTTGAATGGCGAGCCGGCTCTGTATGAAGTATTGAATACATATTCAGCTGAAGCTCAGAATCATGACTGGCAGGATGTTGGTATCCGTGTAGCTACTGAAAAATATCGTCTTGGACAGGCGGTAGATGCAGACGTTGATCCGTATGCTCCGGAAGGTCTGGAACGACTTCTGTACGATGCTTCAGAAGAATTATATGAGCCGTATGGTGCAACTTCAAATCTGATCAATCTGAACGAACTGAAGATTACCGATGAAGAAAGTACTGCTGTTTCTACAATAGCCGTAGAAATTGAAAAAGCCATCGAAGAAAATTCTGTTGCGTTCATGACAGGTGCAAAAGATATTGATGCAGAATGGGATGCGTTCGTTGAAGGTCTGAATAATGCAGGACTGCAGGAACTCCTTGAGATGTATCAGACAGCATATGACAGAGGTAACTCTGCAAAGTAGTCAAAGATAGAAAAAACTGCCCGTTCATTTGGCGGGCAGTTTATCATAAGGAGGTACCTGTATGGCTAAAAATGCAGCGACTGTACCCGCCAGGAAAAAAAGTAAAAATGTAAATAAGATAAAATCCTCAAACTGGCAGTTCTGGGCGATTATCGCTCTGCCGGTTATTTATGCGATTGTGTTTGCTTACGTTCCCATGGGCGGAATTGTTATAGCTTTTAAAGATTATAGTATTCGAAAAGGAATTTTCGGAAGCGACTGGGTTGGATTGAAATATTTTAAGCAGTTTCTGACCTCACCAAGCAGCACACTGGTAATTAAAAACACGCTTATACTTGGTGTTTATACACTGCTTGCGAACTTCCCGATTCCGATTATGCTTGCAATTGCAATTAATGAAGTAAGAAACCAGAAGTTCAAAAAGACTGTTCAGTTGGTTACATATGCGCCGTACTTCATCTCTGCGGTAGTTCTTGTCGGTATGATGATGCAGATGATGGATCTGAGAACCGGTATTTTTAATGTACTTCTGAGTAAAATAGGCCTCGATCCCGTCAACTTCTTCGGAGATGTGGGTATATTCCGACATTTGTACGTATGGAGCGGTGTGTGGCAGACAGCCGGATATTCTTCGATCATCTACGTGGCAGCACTGGCCGGCGTAAGCCCGGAGCTTCAGGAAGCAGCTATCGTGGATGGTGCCAGCAGGGTCCAGAGAATACTGCATGTCGATATACCGGCAATTCTGCCGACAATCGTTATTATGCTGATCTTCAACTGTGCTAATGTAGTAAGCATTGGTATGGATAAGATCTACCTGATGCAGAACCCTCTGAACAAATCTGTATCGGAAGTTATTTCCACTTTCGTTTACAATGTCGGTGTTGTTAACTCGAACTTTGGATTTTCAACTGCAGCTGGTCTGTTCCAGTCTGTAGTTTCCTTTGCACTGTTAGTTATTGTAAATCAAATCTGTAAAAAAGTTACAGAGACCAGTTTATGGTAGGAGGTGCAGAGTATGAATAATTCAAAGTTTCGGAACATGAGTGTTGGTGATAAAACCTTCACGATCTGCATTTATGTTTTCCTTATTTTTGTTCTCATTGTGATTGCCTATCCTCTGATTTATGTCGTATCGGCGTCATTTTCGGATCCTCAGGCAGTTGTTCGAGGAGATGTTGTACTTTTGCCGGTTAACCCGACACTGAAAGGTTATAAGGCAGTATTCCAGAACGGAAAAATTCTGATGGGCTTTTTGAACTCATTTTTCTATTTGTTCGTCGGAACTGCACTGAACCTGGTTATGACCATGCTCTGTGCATATCCGTTGTCCAGAAAAGAGTTCAAAGCTGCTGGATTTTTATCAATGTTTTTCATTTTTACCATGTATTTCAGCGGAGGTATGGTTCCGACTTATATTCTGGTAAATAAACTTGGCCTTCTCAACAGCAGATGGGCTATGATCATTCCTACGGCCATGTCTACTTATAACATGATCATCTGCCGTACCTATATTGTCAACTCCATCCCGGATGAGCTTTATGAAGCTTCTCAGGTGGATGGCTGTACTCCGTTCCGCTATATGATCAGTGTAATTACACCGCTCAGTAAACCGATTCTTGCGGTGCTTACACTGTATTACGGAGTTGCAAAATGGAATGACTATTTTAATGCGCTGCTTTTCCTTTACAAAGATGAACTGCAGCCACTTACAATTGTTATGAAAGAAATACTGATTATGAGTCAGGTGGATATGACGAAGGTTACGGATGCATCTGCGGTGTCGAAACTGCAGGGTATGTCTGAGCTGCTGAAATATTCAACCATCGTTGTAGCCTCACTTCCGGTTATGCTTCTATATCCCCTGATACAGAAACATTTGGTGAAGGGTGTTATGATAGGAGCGGTTAAAGGATAGAAAAAAATATAAAAAAGCCCTGGCGGCAGTAATTATGGTATTGGATTGCACAAAGAATCTTTCCGCAGAGGAAAAGATGATATATTTTGCAGACAGTATGATGATTACGAAGCATGGGGCTTTTTGTATGTATGGAAAAGGGAGAAAATATGTTTACACAGCATTTTATGACTGAAATCTTACAGGATTTCGAATTACAGATGAAACGACTGGGAGAACATAGAAATAAAATCAGCAAAGTATTGGGAACATGTACAGACCAGGAAGCCGAGGCACTGAAATGCCTGTATGCCTCCATGCCGGTCAGCGACGCAGCGGATTATTCACCGGAACTTTTTCTTGCTTATGCAAAACACGGAGTATTTCTGTGGGAAAAGGGACCTTTTGCAGGGCAAATTCCGGAAGCACTGTTTGCTGGCTACGTACTGCATCACCGTGTAAATAATGAAGATCTGACTGACTGTCGATCGTTTTTTTATGAGCAGCTTATAGATGAAATCAAAGGAAAAAGCATGGAAGAAGCGATTCTTTCCATCAACTACTGGTGTGCTTCTCATGTAACATACCGTACCACGGACGGAAGAACGGCCGGACCTTCCTGTGTGTATCGTTCTGCATACGGAAGATGTGGAGAGGAATCCACTTTTGCGGTTTCTGTATTTCGAAGTCTTGGAATACCAGCGAGACAGGTTTATGTTCCGCTCTGGTCACATTGCGACGACAATCATGCCTGGGTCGAAGTTTGGTGCAGCGGAACATGGAGATTTCTGGGGGCTTGTGAACCGGAGGAAATTCTGAATAAAGGCTGGTTTACCAATGCTTCTTCCAGAGCCATGATGGTTCATTCCCGCTGGTTCCTTCCGGTAAAGCCGGAAGAAGACATAGTCGGAAAAGCAGGAATGTCCCACGTGCTGAATCAGCTAAAAAGATATGCGAAAACAACAAAGCTGAAAGTTACTGTTCTTGACCGGTACAACAGAGCAGTTCCCCGGGCATATGTACACTTTCAGGTTATGAACTATTCTTCTTTTCGGGATATTGCAGTTGTACGCACAGATGAAAACGGTATACAGATGCTTGAGACCGGACTTGGCACAATCTGTGTTACCGCTTATCTGGACGGTCAATATGGGGAAACCCTTGTTGATACACAGGAGCAGAGTACCTGTACGGTCATTCTCGGAAGAGAACTGCCATGCAATACGGATAACGAATGGACAGAAATGACGATCCACGCGCCAAAGGATTCGCCGCTCAATCGGTGCAGTCAGACGGATGAAGAACTCGTGCTTGGCAGGAAGAAACTGGCACAGGCCTGTGAGAAGAGACAGGAAAAAGAAAATAATTTTTTTGATTTCGCACTTGCAGAAAAAGCAGTATCAAATTATACTAAGCAGGAACGTTTGCGCGCAACTGAAATCATGCAGTTATCCAGAGGCAATCAAAAGGAAATTGCGCATTTCCTTTCAATAGCGACGAATGGAAACTGGCCGGATAAATGGAAGCTTGATATTCTCAACTCTTTGCGTGAAAAAGATTATCTGGATATCACATCAGATATTTTGGAAGAAAACTGTGCCATGACAGCTAAGTACGACGGCACATACCCGGATGAAATACTGATCCCGTATGTTCTTTGCCCGCGTGTTGGCAATGAGATGATACGTCCTTATCGAACATTTTTACTTTCATGGCTGGATCCTGATCAAATACAGCATCTTCGAAACGAACCGCAGGCAGTATGGAAACTGATTGATGAGCTTCTTACTGAAAATCCGGATCTGGAATATGGTAATCTGATTACTTCAGCGAAGGGGGCACTGCTAAACGGGTACGGCAGTAATCTGACCAAGAAAACTGTCTGCGTACAGATTCTTCGTACAATCGGGATTCCGGCGCGGCTGAATCCTGTTGACGAAAGAGCGGAATATTATACAAAGGGCCGGTTCGTGCCCCTTGAAAATTGCGGATGCCACAGAACGGAGCGAACGGCGGCCATTGTGATTCACAAACCGGATGACAGAACCTGGACATATTTCCAGAACTGGACCCTTTCTTGTTTTGAACAGGACGGGTATTACATTCAGACGCTCGGGGATGAGAATGGGGAGGAAATATACGGGGAAATACCGCTTTATCCCGGAAAATACCGGATTATTACCACAAACCGCCTTCCAAACGGTAATATATTTGCCAAAAAGCTTGTATTTGAACTGACAGACGGGCAGAAAAAGGAAATCCGTCTAATGCAGACAGAAGCCCGATCCGAAGATCTTCTGGAAGATAACGATATTACGGATTTCATCCTCAGGAGAGAAGACGGAACTGCATGCAGGATTTCGGAACTGGTGAAAGATCAGACAGGACTGTTTATCTGGCTTGAAGAGAGCAAGGAACCGACCGAGCATATCTTAAACGAGATTTATCAGCGGAGAGACTCTTTTGCAAGCATGACGGCTAACCTTTATTTTGTAATAAAGGATGCAAAGGCAAAGGAAGACCCCACGATTACAAGAACTCGCCTTTCCGTTCCGAAAGCGGAATTTTTGCTGGATGATTTTGATTCCAATATGAGTATTCTGGCGCGAAGAATGTATCTGGAACCGGGAAAATTGCCGTTGATCGTAATCATTGATCCATCTATGACAGGAATTTACGGCATAGCAGGCTATAACGTGGGAACTGCCGATATGATATTAAAAATATTAAATATTAAGTAACAAAACAGGAGGAATTGATATGAATAAAATAGTGGAAGAGAGAACAAAGAGGACAGAGTGGTATCGGGATGCCAGGTTCGGCATGTTTATACACTGGGGTCTCTATGCGATTCCGGCGAGAGGCGAGTGGGTTCGCAGCATAGAAGAAATTCCTCACGAGGAATACGTGCACTACATGGACGAATTCTCAGCAGAGGATTATGACCCGGTCAAGTGGGCAAAACTTGCTAAAAAAGCGGGCATGAAATATGCGGTACTGACCGCAAAGCATCATGACGGCTTTTGTCTGTATGATACGAAATTGACGGATTTTAAATCGACAAACGCGCCGTGCGGAAGAGATCTGGTAAGAGAGTTTTTGGATGCATTCCGCGCAGAAGGCATCCGGGTAGGTCTTTATTATTCGATTATTGATTGGCGCCATCCGGATTTTCCGCATTACGGCGATATGCATCATCCCATGAGAAATCATCCGGAATGCTCCAATGAAAACCGTGATTTTGACCGTTATCTGGAGTTTATGTTCGGACAGATAAAAGAACTTCTGACAAATTACGGAAAACTTGATCTGATGTGGTTTGATTTTTCTTACGGTGATATGAAATGCGACAAATGGAAGGCTGCTGAACTGATCGATATGGTACGTTCGATTCAGCCCTGGCTGATCGTGGACAACCGTCTGGAGGGAAGCGGGGAAGATGACGGTTCGATCCGTACTCTGAATCCTACGAGCTTTTCTGGAGATTTTGCTACACCGGAGCAGATGATTCCGCCGGCAGGAATCCGTGATGAGGGCGGAAACCTGATTCCGTGGGAATCCTGTGTCACGCTTAACAATCACTGGGGATATGCAGCTCATGATCATCACTGTAAATCAGCAAAAATGATCATCCATATGCTGGTGGAATGTGTCAGCAAGGGCGGAAATCTGATATTGAATGTTGGTCCGGATGCAAAAGGGAATATTCCGGCAGAATCGGTAGCCGTGCTTGAGGAAGTGGGAACCTGGATGCAGAAAAATTCTGCCAGTATCTATGGATGCGGATATACCGGACTCGAGAAACCAGAATGGGGGCGTTTTACCGGAAAAGGAAATAAGATCTATGCTCATGTTATGGAAGAACAGGCCGGTGCTATATGTCTTCCCAATATGGCAGGTCAAATCGCAAGTATGCGTTTGCTGAGTGACGGCTCCGAGGTTAAAGAAAGCTTTTTATGGAATTTGAAAGAATACGCACAGCATGCGTATTTCTTCTTTGATCCCATGGCAACGGACTGCTATCCGCTTCCGGATGAAAGAGATACCGTTGTTGAAATTTTGCTGAAAGAGGAGGCCTAAACTCGTATGACACGCATTGTTATTGAAAAAGCGGGTAACTGCTCCGTTCGATTTCTCTCAAAGCCGGAGCAGTTGAATGAAATGGGTCTTTCCTATGTAAAAAGCCTGTTCAGGCCGGAATATCTGGAGACTTTCCTCGTCCCCAAGCCGGACGGAACCAGTGTCCTGCTTGTAGGAATCGGCCATGAAAACACTCAGGATGCCCATGTCGCAAAAGAACTGTCTGCCGCAGCCTGCAAAGCGATGCGAAAACTGAAAATACAGGCCTTTACTTTTTATCTCTCCCCGTTTTATGCAGAGAGCTCAAAAGACACGATGATCGCTTTCTTTGAAGGGATTTTTCTTGTGACCGGGAATGCAAAAACCTATAAGACAGATAAGTGTGAGACATCCTGGACGGTGGGGCTTGCGGACATGCCCCGGGAATATGAGCAGTATCTTGAGGAAGGCCGGATGCTTGCAAATCACGTGCTTTTTGTCCGGGATTTGGTAAATATGCCGGCGAATCTCCTCTGGCCGGAAAAAATGGCAGAAGAATTTGTACGCTTTGCCCAGGGTACCGGTATTGAATCAAAAATCATACATATGGAAGAATTGAAGAAATTAAAAATGGGAGGACTGCTCGGTGTGGGATCGAGCAGTGCATATCCTCCCTGCCTGCTGATCATGCGCTATACAGGTGATGCCGGCACGTCGGATCGTACCGGTCTTGTAGGAAAGGGTGTTACGGTGGATACCGGCGGTTACTGTATAAAATCAGCTGCATCCATGGCGGGAATCCGCGGAGATATGGCCGGTGCGGCTGCTGTGGTGGGCGCCATCAGCGCGCTGGATAAGCAGAAAGCAAAAGTAAATGTGACGGCAGTTCTGCCGCTCTGTGAAAATCGAATTTCCAACGGCAGTATGGTGGATGGAGATGTTTTGACTTCCTACAGCGGGAAAACCATTGAGGTGGGTGATACGGATGCTGAGGGAAGACTGATCCTTGCCGATGCCGTAACATATGCCGTCCGCGATGAGAACGTAAGCCGCGTGCTCGATATCGCCACACTTACAGGTGCCGTTGTCCGTATGTTCGGATTCACCATCACGGGAGCGATTTCCGACAATGATATTATGTGGGAAGAATTTTCGGAAGCAGGACGCAAAACCGGAGAGAGATACTGGCGCATACCATTTCTTAGGGAACATGAGCGGATGCTGGACAGCAGTGTTGCGGATATCTGCAACCTTGGCCCCAGTGAGTGCGGTACCATAACCGGCGGACTGTTTATTCGCAGTTTTGCGGAAAATGTTCCCTGGATTCATCTGGATATTGCCGGTACGGCCTGGGTAAAAGAACCGATTTATACTTATCAGGAACAATATGCGACGGGAACCGGAGTGGAGACCATCTACCGGTGGCTGTCAGACCGGGCGTAACATTGTTTATGCCCGGCTCCAGCCATTGATTGAACTGTTGCAGATGGCAGTGAACATCCGCTCTCTGGCTCCCGGATGTTCCTGATTCAGACTTCGAACCAGATTTTTTGCATACTCACGTTTGGTATATCCGTCAAAGGGGCACGGACTTTTTGCCACCGGCAGATTATACATATTCTTAAATCCGATGACATCTTTCTCATCCATAAAGATCAGAGGACGTATCAGTGTCAGATCCATTCGATCCCAGTAGGTGACCGGGGAAAATGTATGAAAACGACCCTCAAAGATCAGAGACATGAGCATTGTTTCGATAATATCGTCTTTATGGTGAGCAAAAGCCACTTTATTACATCCCAGTTTTTTGATTTCTTCATTAAGTGCCCCTTTTCTCATTTTTGCACAGAGAGAGCAGGGGTTTGTTTCTTTACGTCTCTCAAATACGATCTCAGCGATATCTGTTTTTACTACGGTGTATGGTACTTCCAAATCCTCGCACAGAGCCCGAATTTGGCTCAAATCGAAGTTTGGGAGACCAAGGTCAACTGTTACTGCCTCGATGGTAAAATGCTTCGGATAAAAGCGCTTTAGGCCGTTCAGAGCGTAGAGCAGAGTCAGACTGTCTTTTCCTCCGGAAATACCGATGGCTATTTTGTCTCCTTCTTCGATCATATGATATTCATCAACTGCTTTTCTTGTTATGCTCAATACCTGTTGTAATTTCATGTTCAGTCTCCTTCGATTGGAGCGTTTTTCAGCTCCGATTTTAAATCAAAAAAATGTTAAGCTTTTGATAATATTTTTTTAAATTATAGCACATCATTTTTCTGTATGCTATAATGAAAACATCGATATGAAGAATTCGGGCAGGGATCATATATGAAATTTAACTGGGACAAAAAATATATCTACTGGGGTGTGACTGCATTTTTCGTCATTGTTGCAGGGGTACTTTTTTATTTTCTTATCTTTCAGATGGGTACTATCGTCAGAGGTATCGGGAAAATTATTTCCGTGCTGAATCCGCTGATTTACGGCGGCATCATTGCATATCTGCTGAATCCCCTGATGAATACGATAGAAAACCTGATCCATAATTTCTGCAAGAAGCAGAAATGGAATGTATCGGATAAAGTGCGTTCGATACTTCGTCTTGCCTCCATTATTATTTCCCTGCTGCTTGCCATTTTGTGTATCTACGGATTGATGGCCATGCTTATTCCGGAAGTCATTGCCAGCATTTCCAATGTGGTTGAGAATTTTCCTCGTTATGCAGATAATCTGGTTCACCTGCTGACCAACGCCTTTCATGACAGCGAAGCATGGGACCAGAATACCATCAGCCTTTTGGAAAAATATTCCCAGACAGCTCAGAACTGGCTGACCGGCGTATTTATGCCGCAGATCAATTCCATTATCGGCAATCTTTCTTCCGGTGTGTTCGATATGTTGATTTTCCTGAAGAATATTCTGATCGGAACCCTGATTTCCATCTATATTCTTTATGGAAAAGAAAATTATGCAGCCAGAGCAAAGAGGATTCTCTATGCGGTGTGCGGTGTGCCGTTTGGAAACAAAGTTATCCATAATATGCGTTTTACTGACGAAAAATTCGGCAGTTTCATCATCGGGAAGCTGATAGACTCAGCTATTATCGGTGTTCTCTGTTATATCGGCACTTCGTTTCTTAAAACCCCCTATTCTCTGCTGATCAGTGTGATCGTCGGCGTTACGAACATCATTCCGTTTTTCGGTCCGTTTCTGGGGGCGGTTCCGAGTGCCTTCCTGATTCTTGTGGTAGACCCCAAACAGTGCCTGTATTTTATTTTGTTCGTGCTGATTCTTCAGCAGCTTGACGGCAATTTTATCGGACCGAAGATACTGGGAAACTCTACGGGTGTATCCAGCTTTATGGTGGTGGTAGCCATTATCATCGGCGGCGGCTTCTTCGGCGTGTTTGGAATGTTTGTCGGTGTTCCTGTCTGTGCAGTCATCATCGCCTTTTGTCAGGAATGGATGGAACGGAGAATTCAGGAGAAAGAGATTCCGAACTCTTTGGAATTGTATAAAGATCTGGAAGGAATCGATCCGGTCACCATGAAAATCATACCCCGGAACCAACAAAAGGGCGGTCCGGATAAACTTTATCGGGAAACGAATGAAGACAAACAGGCAAAGCAGGAGCGTCGTGCAAAGCGGTATACGGGAAAAAGTGCGTCTGATCATGATATCACGCAAGCGGCTGATACGAATAAAAAACAGGAAAATGATAATGAATACAAGTAAACTCTGTACAAGCGAATCATAATATCATTCAGAAAGATACACATTAATGTGAAAAGATAAAATATTTCTGAATTAACCAAAACAGGAAAGGGCACGAACTGCGGGCTCTTTCCTGTTTTGGTATATAAACTTCAAAGGATATTGGTAATATCTTCGAATACATAATTGTGATTCAGATATTCCCGAAACCGACGGTCTCCATAACCGTAAACCAGTTTGGCATAGGCGGTAAAAACTGTAGTATTACGGATCAGGACCGCACCATTATTCAGAACAGGTGCAAAAACTTTCTCGTAATCCAGTTTCTCATCCACCAGAGGGCACAGGTAAAGAGGCGTAAATTTATCGAGGCCGTACGTATTGCAAGACCGGATGTTATTCTTGCCCCGCCTGCCGGAATGAGAGATTACAATCAGGATCATGATATGACCGGATATCTGGCATTTCAGGCACGTGTACTGGCAACTGTAAAAGCAAGCAAAACGGAGCATGATATTATTGACCATATTCCGCCTCTGTTTTATTGTACACCGCTTGGTGGTATGTGCAGCAATTATCACCCGCAGTATTTTGTGGATATTTCAGAAGAATTTGAAGATAAAATGAATATGTTCAAGTGCCATGATTCCCAGCAGGGAGATTGGTGCCGTGATGCATTTGGTGTATCTTACAATGATATTCTGAAGAACGAGAATGAGTATTATGCATCTATGTGTGGTACTCCGAATGTGCAGTATGTAGAAGCATTTGAGTTATGTGAGAGATGGCCGGTTATTGCAGGAGCACATAAACTGCTTCCGTAAAACGGAATGAAGGAACACACATGAACTGCTTTTAAGACTAGACAATAATTTACTTTTATAAGGTTATAACAAAATCCCTATCTGTATGCAAACGAAACTGCCATCAGATGGGGATTTTTGGATGATGCAGCAATGATATTTCTAATGCAGGATATCGGAATAAGCCTTTATTCATATTATTACAATTAGGCATTAATAATTTACATAATAATATTATGTTAACTTGTTCAAATTATTGCTCACGCATGCGCACGGCATGGGCGGCTTGGCGCCTGCGGCTGTCATCCATAGCAGCATAATGCTTTCTGGTAGTATTGACATCGCTATGTCCCAGAACGTCAGCTACCAGATAGATATCGCCGGTTTCCTGATATAATGAGGTTCCATAGGTACTGCGGAGCTTGTGAGGTGTGATCTTTTTTGTGGTAGTGATGGCTTTTGTATACTTTTTGACAAGATTCTCAACAGCCTGAACCCCGATTCGTTTGCGCTGGGTAGAATAGAAGAGTGCATGTTCGTGGCCTGCTACAGGAGTGATGCCTTTGCGCACTTCGATATACTTTTTTAATGCATCCTCGACCTCATCTCCAAAATAGACGATCATCTCCTTGCCGCCTTTACGAAAAACCTTGATGCCATTATTTCGGAAATCCACGTCTTCAATGTCAAGTCCAACGCATTCTGAAACACGAATGCCGGTGCCGAGAAGCAACGTAACAAGAGCCAGATCCCGTTCTTTGGTCTTTTCATAGTAAACTTTCTTTTGACCGGTCAGGGAATCCCCGCAATGTTCAATATAATCCAGAAGCATAGCCACTTCGTCTGTGTCCAAACGTATGATAGCCTTTTCGTGAAGTTTTGGCATATCAACCAGAACTGTTGGATTGGTCTGAATCATTTCTTTTTTGTAATAATATGCATAAAAGCTCCTAAGAGCTGACATTTTTCGCTTTAAGCCCCGTTCTCCATTTGTTTTCAGTGTTTCATCCGGATCTTTGTAAACCTTCAGATATTCCATATATTCCTCAATGTCAAGAGCCTTTATCAGGTCTAAGTCAGATACTTTAAAATCTGACAGCGAATAGTTTTTAAAATGAGGGTTTTGATCCAACAGGAATTGAAAGAAAATACGGATGTCATAAGCATACGAAATTCTGGTTCGAGTGGTTGTGGTTGGTTCAATACCGCGGAAATAATCTTTTACAAACGGGGGCATGGTGCCCAGGACCTCACGGAGTTTTAAAGTCTGTTTTACATCATTTTCTTCATGATATGTAATTCGTTCGCGTGCCAAATAGAAAACCTCCATAAATGGGAAATAATAAATAGTATTAATAGCTAAGATATCCAAGAAAAAGTACAATACAATCAAAGTTTATAATCCAAATCCGCGTTATATTTATATAATGAAATTATTAATAATGGATATATATAGTATATCATATGGATAAATGCATGTCAATCTATTTGAAAAACATGTGTTTGTCGTATAGATATATATCAGTTACAATCGTCTACAAATTACTATATCTTATTTCATCACTGATGAAACGAAAAAACTGCTGTGACTCATACATGGCTTATATCCAAATCACAGCAGTTTCGGAGGTGAAACGATTTGGGGAAAATCGTTCGGGGATTATAACAAATCTATTGTCATCGCATAATTTCGATACACATCAGTTATATCATGCACCATAATTGAGGTATGCAATTTATTCATAATACGGTACGCACAAATAAGAACCAAAATGAAGTTCATCACTGGTTAGATTATTAATCTGCCGTACTTCTTCAATATAAACGCGTTTGTCGGAATATCCGCGTCCCATATAGCGATCTGCAATATCCCAGAGACAGTCGTCGCGTTCAACCATAACACTCTTATATTGTTTGGCTGAACCTTCCGGATTCGTATTTTTGGCATTTGTGCTGATGGCTCCGGCTTTCAGTCCGGCAAAGGCAACACAGAATATAAACGCAGATAATAAGAAGGCACTCATAAACGCCCTGCGTGCCTTTCTTCTCCGATTTCTCTTAACCAGTTTATTTACACGACTCTCTTCTTTTCTTTTCATACGGCCATACCTCCTCATGTATGCAGCCGAACTGCAATCCTTTTGTACAATAATGTCAAGTCCAACGCATTCTGAATGCCAAGAGACTTACAAAATGGTGATTTACTCATTAAGTAAAGCTGCAACTTATCATAACAGATGATGTCTCAAGGTTGTCCCGGTCTATTTTCAAATATACAAATTGCAATCGTATGTTCGGGAACGTTTGTTCTGAATATATATTACAACAGGAACAAATGTTTGTCAATCATTTACGCAAAAATTTCGAACAAATTTTCGGAATATATGTTTGCATTTTGGGATTTGCTGTGATATTATGATATTATTGAAGTAACAAATACGGAGGTATGTAATATATGGCATACGGAAAAATCACTGCAAAGCAGCAGGAAATATTAGAATATATCAAGTCAGAAATCTTAAATAAAGGATTTCCACCTTCAGTCCGTGAGATTTGTGAGGCGGTGCATTTGAAATCAACCTCTTCCGTCCACTCTCATCTTGAAACACTTGAAAAAAATGGATACATTCGACGTGATCCTACGAAGCCGAGAACCATTGAGATTCTGGATGATAATTTTAATCTCACACGCAGGGAAGTTGTCAATGTCCCTCTGCTTGGTTCAGTTGCTGCTGGTCAGCCGCTTTTGGCAGTTGAAAATGTTGAGACCTACTTCCCTATTCCTGCAGAATATCTTCCTAACAATCAGATCTTTATGTTGAGGGTAAAAGGCGAAAGTATGGTCAATGCCGGTATTCTGGACGGCGATCAGGTAATCGTAGAACAGAGAGAGAACGCCCGCAATGGTGAGATGGTTGTCGCGCTGGTAGAAGATTCAGCCACAGTAAAGACTTATTATAAAGAAGACGGTTACTATCGTCTTCAGCCGGAAAACGATTTTATGGATCCCATTATCGTTCCGGATGGTGAATTACAGATTCTTGGTAAAGTAATCGGTGTGCTTCGAATTATGAACTGATCCGTAAGAGCATTCCCGCAAGAAAACAAGTATTAAAATTCTTGCGGGAATTTTTTCCTTTTCATTTTAGGTTTTATCAAATCAGGATTCTGTATTGTATTCAAATAGAATACAGGCGGTAGATTAACATAATTTTTTTATGTTAATCTACCGCCTGGGTATGTCATTTACCGATAAGTCACTTTATGGTATTTCATCTGTATTATATTGCTTTATAGTATATTGTTCTGCAATATTTTTGCGAATCACCAGAACAACTTTATGATCCACAAATCTTCGTCGCAGTAATATGTGTAAGTGTATTCCTCCAGCCCGTCCCATTCCATCTTCTCATACGCCACATCGTCCAGAACATCTCCGTCGATTGCATCTACTGCCTGCCAAAAGGTGTCTTCGCTGGCAAATTTCAAAAATGTATGAGTGCCGCCCACATCCACAGTGTTCCGGCAGGCCTGTATCAGTGCATCTTCATCATAATCATCAAAATAGGTACCATACAGCCGGTAATAATCATACGAAGTATCAACACACTCCGGATATGTATAAGGTGGATCGGGCGTATGGGTGCGGCTCAGTTCTTCTGTGGTCAGACATAGATAATCATAAATAATTGATTCATTTTCATGCATTTCCGCATCTTCAAAATTCGGCTCTCCCCAAGTACAATCCACCTCGGTATAGACACCGTCAATATTTACTATATTCCATGCATGGGGTTCCCCATCTGCGTAACCTTCCACGTAAATGCATGGAATTGCAAGGCGGTTCATCAGATACTGAAAAGCCTTGGCGTATCCAGCACAAACAGACTCATTCTGAACCAGAACGCTTAATATATTCTGATTGTTGAGACTGTCTGATTGATAATCTGTATGTCCGATAATCCATTCATATGCAGTTTTAACTTTCGTATAGGTATCAGCATCCTCCGGGATAATACTCAGAAACTCATTTACATTAATTTCAATTTGCTGTCTGTAGCTTTCAATCTCCTCTTCTTCCATTGTGCAGGTGAGTTCCAGTTCATAAGACTCGCCATTGTTAATCTCCCACACGGTAGATTCACCATTCATCCAGAATAAGTCAGGATAATCTAATAAAACTGCATAATAAATCGTGTGTGGTGTATCAGCGTCAGAAGCATCGATTGGGAAATCATGCAGATGATTTTCAATACCATAGAGAATCTGCCGATAGAGGAGCTGGTTTTCCTCAGACAACTGCATATAGTAATAGTTGTTTTCTACCTGCGAGATTTCTGCTTCCGGACACGGTTCAGGATCCTGGCTTTCATACAGTGAATCTTCCAGGACAGTCTCCCATTCAATTCCAGGCTGTTTTTCCTCCCGGGCATCCTCTTCGTCAAAGATATCTCTTAGAGAATAATCATTATTGCCTAAACCGCATCCAGCAGTAAGCAGCAAAGACGTAGCAAATAAAATAAGTACAAGTTTTTTATTCTTATTCATAATATTAGATTAAAACATCATTAAAATATGTGTGTTTATAATTCTCTGTAATCAACCAGAGAACCATCTCTCCAGATTCGCTCCAGATCATAGAATCTTCTGTTTTCTTCATCAAAAACATGTACTACCAGATCACCGTAATCCATCAGAACCCAGGATGCACCATGATATCCTTCTATCTGTTTCGGATCAAATCCTGCCTTGCCCAGTGTCTCTTCCACATTATCTACCATAGCCTGAACCTGATTTACATTGTTTCCGCTGGCTATGATAAAATAGTCGGCAATTGTAGACACTTTTTCAATGTTGATGACCTTAATATCAACTGCTTTTTTCTCTTCAAGCGCCCTGCAGGCCAGTGCTGCCATTTCTTTTCCTATATTTTGACTCAATTGTTTTCCTCCTGTTTTTCATCATGCAATTCTTTGTAGTAAACAAACGCATCTTCGGTTGTTGTATCGATGGTTTTCGGATTGTTATTCAAATAGTGCAGTGTATCCCTTAAAATCAAGTAAACGCATTCGTCCAGGTCAATAAAAGCCATTTTTCGTATCTGACTGAGATTCGGAGCTTTATTTCGATGGGGCTCAATATAATCTGAAACAAAAACGATTTTTTCCAGAGTGCTCATCATCGGTTTTCCGGTGGTGTGGCACGTGATGGCAGATAAAATTTCCCGGTCACTTACATGATACTTCTTCTCTGCCAGATAGGCGCCCAGTTTGGCATGAAGCAAAAATGGATTTTCTGCTTCCAGTTCACTGACCGGTATACGATTCTTTTTGCAAATACTCAGTTTTTTATCATTTGGTATACATTTTGCACAGTCATGGAGAAGTCCGGTTACCTGGGCTTTATCCAGCTCAATATCATGGACCATAGCCAGAGACGCGCAGGTGTACATAACGCCCTGGGTATGGATAAAGCGATTCCGATCCAGATATTTTTTCAGCTTCTTTTCCATTTTCTGCAAATCATAAACTACTTTTTCCATATCAGTCACAATCCTTGTACATTTGATATTTTTCAATATATTCTCTTACACAATCGGGCACATAATACTGAATCGTCCGGTTTTCCTCAATCCACTGACGTATGTGTTTGGAGGAAATATCCAGATTGGGCGTGTCCAGTTTCAGAAAAGTCCCGTCAAATTTTTGCCGCATACGTTCCATGGTCAGATCCAACCGTTCATTGCTGGTCTGATTCCTTGTGGCTACAACGATCGTACAGGCTTTGCAGATCCGTCCCGGCTCCCGCCAGATATCAAAATCAAAAAGGGAGTCTGCTCCGATGATAAAATAATACTCTTCCTCCGGATTTTCTTCCCGGAACCGCTCCAGTGTACGGTAGGTATAGGAATATCCGTCTTCATTCATCTCTGCCAGGCAAAGTTCAAAGTGAGGATTGGAAGATATGGCCATTCGGACCATTTCCACACGCTGTTCGTCGGTGGCCCGGCCCTTTCGGTTTCGCTTGTGGGGAGGGTTGCCTGCCGGCATAAAGCGCACTTTGTCCAGTCCAAACTGATCATAGGCTTTCTCCCCCAGAATCAGGTGTCCGATATGAATAGGATCGAACGTGCCTCCCATAATACCAATTTTCTTTTTCATACTATTATGTCCTTATCTGGGTAGTTCAATCTTCTTTTTCTCGTCTTTTCCCTCTTTGTAAAGAATGATCTTTTTGCCGATGACCTGTACGACATGGGAGCGCGTGCGCTCTGCAAGGACTTCCGCAAGAGTTCTCGGATCGTCTGAGCAGTTCTGGAGAACATTGATTTTAATCAGTTCTCGCGCAGCCAGCGCTTCTGCAACTGAGTTTGTAAATTCCGGGGTCAGGCTGGACTTTCCAATCTGGAGAATCGGATCCATGGTCATGGCAAGGCTCTTTAAATAAGCTCTCTGTTTACTTGTCATAATTTTTATCGCTCCTGTTATTAGTATTTGTTATTAATATTATGATGCCAGGGTCAAATGCTTTTGACCCCAACATCACATTATAAATTCCTGGCATATTGACAATGAAATTGCTGTTAACTGCACTAAAAATGTTTCAGCGGCATTGCTTTTACTTCTTTCATAAGGTACAGGTTCTGTGTAAAATTACGCCTATAAGAATCATAATTGAATTTTGCTATTTATAATAATCAAATTCAAAACCGTACATGCGAACCGTATCACCTTCCTGAATTCCAAGAGCTTCCAATTCGCTTAAAATACCGGTTTCTTTTAAAAATCGCTGGAAGAACTGGAATCCTTTTTCTGAATCAAGGTTTGTGTATCCCAGCATTTTTTCAATTTTCGGTCCCTCAATGATGTAAGTATTCTCATCTTCGTCCGATTTTGATACTGTGTAAGGAAGATTTTCTGTAACCAGCATATCTTCCGGGAAAAATTCCTGCTCAAATATAATTTTTTCCTGCGGTATCTCGTTCAGCAGCTTTTTCACAGCATAAAGCAGCTCTTTGATCCCCTGGCCGCTGACTGCCGAGATTGGATAAACCGGAATGCCCTGCGGTTCAAACTCACCGCGGATTTTTTCCACAGGATCTTCGTCTCCGCTATAAATAGCATCAATCTTATTGGCTGCGATAATCTGAGGCCGTTTTGCAATCTCCGGATTATATGCCTCCAGTTCTTTGTTGATGGCATAAATATCAGCAATAGGATCTCTTCCCTCCGTAGATGCCGCATCCACGATGTGGATCATGACACGGGTGCGCTCGATATGACGCAGAAACTGATGCCCAAGACCGATTCCTTCCGAAGCGCCCTCGATCAGGCCCGGAATATCGGCGATCACGAAACCGCCGCCGTCCATATCGACCACACCCAGATTGGGATTTAATGTCGTAAAATGGTAATTTGCAATCTTCGGGCGCGCATTGGTTACACGGGAAAGAAATGTTGATTTTCCCACATTCGGGAAGCCGACAAGGCCCACATCGGCAATTACTTTCAGCTCCAGACGCACTTCCAGTTCCTGGGCCGGAGCTCCCGGCTGTGCGTACTTCGGCACCTGCATGGTCGCAGTGGCGTAATGCATATTGCCCTTACCACCCCGTCCGCCTTTTAAAATGATCTGACGGCGGTTCTCACCGGACATATCTGCGATGACCTTGCCGCTTGCATTATCAAAAATAACGGTTCCTTCCGGTACCTTCAATACAATATCTTCTCCATCCGCACCATGGCATCGGCGTTTTCCGCCTTCCTGGCCATCTTTTGCGGAATATTTTCTTTTGTGACGATATTCATAAAGGGTATTTAATCCCTCGTCAACTTCAAAAATAACGTTGCCGCCTCTTCCGCCGTCGCCGCCGTCGGGACCGCCATTGGCCACATAAAGTTCTCTTCGAAAACTTACATGGCCGTCTCCGCCCTTACCGGAGCGGATCAATATTTTCGCTCTATCTGCAAACATAGTGATTTCCTCGCTTATGTTATTTTTTGTGAAACGCAATACGGAAAATCCAAAGGCATCATGGGGTCAAATGCTTTTAAACCCAACATCATAGTATTATACAATTAAAGATATTCTGTATTTGCAACATTATAGCACATAATAGATTTAAAAGAAAAGGGCTGTCACAGAGAAAACTCCGCGCAGCCCATATACGTTCTTATTCTGCTGATACCGGAACGATAGAAACCTGTTTCTTATCTCTTCCCAGTCTTGTGAAGCGAACAACACCGTCTGTCAATGCATACAGTGTATCATCACCGCCACGACCTACGTTAGTACCCGGATGGATCTTGGTACCACGCTGTCTGTAAAGAATGTTACCAGCTTTAACGAACTGTCCATCTGCTCTTTTCGCACCAAGTCTCTTTGACTCGGAATCTCTGCCGTTCTTTGTAGAACCAACACCTTTTTTATGAGCGAACAACTGAAGGTTCATCTTTAACATAGTCTTACACCTCCTCGAAAACTAACTGAATATATGCTTTACCATAACTTTCACAAATCATCTGCATACCTAAAATCATGGAATCCATAAGCAGGGATCCTTCCTTGTTCAGTTTTTCGTGAAACTGGCAGGAAAGATATCCATCCTCCTGATCAGCCTGCAGGGAAACATGTGCCAGGCTTTCCAAAGAATTCACCGTATTGATTGACAAAACCGATACTGCAGAGCAGATAATATCAAAACCCTCTTCTGCGTATCCGGCATGTCCGCTTACGATAAATCCACGATATTGATTTGTATGCTTTAAAACTGTTACCTTAATCATAGACAAGATTAAGCGTTGATCTTTTCGATCTTAACCTTTGTATAAGCCTGTCTGTGACCGTTTTTCTTGTGGTAACCGGTTTTTCTCTTATACTTGTAAACGATCACTTTTCTAGCTTTACCGTTATCAAGTACAGAAGCTGTAACAGTTGCATCAGCAACATCAGAACCAACTTTCAAGCCGTCATTGCTGACTGCAAGAACGTCTTCAAATGTAACGGTCTCGCCTGCTTCAACGCCAAGCTTTTCAACTTTAATGATATCGCCTTCGGCTACTTTGTACTGCTTACCACCTGTTGCAATAATTGCGTACATGAAAGGCACCTCCTATTATCATTACTCGCCAAATACGGTGTTTATTTGTGAAAATAAAACTTTTAACCTCTTTGTGCGGCATACTTGATTATAATAACTTATCCGCCATATTTTGTCAACCTTTTTTCTTTAAAATAGTTTCGTAAAAATGGCAATAATACTTTGCTGAAAATCAGTTTCTACAACTCTTCCCTAAGTGCTTTGCGGCTCCGCTGCCTTGTCACCTCCACAATATTCAGCGGAGTCATATCGATTACCTTTGTTTTGATCGGATCCTTCCGGCAGTGCTTCTGAAAAACATTCAGCAGCTCCTGACGGTGGTCTTCGCTCTCCAGATTGATAAAATCTACCAGTATGATTCCGGCAAGGTTTCGAAGCCTGAGCTGTCGTGCAATCTCCTGTGCTGCTTCCAGATTAACCTTTCGGTAGGATTCCTGAGCATTCTTTTTGCTCACATAACGACCGCTGTTAACGTCGATACTGACAAACGCTTCTGTCTGCTGAATAACCAAAAAACCCCCGGAAGGCAGCCAGACCTGCTCTTTGAGCGCCTTATCAAGCACCGTTTCTATGGAAAAGAGCTTATTTAATGCCAGAAGTTTATCATCATATAATTCAAGCTTATCCAGATCTGCTGTCTGATAAGATTCCAGGTAACTGTTTATCTTATCATAACATTCTTTTTCATCCGTAACGATACGATTCAGATCGTCAGAATAAACATCCCGGATCGCTTCGATATAAAAAGGAAGCGCTTCATCCAGCAATGTGTAAGCAGTGCGGTGTTCTCCTGCATCTCTCACATGAAGCAGACGTTTTTTCAGAAACGCAAACTCATTTAAGATATCATTCTTTTGAGCGTAAGCGGCGTTGGTGCGCACAACGACCCCGTAAGAGCCGTCCAGAAGCGGTTCCAGCCATTTTCTTATGGCAGGCCGAACATCCTTCGGCAGTTTTGATGAAAAGCCCAGAATCCGGTTTTCTGAGGTCAGAACAAGGTATTTTCCGGTGAAGCTCAGATTCGTTGTGACACAGGGATTTTTCCGATTCACAGCATCCTTTGAGACTTGCACTACCAGTGGTTTTCCCGGATGAACCGGTATCTTCTGATCATAATAACAGAGACAGTCCGGGGCGATACGAATAAATGCCGCATTTATATTTTTAACCAGGTTTTCCACCTGACCGACATAGATGTTTCCGAGAATGCTGTTTCGGTCGCTGCGTTCTAAACGGAGCTCTACCGCTTTTTTATCCTCAAAAAGGCCGCATGCCAGATACTCCGTATCATTTCGGTTGATTTTTGTGATTACCAGTTCTTTACTCAATGATTTCTCCTGCTAATATTATTCAATGATGTCACCCAAAGACTCCAGAGAAACAAATCCGTTTTCGGTTTCCGCATATACTTCCAGACGGGTAACCATAACAGACAGTGGATTCCATTGCGCATCAAGATATTCATAAAATGCTTCCATAACAAGATCAGGTTTCAGATTCATGGCACTTCCTGTCGACACCTGCATAAAAATTCGATCAGCGTCAATATGATACTGATGAATGAGCGGTCGGATATTCATCTCCTGCTCCGTCTTCTTAGTCTTTTTCAGGACCGTAATCATTGGACGGTCCATGAACTCCTCGAATTTTTCCTGCCAGTTCTCGCAGGGAACATATCCTTCCCGGAAACTTACCTGATAGTCTGCGGCAGCAACAAGGGACATGGCTTTGCTTGCCTTGCCATCGGGAATCTGTATGATACTCAGAATTTCTACACCTTCTACCATTGTGCTGTTCAGACGTCTCATCATCTCTTTTGAGCTGTCCCATGTCTTCAGCTCCAGATCAAAGTATTCTCCCAGGCTCTCAACTCCGACACCGATGGGGGCTGCAAAGGACAGGATCATATGGGGACTGTATCCTCCCGTAAAAGCCACATCGATATCCGCACGGCGGAGTGCTTTCTGAAAATACCGCATAATGTCCAGGTGCCCGATGAATTTCATGGCACCGGTTTTGGAAAACTTAACCCTTATTTTCAATGCAGATACCTCCTCCAAATACACCGGCACCGCAGCCGGAACATTTTTCCCGACAATTTGGTGTTATGGTCTCATTTTTTGCACGTTCCCACTCGCGGATCAGGAACTTTTTGGATACTCCAACATCAATGAAATCCCAGGGAAGAATCTCCTCAACCGAACGTTCACGCATAGTGTAAAAATCCGGATCCAGATTCAGTTCCGAAAAAGTCTCCATCCAGGTATCCATATCAAAATATTCATTCCATGCGTCAAAAACAGCGCCTTTTTGATACACCTTTTCGATCACATCACCGATGCGTCTGTCCCCGCGGGCAAGTATGCCTTCCAAAACTGTCACATCAGCCTCGTGCCAGTTATATTTCATACTCTTTTGATTCAACTGGGAACGAATCTCATTTTTTACAATTTTAGCCCGGTTAATATACTCTTCCGGCCGGTGCATGGTGGCCCACTGAAAGGGAGTAAATGGTTTGGGTACAAAGAAGGACGTGCTGATGGTAATCTGGCATTTTCCGTTTCGGCGGTCCTTGGGAATCTCATAATAGCGCTTTGCAATGGCTTCCGCCAGATGGGCGATGCCCTTCATATCTTCCTCGGTTTCCGTGGGAAGGCCCAGCATAAAATACAGCTTTACTTTATTCCATCCTCCCTCAAAAGCTTCTCCGGCACCTTTCAGGATCACTTCTTCCGTCAGGCCCTTATTGATAACGTCACGCAGACGTTGGCTTCCCGCTTCCGGTGCAAAAGTCAGGCTGCTTCTTCTCACATCCTGAACTTTGCTCATGACGTCCAGCGAAAAGGCATCGATGCGAAGGGAAGGAAGGGAAATATTGATCGCCCTCTCATTGCATGCATCGATGAGGAAGGTAAGCAGTTCCTGGAGCCCGGAGTAATCACTGGAGCTTAAGGAACTTAAGGAGAGTTCTTCATGACCTGTGTTTTTCATCATTTCTACAGCCTGCTTTTTCAGATATTCCACATTGCGCTCTCTGGTAGGGCGATACAGCATACCGGCCTGACAGAAACGGCACCCGCGGATACAGCCTCTCTGGATTTCCAGAGTCACACGGTCCTGGGTCGCTTTGATAAAAGGTACTACAGGCGCTTTCGGATAGTAAGTGTCAGAAATATCCATAACCACCTGTTTTTTTACTGTGGACGGAACCCCCTCATAAATCGGTTCAAAAGAAGCGATGGTACCATCTTCATGGTATGTGGTTTTATACAGGGACGGTACGTAAATGCCCGGAATCTGTGCCGCTTTTATGAGAAAATCCTCTCTGAAATCGCCATTTTTACGGCATTCGCGGTACAGTTCAACCAGAGGCAGCATTTCTGTTTCGCCCTCTCCCATATAAAAGAGATCAAAAAAAGCAGCCAGAGGTTCTGGATTGGATACACAGGGTCCTCCGCCGATGACAATGGGGTGTTCCCAGGTGCGGTCTTTTGCGCGAAGAGGGATCTGGCTCAGATCTATAACCTGCAATATATTTGTGTAGCACATTTCATACTGGATCGTGATTCCGAGGAAATCAAAATCTTTTATGGGGTCCTGAGATTCCAGTCCGAAGAGAGGAATCTGTTTTTCGCGCATGATCTTATCCAGGTCCGGCCACGGGGAATAGACGCGCTCACACCAGATGTGTTCATCGGAATTCAGCATATCGTAGAGAATCTGGATTCCCAGATGGGACATACCAATCTCGTAAACATCCGGAAAGCACATGCAAAATCGCACATCCACGTCATCTCTGTTTTTGATGACCGCATTGACTTCATTGCCGATATAGCGGGCCGGTTTGTCAACAGTCAAAAGTATTTCATCGCTTAACGCAAGTTTTCTCATTTTTTTCCTGCCTTTTTGTTAAATGAATTCAATTCGGAATTTTTCAGAGCACAAAAAATCCCGTCCCTACTATAATACCTTAAGGTTAAAGCTGAGACAAGGATTTTTTGTCTGAGATCAATTGCAGCTTCCATTTAATTACTTTCATCAGCCACGATGTTTACAAGCCATTTTCCGCTCTTTACCATAAAAAAGCCAATTACAGCTTTAATAATCTCCGTAAACTGAACCAGGAAAAATACCATTACTATATGTAACTCTGTAAAATGCGCCAGTATATAGGCAACCGGAATCACCAGCACCCAAGTATACACACTGTCAAACAAAAATGTGATGACTGTCTTTCCGCCTGAGCGGAGCGTAAAATATGCACTGTGACAAAAAGCACAGACAGGCATCGCAATAGCAGACACACGGATAAATCTCCGCGCCAGTTCACGTATGCTCTCCTGCGTATTGTATATGGAAGGAAAAAGACCTCCGACTGCTGCCATGATACCGGCCATAACCGCACAGCAGGCAATACTGAAGAATATCATCTTATTGTCAGCGTCCCTGGCTTCTTTGATCTTACCTGCACCAAGATACTGTCCAACAATGACTGAAATGCACGCACCCAGCTGAAGATACACAATATTAAAGAGATTTGTAATTGTGGAAGCTATATTCTGCGCCGCCACCACCTCAAGTCCACGTACTGCATAACACTGCACGATCATCGCCATTCCCGAAGCCCACAGCATCTCGTTGATCATGAGCGGTGTACCTTTTTTCAGTATATCCAGACAGATGTACCCCGGAATCCGAAAGCTTCGGTAAGCACCCACAATATATGGATTTTTCCCATGGGACAGGTGTGTCCAAATTATCACAATGATACACTCCATATAACGGGCTATAACCGTAGCGATTGCCGCACCGCGTACGCCCATTGCCGGGAGCCCGAGTTTTCCGAAAATCAGTAGGTAATCCAGCACCAGGTTCATTCCAACCGCGATAATACTTGCCAGCATAGGCACAAAGGTATGGCCTGTTTCCCGAATGGTGTTGGTATAGGTTTGGTTCAGTGCAAAGGGAATCAGGGCAAACATCATGATTGTCAGATATTCTTTTCCATATTTCAATGCGAGCGTGATGTCTCCCACACTTCCGCTGTCATTGAGGTACAGAGAAATAAGCTCGGTTCCTTTTAAACCCAAAAGCAACATCGTTGCAGAAGTAATTACCGCACCGGCATATAATTTAAAACGAAAGGCATATTTCTGACCCTCAAAATCGCCTTTTCCATAATACTGCGTTCCGAAGATTCCGGCACCGGAAACTCCGCCGAAAATGCAGATGTTAAACACAAACAGAAGCTGATTTACAATGGCGACACCGGACATCTGTTCTGTTCCGATCTGACCGACCATGATATTGTCGAGGAAGCTGACAAAATTTGTAATTGCGTTTTGAATGATCAGCGGAAGGGCAATGGCAATTACACGCCGGTAAAAGTTACGGTCACCTATAAATGTGGTTTTAAATCTCGATAGCATGAGCAGATCCTTTTCTATGATACTTTATTCCATACTTTATTCCATACTTTTTTCATAAAGTTTTCATTCAAGTTCTTATTCAAACAGCGGTATACCCACATGCGGCAGCAAATCCCGAAACCTATATACTTCATATTCTTTTCTGCAGTTTCCACACACAACAATAAAATCATCATCTACAAAATCGTTCAGCGCCTGCCTGCAAATGCCGCAGGGATAAATGAGTTCCTCACTGTCACTCAGGACTGCAATTGCCGCGAATTCGCGGACACCCTCTGACACAGCCTTGAACAGAGCAGTGCGCTCCGCACAGTTTGTGGCACCATAGGAGGAGTTCTCAATATTGACTCCTGTAAAAATCTGTCCATTTTTTGCCAAAAGCGCCGCACCTACATGAAAGTCAGAAAACGGTGCATAAGCATTTTTTTTTGCTTTTTCCGCTGCTTCGAGCAGCATTCCAAATTGTTCTTTCTGATTATCCATTTACTGGTCTCCCTGGAATTCTGTATTATAAATCTCCTTTTGTGATAACCGCATATATCATGGGTAAAGGTACTGGTTTATCACTGCTGTACTTATATGCCTGTCCAATGCGCGCAGATGCTACCTGCATTTTCTCCCGGTCATTTCCGTACAGAACAGCGATGGTTTCACCCTTCTTCACAGCATCACCAACTTTTTTCTTTAAGTAAACTCCGGCGCTTAAATCCAGAATATCATCAATTTTTTCCCGCCCGGCTCCAATGGTTTTTACCGCAAGACCGATCTCCTGTGCCATAATATCCGAAACATAGCCATTTTCGGAAGCGGAAATCTCCAGCACATCCTTCGCCTGAGGAAACAGCTCATAATGGTCGATCACCTCCGGATTTCCGCCCTGAGCAACTATCATTTCTTTTAATTTCTTAAGTGCCGCTCCGCTTTCCAGTGTCTGCTTCATAAGCGCGGCACCTTCTTCTGACGAACATACCCGACCGGATGCCGTCAGCATCTGACTGCCCAGTGTATACATCAGTTTCATCAGATCTTCCGGACCTCTCCCTTTCAGGGCTTCTATCGCTTCAATCACTTCAAGAGAATTGCCAACCGCATTGCCAAGGGGCTGATTCATATTCGAAATGACTGCAATGGTATTACGGTTGAGATTCGTTCCAATAGTAACCATGGCTTCTGCAAGTTTCTTAGCATCATCAACAGTCTTCATAAAGGCCCCGGAACCTGTTTTTACATCCAGAATAATGGCATCGGAACCGGCTGCAATTTTTTTGCTCATGATACTGCTGGCGATAAGCGGAATACTGTCCACAGTTCCTGTGACATCCCGAATAGCATACAGTTTTTTGTCGGCAGGAACCAGATTGCTGGTCTGTCCTGCAACCGCAACACCAATGCTATTTACATTATTGATAAACTTCTCTCTTGTGAGTGTAGTTTGAAATCCCGGAATGGATTCCAGCTTGTCAATGGTTCCGCCTGTATGTCCCAGACCTCTGCCAGACATTTTAGCGATAGGAACACCTGCAGCAGCAATCCAGGGTGCCAGAAGAATCGTGGTTTTGTCCCCCACTCCGCCTGTACTGTGTTTGTCGGCCTTTACTCCGGAAATTCCTCTTAAGTCAATGGTTTCGCCGGAGTTTACCATAGCCATAGTCCAGTCCCCCAGTTCCCTTGAGGTCATACCCCGAAAAAAAATGGACATCGCCATGGCAGATACCTGATAATCTGTGATTTCACCGGAACAGAATCCATGAATAAAAAAATTGATTTCTTCTCTTGTCAGTTCCAGACCATCTCTTTTTTTTATGATCAATTCATATGCCTGCATAAACTTCCTCCCTTTCAACATTATCCGGAGCCTGAAAACATCCCAAAAGCGGTATACGGGCAGATATTCTTTTGCCAGGCCGCTAAACAGCCTGAAAAATCGTTTCCTTTAATATAATTTTACCACAAATAGGACTTCATTACTGCAACAATCGATAAATTTATATTATCGAAATGAAATAAAACGAAGCAGAGAGTCCCCACAATAAGACTCTCTGCTAAACTTTTCATATGGTAAAGATTACCGGAATTAAAAATACAACTGTGTAGATAGAATAATTTTTATCTTCTTGCCAGTTCTTTCGTGATATCCTCCCAGGTCACTCCCTTTTCCGCCATCAGAACCATCACATGATAAAGGAAATCCGATATTTCATATTTAATCTCTTCTTTATCCGGATTCTTTGCGGCTATCACAATCTCCGTGCACTCCTCTCCGACTTTTTTGAGAATCTTGTCAATTCCCTTATCGAAAAGGTAGTTGGTGTAGGAACCTTCTTTCGGATTCTTCTTTCGATCCAGAATCACATCATACACATCCTGGAACACATGCAGGGGATTGGTGTCGTCGTACTCTTTCTTCACCAGTTCGTTGAAAAAGCAGCTGCGATTGCCTGTATGGCAAGCGGCACCGACCTGAGATACTTTCGCAAGCATGGTGTCCAGATCACAATCCACAGTCAGTGACTTCACATACTGAACATGCCCGGATGTGAGACCTTTTGTCCACAGCTCGTTACGGCTTCTGCTCCAGTAAGTCATCTTTCCTGTCTTTAGGGTCGTATCGAAAGCTTCCTCATTCATATAGGCCAGCATAAGCACTTCATCGGTTTTATAGTCCTGAACGATGACCGGAATCATACCGTCGCTGTTCTTTTTTAAATCATTCCAGGATATTTTGCTTTCTAAGATATTCACATCGATTTGTTTCTGTCTGCAGGTATGTTTAAATGCCATCAGATCCGTATCCAGCGAACTGACAAAGCTGCCGCTCACACCATCGACTGTATTCTCACGCAGCATATCCAGAATCTCTGATTTCCTGTCACAGTTCGTAAGTGCGATGACCGGAAGAGCCGACATTTTTTTAATCTCACGGGCGGATTTATCATCCAGACAGAGAACCATTGCAGCAAACGATTCAATCAAATGTCTGTTTTCGGTAAATTCTGTTTCATCTGCAACACCGGCTATCATTTTTTCTTTTCCGAATCTCTGGGATACTTCTTCCAGAAGATTCACGTTAGATTCCTTGGAAAAGTTCAGAACGACCTTCGCGCATCCGGCATAAATCAATTTTTTGACATCCTCCATGCGTTTGATATTGCCGGCACCAATTACAGGAATTTCGGCTGCCTCGCAGATTCCTTTAATTTTTCCAATAGCCCTGTCGTGTTCCGCATCAGAAGTACTGAAATCGAAAATCAACAGTTCATCTGCTCCGTTGTTGCTGTAATGCTCCGTCAGTGACAGCATATCACCGGATGCAAAACAGTTTTTTTGCCCGAAACCGGTAACTGCACATTCCTCCAGCATATACAGACAGGGAATCAACAATTTTTTCATAATACTCTCCAATTCCGCCGCTTTCGCCCGGCGGCACTAATACTAATATTAAATGAATCCTATATCAAAGCGTTCCCTTCGTTGACCAAACGCCGGTGATACGCTCATCTTTTTGAGTCGCCATGTCAAGCGCCTTTGCAAATGCCTTGAAGCTGCTTTCAGCAATATGATGATTGTTCACACCGCTGAGCTGTTTGATATGGAGGTTCATGGCTGCGGAGTAAGAAACCGCATAGAAGAAGTCATGAACCATCTCCGTATCCATGGATCCGATGCGGTCTACGGTAAATTTTGCGTCATATTCGAAATATGGGCGTCCGGACAGATCGATTGCACACAATACCAGCGCTTCATCCATAGGAAGGAATGCATTGCCGTAACGCTTGATTCCTTTTTTATCACCTACGGCTTCTGCAATAGCTTTGCCAAGAACGATTCCTACATCCTCGATGGTGTGATGCGAATCAACAAAAAGGTCTCCATTGCATTTCAGGTCAATGTCAAAAAGACCATGTCTGCAAAAACCGTCAATCATATGGTCAAAGAAGCCGATTCCTGTATTCGCATTACAGATGCCGGTTCCATCTAAATTCAGGGTCAATTCAATGTCTGTTTCTTTTGTAACTCTTTTAATGGTAGCAATTCTTGGTTCCATAATTTGCCTCCTGCTTACTGTAATATATTTGTACGTATATACCTGACAGTCAGCTAACCCATGTACAATTCTTATACAAGCGACACTTTAGCGTTGTACAGTGGTAGATAACTGTAGCGTTATGACCTATTATACTAAGGCATTATGAGTTTGTCAATGAAAATCTCAGTGATCAGTGATTGTGTATGATAATCTCATGAATCAGTAATCGTGTATGAAAATCTATCATCTTATGATGGGAATAAAAGCTTTATCGGTCTGTGATTGTAGAAAAAACATACTGATCTCCAACATAATAACACTCCACATAATACAGTGGTATATCATTTTCAAGGTAACCGGTACAACGCATTTTCAGTACCGGCTTATTTTTTGATATATTCAGTACATTCTGCAGATACGGGCTTGGCATTTCTGCTTCCAGCAAGACTTTGCCATAGCTTAAGTGCAAATTGTAGGAGCGTTCAAAAATCTGATAGAGTGACGCATTTGCATGCAGATGCTGTTGAATATCGGGACAGAGGTAAAAAGGGATATAGTCAATGGAATAAGCCATAGGTACTTCATCCGCATACCGGATTCTGGTAATGCGGTACACCTTTCGTTTTCCAACCTGATTCAGTTCGATGGCAGCTTCTTTCGGAATTTCCCGCAGCAGTTCAATGGAGAGAATGTCGGAGGAAGGGGTCAGACCACGTTCCTTCATCTGCTCTGTAAAGCTTTTCATTCGCCCCAGCTTATAGTCGGACTTTGGCTTTCGCACAAAGGTGCCGACCGCTGTCCTCCGCTCAATACAGCCGTCCTGCTCCAGTTTGAACAATGCCTTTCTTATGGTATCACGGCTGACCTGGTACTCCTTCTGCAATTCCTGCTCCGTACCAAGTTTCTGTCCTTCCTGCAGAATTTTTCGATCAATCTTCCGACGCAGATCATTATATATCTGCATATATAAAAAGTCTTTTTTTCCAGGTTTCATAATTTGTGCCCTTTCATCTTCTGAATCAATATTTTATCACAAAATCCCCGGGTAAGCAAAAGAAATCGAGATGCACCTTTTTGCACACCCCGATTTCTTTTTTTCATCTTAAAAAATTATAATTAACTTAAGAAAACATAAATTGTCTTACAGCATCCTGAATCGCTTTTTCTGCCATTTTATCTATAGCAGTTCCGATAACGAGAATGTTTACTTTGGTGTCATGGAAGGCTTTATAATTGGTAAGATTGATACCGCCCTCAGCAAGAGTCGGTACTGAAACCTCTTCCACCATCGCACAGAGCCGTTCTTTGACCAGTGGATGAATCTGTCCGGATTTGACGCCTTCGTAGCTCATTCCGGTCATCATGCCGATCATGTCGGTTCCTATGTCTTCCATCTGTCTTGCTACTTTTTTAACGTCCTCCGGCGTTTCTGCAGAAATGCCGAAGGTATGGAGATCAGTCGGAAGGCCAATATACGCATCCACTAAGAGACCGTACTTATGCGCCATTTTCACCAGGGCTTCCAGATCCCGGAGGGAGGACTTGTGAGTGTGGAGTCCGTCTGCTCCATGCAATGCCATGTTAAGAAAGTCTTTTTCTTCCAGAATAATCGGAACAACTTCGGTGAATCCTCCAGGTATGCCTACGGTGATATACACATCATTACCTACGACATTGCGAACGCCCTGTGTAGCCTCTGCCATCTGATCAACCGTAATCTCATAACGGATCTGCTCGGCATCATGCATGGAAGTAACACCTTTGTGGCCTCTGGCCAGCGCCAGTGCCGGATGATTCGGCTCCAGCATGGTAACTCCGGCATCCACAACTGCTTTCGCCATACGCGCATCATCACCGGTCATACCCGTGCTCAATATGGTATGGCCATTCCCCTTTTCAATTGCCCTGTGAACCTTGGCAATCGCAGATGCCATTTTTCTCTTCATGTCATTCTCAAACATTCTCTTTACCTCCCTTAGTGTTTAATATTAAGCTGCTTTTGCCTGTTTCTTTCTCTCAGAAAGATTCGAAAGCAGTGTAAAAACAAAGGACGTACCGATGGCAATCAGCATACAGATCACCATAGCAAAAGCTTTTCCTTCATTAGCCATAGACGGAGCGATGAAAGTCGGTACATAAGCGGTACATTTGACACCCAGAAGGCCTACAAAAGCGCCGGATATGGTAGCGGAAAGTATTGCACTGGCAAATACCTTTTTGCAGGAAAACATAAACGGATATGCCGCTTCTACAAATGTTCCGAAAAACAGGTTTATGAACAGGCCCGGAACGGAAGCCGCCACATCTCCCTTATTTCTCGGTACGACAATGTTAGCAAGAAGGACACCTGCACATCCAAGTACAAGGCCACACATATCAATTGCGCCGAGGAAAGAGTTACCCGTTGCTTCCATCTCCAGGAGCACGATCGGAAGAATTGCAGCATGGTATACACCGCCGATAATAGCAAACCAGATTGCAAATCCTGCCACTGCGCCTGCAAGAATCGGATTGAAGGCAAGAGCCATATCAATGACGGATTTGATACCATCACCAATCCAGAGCGCCACCGGAGCGATCAGATACATGCCTACTGCACCTGCGATCAGGCCGGACAGACCGCCGGCACAAATATTAGCCGTTGTACCCGGGAATTTATGGCCAAGACAGAATGTAATAATATAGTATGCCAGTACACCAGCCAGAATACCGGTTACCAGTCCGCCGATGATACCGCCGTCTGTTGACATAGTGCCTGCGATAATACCTGCAACGATACCTACTTCATCAAGACCGGATACCTGTTTTGCTGCAATCGCTGCCAGAATAACCGGAAGCGCACCGATCAGAAGATTAAATACATCTTCCAGAGATCCGAGACCCGGAATTTTACTCAGAGCAAGGCTTAAAGCCATTGCGATAAATCCGGGCATGGAAGCCATCATGATACCTCGGAAATTGATACGCTTCCAAACACTGCCTTCCTGTTTCTGGCCGGAGGAAGAACCGCCGATAACCGGCGAATATTTCATTTTCCACTCTTTGGAAAAAGCAGAAATAAATGCAACTGCTCTGGTACGGTTTGTGGTACCTGTTGTTCCGGACGCAGAAATCACATTACATCCCATGGACTGAGTATTTGCCACAGAGGTACCGCCGGTGCCTGCTATAGGAATCTTTTTCTCTGACGCTGCTGTCAGAGCTTTGTTATTTACTCCTTTTGGATCACAGCTCAGGATCACGATACCATCAATCTCTCCGCTGCGGATCAGACCGGCCAGCCGTTCGTCATAGGCTTTTGCCGCCTCATTCATCTCTTTGAGACTGCCATGCTCCACATCACTTACCTGTCCGTCAACCAAAGCATACAAGGTTGCCGGGGCGTCCATTGAGATGTTGTCCATGGAACCGTCTGTACCGATGAACTGTACGTATCCCAGTTCAATTCCGGCAGATTTTGCCTGGATCTCAATCTCACGGAGCATCACCTTTGGATTATCGCCACCTTGACGATAAAGATTACCACCACTACTTCCGATTACTGCTAGTTTCTTCATTGGTCCACCTCACTCACTTCTTAATAAGTTATGTTTATATAATAATCAATTGCTTATGTAAAAACAATTGATTATCTACCTAAGATTTTGCAGATTATTTACTATAAAAGTCCCGGACAGCAGCCATGTGGTGTAGCATGCTTGCATGCGTAGGCACATGGATATTGGACGGGCTAACCTGTATGAGCAAGTAGGCCGACAGGCTGGATTGCGAATACAGGTTGTGATTGCGGGAGCATG
>JALENY010000024.1 GCA_022767285.1 Lachnospiraceae bacterium | reverse complement strand
TGGGACCATGACTATAAAGTAACTTATTAACTATGTGGGTATAAAAGGATGTCCAACAATTCATCCAATACCTGCATCATAAAAAATAAGTCTATAGCCTCTTTGAATGAGGTCTATAAACTTATTATACGAGGAGAGATGTAAATGATGTTACAGGGAAAAACTGCAGTTGTCACAGGGGCCTCAAGAGGAATCGGAAAGGCCATTGCTCTGGAACTTGCGAAAGAAGGAGCATTTGTTGTGATCAATTATAACGGCTCAACGGAAAAAGCACAGGAAGTCAAGGCAGAAATTGAGAAAAACGGAGGCTCTGCACAAATTTTTCAGTGCGATGTCTCTCAATATGAAGAATGCCAGACGTTTATTAATGAAGTAATTAAAAAATACGGAAAGATCGATATTCTGATTAATAATGCGGGGATCACAAAGGACGGTCTTCTGATGAGAATGACAGAAGAAGATTTTGACCGTGTTCTTGACGTAAATCTGAAAGGAACTTTTCATACCATCCGGTTTGTATCAAGACAGATGATGAAACAGCGATATGGCCGTATCGTGAATATGGCCTCTGTGGTTGGAATATCAGGCAACGCGGGCCAGGCAAATTATGCTGCTTCAAAAGCCGGCGTGATCGGCCTGACAAAGGCAGCTGCAAAAGAGTTGGCTTCCAGAGGCGTAACCGTAAATGCAGTCGCACCTGGATTTATCGAAACCGATATGACCGATCAGCTGCCGGAGAAAATTCGGGAGGCTGTGATCGGCCAGATTCCCCTGGGAACCTTCGGTAAGCCGGAAGATGTGGCAAAAACAGTGGTATTTTTGGCTTCGGATCATGCATCTTATATTACCGGACAGGTGATACAGGTAGACGGAGGAATGGCAATATGACAAAACGCAGAGTAGTAGTGACGGGGCTTGGAGCAGTGACACCCATCGGAAACAATGTGGACGAATTCTGGTCAGGTGTGAAAGAAGGGAAAGTCGGTATCGGACCGATTACCCGGTTTGATACTTCGGAATATAAAGTAAAAATTGCCGCAGAAGTAAAGGGATTTGTCGCCAAAGAGCATATGGATTTTAAAGCGGCAAAACGAATGGAACTGTTTTCTCAGTATGCAGTGTGCGCGGCAAAAGAAGCAGTTGAGGATGCAAAACTGGATATGGAACAGGAAGACCCTTTTCGTGCCGGTGTGATCATCGGATCCGGGATCGGAAGCTTGAGCCAGGTGGAGAGCAGTTATGAAAGAATTCAGTCAAAGGGGCCAAATAAAGTAAATCCGCTGATGGTTCCGCTGATGATCTCCAATATGGCAGCCGGAAATGTTTCCATACAGCTGGGCTTTCGGGGAAAGTGTACCAATGTTGTGACTGCCTGCGCTACGGGAACAAACTGCATTGGCGATGCGTTCCGCGCTATTCAGTATGGTGATGCGGATGTTATGGCAGCAGGCGGCACAGAGAGCTGTATCTGTCCAACCGGTGTAGCCGGTTTTACCGCACTTACTGCATTATCCACTTCAGAAGATCCCATGCGTGCCTCTATTCCCTTCGATAAAGACCGTAACGGATTTGTCATGGGCGAAGGCGCCGGTGTCGTGATTCTGGAAGAACTGGAGCATGCGAAAAAGCGCGGAGCAAAGATATATGCGGAAGTTACCGGATACGGTTCTACCGGAGATGCATATCATATTACATCCCCAATTGAGGATGGAAGCGGTGCAGCAAAAGCTATGGAATTGGCTATGGAGGAGTCAGGCATTACTCCGGATCAGGTGGATTACATCAATGCACACGGAACCAGCACACATCACAACGATCTGTTTGAGACGAGAGCCATCAAGGCCGCCTTTGGTCCTGCAGCAAAAAATCTTGTCATTAATTCCACCAAATCGATGATCGGTCATCTGCTGGGTGCTGCAGGCGGTGTGGAATTCATTACCTGTGTAAAATCCATCGAAGAGGGCTTTATTCATCAGACGGTCGGAACAAATCAGACGGATGCCGAATGCGATCTGAATTATGCCATCGGTGCTCCCGTTGAGAGAAAAATACGCTATGCTATGACCAATTCTCTCGGATTTGGCGGACATAACGCAACACTTTTGCTGAAAAAATATGAGTAGGAATCAATCATAAGAGGTTAAAAAATGGAGTTTGAAAATCTTTTAAAACTGATCAGTGCCGTTTCGGATTCAAAACTTACCGGACTAAAATATGAAGAAAATGGTGTAAAAATCAGTATGAGCAAAAATGGCGGCAAAGTACAGACGGTTGTTCTGGACCAGGAAGAGACAGAACATGTTTTGGAAACGACGGTTCAGGCACCGTCAGCAGAAAAGCCCATGCAGGGAATGATCGTCAAAGCCCCGCTGGTTGGTGTTTTTTATTCGGCTCCGGCGGAAGGCGCTGCTCCCTTTGTGGCTGTGGGTGATCGGGTATCCAAAGGCCAGACGCTGGCGATTATTGAAGCCATGAAACTGATGAATGAGATTGAGTCAGATTATGACGGAACGATTGCTGAGATTTTTGTGAAAAATGAGCAGGTGGTGGAGTATGGACAGCCCCTGTTCCGTATTGAAGCATAAGGAGGCAGACAGATCATGAATTCTTTGAATGTAAAACAGATTGAAGAGATCCTTCCCCATCGGCATCCGTTTTTGCTTGTGGACTATATTGAAGATTATGAACCGGGACAGTACGCCATCGGTTACAAATGTGTGACTTTTCGGGAAGATTTTTTTCGCGGACATTTTCCGCAGGAACCGGTTATGCCGGGTGTCCTGACGATTGAGGCGCTGGCCCAGACCGGTGCGGTGGCAATCTTAAGCGAGGAAGAAAGCAGGGGAAAAATTGCATATTTTGCCGGAATCAACAAGTGTAAATTCAAGGGGAAAGTCGTGCCGGGTGACAAACTGAGACTGGAGACGAGAATTATCAAGCGAAAAGGTCCTCTGGGCATTGGAGAAGCAAAGGCAAGTGTGGACGGCAAAGTGGTTGTACAGGCAGAGTTAACCTTTATGGTCGGATAGGTGAGTGCAATGATAAAAAAAGTATTGATCGCCAATCGCGGGGAAATTGCAGTGCGGATCATCCGTGCATGCAGAGAAATAGGAATTGAGACAGTTGCCGTGTACTCCGAGGCAGACCGTGAGGCTCTTCATACACAGCTTGCCGATGAGGCAATCTGTATCGGACCGGCGGCACTATCTGAGAGTTACTTAAGTATGGAACGTATTATCAGTGCGACCATTGTCAGCGGTGCCGATGCCATACATCCGGGATTTGGATTTTTGTCAGAAAACAGCAAATTTGCGGAACTTTGTGAAAAGTGCAATATTACTTTTATCGGACCCGGTTCGGAAGTCATTGCAAAACTGGGCAATAAACAGGAAGCAAGAAACATTATGGCAGCAGCCGGAGTTCCGGTCATACCCGGAACGGAAGAACCGATTTTTGATGCAAAAACCGGCGCAAAGGCAGCAAAAAAAATCGGTTACCCGGTTATGATAAAGGCTGCGCTGGGCGGCGGCGGAAAAGGCATGCGTGTGGCCGATACACCGGAAGAATTTGAGCTGAATTTTCTGACTGCTCAGAAGGAAGCGGAGATGGCATTCGGCAATAATACCATGTATATTGAGCATTATGTGCGCCATCCGCGGCATGTGGAATTTCAAATCCTGGCGGATAGCCAGGGGAATGTGGTTCACCTGGGTGAGAGAGATTGCTCTGTTCAGAGAAATCATCAGAAAATGATCGAAGAATCGCCCTGCTGCGCCATTTCGGACGAGCTGCGTCAGAAAATGGGAAGGGCAGCAGTAAAAGCGGCAAAAGCAGCGGGATACGTAAATGCAGGTACCATAGAGTTTTTGCTGGAAAAAAATCAGCAGTTTTATTTTATGGAAATGAACACCAGAATCCAGGTGGAGCATCCGGTCACAGAATGGGTGACAGGGATAGATCTGGTGAAAGAACAGATCCGCATTGCATCCGGTCAGCCTTTGGGATTCCGCCAGAAAGACATTCGAATATCCGGCCATTCCATAGAGTGCCGGATCAACGCGGAAAATCCGGAAAAAGGCTTTCGGCCCTCACCGGGCACCATAACAGATATTTATCTGCCCGGAGGCAAGGGGATCCGGATCGATTCGGCTGCTTACAGTGGTTATACGATACCCCCATATTACGATTCAATGATAGCAAAACTGATCGTCTGGGCAAAAAACAGAGAAGAAGCCATTCGAAAGATGCAGAGTGCGCTGGGTGAAATTATTATTGAGGGAATTAATACCAATGTGGATTATCAATATGAAATTCTGAATCATCCGGATTTCCTCACCGGAAATGTGGATGTGGAATTTATTGAAAAGATGGAAGCCGGTGCGGCATTTGAACAATAAGAAATCAGACAGGTGATCAGGCCCATGGATTTGCAGTATACTGTACCGGGATACCATTCTGAAAATAACAGGACAGTGTATACAGTTAATAGGAGTAAGAAGCGATGAAGCTGGATAATATGTTTAAGAAAACGAAGCATGTCTCGGATGTGAAGAATATTACAAAGGCAAATACAATTCAGCCGGAAGTACCGGAAGGCCTTCTGAAAAAATGTAATAAATGCGGAAAGACCATTGTGGCAGAAGATGCAAAAGCCAATTATAATATCTGCCCGAAATGCGGCGGTTATTTCCGGATTCACGCCTATCGAAGGATTGCTATGCTGGCAGACGAGGACTCGTTTGAAGAGTGGGATCCGGATCTCTGTTCAGGAAATCCTATGAACTACAAAGGGTATGAGGAAAAAGTCGAGAGTCTTCAAGAAAAGACCGGACTTAAAGAAGCTATTGTCACCGGAAAGATAAAAATAGACGGCATGGAATGTGTGCTGGGTGTCTGTGATGGCCGTTTTCTGATGGCCAGTATGGGACAGGCTGTGGGTGAGAAAATTGCCAGAGCGGTGGAACGGGCAACCAGAGAGCGCCTGCCGGTCATTTTGATCGCATGCTCCGGCGGAGCCAGAATGCAGGAAGGAATTGTGGCCCTGATGCAGATGGCAAAGACGGCAGCCGCCTTGAAGAAACACAGTGATGCCGGTCTGCTTTATATATCGCTGCTCACCGATCCTACCACAGGAGGAGTGACAGCAAGTTTTGCCATGCTTGGGGATATTATACTGGCAGAGCCCAAAGCGCTGATTGGCTTTGCGGGGCCCAGAGTCATCGAACAGACGATACGCCAGAAACTGCCCAAAGGATTCCAGCGTTCGGAGTTTTTACTGGAACATGGATTTGTTGACCGCATCGTAGAACGGCATGAGATGAAAGCAGTTCTTGCTCAGATCCTGCGGCTTCATTGCAAAGCTGACAGACCGGACAGCGTTTTGGATAAGGAAGCGGCGGAAAATCCGGAAGAAAGTATATATGTTCCGGAATCGATGGAGCTGGAGGCCTGGGAACGTGTGCAGATTTCCAGAAAAAATGACCGCCCGGTGGGCAGTGACTATATTACATCGCTTTTTGACGATTTCATTGAACTCCACGGAGATCGCGGCTATGGGGATGACCATGCAGTCATTGGCGGCATAGCATCTTTTTGCGGACAGCCTGTTACGGTAATCGCTCAGGCAAAGGGAAGTAATACAAAGGAAAATATTGACCGGAATTTTGGCATGCCATCGCCGGAGGGATACCGCAAAGCTTTGCGTTTAATACGGGAAGCCGAAAAGTTCCAGCGACCGGTCATCTGCTTTGTGGATACGCCGGGGGCTTTCTGTGGAATGGAAGCGGAAGAGCGCGGACAGGGTGAAGCAATCGCCCGCAGCATTTATGAGTTATCATCAATCCAAACTCCGATTTTATCTGTCATTATCGGTGAAGGAGGAAGCGGCGGTGCACTGGCGCTGGCTGTGGCGGATGAAGTCTGGATGCTGGAAAATGCCATTTATTCCATTCTTTCCCCGGAAGGATTTGCCAGCATTCTCTGGAAAGACAGTACAAAGGCTAAAGAAGCTGCCGGTGTGATGAAACTCACGGCTTCTGATCTGTATGAGGAAAATATTATTGAACAGGTCATCCCGGAACCGTCTTGTTTTACAAGGGAAAACCTGGATGAAGTGGCAAAACCGCTGAAAAAGAGAATCAGACAGTTTCTGGATACTTACTGCAATATGTCGAAGGAAGAGTTAACAGCCCGCCGATACGAAAGATTTCGGAAAATGTAAAAACAGGTGAAGAAGTAATTGATTCCTTATGGCATAAAACGTTATAATAAATACGATTGACATAATTGCTTGTGCACAGGTACAATTAACTATAAAAGTCCCGGACAGCAGCCATGTGGTGTAGCATGCTTGCATGCGTAGGCACATGGATATTGGACGGGTCAACCTGTATGAGCAAGTAGGCCGACAGGCTGGATTGCGAATACAGGTTGTGATTGCGGGAGCATGTAATGCGAAGCAGTCAACTTTTATTTATGGTGATGCCTGCGTCAGCAGACATGTCCGTTTAGAAAAAGAGGGACTCGCGATGGATGCATATAAAGTAATAAATGATATTCTGGTGAATTTAATAAATGAAATCTGGAGGCTGGAAGAGAAAGCAATTATCACAGATGAATTCAAAGATCTGACAAATACGGATATGCATGTCATGGAAGCGGTTGGCCTGGGTGAAGGGAACAACATGACGGCTATCGCAAAAAAGCTGAGTGTTACAGTCGGAACGCTCAGTACATCCATTAATGGTCTGGTCAGAAAAAAGTATGTGGAGCGTTACCGCAGTGAAAAAGACCGCCGCGTAGTCATTGTGAGGCTGACGGATAAAGGTATTGCGGCTTATCATCATCACGAAGATTATCACAGACAACTGACACACGCGGTTCTGGCAAAACTGACGGAAGATGAAATACCGGTGCTCATGAAGACACTGGACGGTGTAACCGAATTTTTCCGTGGATACAGTGCACAGCAGAAAGCAGAAACAAATTAGAATAAAAAAGATACACCCGGCAAACAATATTTCTAAACCACACAGGAGGTAGAAATATGAATCGTTATTTGCCAATAAGGCGGGTGTACGCAAGAGAAGTTCTGGACTCCAGAGGCAATCCTACGGTTGAAGTGGAAGTGACAGTAGGCGAGGGAGTCATGGGACTTGATGGATATACAGGAAGAGCAATGGTTCCCTCCGGAGCCTCTACCGGTCAGTTTGAAGCGGTGGAACTGCGTGACGGAGATCAGGAACGGTTTTGCGGACAGGGAGTAACAAAGGCAGTCAGCCATGTAAACGAAGAACTTGCAGATGCCATTCTCGGCGAGAATGCATTGAATCAGATTCGTATCGATCAATTGCTATGTGAGGCTGACGGGACAGAAAACAAAGGAAAAATGGGAGCCAACGCCATATTGGGAGTATCCCTGGCAGTGGCAAGAGCGGCAGCAGCGGCACTTCGGATTCCTCTGTATCAGTATCTGGGAGGAACAAATGCACGTGTGCTGCCGGTTCCAATGATGAATGTTTTAAACGGCGGAAAACATGCGGACAATACGGTAGATCTGCAGGAATTTATGATCATGCCGGTGGGAGCGAAAAGTTTCCAGCATGGCATTGTAATGTGTACCGAAGTATATCATGCACTGAAAGAACTGCTGGTTACGAAAAATCTGACCACCGGAGTAGGCGATGAAGGCGGATTTGCTCCGAATCTGGAAAATGCAAAAGAGGTACTGCAGATTCTTACGGAGGCAGTGACAAAGGCCGGTTACGAAACCGGAACGGATATTGCATTTGCCATAGATGCGGCATCCAGCGAATTGTACCGCAAGGAAAAAGACATCTACTATTTTGAGGGAGAAAGCAAACGGGCAGGCGAGTCGATAGAGAGAGGAACAGCGGAAATGATTCAGTATTACAAAGATCTGATCGATGAGTTTCCTATTGTATCCATCGAGGACGGTCTGCAGGAAGACGACTGGGAAGGCTGGAAACAGTTGACGGAAGCCATCGGTGAAAAGGTTCAGCTCGTTGGAGACGATCTGTTTGTTACAAATACCAAACGGCTTCACTGCGGTATTACACTGCAGGTGGGCAATGCCATCCTTGTAAAAGTAAATCAGATTGGAACGCTCACGGAAGCTATGGAAGCAGTCGAGATGGCGCAGAGGGCCGGCTATCGTGCGGTGATTTCCCATCGCTCCGGTGAGACGGAGGATGATTTTATTGCAGATCTTGCCGTCGCCTGCAATGCAGGTCAGATTAAAACCGGTGCACCCTGCCGGTCCGAGAGGACTGCAAAATACAATCGGCTGCTTCGAATCGAGGACAGTCTGGAAGAATCTGCAAAATTTGGGTCTCCTTTTTAATTTTTTACTTGTATTTTTCCATATCCTGTGTTAAGATAGACTTCGGTCAATACTGGAGGTGTGGAAATGGAGATCTTAAGAATCGTTTTAAATATCATATTTGTTATAGATTGTATTGCTTTAACAGTAGTTGTCTTAATGCAGGAAGGTAAGTCTGCAGGACTTGGCGTGATTGCCGGTGCATCCGAGACTTATTGGGGAAAGAATAAAGGCCGTTCCATGGAAGGTGGTTTGAAAAAAGCGACAAAGATTATGGCTTTTCTCTTTATCATTCTTGCACTTGTTTTGAATATGAATTTCTAAGAAGACAAATGACACTCTTGTTTTAACAGCAAGAGTGTTTTTTCTTTCATAGGAAATTCCTTCCCTATGAAAGAAAAACACTCCGCATGGATCGCACTGCGGCAGAGAGAAATTAGGTTGTGAAAACAACATGCTGCAGGTAAGGAATTCTGCGAACAGGATTCTCATTTGGCTTCAGCAGATTTGGGTTGTCACCCGGGGAGAAATTATTTGGATAGTAAATTAGAAAAACGAAAAGCTTTGATATATGAACTGATTTCTTCAAAAGAATACCGTCCCATGAAGACGAAAGAGATTGCCGCTTTGCTGCAGATTCCGCGCTCTCAGCGCGTAGAACTGCAGCAGGTGCTGGACGAGTTGATGAATGAAGGAAAAATCGGTTTTAACAAAAAAGGGCAGTATAAAAAGAAAAAAATCCGTGTTTTGCCCAAAAACCGGTATTACACCGGAACCTTTACAGCTAACCCCAAAGGATTTGGCTTTGTGGAGTTGGAGGGCGAAGAGGAGGACCTGTATATTCCGAAGGAAAATGTTATGAATGCTCTTCATATGGACCGGGTTCAGGTTCAGATCAGTCCGCAAAAAGCGGGTCAGCGCCGGGAGGGAACCATCGTAAAGATACTGGATCATGGAATCACGGAACTGGTGGGAACATATGAGAAAAAGCCGAAGAGCAGTTACGGCTTTGTGGTTCCGGATAACCCAAAGTTTACAAAGGACATTTTTATACCGATTGAACAGGGTGAAAATGCCAGATCCGGGGATAAAGTAGTGGTAATGATCACAAATTACGGTCAGCGCAGGGAGAATCCTCAGGGTAGGATCAAGGAAGTGATCGGAGCGGAAGGAACACCGGGTACAGATGTCCTTTCTATTGCAAAGGCCAGCGGCATGCCCATGGAATTTCCGGAGAAAGTGCTGCGTCAGGCAGAACGCATTTCCGAATCACTGATTGAGGGTGATTTCCAGGGAAGAAGAGACCTGCGGGACTGGGTGGTCATAACGATAGATGGAGAAGACGCAAAAGATTTGGATGACGGCGTTTCTCTGACACGTGAGGGCGACCTTTATCGTCTGGGTGTGCATATTGCCGACGTTTCCAATTATGTTCAGGCACACAGCGCGCTTGACCGGGAGGCACTGAAAAGAGGAACCAGCGTCTATCTGGTGGATCGGGTAATCCCTATGCTGCCAAAGCGTCTGTCCAATGGTATCTGTTCTCTGAATGCCGGGGAAGACCGTCTGACCTTAAGCTGTATTATGGATTTTGATAGGTCCGGTAAAATCGTGCATCATGAGATTGCCGAGACCGTGATCAATGTCAATCGACGCATGACTTATACAAATGTAAAAAAAATACTGGATAAAGACGAAAAACTTTGCCGGGAGTATGAAGATCTGGTGCCGATGCTTGAGGATATGGCAGAACTTTCCGCCAAAATCCGGGCAAAACGTGAAAAACGCGGTGCCATCGATTTTGATTTTCCGGAAAGCAAGGTGATTCTTGACGAGAACGGCCATCCGGTCAATATATATCCATATGAGCAGAATGTGGCTACCAGAATGATTGAAGATTTTATGCTTAGCGCCAATGAGACTGTTGCAAAAGAATTCTGTCTGGCGAAGATTCCGTTTGTTTATCGGACCCATGAGAATCCGGATCCGGAAAAAATCGAGCAGGTTCTGACCATGGTGCGTCATCAGGGATACACAGTAAAAAAAGCAGGGCATGAGATTACGCCAAAGGAGATTCAGAACGTTCTGGGCCAGATTGAAGGCAGCGCGAAAGAGCCTCTTTTTTCCAGACTATTTCTGCGCTCTATGAAGCAGGCACGCTATTCCACTGAATGCATCGGTCATTTTGGCCTGGCGGCAAAATATTACTGCCATTTTACTTCGCCGATTCGACGTTATCCGGATCTGCAGATCCACCGAATTATCAAGGATACTCTGCGAAACCGAATGAATGAGGCAAAAAAAGCTTATTACGAGGAATTTCTGGATACGGTTGCGGAACAGAGCAGTGTACTGGAACGCCGGGCAGAGGATGTGGAACGTGAGACTGTCAAACTGAAAAAAGCAGAATATATGTTTGACCGTATCGGAGAAACCTTTGACGGTGTGATTTCCGGTGTCACCGGCTGGGGCGTTTATGTGGAACTGCCAAACAGCGTAGAAGGACTGGTACATGTCAGTTCCCTGCGGGATGACTATTATATTTTTGATGAGGAAAACAGCCGCATCGTTGGTGAAGTCACCGGAAAGTCATATGAACTGGGGGACAAGGTTCGGGTTCGGGTCTGGGATGTTGATCTGGCCACAAGAACTGTGGATTTCCTTATGACGCCTTAGAGGAACCTGTCTGCAGCACAACAATCCGCAGACAAACTTTTACAACTGAATCAGAAATACGATGAAGTTTTTCATAAATGTTCCGTATCAAATGGCAGAAGAGAGGATTGAGTATCGATTATGTCAAAAGATAGTATCAAGCTGATAGCAAATAATAAAAAAGCATATCATGACTATTTTATTGAAAATAAATATGAGGCGGGTGTGGCACTTCACGGAACCGAGGTGAAGTCCATCCGCATGGGAAAATGCAGCATTAAGGAGGCATTTATCCGCATCGAAAAGGGCGAGGTTTTTGTGTATGGCATGCACATCAGTCCATACGAAAAAGGCAATATTTTCAATAAAGATCCCCTGCGTCCCAAGAAACTCCTGCTTCACAGAGATGAAATCAATAAAATGGAAGGAAAAATTTCTGAAAAGGGCTTTACATTAGTGCCCTTGCAGGTGTATCTTAAAGGAAGCATGGTAAAAGTGGAGATCGGTGTTGCCAAAGGTAAAAAACTCTACGACAAGCGCCAGGACATTGCAAAGAAAGATATGCTGCGGGAAGCCGAACGGGATTTCAAGGTGCGGAATCTGTCTTAGAGATTCTTTATAAACAACCGATTGTTTCTGCAGAGCATATTGCAAAAGCAGTGACACAGAATTATATCAAATTGGTTGTCTGCAAACCACGCAATACCTTATACAAGGGCTTGTACTGGTTTCGACGGGGGTTTTGAAGTTAGGGAAGCCATTCGCGGGCCGGACCGCGTCACCAACCGGAACTTAAATTTAAACGCAGACGAACAGTTAGCGTTAGCAGCCTAATTGCTGCTCGTCAGCCCTGATGCACTCACACTTCAGGGGTCTGGCGTCGACCATGTGAGAAACCTTGCCGGGTAAGCTTTGCCCCGGTAGATGTATCATGAAGCTACTGAGATGATAAGCCTGTCGGTGGGCGTATCATTGAGGGAATGTTAAAACAGCGACTGTGATGGGAGATGCCTCAATGAATAGGCTTTCGGACGCGGGTTCAATTCCCGCCAGGTCCATAGGAAGAGCACCGTATTTCCGGTGCTTTGGATGTAGATAAAAATGGTGCATGGTTCTTTGACCAGGCACCATTTTTTATGGCTTGATTTTATTCAATGATTTTATTCAATGAAATAATATTTTTATTTACTTTCTGTGTTCACATTTATTCCACAAATGTTTGCTATAGTACAGTAATAAGAAAAGCAGAGATTATTTTTTACAATAAAGATAACGGAGGAACAGTTATGGATGCATTAAAAATCCTGGTTGTGGATGATGAAAGCCGTATGAGAAAGCTTGTCAGTGATTTTCTGACTAAAAAGAATTTTCAGGTGCTGGAGGCCGGGGACGGTGAAGAGGCAATTGATATTTTTTATGCAGAAAAGGATGTGGCACTGATTATACTGGATGTAATGATGCCTAAGATGGATGGGTGGGAAGTGTGCCGTGAGATTCGTAAGAATTCCAAGGTGCCCATTATTATGCTTACTGCAAGAGGCGATGAGCGAGATGAGCTTCTGGGCTTTGAACTGGGAGTAGATGAATATATTTCCAAGCCTTTCAGCCCCAAAATCCTGGTGGCGAGAGTAGAAGCAATCCTTCGCCGCACAGGACAGGGAAATACAGAGGATACTCTGTCAGCGGGAGGAATTGTGATTGACAAGGCTGCTCATATTGCTACAGTGGACGGAAAAACCATGGACTTAAGTTTTAAAGAATTTGAATTATTGACATATTTTCTGGAAAACCAGGGAATTGCACTTTCCAGGGAAAAAATCCTTAATTCTGTGTGGAATTATGATTATTTTGGAGATGCCCGTACCATTGATACCCATGTTAAAAAGCTGAGAAGTAAAATGGGAGACAAAGGAGAATATATCAAGACTGTATGGGGTATGGGATATAAATTTGAGGTTGATGCATGATGTCCGGAGACAGAAAAGAGAAAAAGCAGAACATTAAAAAGAAGAAAAATCTCAGAAAATTCCATTCCCTGAAACATCAGATCTCAGTTCTGTTTATTGGTCTTCTCCTGGTGTCGATTTTTTCTATCACGTTGATAAACGGACTTTTTCTGGAACGATATTATGTATCAAAAAAAGTGGAAGTGCTGGAGGAAGCCAGGACAGTTCTTTCTCAGATGAATCTGGATAACCTTCTGAAATATGATACAGATAAGAATGGAGAAATAGAGAATCCGTCGAAAGCAGAGGAAGAGGTGCCGGATGAGATCGAACACAGCAGTTCCAGAAATAATCTGACCTGGATCATTGTAAATGAGGAGAACAGCGGTTATTATTACTGGGGGGAAGCCAATATGGCTAAAATGCTCCGCAGTAAACTTTTTGGGTACATTAATGATCTGGATAAGGATATGGAACATAGTCATATTCTGAAGCAGACAGAAGATGGTACCATTTGGCAGGTACATGACCGTTTTGCAGGTATGGAGTATGTAGAATGCTGGGGACAGTATGAAAATGGATACTATTATCTGATTCGTTCTCCGCTGGAGAGTATTAAGGAGAGCGCAGCCATATCTAACAATTTTTATCTGTTTGTAGGAGTAGTGATCATTTTGATCAGCGGTTTGTTGATATTGCTGATCACTAACCGGATCACCAGACCTATCAGTGAACTGACAAGGCTTTCTGAAAAAATGTCCAATTTGGATTTTGAAGCCAGATATGAGAGCCATGCAGGAAATGAGATTGATGTTCTGGGCGATAATTTCAACAAAATGTCCAGAAAACTGGAAAATACAATTTCTGAATTGAAATCAGCAAACAATAAGCTGCAGAAGGATATTGAGGATAAGATCAAGATTGATGAGATGCGTAAGGAGTTTCTGGATAATGTTTCCCATGAGCTGAAAACGCCCATTGCATTGATTCAGGGATATGCAGAGGGTCTAAATGAAAATATATCTGATGACCCGGAAAGCAGGGCTTTTTACTGTGAAGTAATTATGGATGAGGCATCCAAAATGAATAAGCTGGTAAAAAATCTGCTGACCTTAAACCAGCTGGAATCCGGCAAGGATGCTCCAATGATGGAACGCTTTGATATTGTATCACTGATTCATGGAGTCCTGCAGTCCATGCATATTATGATCGAGCAGAAAGAAGCCACTGTGATATTTGAGGCACAGGATCCTGTGTATGTATGGGCAGATGAGTTTAAGACAGAAGAGGTGGTAACCAATTATACAAGTAATGCCCTGAATCATCTGGACGGAGAGCGAAAAGTGGAAATTAAGATCCTGCAGGAGGCTGATTGCGTGAAGGTAACAGTATTTAATACCGGAACCCCCATTCCTGAGGAGGATCTTCCAAATCTGTGGAATAAGTTTTATAAGGTAGACAAGGCCCGTACCAGAGAATATGGAGGCAGCGGAATCGGACTTTCCATTGTAAAGGCAATTGTGGAAGGAATGAACCAGAAGTATGGTGTTTGCAACTTTGATAACGGAGTAGAGTTCTGGTTTACTCTGGACAGCAGACAGTAAAGTTGTTACTGTTCACACACTACTATCCCGCGAGGTGTTTTGGCATGAATATGCCAAAATCCCGAGACATACAAGCCAAAATTCCATTGCCGAAGGCAATCTGGAATGAATTTTGGCTAAGTTACTGTGAACG
>JALENY010000023.1 GCA_022767285.1 Lachnospiraceae bacterium | reverse complement strand
AAAATAAACAATAATAAAGTATGTGCGTTTAGCTCAGCTGGATAGAGCGTTTGGCTACGGACCAAAAGGTCGGGGGTTCGAATCCTCTAACGCACGGTGGCTGCGATGGTTAAAGATTGCTTTAGCCATCGCTTTTTTAATAACATGTTGTACGGATTGAAATACTTTGAGATTCAACTGTATAGTATTATAGTAATACTTCTAAAGAAAGGTAGGTGTTCAGGAGTGAATATTCTGATTGGAATTATGATTCCGTTTGTGGGGACTGCCGCCGGTGCGGCATGTGTATTGTTTATGCGAAATGCGATTAAGGATCTTACGCGTAAGATCTTGCTTGGTTTTGCATCCGGTGTCATGGTTGCAGCTTCCGTATGGTCTCTGCTGATTCCGGCTATGGAAATGGCATCCGATATGGGAAAGCTGTCATTTATCCCGGCCGCAGTGGGATTTGCTCTTGGCATCTTGTTTCTCCTGATGATGGATAAATTGATTCCGCACCTCCATATGGACTCAAAGAAACCGGAAGGATTAAAATCAGGCTTCAGTAAGACCACGATGCTGCTCCTTGCTGTAACGCTCCACAATATCCCTGAGGGTATGGCAGTGGGCGTAGCTTTTGCGGGTATGCTGATGGAAAATACTGGTCTGACTCTGGCCAGCTCATTTGCATTATCCATGGGTATTGCGATTCAGAATTTTCCGGAGGGAGCAATTATTTCCATGCCGCTTTTGGGCGAGGGAGTCAGCAAAGGAAAAGCATGGGCATACGGTATGTTGTCCGGTATTGTGGAGCCCATTGCCGCAGCAATCACCATTTTTCTTGCCACACATATTGAACCGGTGCTGCCGTATCTTCTGTCTTTGGCTGCCGGAGCAATGCTTTATGTAGTGGTGGAAGAACTGATTCCGGAAGCTTCGGAAGGCGAGCACTCAAATATCGGGACCATCGGATTTGCAGCTGGTTTTATTGTCATGATGATCATGGATGTAGCTTTATCCTGAAGTGAAACTTGAACAGAATTTAGTCCTGCTTTTGTATAATAGGAAATTGTGTCTATATTATGCAAAAACAGGGCTTTTTTCTTTTTTATAGTACTTGTATTTTGGATGAAAAATGATATAATCGAATAAGTATGCAAGTGAATGAATATTTAGGAGGAAAATAGTATGAAAAAGTTTGTAACTGTATTATTGGCTGTAAGTGTTCTGGCATCTTTAGTCGGATGCGGCAAAAAGAGCTCTCTGGATAAGGATACTCTGGTTATGGCTACCAATGCTGAGTTCCCGCCCTATGAGTATTATGAAGGTGATGAGATTATCGGTATTGATGCTGAGATTGCACAGGCAATCTGCGATGAGCTTGGTAAAGAACTGAAAATCGAAGATATGGCATTTGACTCCATTGTCACAGCTGTATCAAGCGGAAAAGCTGATTTTGGTGCAGCAGGCATGACTGTTACAGAAGACCGCAAGAAAAATGTATTGTTTACTGACACATATGCACAGGCTTCTCAGGTAGTTATTGTAAAAGAAGGCAGTGATATTGCTACACCGGATGATTTGGCAGGAAAGACGATTGGTGTTCAGCTTGGCACTACCGGTGATATTTATGTCAGCGATGTAGAGGGGGCTACGGTAGAACGCTATAACAAAGGTTTTGAGGCTGTTCAGTCACTGCTGACTGACAAAATTGATGCCGTTGTTATTGATCAGGAGCCGGCAAAAGTATTTGTTCAGGAAAACGAAGGTCTTGTGATTCTGGAAGAACATTTCACGGATGAAGAGTATGCGATTGCGGTTGCAAAAGATAATGATGAATTGCAGAAAGCGATCAACGAAGCTCTGGCAAAATTAAAAGAATCCGGCAAATTGGATGAAATTGTTGCAAAATATATCACAGCAGAATAATTGAGAGGTAATTAGTATGACGGAGGCTCTCTACGACAATCTGATTGCGAAAGACAGATGGCTGTACCTGATAAGAGGTCTTGGAACAACTCTGACGATTACATTTTTTGCGGTAATTCTTGGTATTATCCTTGGCTTTCTGGTGGCAATTATCAGATCCACTTATGAAAAAACGCATAAATTAAAGATTTTGAATGTAGTCTGTCAGATATATCTGACTGTTATTCGTGGAACACCGGTTATTGTTCAGCTTTTGATCATGTATTATATTGTGTTCGTTTCGATGTCAAGCAAAGTATTTGTAGCTGTCATTGCATTCGGTATCAATTCCGGTGCCTACGTGGCAGAGATTATCCGTGGCGGTATCATGTCTATCGATAATGGTCAGTTTGAAGGTGGAAGAAGCCTGGGATTCAGCTATGTGCAGACGATGATCTACATTATTCTGCCGCAGGTATTCAAAAATGTGTTGCCGGCTTTGGCAAATGAGTTCATAGTACTTTTAAAAGAGACTTCGGTTTCTGGTTACATTGCATTGCAAGATTTGACAAAAGGCGGCGATATTATCCGAAGCCAGACTTATAATGCATATGTTCCGCTTCTTCTTGTGGCAGCGATTTACCTTTGCATGGTAATGATATTCACCTATTTAGTAAAACAACTGGAGAGGAGGCTGAGAAACAGTGAGCGATAAAACACCATTGATTCAGATCAAGCATTTATCAAAAGCTTTTGGAAGCCTTCATGCAGTAAAAGATGTATCGACGGATATTTTTAAAGGCGAAGTGGTTGTTATAGTAGGCCCGTCCGGATCCGGAAAAAGTACGTTCCTGCGCTGCCTCAACCGGTTGGAGGAACCCACTGGAGGCGAGATCATCATGGATGGCGTTAATCTGATGGATCCGAAAGTGGATATGGACAAACATCGTCAGAAGATGGGGATGGTGTTTCAGCATTTTAATTTGTTCCCTCATATGACGATTCTGAAGAATATGACCATTGCTCCGGTAAAACTTCAGGGCAAGACAAAAAGTGAGGCGGAAGAAACTGCCATGATGTATCTGCAGCGTGTCGGCCTGGCGGATCGGGCCAATGCGTATCCGAACCAGTTATCCGGCGGACAGAAACAGCGTATTGCCATTGTGCGTGCTCTGTGTATGGCTCCGGAGGTAATGTTGTTTGACGAACCGACATCAGCCCTCGACCCGGAGATGGTTGGAGAAGTCCTGAAGGTAATGACGGATCTGGCAAAAGAGAAAACTACTATGGTCGTTGTAACCCATGAGATGGGATTTGCAAGAGAAGTTGCAGATCGGATTATGTTTATGGCAGACGGACAGGTTCTGGAGGAAGGAACCCCGGAGGAATTCTTCAACAATCCGAAGAATCCGAGGCTAAAAGAATTCTTATCTAAAATAATATAAGATATTCCATAATGTATACCTAAAAAACTGTATTTTGTCACGATATGTGCAGAATACAGTTTTTATTTTGAGGAAGTTTCTTTTATTTGGTTTTGTTTGCATATTGGGAGAAAATGAGTATAATAGGAATATGAGTTATTAAATGAAAAAGTTACTAAAAATAAGCACAGTAATGAGGAGAATGTGAATGAATAAATTACAATTTCTCGAGATATTGGGACAGAAACTTTCCGAGGAACTTCCCAGATCTCAGGTAATCAGTAATCTCCAGTATTATGAAAGTTATATTGATGGAGCGGTGCAGGCCGGAAAATCAGAGAAGGAGGTTCTTGAAGAACTGGGTGATCCTCATCTGATTGCGCGCACAATTATGGATACTCAGACCGGAGAGGCCTTCTATGAGGAACAATTTGCTGAGGATGCGGACTATGTGCAGACGGAGACCACCTACACGGAAAAAGACGGGAAATATACGTCCGAAGGAAATTCAGAATATAATACTTCGGGCAGCACCCGGGAAGAGAAAAAACAGACATACGAAGAGACAAGAACCGTGCGCGAATCCGACAACAGAAATTCCGGATATCAGGATCAGACTGAGGAGAAATCCGATCAGAACCGGTGGAATGTTTATCATGCGAAATCAAGTCATGGATGTCTGATCATGGCACTTATCCTTACTTTGATCGTGGTAGTCGTTGTAACTGTAGTCGGAACGGTTGTAAGCTTTTTGTGGCCCATATTGGTACCGGTACTTGTTCTTCTTGTTGTTTCTGTTTTCAGTGATAAACGACGATGAGCCCGTTTGTATATTGCGGGAATAAAGAAATCGAATAAAATGAAAAGCCCCGGTAGGGGAGCTACCGAGACCTTTCGAGGGGAGTATAAATAATTAAAAAGGGGTTACTGATTGTAAAAAAAATTCTTTGAAGGGTAAATTCTTTTTACATGTTCGATTATAATATACAATTATAAAAAAAGCAACAAAAATATGAAGAAACTGTGAATTTTATCTAAAAATGGGAAATTATCCCTTTTCTTTGCCAATGAATATAATAAAGTAAAAAGGAATTGTTTATGTTCAATCTTGAAACGATTTCGCCCAAGATGCTGGATTATTATGTTGATAATAAGCGGGCTTTGATTATAGATCTGCGTGGGAAAGAAGAGTATGAGAAATCACATATTACAGGTGCGATCAACATTCCCTATGAAGGCGGAAGTTTCCGCTTTCGACCGCCCCGAAACCGTGATGTGGTCCTTTATTGTGAGCGGGGAAGCCTGAGCCTGATCGCTGCCAGAGAGCTGGCGAAGGATAATTATCGGGTTCGTTCCGTAATCGGTGGGATCCACATGTATCGGGGGCGTAACCTGATTACGGCAGAATAAGATTTTGCCGTAAGACTGCTGTTTGTTGACTGACTCTTTTACGAAGGAGATTACGAATATGAAATATTTTATTGCATCGGATATACATGGTTCAGCCTATTACTGCAGGAAAATGCTGGAGGCATACCGCCGGGAGCAGGCGGAGAAAATGATTCTTCTGGGCGATATTCTTTATCATGGCCCGCGAAATGACCTGCCCCGGGAGTATGCGCCCAAGGAAGTGATACCGCTTCTGAATGCATATCGGGATGAGATTCTGGCCGTTCGCGGGAACTGTGATGCGGAGGTGGATCAGATGGTTCTCGAATTCCCGATTATGGCTGATTATGCCGTTTTGCAGTTAAAAAAAGGTCGTCAGATTTATCTGACTCATGGACATATATATAATGAGAAAAAGCTTCCGCCAATGAAAAAGGGGGATGTCCTTCTCCATGGACATACCCATGTGCTTCGCGCGGAAAAGAAAAAAGACCTTGTTTTTTTGAATCCCGGTTCGGTTTCCATTCCGAAAGAAGGCAATCCGCCCACATATGCGATTCTGGAAAAAGGCATTTTTACCATTCGGACTTTTGAGGATAAAACCATATTGGAATATGCTCTGCAGAAGAGTGGAAAAGACGGGGATGCAGAAGGGAGTACAGTATGAGACAGTATGAACTGATCGCTCCGTGCCACTTCGGTCTGGAAGCGGTATTGAAACGGGAGATTCTCGATCTGGGATATGAAATCAGCCAGGTGGAGGACGGCCGTGTAACTTTTTCCGGAGATATTACGGCTATCGCCTATGCCAATACGTTCCTTCGGACAGCGGAACGCATTTTGCTGAAAATCGGGCAGTTTGAGGCCTTTACTTATGAAGAACTGTTTGAAAAGACAAAGGCTTTGCCCTGGGAAGAATTCATTCCCGAGGATGGAAAGTTCTGGGTGTCAAAAGCATCTTCCGTAAAAAGCAAATTATTCAGTCCTTCCGACATTCAGTCGATCATGAAGAAAGCCATGGTAGAGCGGTTAAAAGAAAAGTACCACGTGTCCTGGTTTGATGAAGACGGGGATTCTTACCCGGTGCGTGTATCTCTTATGAAGGATGTGGTGACCATTGGCCTTGACACCACAGGAACTTCCCTGCACAAGCGCGGGTATCGAAAACTGCAGTCAAAGGCGCCGATTTCCGAGACTCTGGCGGCGGCTTTGATCATGCTGACGCCATGGAAAAAGGATCGAATTTTAGTGGATCCTTTTTGCGGAAGCGGCACTTTCCTGATTGAAGCGGCCATGATGGCGGCGAATCTGGCACCGGGCAGGAACCGCCATTTCCTGGCAGAACAGTGGAAGCACCTGGTTCCGAGAAAGGCCTGGTATGATGTGCGGGAAGATGCGGACAGTCTGGTAGATGCCGATCTTGATCTGGATCTTCAGGGATTTGATATTGACGGAGATGTGATCAAGGCAGCGAAAGAAAATGCGGCAGACGCTGGCGTAGACCATCTGATTCATTTTCAGAAGCGTCCGGTATGTGAACTTCGTCACTCAAAAAAATATGGATTTGTGATCACCAACCCGCCTTATGGGGAACGGCTGGAGGAGAGAACCATGCTGCCGGAGCTTTATCGCCAGATCGGCGATGTGTACCGGGAACTGGATTCCTGGTCCATGTATCTGATCACCAGTTATGATGAGGCGGAAAAATACATTGGCCGCAAGGCGGATAAAAACCGGAAAATATACAATGGAATGATAAAAACATATTATTACCAGTTCCTTGGTCCTAAACCGCCAAAAAGGCAGCCGCAGCTAAATTTGCAGTGAAATCAGCGCGGTAAAGAGAAAACAAAAAAAAGTATTTTATCGCTTTAAAGTAATGAAAAAAACAGTTGTATTTTCTGCTATGAGGTGCTACAATACTTATGATTTTTTTATCAGCTTTTTATAAAATTTTTATATCTTAATGACGGAAATCTTACTGACGGAAAGTGTAAGGCATTATGAAAGAGAAGATTTTAGACAAGCTGCTTGGTATTTACCAAAGCAGCTTTAATATTGAAAAGCCTTATGAGTTTGATGGCGATACATATGCGGCATATGGATTCTGCGACATTACTAATTCAAAATATGTTCTGACGAAAAAAGCAGAACTCTGGAGAGCAATTTGTTATGAACATGCATTTTTCCGGACAGCGGATGAGCTGATGTCGGAAGATATCGACTATTTTACAAACCAGGCGATTGAGAAAATTGAGCCGGTTTTGGTTCGCAAAGGCGAATCATGTATGCCGAAGGATCATATGTATACCTACATCACCGGCATTTTTATCAGTGAAAGAGCCGTATCGGAAGAATTGAAAAAGAAGATAAAAAAGACCCATTTTTGTAAAAACTATCGTTTATCTCTGAGAGGTTATTGCGAATTACGGATTCTGGTAATTGATCTCGAAAACAATTGTTTGATCGGCAACGCGGCGGCCCGCGGGTTAATCAAAGATTATAAGAGATTTATCTGATCTCTTATATATACTGCAATCAATATTTTATACAAAGGAGTGGGAGACTTATGAACGCAGTAGTAATCTTATTAATCGGTATCGCGGTTCTGATAGTTGGCTATCTTACATACGGCAGATGGCTGGCAAAAGAGTGGGGAATCGATGAGACCAGAACAACTCCGGCGCATGAGCTGGAAGACGGCATGGACTATTGTCCGGCCAAAGCCCCTGTATTGTTGGGCCATCATTTTTCATCCATAGCGGGTGCAGGCCCGATTAACGGCCCGATCCAGGCAGCCGTATTTGGATGGGTTCCGGTACTGTTATGGGTACTGGTCGGTGGTATCTTTATTGGTGCCGTACATGATTTCGGTGCATTGTTTGCATCCATTCGTCACAAAGGACAGTCCATTGGTGAAGTTATCGCAGACTCCATGGGATTAAAGGCAAAAAGACTGTTTCTTATTTTCTCTTATCTTACTCTTATTCTGGTCGTAGCTGCATTTGCATCTATCGTTGCAAACACGTTTATGGCTACCTATGATGAGAGTGGTGCTTTGGATCTGGCGAAAAGTGCTTCTAACGCATCTACAGCTATGATTTCTATTTTGTTTATTCTTATTGCCATTGTTTTTGGATTCCTGGTTTACAGAAAGAATGCTCCGCTGAGTGTATCTACGATTCTTGGCGTTCTGGCGATTGTAATCTGTATGGTGATTGGCCTGAACTGGCATCCGCTGTACTTGAGCCAGAAAACATGGATGATCATTGTTGGTATTTATATTGCTGTTGCATCTGTTACACCAGTCTGGATCCTGCTGCAGCCCCGCGATTATCTGAGCTCTTTCCTGCTTTACTTCATGATGGCAGTTGCAATTGTCGGTATTCTCGGTGCAGGCATCATGGGCCAGGGAAGCCTGGATATTCCGGCATTTACCGGATTTGTTGATTCTGCTCAGTACGGCTCCGGTGTTTCTCTGGGCATGCTGTTCCCGGCTCTTTTCATTACCATTGCCTGTGGTGCTATTTCCGGTTTCCATTCACTGGTTGGATCCGGTACAACCGCAAAACAGCTGGATAATGAAAGAGACGCACGTCCGATCGCATATGGCGGTATGCTGATCGAGTGTGCTCTTGCAGTTATTTCTCTTTGCGCGGTCGGCTATATATGGAAAGAATACGTTCCGGGCGGCATCACAACACCGACGGCAGTATTTGCTACCGGTATTTCACGTATGTGCGCAACGATTCCGTTCCTGAAAGGCGCCGAGAATGTGATTTACTCCATGCTGATCCTGGCGGTATCTGCATTCTGCCTGACCTCTCTTGATACAGCTACACGTCTTGCACGTTACATGTTCCAGGAGTTTTGGCTTGAACCGGGACAGACTTATGAGGATGCAAAAGGTATTAAAAAAGTTCTGACAAACCCGTATGCGGCTACCATTATTACGGTTGTAGCCGGTGTCGCTCTTGGTATGACCGGTTATGCGAAAATCTGGCCGCTGTTTGGCGCCGCAAACCAGCTTCTGGCTGCACTGGGCCTGATTGCAGTGGCAACATGGCTCGGAAAGGTTGGAAAAAACAACAAAATGTTCCTGATTCCCATGGCATTTATGCTGGTTGTAACCATTGTTTCTCTGATTCAGACTATTATTGCAAAGGTTGGTGCTATTCAGGCCGGAACAGATTTCGGCTGGAACATTGCCCTTGTTGTTCTGGCAATCCTGCTGGTTGTCCTGGCAATCGTGCTTGCAATCGATGGTGTGAAGTCTCTGACAGCGAAAAAAGGAAATTAAAGAATGAACCAAAGGGTGGCACGATTGAGTGCCACCCTTTTTCTGCAAAATGAATAAGCACAGGACTTGAGAATTGTGAATCTTGATGATATAATATTCGCGAACGAAAGGAGTCAAGCGGCTGCGAAGCAGACATTTGACGAGTGAGCGCGAAGCATGGCGAAACGCAGTGGAGCCATGATGAGAACTGCGAACGAAAGGAGTCAAGCGGCTGCGAAGCAGACATTTGACGAGTGATAAATATAGAGGAGTTTAGTATGGATCGAATTATTTTTGCTACCGGCAATCAGGGGAAACTGCGGGAAATCCGAGAGATTTTGTCAGATATCGGAATTGAAGTGATCTCCATGAAAGACGCCGGAATCACGGCTGACATAGATGAAAATGGAACGACTTTTGAAGAGAATGCCATCATTAAGGCGAAAACAATTCATCAGCTGACCGGTGAAGCGGTTATGGCTGATGATTCCGGCCTTGAAATCGATTACTTAAACAAAGAACCCGGTGTCCTGTCTGCACGCTACATGGGGGAAGACACTTCATATCATATTAAGAATATGGCCTTGGTGGAACGGCTCGCAGGCGTGCCGGATGAGCAGCGAACCGCACGTTTTGTGTGCGTGATAGCGCTGGTTCTTTCTAATGGTGAAGTCCTGACCACAAGAGGAGATTTTGAGGGACGCATTGGATATGAGGAAAAAGGGGAAAACGGATTTGGCTATGATCCGATCTTTTATGTGCCGGAATATGGATGCAGTTCTGCAGAGTTAAGCCCGGAACAGAAAAATGCAATCAGCCACCGCGGACAGGCTTTGCGGAAAATGAAAGAAAAAATTGAACAGCTGAGGAATAACGGATGAAAGCGTTGATTGTCAGTGATACGCATGGATATGATAAAAATCTTGTAAAGCTAATAAAACAAATGGGAGCGCTGGATGCGGTGATACACTGTGGAGATGGTGAAGGACACGAGGGGTATTTTGCCCAGCTGGTGGATTGTCCTCTGTACATGGTGCGTGGAAATAATGATTTTTTTTCGGAACTGGAGCGGGAGATCGAATTTGAATTGTGGGGCTATAAGATTCTCCTGACTCACGGACATTATTATGGCGTTTCGATGGGACCGGAACATATTATGGAAGAAGGGCGCGCGCGCGGTGTAGATATCGTTATGTACGGCCACACGCATCGGCCGGAATTGCTTCGGGAAAAGGATATTACGGTTTTGAATCCGGGAAGTATCTCTTATCCGCGCCAGGAGGGAAGAAAACCGACCTATATTGTTATGGAAACGGATCAAAAAAATAATTTATATTTTTGTATAAATTATTGTTGACAAAAACAAAAAAACATAATATAATCTTACTTGCGTTGACGCAGAGGAACCGCGAAAAGCTGGGTTCATAGGTTTCGGGGTGTGGCTCAGTTTGGCTAGAGCGCCTGGTTTGGGACCAGGAGGTCGCAGGTTCGAATCCTGTCACCCCGACTTTGCGAGCGACGTATCGCATATTTGCGGGTGTAGTTCAATGGTAGAACACCAGCCTTCCAAGCTGGACACGTGGGTTCGATTCCCATCACCCGCTTTGCTGTTTTCTCAGCATGTGTGTTTGTAGCTCAGCTGGATAGAGCAACGGCCTTCTAAGCCGTGGGTCGGGGGTTCGAATCCCTCCAAGCACGTTCAGTTAAGGTGTTGCCTTATCGATATAATATGGTGGGTATAGCGCAGTTGGTTAGCGCGCCAGATTGTGGCTCTGGAGGCCAAGGGTTCGAAT
>JALENY010000013.1 GCA_022767285.1 Lachnospiraceae bacterium | reverse complement strand
GACGAACCGGTGATGATCTTATTCCCATTGAAGCTGATACAGCCGTAATCGCCAAAGCTGCCAGTTTCTTTTCCTTTAAATGTAGCGCCCAGGGACTCCGCTGCATCTTCAACGATCACAGCTCCGAGGGCAGTTGCTATCTTCTTAATTTCATCAATCTTGCCCGGTGTGCCGTAAAGGTGTGCAACCACAATCACCTTGACGTCCGGGTAAATCTCAAATGCCTTTTCCAGTGCCACCGAGTCCATATTCCAGGTGTCACGCTCGGTATCAATGAAAACAGGGATACCGCCCTCATAAACCACAGGGTTCACCGTAGCATCGAAGGTGACATCAGAACAGAAAATTTTCTTATTGCTCAGTGCTCCTTTTCCAAGTTCCGACTGACCATACATGGCTTCTCCGGCAAGCTTCATGGCAAGATGGAGAGATGCCGTTCCTGCCGATAATGCGACTGCATATCGGACACCTACTCTTTCAGAAATCAATCGCTCTACCTCGTTGATATTCTTTCCTACCGTGGACATCCAGTTTGTTTCATACGCTTCGGTAACGTACTTCAATTCGTCACCGTGCATTGTGGGCGATGACAGCCAAATTTTGTGCTTAAACGGATCAATCATCATCTCTTCTTTTCTACCTTTCGCATTCAGCATTATCAAATCAACAGGAACATATTAATCTATAACACGACAATTAGCCGAGAATGGTAAATCTACCATGCCTCGGCTAAGCCAACCTCCTATTAAGATTTGCGGCTTATAAGATTTGGTCAAAATAAGCAATCAAGAACCCATTTTGACTTTTCACCGTTCTCAACCGCTATTCTACCCAATTCGCACAAAACCTAAGAACGGGGCTGACTTACGCCGCGACGACGCTTGAAAAATCAATGTTTTTCTTGGTTGTCCCTATTATACCTCTATGCCCGCGAAGAATATTGTATAACTGCGGCAGTTCATCCAGAGAGGTTTTTCGCAGAAACCGACCGGCTCCGGTTATGTACTGATCCGGATTCGTCAGCAGATGCGTCGGCATATCATGAGGTATATCGATGCGCATGGTGCGGAACTTATAAATTTCAAAATATGTTTTAATACTGTTTTGGTACATGCTCTTTCCCCCTTGCAGCATGTCTTTCTCCTAACATATTATCTCTATTGCGATACGATTTCCGGTTTAATACTGACCATCTCTCTATCCGATCTTTTCCCGGGACTGCATTCGCCTTCCGGCTTTTCCGAAGCATGCATACTCTTAGACTCCTGCTCTCTATCAGGGGTTGTTTTTACCGCGTAGTTATATTCCGGCACCAGTTCCTTCACCAGAGTCCTGATATCGCTTTTCTCATCATACGCATGTTCAATCAACCGATTTACTTTTTCCTCTATCCAGTCGCAGTCCACCGCTTTCTGCTGAGCCACAAAGATCCGGTCATTGGATGTCTCTTTCAGGTTATCTTCATCAATCAGCAGTTCCTCGTACAGTTTTTCACCTGGCCGCAGGCCGGTAAATACTATCTTGATATCCTGATCCGGAACATATCCTGACAAACGTATCATTTTTTTCGCCAGATCCAGTATTTTTACCGGCTCTCCCATATCCAGAATAAACACTTCCCCGCCTTCTGCCAGGGCACCGCACTGAAGGACCAGGTTGACCGCCTCCGGAATGGTCATAAAATAGCGGATGATATTCGGATCGGTGACAGTCACAGGGCCGCCCTGCGCGATCTGTTTGCGGAACAGGGGAATTACGCTTCCGTTGCTGCCAAGAACGTTTCCGAAGCGTACCGCCGCATACTCCGTTTTGGATTTCTGGGCAAAATTCTGTACAATCAGTTCACAGATGCGCTTGGAAGCACCCATAATGTTGGTGGGGCGCACTGCTTTGTCCGTGGAGATCAGCACCATTTTTTTTGCATGATAACGGTCCGCCGCCTGAGCCACGATCCAGGTGCCCAGCACATTGTTCTTGACTGCCTCGTTCGGACTGTTTTCCATCAACGGAACATGTTTATGAGCCGCCGCATGAAAGACCAGCTCCGGGCGGTATGTGCTGAAAATGCGTTCCACCCGTTTCTGGTTCCGCACAGAACCGATGAGCACCTGCAGATTCAGCTCCGGGTGACTTTTTCTCAGCTCATTTTCGATGTCATATGCATTATTTTCGTAAATGTCAAAAACAATCAGCTGACGGGGGTTATGTATGGCAATCTGTCGGCAGATCTCGCTTCCGATAGAGCCGCCTCCGCCGGTTACCAGAACCGTCTTATTCTGGACGTAATCCATGATCTCGTCCATTTCCAGATTGACCGGTTCTCTTCCCAGAAGGTCTTCGATCTGCACTTCCCGCAGCATGGATACAGTGACTTCTTCATTGACCAGCTGATAGATGCCCGGCAGGATCAGAATCTTGCAGGACGTTTTCTGACATATTTCCAGAAGTTCCTTTTGCTTGTCCTGGGTCAGTGTGGGAATCGCGATCACAATTTCTTTGATGTCGTATTTATCAGCAAAAATCGGAATGCTCTCTTTTTTCCCCACAATGGGAATTCCCTGGAGATAGGTTCCTGCCTTTGCCGGATCATCATCTATGATACAGAGAATACTACGGTTCAGATGCTTGCTGTTTTTCATTTCCCGCACGATCATATATCCCGCTGCACCGGCGCCTACGATCATGGTACGGATCGGTTCATTTTTCTTCTTGGTAACCTGATTGCGCAATGCGATTCGGGCGAACCGATAACTGAACCTGCTCACCGTCGTAAAAGCGGTCAGAAGAAGCAGGTACAAAAACGGAAAACTTCTTGGTACCGGCAGGTTCAGCAGTTTCATACCGATTGTCTGCATTGCCGCAGACAGGATGACCGCAAATATTACATTTTTCAGTTCCACGATACTGGCAAAACGCCAGAGGCTGCTGTATAGATGCAGCCCTGCATAGATCAGTATGGTGCAGACTATATTAATATACAAATAATTGTAAACGCTTTCCAGAAACACAGGATCAATGGCAGCAAAACTGAAATCACAGCGGATCCACAGAGCTCCCGTCATGCTGACAATAACTGTGAGTATATCCACGAATATGAGCAGCAAACTGCGCAAAAACATATCCGGATTTTTTATTATCTTTTTTCCAAATATTTTTTTCATCCTGCATCTCTTTTCTATACTAAAGTGAAGTCCATATTGTTCTGCATCTTTAATGCTCTTTTTTCCCGAGGCCGAAATCTTCAGATTTTATCTGCTCTGCTCGTTGGTTCCCCGTAGCCGTAACTTCTGCGGCCATAGCCGTATCCATATCCATAACCATATTCACTGCTCATAATACTTCTCTGTGTCCCGTTCAGAACATATCCCAGAATCGGAACACCGGTTTCTGCCATGTTGTCCATTCCGACCATGATTTTTTCAATTCTGGTATAATTCTGACGTACAACCATCACGATTCCCTCCGCATAACGGGTCAGAACCGACGCATCCGACACCAGTGCGCAGGGAGGTGCATCCATAATGATATAATCCGCCTCACGGGATAACAGATCCAGCAGTGTCTTCAGTCTGGTGCTTCCCAGCAGTCTTGTGGGGTTCTGTATCGGTTTTGCACCGGCGATTACGGAAAGGGATGTATCCCCATAGGTCCGTATCACTTCCTCCGGGCTTGCAAGGTCTTTCAAAACTTCTGTCATGCCGACCTGTGGAGTGCTCATTTTCAGGCTGGCGGCCACGGAAGGATTGCGCAGATCCAGGTCCACGAGCACCACATTTTTTCCTTTTTTGGCCATTGACAGTGCAAGGTTTGCCGCAACTGTCGTTTTTCCCTCTCCCGCTGCGGCGCTGGTCACAAGAATCCTTTTTGCTCCGGTCTTTTCCGCCTCTTTCATGACTCTGGTGCGAACGGAGCGAAAGCCCTCACTCAGTGCAGCCCCCATCCCCGGCTGGTCCATCAACACTGCCGGTTTCTCTTTCCGGCTGCGCTTTTTCAGCCGCACCATGGGGATAACTCCCAGAATCGGAACGCTTACCCGCCTGCTCAGGTCTTTTTCCCGGCGAACCGTATTCCTTGTTACTGCATACAGGATCATCACAAACAGCACAAAGACTGCCGCACCGGCAACGCCGCTTTTTACGTTTTTTGTGTAATCGGGCGGATTGACCGGTTCGTCCGGCACACCGCTCTCATCCACCATGATCAGTTCTGTATCCCCGATAATATATTGAGCCACCCGCGGATAGTTTTCGATAACCGCCAGCAGCACATCATGGGCCATCTGCGGATCCTGAGACTGAACACTGATGGTAAACAGCGCACTATTCTGCACCGCCTCTGCACTTATGGAAGCAGGCACGCTTTCCATGCCCAGGCTCTCTGCCACGACCTGATTCAGTACCCCGCTGGTCAGAATATAGGGAAATGTCTTGCTCATCTGGCCTGCAATCGTTTTATTGTAATAGGTGTCACTGTAACCATAGGAATTTCTGGCCTTTACCGCAAAAGAAGAATACGCCTCATACATCGGGACATAACTTCTTCTTGCCTGAAAATAGGAAAATGAACCGCCCAGGACGATCATGATCAGAAAGAGCCAGAAAAACTTTTTCAGGCACCGCCACATGTCATCGATCAGTATGGTGATGTCTATTTTTTCTTCTTGTCCCAGCAAATTATTTTGCCTGTTTTCCATAGCGCCCTCCATATCTGTAACCATCTCCGTATCCATAGCTGCCGATACGCTCCGCCAGTCCCGTCACCACATCATTAAATACGCAGCCCAACACTTTTCCTCTGCTTCGGTTGAGCACATCAATCGTATCATTAATGTCGGAGGCAAGTACCCGGTCCTGACGCACCACAAGGAGCGTAGCATCCACCAGATAGGCCAGTTCTTCCGCATCGGAAACCAGTCCCATGGGCGAAGCATCCAGAATGATGTAGTCCATTTTCTGTCTGAAAAAATCAAGTATGATCTGCAGTGTTCCGGTTTCCAGAAGCTGCTCCATACCGGCGGAAGGCGTGCTGTTAAAAACGGTATAAAGGCTGGTTTTTTCCTGCCTTTTTACCAGATTGCCAAGACCTTTTTTCTTTTCCAGAATTTCCGGAAAGTTTACAATATCATCTTTATCCGCAGAAAAAATCTTGTACTGGGCAGGCTTACGAAAATCGCAGTCCATAAGCAGCACATTTTTATTTTCCTGTGCAAGCGCAAGAGCCACATTTGCCGCAACCGTTGACTTTCCCTCATTTTCCATAACGCTGGTGACCAGAAGGGTCTTAAATCCATTCCGGTTCATTTGGTTCCGGATCCGGGAAGCCACATTTTTGTTGGATTCCACAAACCGGAAGGTACACATGGGATTCCGGATCAGCAGGGAAGCGGATTTTGCGTTTTTCAGGCTCCTCAGCGACTTTACTTTTGTCTCATGGCAGATGGATCCGAGAAATTTGGCATCGATCTTTTTGGATACTTCTCTTTCATTTTTTACAGTATCCTTACTGTAGGAAAGAAGCGCAAACAAAGCCGTCATAACAGCAGCCGCAATAAGAAACGCCTGTTTCATGCTTTCTCTTGTGTTCAGACTGTTGGACGGACCGTCAGGTATGGTCGGCGGCTGAATCACTTCCAATATCACATTTTCAATTACGTAGTCGGATACGGAATTGTAATTATTCATGATGGATCGGAGCACCCGGTAAGATTCCATGGCCGATCCGGAAGTCACAGTAAGTTCCATCAGATTGGTCTCCGACAGTACATTTACGGTTGTGGCAGCTGTAAATTTTTCCAGGCCGAGATCCTCCGCGACTTTTCTTTTCAGTATATTACTCTCCAGGATGTAGCTGAATTGTTCCGCCATCTCTTTGGCTGTGTTCAGATCCTGATAGAGGTCTCTGTTTATTTTTTTTGTCGTAACAACAAAGGTTGAACGAACCGTATATTCCGGTTCATAAGTCATATTAACCCATAGTTCCGTAAAAAGAGCCACTGAAACAGACATAAGCAGTATGACCCACCACTGTCTCAGCACATCTTTTACAATACTGAATATGTCAATCTGTTTATCCAGAATATCTGACAATCTGTTCTCCATGACTCCCTCCTTATTCGACCACTGCGATCAGACGCACACTGCCTGTCCCGCTGCCTTCCAGGGAGATCCGGTAGGTGATTTCATAAGTTCCGGGCGTATTGTAATCCGCCTCAGAACTGATTGACACCTCATTTTCCCCTATATAAGTAATGTTTTGTCCTTCTGCTGCGTATGGGTCCCGAAGCACCCCGTCCGCTTCCCGAATATAGTCGGTTCCCCGATAGGAGATCTGCTGTACGTAATCCCATGGGTTGACCGGAGTTCCCACAGTTGTATAGACAATATACTGTGACAGCCCGATCTGCGGTTTATCAGCTTCTTTTGTCCGGTCATAGATTTCCACCAGAACTTCCAGCTCCGATACATCGCCCGCGCTGTTTGACACAGTAAAAAGTATGGGGTACTCACCTTCCGTGTACACATCCACGTAGTTATCACCGGATACTTTGACTTTTTCTGTCAGATCTCCGTCCAGCATGTCTTCTGCATGCACAACCGTAAATATATCTTCCGAATCCATGGGGAATTTCAGCGGCCCATCTAAAAAATACCGCGGAGAATGATAGTCACTGTAGACTACCTCTCTGGTGGTTTTTGTCACATTATTGTCGGAGTCAAAAGCCGCTATGGTTATGTTTCTTCGTCCTTTTTCCACAAAGTTGCTCAGTTTTTCCACCAGCAGGCTGTCCGTAACGTCTCCGTCCCGGCTGTCCTCGGCCTGCACTCCGGCCAGAAGTTCTTCTTCTCCGGCGCCGGTCGATACGGTCACCGTCGGCGAGTCCATGGTTATCACCGGTCCGGTCGTATCGCTGTCCAGGCGGATCCGCACTTTGTAAAACGCCGACGCAGCTGCCGCCAATATAAAAACCAAAACGGTAAATATGCGTATTTTTTTCATAATCTGCTCCTTTTTTACCAGAAAAACCTTCTTCTCCTCTCAGGAATTCTTCCGTGGGGAGAAATACCGGCTCCGCTGAGAATCCTCCTGGGATTCTCTCTCAGAAGCAGCCGGGCATATTCCACGCTGTATCGGCTTTCCAGATAATCACAGGCATCTGCCATATAAGTCGTTCTGCGGAAAGAGCTGTGGGCATCGCTTGCCACACAGCTGACCAGTCCGTTATCCAGAAGGATATTGGCCGCGCGCTGTACATTTCGGCCGAAACGTCCCAACATGCTCCCTTTATTCAGCTGTGACAGACACCCCATCCTGACCCATTCATACACCAGTTCCGGATAATCCTGTACACAAAAATACCGTTCCGGATGAGCGATCAGGGGTTTTTTTTTCAGATCCAGAACATCTTCCAGCCGCTCTCCGATCCATTCCGGCTCCGCATCGAAAGGGAATTCGATCAGATAGGTATCTCCTGCATTCAGTCCGACCAGCTGTCTGTTTTTTATTTTGGCTGCCATATCATCGGAAGCAAAGATTTCCATTCCGAAATATATTTTCAGCGGTATCTGCTCCCTGTCAAGTTTATGGCAGAATTCTTTGTATACCTGTATCAGTTCCGGGGACATATAGTTTTCAAATCTTCCCTTCTGATTGCTGTGAGGAGTCACCACAAGTGCCTCCACACCGCTGTCCAGTGCCAGCTCGGCCATCTCCATCGACTCATCCATGGTATCCGCTCCGTCATCCATACCAGGAAGAATATGTACATGTAAATCTATCATTTTATACCTTTCTGTCACTCATCAGAATTCATTGACTTGATAATATATAATACCACAATTCTTTTTAGATAAAAAGCAAGATTACGTAAGAAAATAGCTTTTTTCGGTTTTCTTATTCCCACTTTCAAACAGGAGAGTCCTTTTACTTTTGAACTCCCCTGTTTTTGCAGCCATATAAGTACTGTATCGTTCTTCGCAGCGGAATGATGCCCAGCCAGACATACCGGAAAAACTCCCACCAGAAGTTCCCTGGTCTCAGCCATTTTCCTTTTCTCTGCACTGCCGTGATCACCCCAAAGATTTGATCACGTTCGATCGGTCCTTCGGTCTCTGTCTGGTTATCACCGATAAAATAGTATTCTTTCTGCCCGGTTTGCCTGTTTTTTCGCACAGATCGGATCCGGTGCATCACATACCGTCCCGTTTTTCTCTGAAAAAAGGCCATATCGCCCCGCCGCAGCGGTTCCTTTATGGGGCTTATGAGAATCCGGTCCCGTTCATGAATGAGAAAGGGCGACATACTGTTTCCTGCGATCAGCATTGATACGTCTTTGCCCTCCAGAACCAGTTCTTTCAGCATGCCCACATAAACCTGTGTATCTACTTTTCTGACCTTTACACTGTCCTGCATATGGATTTCCTTTTCTTGTATCGTGTCAATCGTATGGCGTGCTGTCGTGCCAACGGAATAGTCTGCAGCACGAACAGAAACGTACGGCACCGCCACACGCTTCACACCACCGCTTATTTGTCACAAAATATTATAGATAATCCTTGCATTTCCGTCAACCGGATACACCGACGGATTTTCATAAAATCAGGTCTGAAATTCAGTCAAAATCAACCATTCCGGATTCTGTCCGAGAGGTTCCTGTGCGCCCCTTTTCCGCCTCTTCGCCGTAGTCTTCTGAAAAAACCACAAAACAAATCAATTTTGGACGCATTTCGGGTGAAAGATACACAAAAATAAAAAATCATATTGCCTTTTTCGCCAAAATCTGTTTATCTATTAAATAGGAAATTTCTTTAACTATTTTAAAATAATAATAGCGAGGTATATGCGATGAAACCGATCAAAGAAGGGAAAGTCCGTGAAATTTATGATAACGGCGACAGCCTGATCATGGTTGCAACAGACCGTATCAGCTGTTTTGATGTGATTTTGAATAACGTCGTAACAAAGAAGGGAACCGTTCTGACCCAGATGTCCAAGTTCTGGTTTGACCTGACAAAAGACATTCTCCCGAACCACATGATTTCCGCAGATGTGAAAGATATGCCGGAATTTTTCCGGCAGCCGCAGTTTGACGGAAACAGCATGATGTGCAGGAAGCTGAATATGCTTCCGGTAGAATGTATCGTTAGAGGTTATATCACAGGAAGCGGTTGGAAGAGCTATCAGAAAGACGGCACCGTGTGCGGCATCAAGCTTCCGGAAGGCCTGAAGGAATCCGATAAACTTCCGGAACCGATCTACACACCTTCCACCAAAGCAGAGATTGGTGACCACGACGAAAACATTTCTTATGAGCAGAGCATTGCGCATCTGGAAAAATATTATCCCGGCAAAGGTGAGGAATACGCTGCAAAACTGCGCGACTATACCATCGCTCTTTATAAAAAGTGTGCGGACTACGCACTGAGCCGCGGTATCATTATTGCGGACACAAAATTTGAATTTGGTCTGGACGAAGAGGGCAACATTGTCATCGGTGATGAGATGCTCACACCGGACAGTTCGAGATTCTGGCCGGCAGACGAGTATGAACCGGGCCATGGCCAGCCTTCTTTTGACAAGCAGTTTGCCCGTGACTGGCTCACAGCAAATCCGGGCAATGACTGGACACTGCCGGAAGAGATTGTAGAAAAAACGATCAACAAATATCTGCAGGGATATGAAATGCTGACAGGAAAGAAACTGCAGTAAACAGTAACCGGAGCAGACACATCCCTTTAAGTACATAGGAAGACCTTTACAGAGAAAAAGTCTCTCCGGATACCAAAACCTAAGAAAATGGTATCCGGAGAGACTTTTCTGTATGTATTCTCTCATCTTTCACTTTTCGTTCTTACCTTACTGCCCCATGATCCACAAGATTCCCGGCAAAGTGATCACCATCAGAACCATCGACAAGATTACTGCCCGAGAAGCAAATTCCGGTTCACAGTCATACTGTTTTGCCAGTATGACGTTCAGAGAACCACAGGGCAGCGCCGTCAGCAAAATCGTCGGCACCAATACCATAGACGGCAAATCCATCTGTTTTATAATAACAAACATCAAAAGAGGATACACAATCAAACGCATAGTACAAACCAGATAAGAATGCACATCTTTAAACAGTACGGATAATTTCTGGTCCGCCAGATCACTTCCTATGATCAGCATCGACACCGGCACCATCATGCTTCCGATGTCATCACATACTTCCTGCACAACCGTCGGCAGACGGAACGGAGAAACAAAAACCGCCAATGCCGCCAGAGAAACGATCAAAAGCGGATCTTTCAGCATTTCCCAGCAGATGCCCTTTTGGCCGCGCAGCATGGGAATTCCCACAAAAACCAGAAATACCTGATATACCAGATTATAGACAACCGCGATCAGAAAGCCTTCTTTTCCGCACAGCGCACTGCACAGCGGCATTCCGATAAATCCCACATTTGCAAACATGTTCATCATGATAAAGATCTGTTTTCCCTGGACGGAAAGACTCATTTTGGCTGTCATGAGTTTTGAAAGCCCAAAAGCGAAAAAGTAATAGACAGTAGAAATCAGAGCCGTCCACAAAAGAGCCTGCACCATCCGTGGCGTACACTGCGGCTCAACCGAACCTACAACACTGATTGGCAGGATTGCATTCAGAAGCAGGCTGCTTAAGCCTGCCTGCAGCTCTTTTGTGATGATATTCTTCTTTCTCAGAAATACTCCGAACAGTACCATACAGATGACCTTTATCAGAAGGCCGCTCAAAGTCTCCATCAGCATATCCGCGTTCCCCTTAAAATCCCATTCTCAGATTGACCGGATTTTCCATTTTTTCAAAATCCGGATACCGATTCAGATTGCCGCAGAGGATTTTCATCATGCGGGGCATATAGGATTTTTGTCTGTCACCTGCAATATGCGGCGTAATCATCAGATTTTCCATGTTCCATAAAGGGGAATCCGGTTCCAGCGGCTCCTCTTCAAAAACATCCAGGATCGCAGCACGAATTTTATTTTCATTCAAGGCTTCCACAAGGTCCTCGGTTTTTACAATCGGGCCGCGTCCCACATTCACGAGCACCGCAGTTTCTTTCATGCGCCTAATGACATCCCGGTTAATCATATAATGAGTCTCTTTCGTAAGCGGCATACAGACAACAAGATAATCTGTGTCGGATACGATTTCCGGAATTTCCGCAGGAAAATGCTGTTCGTCCACAAAGGGCGAGTCCACTTTGACCAGATTCACACCGATTACTTTCATATCAAAGCATTTTGCCCGCTTTGCAATCTCCATACCAACTTTTCCGAGACCCAGAATGGTTATGCTTTTGCCTGCCACTTCATCCAGATGGGTTTCCATATCCCATTCTCTGCGTTTATAAGCCTCATAAAAACGATAGGTATTTCGCTCCAGATTCAGAATCATACACATCACATATTCCGCGATGGTGACTGAGTTGATTCCTCTTGAGTTCGTCACCCGGACGCCCATATCTGCCAGCAATTCTTTGGGCATGGCATCGATTCCCGCCTGGCCGCTGTGAATCCACCGAAGGGATTTCATTTTGCTTACCAGTTCTTCCGGCATATTATTTCCATAGGTCAGAAGGATTTCCACCTGTTTCAGTTTTTCCGCTGCAAGATCGGCCAGTTTATCTATATGTTCCACCTGATACTGACTGCATTCACGGCTTAGCATTTCCCGATATTCCTCCGGCAGATCCAGTGTTGATACAATATACATGTTCGTCATCCTCTCAATTCAAATCATTTTTCTGCTTTGCCCTGTTTTTAACCTTTTACGCCGCCTGCACTAAGGCCTGCTATAAAATATTTCTGTGTAAAAATAAAAAATATGATAATCGGTATTGCTGAAATAGTCAAGCCCGCAAGCAGTACCGACCATTCTGCATGCATCTCTCCCTGGAAAGCCAGAAGTCCGATCGGCACGGTCAGTTTCAGCTCATTCTGAAGGAATATCAATGCAAATGTGAATTCGTTCCAGGAATAAAAAGCAGTCAAAACCACCGTTGTCATAATGATCGGCTTGCTGACCGGCATAAATACATGGGTCAGTATCTGCAGGCTGGTACAGCCATCAATCTGTGCTGCTTCCACATAAGCCCGGTCTATATCTTTAAAGTAATTGTATGTCAGCATAAAACAAAGCGGCATCTGAAAGGCTGTGTAGATCAACACCAGGGCAATGCGCGTATCATACAGATGCAGCGCCTGCAGTTCCTGATACAGCGGGATCAGGCTGACAATGGGAGAAAACATCAAACCACCCACCACAAGCGCATGGAACATTTTTTTCCCTTTAAACTCATATACCACCAGTGCAAAAGCAAAGAGCCCACAGACTGTAACATTTAAAAGGCAGGTTGCTACCGTCACGATCAAACTGTTCAAAAAATATTTTGATATGCCGGTATTCCATGCTTCGATATAGTTTTCAAAACGCCACTGTTCCGGCAGAGCCCACAGATTTGCAAAAATCTCCGACGTCTCTTTGAAAGAACTGAGCACCATCCAGACAACCGGGAGAAGGATCAGAATGAAAAAGCAAAACGGAATCAACCCAAACAGCAATCTGCTAAACGTATCTCTTTTTATTTTCATACGCCAGTCTCTCCTCTCTTCTTTTTCCCGATTCCGGAAAATGCACCGTTCTGAATCAATGCAAATAATACAGAAAATACAAGGATAATATTGCCGATTGACGAAGCGTATCCGATCTTTCCATGAACAAATGCATTTTTATAAAGGATCGTACTCAATACCTCACTGGAGCCGTAAGGGCCTCCGTTTGTGATAATGTAAACCTCATTGAATACCAGGAAGCCGCCGCTGGTGGTGATGATCATGACAGTCAAAATCGTATCTTTTATCATCGGAACGGTGACGTGTAAAAAAGTCTGCAATTTTGATGCCCCATCCAGAGTCGCTGCTTCCGTGATCTCTACCGGTATTCTCTGAATAGCAACGATCAGAAGAACCATCGTGTAGCCGATGGATTTCCACTGGGAGACTGCAATTACAGCAAAAATCGCTGTTTTTTCATCTCCGAGCCACCCACGGGCGAGCGATTCCAGACCCACGGAGCGGAGAAAACTGTTTAAAATCCCCTGGGGTTCAAATACAAACGTGAAAAGCAGTCCAATGACGGTAAGGGAAATAAGTGACGGAATAAAAAAGGTTGTCCGATATAAGGCTGACAGTTTTTTCATCTTCATATTTTCCAAAATGGCAGCAATAATCAGTGATACTCCCACCTGGAAAAACAGCGATATGCCAATATACCACAAGTTGTTTTTTAATGCCACCCGGAATGAATCGTTTTTAAACAGCTTGATGTAATTCTTTAATCCGATAAATTTTTTCGTGCCGGAGAACAGATCCCAGTCCAGCACGCTGTAGATCAGATTCTGTATGATCGGATAATAAACAAACAGTAAGATGATGATCAATCCGGGAAGTACGAAGAAATACGGCGTTAATTTCCTCTTTTTCATTTCGGACCTCCTTTTTTCAAGTTTCCAGTAAAAAGACGGCGTCCCGGTGAACAGGGCCAAATTGCGTCTGTACTCCAACACCGCCTCCGGAACATACAGGGAGGACCTGTAAAAACGTTCCTCCCTGCATCAACTGTAATCTTATTCTTATTCTTCTGCAAGCTCTGCTGCGGTTTTCTGTACATCCGTCATTACTTCTTCCGGTGACATTCCGCCGCCGGCCATTTTCTGGATATCTGCCAGATAAACAGCAACCAGTTCGCTGTCCATCGCATTGTCCAGCCACAGGTTAATGCTGGATGCAGCTTTGATGGTCTCAGCAATTTCTGCCAGTTTCTCGTCTGCAGTCTCGGCTGTGATCGCTCCGTCCACGCAGCTGATCATCTGTGTATCTTTTACCATCTTGGATGCAACTTCTTTCGAAGTCAGATATTTCAGGAATTCAACTGCTTCATCCGGATGTTCTGTATCAGCAGAAATCATAAATCCCTGCGGTGCGCCGGTCAGAGCATTCTGGTCTCCGTCGCCTTCTGCAATATCCGGGAAATCAAACCAACTCCACTCAAATTCTGCAGGCTGAATATACTGAACCTGATTGAACTGTTCATAATAAATCGCTGCTTTTCCGCTGGTAAAATCATTGATACCGGTGTCATAGGAAGTCGCGTTGAAATCCGGCGTAAAGTACGGAGCCAGTTCCATCAGTCTTTCCAGCGCTGCAACATACTGCGGATCACTGAAATCGCCTTCCAGCGCATAATCTGCTGCCAATGTGTCAGCATCCACCATACGCTGATTCAGCGTGGTCATATAGTGGCCGGTTGCCCAGTCTTCCTGGTTTCCGAGCGAGATCGGGATATAGTCTGTTTTGCTTATTGCATCCAGTACGGTCATGAAATCTTCCCAGTTTTCCGGTACTTCAAGGCTCAGCTCTTCGAAAATTTCTTTGTTGTAGTAAAAGGTTTTACCGTCCATGATGATCGGGACGCCATATATTTTTTCATCAAAGGTAAACGGGCCAAACTGGTTGGAAATAATTCCGTCTGACCACTCGGTGTCTTCCTGAATGTAACCGGTCAGATCCAGGGCACGGCCACCGTCAGCGAAATTCTGAGCATATACACCGCTCCATACAAAGTAGATATCAGGTGCTTCGTTGCTGGCCAGTTTTACATTGATTTCCTGTTTGTAGTTTGCATTATCAGCGCTGGTCATATTAACAGTAATGTTGGGGTGTTCCTCGTGGAATGCTGCGGCAACTTCATCAAAAAACTCTTTTGACGCACCGTCAGAGAATCGGTGAAACATGGTAATTTCCACAGTCTCACCGGATGCAGCTTCAGAATCTTTTGCATCCTCTGTGGTTTCTGAACTGGCGGGATCTTCCTTGCTGTCAGATTTTCCAGAACTTCCGCAGCCGCTTACAAGACCAACGATCATTGCTGCTGCAAGTAACGTACTAACCAACTTTTTCATCTTCATAGTGATACCTCTCCTTTTCTTCTTCTGTTTTTTGCCCACAGGGCATACATTGAGGCGCGAAGCGCCCTGCTCGAAGAGCATGCATTACGATATGCCCTGTGGAGATTTTTATGGAGTGAAGCACCCCACACAGGCATGCATTACAGTGCAGTCTGCGGGTGACGCTTCTCGTATAACCGGTAAAGCATCCCCAACCTCACAAATTCATCAGTATTCAACAATATGCATATATCTTCTGATATCCAGGGAATGCTCTCTTTCTTTCGCAATAGCTTTTGAAAACATTCTGCAAATATTGTTGATCACCATCGCTGCAAGATACCCTTTATACTCCTCTTCCACTTCCATAAAGTCAACATCTTTCATATCAATCTTAAAAATCCTGTCTGTATATTTTTCAAGGAATGTCAAGGCTCTCTCTTCCAGAAATCTGGTCTGGTCAAGTCCCATCAGCATGATTACCGGGCTGTTCTTCTCAATGATCTCAAAAGGTCCGTGGAAAAACTCGCCTGCATGAAGGGGGATCGCATTGATCCACTGCATTTCCATCATATAACAGTTACAGAACACATAGGCCTGGGAATAATTGGAACCGCTTCCGAGAGAGTACAGCACACGATCTTCTTTACAGGATTTTCCGTAATATTCAGCCGCTTCTTTGTACTGCTCTTTTGCTTTATCCACCACCGGTTTTAATTTTTCCAGATTTCTTACCATTCCGTCAAACAGCGGAATTCCTTCCTGTGCCTCAAGGATTCCGGATGTCAGCAGATACATGACACCATAGCTGGTATCAATGGGATCAGCCGTTTCATAATATCCATATTTTACATACAGTTCACCTGCAGCTTCCAGCGGCGTGTTGTCCTCCATAGCGATTGTGATAACGGTAGCACCTTTTTCTCTGGCATGTTTTGCCGCTGCAACCGTCTCCGGTGTTTTTCCTTCCTGAGAACAGAGAATAACGATTGCCTCTTCATTTACAGCCGGCGAGTTGCGGTAAATGAATTCATTCGAATTCAGATACTCGCAGGTCAGTTCTTTCGCTTTTGTGTCTACCAAAAACTGGCTGGGATACATGAGTGCCGAGGAACCGCCGCATGCAATTACATACATTCTTCTGTACTTACGGCCCTCTATCGCCTTTAATACTTCTTTTACGTTCTCTAAAACTTTTACTTCTGGATATACCATTTGCGTTACTCCTTTTCTTGCCAGCCATTTCCCGGGTTTGGCTATCTTGTAAATGTCACTCCACTGGTTCAACTGGTAGTACCAGTGCTGATAAGATATATATAACAAAACTTCATAAAAAAGTCAATCGAATTTTGACTTTTTCATGAAGTTTGTACATTTTTACCGATATTTCATATCAAAATTTTATTATTCCGCAGATGACTTCATTTCACGCAGCATACTCTGGCTGGTTAAAATGTCCTTAATATTAAAGTGCTTGCTTGCCACCTGCTTTGCTGCCTTTCGATCACGGTTCCGGATTGCCTCGATCAGCGCCTTGTGCTCACGCTGAGCGGAATCCACACGGGTCGGATACAATTCCGTTATGCGGAATACTTTACGTTCGGAAATATTGTACAAAGCGGTCAGAAGCGGCGGATATATGCTGTTATGGCTGGCCTTTGCGATCTGAAGGTGAAAAGCCATATCGCATTCATTGAATCGGGTGACTTGCTTTCGACTATCCTCCATTCGGTCATAGATCTGCTCCAGCTCGCGAATGTCTTCCTCGGTCGCAACCTTAACTGCTTTCAGGCAAACCTCCATCTCCAGCACCTCACGAACCTCCACAAGATCAAGCAGATTATTGCTGTTGTCAAATAAAATGCTTTCCAGATGGTCCGCCAGCCGGGCATCCTGTTTGTTCGACACATAGGCCCCCTTGCCCGGCAGGATGTCAATCAACCCCTTATCACACAAAACCCGCAGAGATTCCCTCAGCATATTCCGACTGACACCAAACTCTTCAGCCATGTTGCGCTCAGACGGCAGTTTCTCGCCAACCTCCATCTTTTTAATCTTTGATTCCAGTTTTTCCGTTATTCCATCACTTAATAAAGTTGCCATATTGTTATCCCCCGGGGTCCTGTTTTTCACTCAAACGGAACCAAAATGCATAATGGTCTCTTCTGCCTTTCGTGCTCCGGCATCCAGACACTCCTGTATACTGTTTCCGGACAAAACTGCCACAGAAAAACCGGCAATAAAGGAGTCTCCCGCGCCTATGGTATCCACGACTTCCACCTTGCGGATTCCCTGGCGATACCAATTCACTCCGTCATATGCGATACTCCCATTGCTGCCCAAAGTGGCAACTACACACTTGGGTCCATGAGTTTTTGCCTGTTCCAGATAATCCCGAATAAAATCATCTTCCCGCATGTAGGAAAAAAAGGCATAATCAACACAATCTAATATCATATTTAGATTATTATACTCTAACTTATTTCCAAAATCATAACAAATCTTCGTTTTATCTGCGATTTTAGGCATATTTTTGTCGATTTTTCCATATACGGAGGTATGAACCAGATCAAACTGTTCAATATAAGCAAAGTCCTCGTCCGTCAACACAAATTCCTGTAAGACACCTTCCTCATAACCCAAAAAGTTCCGGTCGCCATCCACTAAAGCCACCTCAGTGACCGCTGTTTTTCCGTCCAGAATATGAACGTGGCCGACTTCCACGCCCCGATCCTTCAGAGTATCCAGAATCAGGGTTCCGTTTTTATCTCTTCCCACTGCTCCAAGGTACGCAGATTCCGCGCCGAGCTGTTTCGCATAGATGGAAAAATTGACCGAACAGCCTCCGACATATTTCTGCCCCTGATGAATATAATCGTCAATACAATTATCGCCAATTGCTATTACTCTCATATACGTCTCCTACTGCAGCATAATTTGTGGTACTACCAGTTAAGCCAATTATAATAATCCCGTTCTGCACTTGTCAAGAGCGTTTGATTTTTTAAGCTTCACTCACACAGCTTTTACGGCATAGAAAATTTCGTCGTGTCCACGCCTTCTATTTGGAGCAGCTGTATTTTCTTATCAATGCCTCCTGCATAACCGGTAAGGCTGCCGCCTGAGCCAACCACGCGATGGCAGGGGATGACAATGGAAATAGGATTATGGCTCACGGCCCCGCCAACCGCCTGGGCCGACATGGTCTTTCGTCCGGTCAGAATCGCCATTTTCTTTGCGATCTCCCCGTAAGTAGTGGTCTCTCCATAAGGAATCTCGCAAAGGATCTTCCAAACCATCTGCCTGAAGACACTCCCGGATGGGGCAAGAGGCAGATCCGTGATGACCGGCCGCTGGCCGGCGAAATATCGATCCAGCCATTTTTTTGTCGCCTCAAAGACCGGGAGCGCATGATGAACCTGCATCGGTTCCCGCACCGAATCGCAAAAATATTTCTGGCCTTCTATCCACAGTCCCACCAGAGACTCTCCATTACTCGCCATGGTAATCTTTCCCACAGCAGAATCATAATCGCTCTGATAATACATTTTTTTCACCTCTGCAGAGCCAGCGTACGGATGGCATACGCCACTCCGTCTTCTTCATTGGAGCGGGTGATAAAATCAGCAGCCTGCTTGACATCGTCGGTGGCATTGCCCATGGCGACACCAATTCCGGCTGTACGAATCATATCCAAATCGTTCTGCGTATCTCCGCAGGCCATGGTATTCTCAAGCGGAATGCCCAGTTTTTCCGAAAGAAAGCGCAGGCTGTTCCCCTTCGTGACTCCCCAATTATTCAGTTCCAGATTGTTGTAACCGCCTGTTACTATATTGATTCTCGGATCATTTACAAATCTTTCATAAACCACATCATAACTCCGGCAGGTACCGTTTTGATCGGGGAAAAAATTCAACGTGAGTTTCTGCACTTTTGCATTATTTTCACGGATAAAATTCGTCTCGCTGTCCACAAAAGTCCGGCTGTTACGCATATAATTTTTCATGACATCAGACAGATCCATCTGATCAATTCTGTCATAGAACCTCTTTTCACCATAACAGCGTCCCTCTACAAATGCGTCCACCTGAACATCCAGGTCCTGCAGTTCATTGATAATTTCGCAGGCAAACTCTGAGTCCATGCCATCCGAGTAGAGACACTCCTGCTCCGGAAGTTTATGAATCATAGCACCATTTGCCGTTATCGCATAGGATATTCCCAGCTCTTCCAGTTCTTTCAGCGGAATGCTGCCAAAAGCACGACCGGTGGAAACCGCAAGGACTATGCCGTTTTTAATGGCCTCGCGCACAGCCCGGCTATTTTCTTCAGAAATCCTTTTTTCCTCATCCAGAAATGTTCCGTCCAGATCCAATGCAATCAATTTTATCTTTTTTTCCACAATTTTCTCCATCATTCGTACCCGATTTCCCTCTAATACTCGTTTTGCCTTTTACTACCGTTTTGCCTTTTCTTGCAGCTTTACGGAAGCCGATTTCCTGCCGCCCGATATATCTCATACCACTCCTGCCGTGTCAGAGTGATCTCCGACGCTTTGCAGATCTCCTCAAAACGGGCCGGCGTCATGGTTCCGGACAGGACCTGCATATCAGCCGGATGCCTCAAGATCCATGCAACCGCTATGGTTGTGTCGGATACCCCGTACCGGGCTGCAATCTCATTGATTTTCTGATTCAATTCCGGATACCTATCACTTCCAAGGAACACTCCCTCAAACATACCGTACTGGAAGGGCGACCAGGCCTGAATGGTAATGCCATGCAGCCTGCAGTAATCCAATACACCGCCTGTTCTGGATACCGCCCCGGCATTCATGGTGTTTGTCTCAAACTGTTCCTGGATCATGGGCGTGTGGGCAGCGCTAAGCTGCATCTGGTTTGCCATCAGCGGCTGTTTCACGTACTTTTTCATTAGTTCCATCTGCATGGGATTCTGGTTGGACACACCAAAATACCGCACTTTTCCGGAACGTTCCAATTCGTCAAAAGCTTCCGCCACTTCTTCCGGCTCCATCAGAGTATCCGGCCTATGGAGAAGCAGTGCGTCCAGATAATCCGTCCCCAGACGTTTCAGAGAGCCTTCCACGGATCTGATGATATGCTCTTTTGAAAAATCATACATTACTCCGGGCACGATACCGCACTTTGACTGGATAAAGATATTCTCACGTTTTTCCCCTGTCTCTTTCAAAGCCCTGGAAAAAATCTCTTCGCAGGTTCCCCTTCCATAGATGTCTGCATGGTCAAAAAAATTCACATCGTGCTCCAGTGCACTTTGGATCAGTCGAACCGCCTGTGCGAATTCCACACTGTTTATGCGCATACATCCCACAGCAATTGCCGGCACTTTTTCCTTTGATGAACCCCAGTTTACTTTCTTCATGGCATATCTCTCCTGTTTTCTGTAATATAGTCTAATTCGCGTCAAACATGAACACCAGTCTCATACACGCAACCGCACTGCATCCATGTCTCACACCAACCGCGTTGTCCATTTCGTGCAATCCCATACATCGGTAGCCAGCCCTTCATAAAATTCCGGTTCATGACATACCATAAGGATGCTTCCCTTGTATTCCGTCAGCGCCCGTTTCAATTCCTCTTTCGCATCCACATCGAGATGATTGGTCGGCTCGTCCAGCACCAATATGTTGGACGGCTTGTTGATGAGCTTGCAGAGACGTACTTTTGCCTGCTCTCCTCCGGAGAGGACTTTTACCTTGCTCTCAATGTGCATGGTGGTCAGACCGCATTTTGCCAGAGCAGAGCGCACCTCATACTGAGTATAGGAAGGGAACTCCTGCCAGATTTCCTCAATGCAGGTGGTATCAATATCCGGCGGCATTTCCTGCTCAAAATAGCCGATTTCCAGATAATCTCCCTGCCGGACGCTGCCTTCCAGCGGCGGGATCAGGCCCAGAAGACTTTTTAGCAGTGTAGTCTTTCCGATACCGTTGGCCCCGGTCAGCACAATTTTCTCGCCCCGCTCCATGGACAGGTTCAACGGCGAAGACAATGGTTCGTCGTAGCCGATGACCAGATCTTCGGTTGCAAAAAGATATCTGGCCGGTGTTCTTGCCGTTTTAAAGTTGAATTCCGGCTTCGGTTTTTCCGCCGCCAGTTCGATCAGTTCCATGTTATCCAGTTTTTTCTGGCGGGACATAGCCATATTTCTGGTTGCCACACGAGCTTTGTTTCTTGCCACAAAATCCTTCAGATCAGCAATTTCTTTCTGCTGACGGTTGTAAGCCGCCTCCAGCTGTGATTTTTTCATGGCATAGACTTCCTGGAATTTATCATAATCACCCACATAGCGGTTCAGCTGCAGGTTGTCCATATGGTAAATCAGGTTAATGACACTGTTTAAAAATGGTATATCATGTGAAATCAGGATAAAAGCATTTTCATATTCCTGCAGATACCGTTTCAGCCAGTTGATGTGTTCCACGTCCAGATAATTGGTGGGTTCGTCCAAAAGCAGGATGTCCGGTTTTTCCAGAAGCAGTTTGCCGAGGAGCACTTTCGTTCTCTGGCCGCCGGACAGATCGGTCACATCCCGGTCAAGCCCCAGCTCCAGAAGTCCCAGCGCGCGGGTCACTTCCTCCACTTTGGAGTCGATCAGGTAAAAATCACGATTCATCAGAAGATCCTGAATCACTGCCAGCTCTTCCATGTATTCTTCCATCTGCTTTTCATCCGCTTCGCCCATCTTGTCGCAGATCTCGTTCATGCGGGCTTCCATCTCAAAAAGGGAATCAAAGGCGCTGCGAAGCACAGACCCCACCGTCATCCCCTTTGTCAGAACCGCATGCTGATCCAGATAGCCGACGCGGACATTTTTGGCCCACTCCACTTTCCCTTCATCGGGCATCAGCTTTCCGGTGATGATATTCATAAACGTAGATTTTCCCTCACCGTTTGCACCGATCAGGCCGATATGCTCGCCTTTTAACAGCCGGAAGGAAACATCTTCAAAAATCGCACGGTTTCCGAAACCATGGGACAGGTGTTCAACATTTAAAATACTCATAAATCCTCCAACTCTTTGTTTTCTTCCAACATTATTACATTTTGTGAGGATTTTGGCAATCATAATTAGAGTGAATCAATCGCCTGCGCCTTTCGTTCTTTATAGACCACCGGCGTTAACCCGCACCGGTCAGCCAGCTTATAAGCGTTTTCCAGGTAATTTCCTACGCCTGCCGCACCGTGTGCGTCTGAACCGATCGTGACAGTCTTTCCGCCCAATTGGGCAAAACGTCGGCAAAGGATTTCCATCTCCTTCACCGCCTCTTTTTTTCCAAATAACCGGGTATTGATTTCCAGGGATTTCCCCCGTTCCGCCAACAGCATGAAAACAGGATCGATCTTTTCCCGGAAATCTTCGAAATGCAGAAACGGATCGTCATACGGAGCTTTCCGACATATATAATCCATGTGCCCCAGTGTGTCAAAATCATCAAAATCACGAATGTTTTCATACATCGTTTTCAAATAAGCGTCATACGCACTTTTCTTATCCGGAAAGCTTTGATAATAGGATAAATCGTACAGGTCTTTTCCGCAGACAGCATGAATCGACCCAATGACCATGTCAAAGGGCCGGGATCCCACAAATTTTTTATTTTTATCAATTACGGTCTGCTGCAGACCGATTTCCACTCCCAGTAAAACTTCATCGCTGCGGTAGGGCGTATATGCTTTGAAATAATTATCCGCATCAAAAGCATATACAGCAGGCGGCGGAAAATCATAGTCCATATGCTCGGTCAGCACAATACCAAGTCCGGTTTCTTCTTTTCGCATCAGCACTTCCGCTAAAACCATCTCGCCGTCCGTTGAAAATGGTTTTGTGTGTAAATGTGTATCATACATTTTATATTCCTCTCTATTCTCTCCGGCACCAAACTCCCGTCAGATGCAAAAGGCATGTATGCAAATATGCATCATGCCCTCTTATATTCTTCCCGGATTTCCTCCGGCACCAAGCTTCCGCCCGTCGCCCACGCAACATGGACAGCCTGTTTCCTTTTTGCTTCCAGCCCGTTTTCTGCCAGATACTGTTTCATTTGCACCCTGCCTGCACTGACCGGCCCCTGAAACGCTGCACAGGCACTGGGTTCCAGAAAAATTCCCTCTGTTTCCAGCAGGTCTCTCATATAATCATATAATTTTGAGTCCTCCACGGTCATTTCTCCACTCAGCATTTTCTTCATGATGCCGCCTACAAACGCCGAAGGCCTTCCCACAGCCAGTCCGTCGGCCTGGGTTTTTCCGCTCAGCCCGATATCCTGCACGCAGATCCTGCTGTTCAGTCCCGTAGCCATTCCGAGCAGCATGCACGGAGCCTGCACCGGCTCCACGAAAAAACAGTGTACACAATCCCCAAAAACCTGCTTCAATCCAAAACTGATTCCGCCCGGAGCGCCGCCCACGCCGCATGGAATATAAACAAAGAGCGGGTGTTCCTCATCTATGGTTATCTGCATTTCTTCCAGCTGTTTCTGAAGCCTTTTTCCGGCTACTGAATATCCTAAAAAGAGATTCCGGGAATTTTCATCATCAACAAAATAACTGTTTGGATCCGCATCGGAAAGTGCTCTGCCTCGTTTTACTGCCTCTCCGTAATCCCCCTGGTACTCTCTCACATCAACTCCGTATGATCTGAGCAGATCCTTTTTCCATTGCCTTGCATCCGCAGACATATGAACGATCACGTGATACCCAAGCACGGCACTGATGATCCCGATACTCAGGCCCAGATTTCCCGTAGAACCTACCTGGATCGCATATTGGCCGAAAAAGTGTTTTATATCCGTTTCACCCAGCTTGTCATAACTCTCATCCGGTTGCAGCAGACCATGTTTTATTGCCAAATCCTCTGTGTACTTCAGGACCTCATAGATTCCGCCTCTCGCTTTCACCGATCCCGCAATGGCAAGATGGCTGTCTTCTTTCAGCAAAAGCCGCCCTTCCAGACTTGCTTCGTATTTCTCATTGATGCACTTTTTCATCGCACCGATTTCCACCAGCGGAGATTCGATCAGACCATGCTGCCTGCGTGTTTCCGGAAAATATTTCTGAATCAGCGGTGCAAAGCGCAGAAGGCGCTGCTCCGCATCCTCTACGTCCTTCGGACCAAGTTCACAGCCGATCATGCTCTCTTCAAATGATGTTTTTCCCGGGTTCAGCCAAAGAACCTCTTTTCCCTCACGCATCTGCGCAAGGAGCGGATTACCCTCAACAAGTCTGTCAAAGTTTTCCATGTTTTTTCCTCCATGCTTCATTTCCCCGCAAATGAAATTCCGCCTGTGTGATATCGTCCTTTCCGGATTCAGACACCGTGGTATAGCCTGCATTAATGTAATTTCCTGCCATAAAATTTACTCTGCTGACCGGGCTGCATTTGACATATGCCACATCATTTTTTATTCCCCAGTCATAGATCTGCGGTCCGGATGAGGAATAATAATTCCCGTCAATCATCGCATTGATTATGGATTCGTGCGTCAATTCCTGCGCCTTGACAACAATAAAACCGCCAAAACTGTCTTCCACGACCCCGTCATTATGATTGTCATCCGAAGCGGTTGCAAAAATCTTTTTCCCGTTTCTCAGCATTACATCCCAGCGCAGTGTATCAAACCCGGTGGCACTCTCATTTACCGTTCCGTAATTATATATTTCCAGTGCCGTCAGGCCCTCCGTATTGATAAAATCTTCTTCTTTTACCCTGGACCACACCGGGTGATTATATATAGTGATACATCCGTGCGCCTTTAAGTCATCCTGCAGTTCCTGTGCCGTTTTAGCGCCATCCCAGGCAGCACAGAACTGCCGTGCCGGATATTTTTCCAGATGCGTAAACAGGCCTTTTTTTGCTTCCCTCTGCATCTTTTCATTTCCCAGAATGCCATGGATATGGTGAATGCTCAGCCTTTCCGCGCGGTTCCTGTTCTCATCTTTATACAAAACCGCTGAGGCTTCGATGGCCGGCAAAATAATAAAGTCTTCACAGTCAACTTGATCCCGGTAATCAGAATAGATGTCGTGATCACTGATTGCCAGAAAGCTGTAACCCTGCTCCTTATATAATTTTACTGCTTCGGGCGGATTCAGACTGCCGTCGGAATCCGTAGTATGACAGTGAAGATTTCCTTTGTACCAGTTTCCCTTCTCCGTGAAACCGTTAACTGTAATACACATTCTTCTTAGCACCTCCGATATTTTTATATCACGTGCCGCTGCTCTTCTCTATCATATTCCCGTAAAGTTTTTGTAAAATTCCATGCATAGCATGCTGACATACAACATAGCATGCCTGCCCGGAAAGATCAAATCCACAATTGCCTCACTGTCTTTCTTTTCCGGAAGCACAGAAGGCCACAAATCCAAGGAGAATCACCGCCACAGTCATCCAGCCGACCAGCGCCGTCGTTCCCATACCGGCAAATTTATCCCAGTAACCCTTCAGATAAATCGCCACAATCATAAGCGGAAGTACATAGGCCACATAGGGGCGCACCGCTGCCGGAAATCTGATTCCGGTTCCGGTGTTTACTTCCGCCAGGAAATTTTTCCATCCCCAGCCATTTTCCCTGGTGCAAAACAGCACGTAGCCGAGACTTCCCAGGGGGAGCAGATTATTGGACACGATAAAATCTTCCAGATCCATAATCGTACTGCCCTCACCAAGGGGCTGTATGCCGGAGAAGACATTAAATCCCAACACACAGGGCATGCTCAGTATAATAATCAAAATACCGCACACTACCACGCTTTTCCTGCGCGTCCAGCCCAGCATATCCATATTGAAGGAAACCAGATTTTCAAATACTGCCACAACGGTGGAAAAGGCTGCAAAAGTCAGGAACAGGAAAAACAGTGCCGACCAGATGCGTCCGCCCGCCATCTGCGCAAAAATGTTCGGTATTGTAATAAAAATCAGGCTTGGTCCTGCTCCCGGCTCCACGCCGAAGGCAAAGCATGCCGGAATGATAATAAAACCTGCCATCAAAGCCACCGACGTATCGAGTACCGTAATGGTAGCAGCCTCTCCCATGAGACTTCTGTCTTTGTCCAGATAACTACCGAAAATATGCATAGCACCGATACCGATGGACAGCGTAAAGAATGCCTGGCTCATGGCGTTGAAAATAACATTTCCGATTCCGACTTCCGCCATTTTCCCGAAGTCCGGAATCAGATAAAAGCGAATCCCTTCACCGGCCCCCTTCAGGAAAACGGAATGCACGGCAAGTACCACCATAATCAGCAAAAGGGCTGTCATCATTACTTTAGTCACACGCTCAATTCCTCCCTTAAGGCCGAAAAAGCATACGCCAAACCCAATCAGGCAGATCAGAATGGTCCAGAAAATCATGGAAGGTGCATTGCTCAGCAAGTCACCGAAAGCAGCGTTCACCATATCCGGCGTTGCCCCTTCAAACTCACCCTTCAGACTCTTATAACAGTAATGGAGCATCCATCCTGCCACCGAGGTATAAAACATCATCAACAGATAGCAGCCGAAGATTCCGATCCACTTCAGGCGGTGCCAGCGTGCTCCCTTTGGCTCAATTTTCTCAAAACCGGCGGCAACACTGAGGCGGCTGCCCCGACCTACCGCAAACTCGCAAATCAGAACAGGGATTCCCATAATCAATAAAAACAGCAGATAAATCAGAATAAAGGCTGCCCCGCCATACTCGCCGCACAGATAGGGAAATTTCCATACATTTCCGATACCGATCGCGCATCCGGCAGACACCAGAATAAATCCCAGACGCGACCCAAATTTTTCTCGCTTCATAATCTCTCAATCTCCTCATTTTTTTCGCATGAACGGGCACGGCCCGCAAGGTATATCCAAACAGGATATCGCACCTAATTATACTATTAAGATATAATGTTGTAAATTTATTTTCTAAATAAATGCTAAGTTAACCGCCGGGATTTCCTGTACATTTGCTCTGTTTTATGATATGATTTTACAATATTAACGCGTTGATGTTATTGTGCAAAAAGCCGCGCACTCCGACGTCAACGCCGATGGACAGCGGGCAAACCCGTCCGCTGTTTACCGGTTCCAAACAGCGAAATACAAATAACCGGTTCAAAAACAAAAAATACAAAAAAGAGGTAGCAACATGCTCGACACAATCCAAAGTATCAACAAAGTTGTGAATAATTTCATCTGGGGCGTACCGGCTATGATCTGCATCATCGGTGTTGGATTAATCTTAAGCTTCCGTACCCGCTTTGTTCAGATCCGCAAATTTCCTTATGCGATTAAGTCCACCATCGGTCGTATGTTCAAAAAGAAGACTGCTTCGGACGGTTCCATCACGCCTTTTCAGGCCGTCTGTACCGCACTGGCGGCAACCGTAGGTACAGGCAATATTGCCGGTGTGGCAGGTGCCATCGCCATCGGCGGCCCCGGCGCTGTTTTCTGGATGTGGATTTCTGCCCTGTTAGGTATGTGTACAAAATTTGCCGAGGTTACCTTAGCCGTTCATTTTCGCGAAAAGAATAAAGACGGCGACTACGTTGGCGGCCCTATGTATTATATCAAAAATGGCTTAAGCAAAAACTGGCATTTTCTGGCATACCTGTTTTCATTGTTCGGTGTCATCACCGTATTCGGAACCGGAAATGCCACACAGGTCAATACCTTTACAACAGCGATCAACTCCGCACTGCTGAATTACAATCTCATCGGTGAAGACACGACAAAGACAGTCAGTCTGATCATCGGCATTGTGATTGCTTTTGCAGTGGGTCTGGTACTGCTGGGCGGTATTAAGCGAATCGGAAATGTATGCGAAAAACTGGTTCCTTTTATGGCAGTATTTTATGTTATTCTTGCAATCGGTGTTGTAGTCTTAAACATTAGTAAAATACCTTCCGTATTTTATTCTATTTTCTATGGGGCATTTAATCCGCGGGCAGTCACCGGCGGAGCCGTCGGCATGCTCTTTACCAGTATGAAAAAGGGGGTTTCCCGCGGCATCTTCTCCAATGAGGCCGGTCTCGGTACCGGATCCATCGCTCACGCATGTGCCGACACACAAAAGCCCGTCAAGCAGGGACTTTTCGGTATTTTTGAAGTGTTCGCAGACACCATTGTGATCTGTACACTGACCGCACTTGTCATCCTCTGCAGCGGTACAGCTATCCAGTACGGAAATCCAGCCGGCGCAGAGCTGACCATCAGCGGTTTTACCTCCACATACGGAAGCTGGGTATCCATATTCACTGCAGTCGCCCTGTGCAGTTTTGCGTTTTCCACCATTCTCGGATGGGGCCTGTACGGTGCAAGGTGTGCGGAATTTATCTTCTCAAGCAAAATAATCAAACCATTTATGTTCCTGTATTCCCTGGTAGCGATCGTGGGCGCGACCATGGATCTGGGGCTCCTGTGGGATATCGCCGAAACCTTCAACGGTCTGATGGCTATTCCAAACCTTATCGCTCTGTTCCTGTTATCCGGAACAGTTGTCCGGCTGGCGAAGGAATATTTTGAAAATCCGTAGCATCACGGGGTTAAAAAACTTTGACCCCATGGTGCTACGGATTTCTCTCTTCTCTCTACCTTGTCTTCTGGTTCACATATTTCGCTTTGTACTTTGAGTAAATAATAGTCTGATTCTTATACAGGCTGTAATATCCGGAAGCCGCATAGCTGACTGCCACAGCAATCACATAAAAAGACACCCCGTCAAAACCGAACAGTTCGAAAGCAATCAGCATAGATGTAATCGGGCAGTTTGTCACACCGCAGAAAAGAGCCACCATGCCGCAGGCGGCACATATGGACGGTGACAGACCGATAATCTGACCCATAACACATCCAAAGGTCGCTCCCACGCAAAAAGCCGGAACAATCTCACCGCCCTTAAAACCGGCCTTCATGGTTACAGCGGTCAGAAGAAGCTTCCAGAAAAAGTCAAGCGGTCTGGCTTGTCCATACTCAATCGCCTGTGTGATCAGACCGGTTCCTGCACCCATATAATCCGTTGTATGCAAAAGTGCCGTAATTCCTATCACAACACCGGAAGCCACCAGCACGCGGATATATTTGTTTTTCAGCCAACGGCGATACGCCATTCCCATTGTTTTCAGAGCAATGCAGAAAAACACGCTCAGAAGCGCACAGAAAAATGCAATAACGCCCATCTTCAGCCCGGTCGAAATGGTCAGATCCGGAATGTTATTCACATGAAAGACCTCCGGATGGATACCGAGACCGGCTGCAAATCCACCGGCAATCAGTGCGGCAATCATACAGGGCATAAGCGCCGTATAATACATGGTACCCACGCTGGTCACTTCCATGGCGAAAATAGCTGCTGCCATGGGTGTCCCGAATAATGCGGCAAATGCCGCGCTCATTCCGCACATGACAATCACATGGCGGTCTTCTTCGTCCAACCGGATCCAGCGGCCCAGCTGATTGGCAATGCTGCCGCCCAACTGGATGGCTGCACCTTCACGACCGGCGGACCCTCCGCACAAATGTGTCAATACCGTAGATACAAAAATCATTGGCGCGGAACGGAACGGTACATCGTCCTGCGAACGCAGAGTTGAAAGCACCTGATTGGTTCCGCCATCATTTTTCCCAAATGTTTCATAGAGAAACACGATGCACAGACCGGATATGGGAAGCAAGTAGAACATCCAGCTGTAGGTTTCCCGGCATTTTGTTACTGCGGTCAGTGCAAAGGAGAATAAGCTGCTGATCCCCCCCACAATACAACCCACCAATACCGCAAGCAGAAGCCATTTTCCCAGATTTGACAGGTTCTGACGCAATCGTTCCCAATAATATATTACGTATTCCAACATTTTTTCTTCCTCTAGAGAATAGCCCCTATCAGCTATAATCCGGGCAAACGCTCATGTATTATGGTCGATAAGGGCTATCTGATTTCTTTTATTTATCATGAATCTCGCTGTGCATTTCCTGAAGGGATTTTACTTCGCTGTTTCCATGATTCTTTATATAACGGATTCCCTTTGCAGTTGCTTTTGCAGCAGCCATGGTGGTCATATAGGGAACCTTTGCTTTAATCGCAGCTTTTCGCAGATAGCTGTCATCATAAACGCTGTCTTTTCCGACAGGGGAGTTTACGATCAGCTGGATTTTTCCGTTGGTAATGAAATCATATACATTCGGACGGCCTTCGTACAGTTTTTTCACTTTCTCAGCCTCAATACCTGCTGCCCGGATCAGGTCACAGGTGGTTCCGGTAGCCATAATCTTAAAACCAACTTCGTCGAAAATCTGCGCGATTTCAACGATTTCTTCCTTGTCTTTTCGATTTACAGAAAGCAAAACCGTGCCTTCCAGAGGAAGTCCGGACTGAGTCGCTTCCTGCGCTTTGTAAAATGCCTCTCCATAGGACTGAGACATACCGAGAACTTCTCCGGTGGAACGCATCTCCGGTCCCAGCAGTGGGTCAACTTCCGGGAACATATTGAATGGGAATACCGCCTCTTTTACACCGTAGTACGGGATTTCCTGCTCTTTCAGCGCCGGAACCGGTGACGGAAGACCGGTCAGCTCGGAAGTAATGATTTCGACAGCCAGCGGAACCATACGGATGTTGCAGACCTTTGATACCAGCGGCACTGTACGGGATGCTCTCGGGTTTGCTTCCAGTACATATACTTTTCCGTTTTCGATCGCATACTGCATGTTCATCAGACCTTTTACATGCATCTCTTCTGCAATCTTTCTGGTGTAATCTTTTATGGTTTCAAGGTTTTCCTTACTGATGTGTGCGGAAGGAACGATACACGCGGAGTCACCGGAATGAACACCGGCAAGCTCGATGTGCTCCATAACAGCCGGAACAAATGCATGGGTACCGTCACTGATCGCATCCGCTTCGCACTCCATGGCATGATTCAGGAAACGGTCAATCAGGATCGGACGGTCCGGAGTAACGCCAACGGCCGCTTTCATATATCCGGTCATACTCTCATCGTCGTAGACAACTTCCATACCGCGTCCGCCCAATACGTAGGAAGGACGAACCATAACCGGGTAGCCGATTCCGTTTGCGATCTCGATGGCTTCTTCAACGGTGGTGGCCATTCCGGATTCCGGCATCGGGATCTCAAGTTTTTCCATCATCTCCCGGAAGAGATCGCGGTCTTCTGCCAGGTCGATGACAGAAGGAGCGGTTCCCAGAATCTTCACTCCGTTCTTTTCCAGATCGGCTGCCAGATTCAGCGGAGTCTGTCCGCCAAACTGAGCAATGACACCCAGCGGTTTTTCTTTCTTATAAATACTTAATACATCTTCCAGCGTCAGCGGCTCGAAGTATAGTTTGTCCGAGGTATCATAATCGGTGGAAACGGTCTCCGGATTACAGTTTACAATAATCGTCTCAAAACCAAGTTTTTTCAGAGCCTTAGCTGCATGTACACAGCAGTAGTCAAATTCGATGCCCTGGCCGATTCGGTTGGGACCGCCGCCCAGAATCATTACCTTCGGTTTGTCGGTATTAACAGGGTTCTTATCTTCGGCATTATATGTGGAATAATAATAAGCACTGTTTTCGGTTCCGCTTACGTGGACGCCTTCCCATGCTTCTTCCACACCCAGTTCCATGCGGCGACGGCGGATATCTTCTTCCGGAATTTCCAGGATCTGGCTCAAATACTTATCGGAAAATCCATCTTTTTTGGCAGTGATCAGCATCTCATCCGCCGGAAGGCTTCCCTTATTTGCCATCAGCGCTTCTTCTTCCTCAACCAGTTCTTTCATCTGCTGGATGAACCAGGTTTTTACCTTGGTGATCTCATTGATTTCTTCCACAGTTGCGCCCTTACGCAGTGCTTCGTACATAATAAAATGACGCTCACTGGAAGCTGTAATGAGCTTCTGAAGCAGCTGCTCTTTTGTCAGCGAGTCAAAATTTTTCGCATGGCCAAGGCCGTAACGGCCGGTCTCCAGGCTGCGGATGGCCTTCTGGAACGCCTCTTTATAGGTCTTGCCGATGCTCATAACTTCGCCCACTGCGCGCATCTGAGTACCCAGTTTGTCTTCCACTCCCTTGAATTTTTCAAAGGCCCAGCGCGCAAATTTGATTACTACATAGTCTCCGTCCGGCTCATATTTATCCAGCGTACCGTATTTGCCGCATGGAATATCTTTCAGCGTCAGGCCGGTAGCCAGCATGGCAGATACCAGAGCGATGGGGAAACCGGTCGCTTTGGAAGCCAGCGCGGACGAACGTGACGTACGCGGGTTAATTTCAATAACAATGATACGGTCTGTAACCGGATCATGGGCAAACTGTACGTTTGTTCCGCCGATAACCTGTACGGACTCGACAATTTTAAATGCCTGCTCTTTCAGACGTTTCCGGACATCTTCGGATACCGTCAGCATAGGTGCGGAACAGAATGAATCACCGGTGTGTACGCCCATAGGATCGATGTTCTCGATGAAGCATACCGTGATCATATTGTTGTCCTTATCACGGACAACCTCGACTTCCAGCTCTTCCCAGCCAAGTATGGATTCCTCAACCAGCACCTGGCCGACCAGACTGGCCTGAAGGCCTCGCGCGCATACGGTGCGCAGTTCCTCTTTATTATAAACCAGACCGCCTCCTGCACCGCCCATGGTGTAAGCCGGGCGCAGAACAACCGGGTAAGACAGTTTATCCGCGATCTCCAATGCCTGCTCGACAGAGTATGCAACTTCGCTTCGTGCCATCTCAATTCCCAGTGCGTTCATGGCATTTTTAAATTCAATGCGGTCCTCACCACGTTCAATGGCATCCACCTGTACGCCAATAACCTGCACATGATATTTATCCAAAATTCCCGCTTTGTTCAATTCTGCACATAAATTCAGGCCGGACTGACCGCCCAGGTTCGGAAGCAGCGCATCCGGGCGTTCTTTCGCAATAATCTGCTCCAGGCGCTCCACATTTAACGGCTCAATATAGGTAACATCGGCAGTTTCCGGGTCCGTCATGATGGTTGCGGGGTTCGAGTTGACAAGTACGATTTCATATCCCAGCTTTTTCAAGGCTTTACAGGCCTGGGTACCAGAATAATCAAATTCACAGGCCTGACCGATTATGATTGGTCCGGAACCAATGATCAGGACTTTATGGATATCTGTTCTCTTTGGCATGTTTGTATATATCCTCCTTTGAATTCTTCTCTCTCATGGTATATGATGAACGAAAAGTTGCCATAATGCAAGAAAAATTTTGCCATACCGGGGATAATTTTAAAAAAACATCGAAAGCAGACTTGCCGAAATCATTTTCCGGAAATATCCCATCCGTATCCCAGGGGTTCATGGCAAATCGGATGATGTTCTGAATATCAAGGACAACCCGGTGGGTAAAAAAGGTCAGATCCGCATTGCACATGCGATAGGGAATTCCTTTTCGCAAAGGTGAGCGGATCAAGGTTTGTATTGTACTAACCGTTATTTCATGCTAAACTGAATAATATTCCAAAAATAGGAGGATTTTTCATGCCGGTTTTTGATTTCAGCAATTCACCGGAACAGGCAAACGTTTCCGAGTGTACTTATACAGTTTTCCGCACCAATGAGTCTCATACTTCCCTGGATCAGCCGATCCTTGTCCTTGACAATCGCGGTAAAAACCTGAAGCACCATACCTGCGGTGTATTTACCAACCCCATCAAGCGGACTTCTTTTGAATTTAAAGAAGAAAACGGCACCATCAGCTCCGATATTCTGCAGATCGATGCCCGTTTTGTGAGCCTTTTAAAATGGCTGGGGGAAAATCATATTAATGTGCGCCTCTCCGGATCCAATCGCGAGGACGGCTACGCCGTATACAAGATCCGTGAGATTGCTTTTGGCGGCGGTGCCAAACTTTCCGCAGAAGATGGTTTTCTGCAGTTTATGATTGAACGTCTTCTTTTAAGCAATGCTCCTTCGGAAGAAATGGAAGATGAAGATCAGGAAGAGGCCGGTGACAGCATGAAGCTCACCAGCATTCAGAGCATTACCGACTTTTTGAACTGCGCCGGAAGGACATTGCCGGACAACATCCGTCTCTGGGCCAGAAGGAACCTGGCTGTGGCCCGCTCACACGAAGTTTCCCCGGAAGAACGCCGCCACGCCCAGCGCGCCCTGTCCATCATGATGAACATCCAGTGGAAAAGCAATTATTTCGAAGCCATTGACCCGGAGGAAGCCCGCCGCATTCTGGATGAAGAGCTGTACGGCATGGAGCGCGTAAAGCAGAGAATCATTGAGACCATCATCCAGATCAACCGTACTCACACGCTGCCCGCCTACGGTCTTCTTCTGATCGGACCGGCCGGAACCGGAAAGTCCCAGATTGCCTACGCCGTGGCCCGCATTTTAAAACTGCCCTGGACTACCCTGGATATGAGCTCAATCAATGATCCGGAACAGCTGACAGGAAGTTCTCGCATCTACGCCAATGCAAAACCCGGCATTATTATGGATGCATTTTCCATGGCCGGTGAGTCCAATCTGGTCTTTATCATCAATGAACTGGATAAGGCTGCTTCCGGAAAAGGGAACGGCAACCCGGCAGATGTGCTTCTGACCCTCTTAGACAACCTGGGCTTCACCGACAACTACATCGAGTGCATGATTCCGACCGTCGGTGTCTATCCGATCGCCACTGCCAATGACAAGGATCAGATCAGCGCCCCACTGATGTCCCGTTTCGCTGTTATTGAGATTCCGGACTACACCCCCGAGGAAAAGAAAATCATCTTTTCCAAATATGCTCTTCCCAAAGTCCTGAAACGAATCGGCATGCGCGACAGCGAATGTGTTCTGACTTCAGACGGTCTTGACGCAGTGATTGATCTGCACGAAAACACCAGCGGAATCCGCGATCTGGAGCAGGCCGCCGAGCACATCGCTGCCAATGCGCTGTATCAGATTGAGGTAAATCATGTGGATTCTGTTTCCTTCGATGGCAGGATGGTAAGGGATCTGCTTTCCTGAGTTTGTTATTATTTCTGCAAATGAATGTAAAAACGATTGGGCCGACACGTTTTACAGTGTCGGCCCAATCCCATTCTGTACCAAGTCAGTCCCGGCTGCATGATTTATTCATTAAGCTCTTGAACACTTCTCCGCATCTATAGCAAGTACAAGCATCAGTGCTCCCAACGCATTCTGCGGATTATGCACATCAATTACATATGTATCCGTCCAGTTGAACAGTTGTTTTGATATATCAGCTACACACTGTCCGGTCCTGTCTTCAATTCTGTAATCCCACTCCATAAAGTTTCCTTCCACATGCCAACCGTTATAATCAATATTGTATTTTGGCTTAAAGAAAGTGAATTCTTTCGAAATACATCCAATGTATTGATCCTTCATGTAAATTTCAAATTTGGGGAGAAAGGTAAGAATACGCTCTTTTACAGTGCCGATTTCGTTTCCGAAAGCATCAAATATCTTTAGGCAATGCCCCCAGGAAAGCTGACCTTTGACTGTATATCTTATCTTTCCGGTTTCATCGTAAATATCATAGCTGTCAAACCAAGAGAAAAAGCGCTGTTTAAATAATAGTTTCATTTTCCTGTACCTCCCGGGCAACTGCCCCGCAGCGTTCCCTGATCTTATCACTTACCAGAGGATACTTCTTGCAAAGCTCCTCGCACACGCCATGTGTATACATTTCTTCCTCATAAGCCGGAGTCATCGTCGTCCCCACCAGGGAATAGGTGCCGCCCCGCACCACTCTTGATCCCTGCCAGCATCCCGCAGGTACGCGAAACTGCGGAATTTCTCCCCGGTCAAGATTGCATCCCAAAACCCGGCACTCGGCTCTCCCGTCCGGGTATAAAATTAAAAGCTCCATGCCATCTCCCATATAAAAATGATAAACTTCGTCCGCATTCAGTTTATGCATATGGGAAAAAGTGCGTTGTGTCAGGAGATAATAGATTACGCTGTAAGCGTGTCTTCCTTCTGCATCCGGATCTCCGGCATAGGTACGTCGATACATACCGCCTTCTCCCTCCAGCGGAACCAGCTCTAATTTTTCTATGATTGTTTTTATATTTTGTTCTGTCACTCTACGGACACCCACTTTCCATCCAGATCAGCACTTGTCAGCATGGCATTGCACAGCCTGACAATGGCTTTTCCATCCTCAAAGGTCGGATAAACGGGATTCTCTGACACTCTTCCGTTTTTCACATCTTCATAAAAACTTGTTACCAGGCTGCGGAATGTATCCATAAACCCATTCCCAAATGCGAAGATTTCCGTATTTACACCGCCGCCCTTGACGGCCGTATTCAGAAGATTATTGTCTTCCGAGTTCCACCACAGGTTCATCTTCTCCCCGGTCACTTCCAATGTAATTCGATTCACTCTTCCCTGCGATACCTCCGATAAAAGGACGGTACCGATTGCACCATTTTCAAACTTCAGATTGACGGCAGCCGCATCTTCCGACGTCACATATACCTTTTCCGTTCGTTTCCCCGCAGCTGAATCGGAATACATAAGATTCTCTTCCAGATATCTCTCAGGGTAAAAATTCCCAAAGTTTGCAGATATCGCCTTTATTTTCTGATTGGATATGTACCGGGCAATGTCCATCCAATGGGTTCCGATCTCCGTCACAGCCCTCATCCGTCCGGCTAAGGCAGTATTGTAGCGCCAGTCAAGCGGAGCCGGAAGCGCATGAAATTCCTGCAAATAACTTCCATGGATCAGATTCACCCTTCCAAAAGCATCTGATTCTACTAATTTTCTTGCTTTCTGGCAGGCCATATGAAACCGGACATTAAAGTTTACCGCACAGACGACTCCCCGCTCTTTGGCTTTCTTTACCAGTTTTTCCGCCTGAGCATTCTCAAAACACAGAGGTTTTTCACACAGGACATTTTTCCCATGATCCAAAAGGAGCATTACCATATCGTAATGATAATTTGGCGGAGTACATACATGAACCGTCCGGATCTCTTCGTCCAGTAAAATAAGCGGATCACAGCCCCATTTTTCAATATTATATTTTTCCGCAAATGCTTTTGCTTTTTTCTCATTCACATCCACGATGGCGGCTACTGTAATGCCGGCAGCCAAAAGTGCCTCTGCGTGGGTGTGGGCAATATATCCGGCACCCCAAATACCTGTCTTCATATTATTGCCTCCATTCTACTACTTTTTTAGACTCATATTCATGGTCGCAGCAACAGACCGGATTCATCCCGGGCTTAATGATTCCAACTTTATTCTTTCGCAGGTGATCCCAGACTCCAGCCCCAGTCTCCGTGATAGATCATCTGCCTTGTCATACCGCCGTCGATACAAATATTCTCTCCGGTAATAAATCCCGCCTTTTGGGAACACAAAAACAGAACCATATTGGCAATATCCTTGGGATTTCCGACTCTTCCTGCCGGCTGCTGAACAGCATCGGGACCCTCGTAGACCGTATACTCGGTATCGATCCATCCCGGTGAAATGGAATTGACCCTTGCTCTTCCCGCCAGACTGACTGCCAGGGCATGCGTGAGTGCTGCAATTCCGCCTTTTGCCGCCGTATAACTTTCGGTCTGAGGCTGACTCATCCGGTCTCTGGAAGATGAAATATTGATAACCGAAGATCCCTGTGACAGATATGGCAGGAACAGTTTTGTCAGATAAAATGGAGCTGTAACGCCGACAGCCAGTGTGTACTGGAACTCCTCGTAGGTGCATGCATCAATCCCCTTCATCAGAGGCAGGGCATTATGAATCAAAATATCCACATGACCTCCCTCTGCCTTACATTTCTCATAGTTTGACCCTGACACCTTATAAATACTATATCATTTAAACACATGGCGGCACAACTGATATATCATAAGAGCAGCGGAAAAATCAGCAGCGCAGAGGGCTGCCAGAGCCAACAAAGAGAGCTTATTGAAAAAAAGTATTGAAAAAGAGCACCTTAAAAGCCTTGACATTCTTCGCACTATCGCTTATAATATACGCGTTTACAGTTTAAAGCTTTAAAGCAATAAAGCGCCAAAAGGAGAACCATTACCGATGAAAGAACTTGAAAAATTATTGAATTTTCGCCCTGAGATCCGTGTTTTAGATGCTACACTGCGTGACGGAGGGCTTGTTAACAATTTTTATTTTACGGATGAATTCGTCCACAGTCTGTATCTCACAAATCTAAAAGCCGGTGTAGACTATATGGAATTTGGTTATAAGGCCTCCCGCGAAATGTTTGATGAAAGTAAATTCGGCAAATGGAAATTCTGTAAAGATGAAGATATCCGTGCTATCGTAGGAGACAATGATACAGACATGAAGATCGCTGTTATGGCGGATGTCGGCCGCTGCGATTATAAAAATGATATTATCAAAAAGAGTGAAAGCCCGATTGACATGATCCGGGTTGCCACTTATATCAACACCATTCCAGGAGCAATCGACATGATCCAGAATGCTGTCAGCAAAGGATATGAGACCACCTGTAATCTGATGGCAATTTCAAATGCGCAGGAAAAAGACGTCGAAGTTGCTCTGGATCTGATTGCCCAGACCGATGTAAAAGTACTGTATATTGTAGACAGTTATGGTCACATTTATCCGGAACAGTTGGTAAGAATCATCGACCGATTCATGAATGCCGCCGCAAAACATGGAAAAGAAATCGGAATTCATGCGCATAATAACCAGCAGCTTGCTTTTGCAAATACGATTGAAGCAGTTGGCGATGGTGTCAATTATCTGGATGCCACTTATAATATGATGGGCCGTGGAGCCGGAAACTGTGCCATGGAACTGCTGCTTGGATTCCTGAAAAATCCAAAGTACAACGTATATCCCGTTTACCGGTTTGTTCAGGATCGCATGGCGAAATTAAAGGAAGAGGGCATTGTCTGGGGATACGACCTGCAGTACCTGATGACAGGAATCCTGAATCAGCATCCCCGCACGGCGATCCAGTTTACAGAGGACGGACGAAAAGATTATGCCGACTTCTATTGCGAACTGATTGGCAGAGACTAATGGCTTACGATGCCCTGCTCTTCATTCATGAAAGAGCGGGGCACTGCTTTTCTGCTTGTTAAAACAGAAGATATTTTGAAAATGCTGCCACAAATTTCTCCAGACGCTTCTCTGCTTCCGGATGTTTAAGCTCTGCCGCTTTCCGGTAGCAGTCTGTGATAAACCGAGCTTCCTGCCTGATCACATGATTACTCGTAATCCGCGCTTTTTTCCGCAATCGTTCAAAAGAAACATCTCCCTGATACAAATAATAAAGCTGCAGATATTTTTTCTCGATTGTTTCAAACGGTTCAACATTATAGCTTAAATCAATATGTAATGCCGGCGCTTCCCGTTCTGAAGATTCATTTAACAGTTCCTGCAAATCATAATAGAGAAGATCATCATCAATCTTCTTTAATTCCTCCTGTTCCTCCATCGTGAGCGAGCTTCCCAGAAACCACCTGTAGATAACCTCCAAAAGGTGTTCCTCCTGCTTTTGGTATTCGGTCAGTGTTTTCTTAAATGGCCGGGGTACGTCCGACATATAGCATTCGCTGGAATCATGCAGCAGGCAGGCAAGGATCAGCCTGCTGCTATATCCCCGCGCATCTGCCTCTAAAGCGCAGTTGATGCAATGCTGACCCACGGAAAAGAATGTCTTTACATGCCCATTTCCCCGACATATCAGGGAAAGCGCGTGTGCAATATCGGTTATATGGATGTCCTCCGGCTTCGGATCCGTCGGATAAAAATGTGTTCCGCTGTAGGTTGTAATGTAATCTGCCATCTGTTTCTCCTTTGGTTTTGAATTTACTCTGTCATAATCAATGGCTATTTTCATCGCCTCAATCAGCAGAAGGTACTTGCATTGAGTCTTGATCAATGACAACTGTGCTTACATTGCTGAGTAAGCGGTATTATTCTGCTTTCATATGTTCAAAAATGGGCAACCTCAGATAGAGACTGCCCAACTTTATTCCCCTGTTATGATACTTAATTGCCGGGAGAAATCTAATATCCATTCCATATACCTCCCTGACATCATATATCCTACCAAATCCGCCATTTCAAATCAACTCATTTTTATATCTTAATCATAAGTTTTTATATCGATATTATCTTTCAATCCTCCTCTTTATCGCCATCCTTCTTGCCCTTCGACGCGTCTTCCCCTCTGTAAATCGCACCCAGTACCATTCCCATCATCACCCAGGGAAACGCAGCCGAAATAAACTCTTTCATATAGCTGCTGTAAGTTCATCCTGTAATTTTGCTGCATCAGCATTCTTACCACATACACCTACACTCTTTCCAAAATACTACCATCCGTTGCAATCGTCACCACATTCCACGGGATAAATTTTCCGCTCTCCTTCAATGCTGTAACTACAGCATTTTCTATACCTCCACAGCAAGGTACCTCCATCCGTACTACTGTGACACTGCGGATATCATTGTTGCGTATAATCTCAGTCAATTTGATCGCATAATCCACTGCATCCAGCTTAGGACATCCTACCAATGTGATATGTCCTTTGATAAAGTCCTGATGAAAATTGGCATAGGCATAAGCTGTACAGTCAGCAGCTACCAAAAGCTTTGCGCCGTCAAACCATGGCGCATTCACAGGTGCCAGTTTTATCTGAACCGGCCACTGCCGAAGCTCGGACTCCTGTGGTGAGTTTGTTACAGAAACCGTCTCATGACGTTTGATCGCTTTTGCTGCGGAACCCGGGCAGCCACAGGGCAGCGGCTGTTCCTTTTTTGCTTTTGCAGCCAGCACTGCTGCTTCATCATAGGCGGCTGCCTCTCGTTCCACAAACGAGATTGCTCCTGTAGGGCAAGCCGGCAGACAGTCTCCCAGACCATCGCAGTAGTCATCTCTAAGTAACTTTGCTTTACCATCTGCCATACCAATGGCTCCCTCATGACAGGCAGAAGCACAGGCTCCGCATCCATTACATTTTTTTTGATCTATTTGGATAATTTTGCGAATCATTCTATTTCCTCCTGATATTTGCTCACTTGACGTTACGAGCTTATTCTATTATACTGAAGGAAAAATGTCTGTTGGAATTCCAACACAGGAGTTTTTTATGGAAAATTATTTTGAGATATTATCGCAATGCCCATTATTTGATGGGATTGAACAGTCAGATTTGAATTCTATGATAGCATGTCTGGATGGTAAGACCATTGACGTCCCGAAAGGCAGTCCCGTATTTCTTGAAGGCACCCCTGCCCGGTTTGTAGGTGTTGTTCTTTCTGGTACCGTGCAGGTGGTTCGGGAAGATTATTACGGCAACCGAAGTATAATGGCCATCCTGCAGCCCGGAGAATTATTTGCAGAGGTGTTTTCTTTTGCAGGACTTGAAACTATGCCCGTAAGCGTTATTGCCATCAAGGACAGTGAGGTGCTCCTTCTGGATTGCAGACGTATTCTGACCTCATGCTCCAATTCCTGTCATTTTCACAGCCTTCTGCTGAAGAATCTGCTGCAGGGAATGGCACAGAAAAATTTAGCACTGTCCCGTAAAATTCGATATATGTCGCAGAAATCAACAAAAGAAAAGCTGATGGCTTACCTTTTAGATCAAGCAAAACAACAGGGAAGTACGGAGTTTGTGATTTCCTTTGACCGGCAGGCACTGGCAGACTATCTGGGCGTGGAACGCAGTGCCATGTCGGCTGAAATCGGTAAGCTGAAAAACTCCGGCCGGATTGATACAAGAGGGGCATGGTTTTGCATAAAACACGCAGGAAGTTCCACCGAACTACAATGAAAATATTCAATCATTTTCGTGCAAAAGCATCTTTAATTTTGAGATAATTTTAACATGCAAATCACCTATCTGTTTTCCTTTCTGCCAAAACATAACCAACACCAACTGGTGCTCTCATTGAATATTCATTATTGAAAGTATTACTGTCCTCAAAGAATCCTGAAATCCCATCATCGCCAGAAGCTGTGGATTTACCGCAATGATTACCTCATCCGCCGCTGCCAAAGCATTGATTGTCAAAGATCCAAGCAGCGGGCAGAAATCTCCGCCCGCTGCCCATCCATCCAATGTCTTTCTCTTCTTTACTCTTAATAATGTCTATACAAATCTTACAGATGGATTTCAGAAATATCCAGCTTTTCTATGCTAATATCACCTTTTTGTGTCTGAAGCCATAATTTCTGTTCTTCCGACGCAGGAAATACAGTGCACGTCATTCCAGCTTCTCCTTTATTTACAAAAAATTCCACTGTACATTTATCAACAAGAACCATTATTTCGACCGTTTCTTTTAGTCCGTTAAAAAAACAGGTTGTTTTTCCTTTCGGGATAAACACTTCATCCCCATTTCTCCGGTCGAGCGATACTGAGCATTTTTCAAAGTCTATACTGATAACTGTGGCTTTATCCCCATATGCTTTTGTTCCGATTTTCAATACATTAGCCCGGCATTCAGACATATTAATATGAATTTTCAAACAGTACGCTCCAGATGCCGGGGAGGCAATTGTAGTCCTTTCAGACGTTATATTCAAATCTTTATACGTATTCTCTGAATGTAAAATCGTCTGAAGCTCTTCTACAGGATATACTCGAAGCTTCCCGTCCTCTCCCAGACTGATTTCCCGCGGATAGCTCAGGGACCCGCGCCAGTTTTCCTGCTCAGTCCTTCCAAAATCATTAAACCAAGGCAGCCATTCCCAACTGTTTTGCCATGCAGTTACAAGACGTCTTCCCTTTGGATCGAGCATTGTCTGCGCTGCATAATAGTCCATACCATAGTCAAGTTCTCCAGTTGTTTCAATTGTAAATTTGCATTTTTCGAAATCCATATCCCCTACTGCATAAACTGTCTTTTCCGCATTAATCGAATGCATCAGTGAAAATAGAAGCACCCACTTATTTCCAAGAGGAAAAAGATCCGGGCACTCACACATCGATGTCCACTCTCCGTTGCATTTCAGGAGGATTCCTTTATAACGCCAGTGCATCAAATCATCTGATTCATATAGAAAAATCCTTCCGTCCCCTACCTTTAGCCCTCCTGTTGTAGAGCCTACTACCATATAATATTTATCTTCTGCCTGTATAACTTTCGGATCACGGAAGTTAGAAACCTCCCCTTCATGAGCCGGTGGATGGGGCACGACCGGATTCCCCGTGTATTTTTCAAATTTAATCCCGTCATCTGAATACGCCATACACTGTGACTGTATCAACATATTTCCATGTCTTGATGTCCCGGTATAAAAAACGTACAACCGATCGCCGCGCACGATCGCACTTCCGGAAAAACATCCCCCCACTTCATCCGTATCATATTCCTGATCCGGATACAAAGCAATCGGCAAGTCTTCCCAGTGAGTAAGATCTTTGCTGACTGCATGCCCCCAATACATTTTGCTCCATTCACATCCATGCGGATTGTACTGATAAAACAGGTGATACATTCCCTTAAAATAACAAAATCCATTAGGGTCATTAATCCAGCCATACGGTGCAGTGAAGTGAAAAACCGGGCGTAGTGGTGTCATTTTTCTCGTAAACATTTCTTATGTTCTCCTTTCAGTTATCAGGGCAGCCGATTCCGGCTGCCCCTTTTCACAATTCTGCTATTTCCTCCAGCGTTACTTCTGCGCCTTCGCCTCCAACTCCGTTATTTTTATATCAAACTGATCAAGCATTTCCTGTTTATCTATCGAGCCTGAAATAAAAGACTGCATAATAGCACCAAACTGCAAATCTGCTGTCAAGTCTGGAAATGCATACCAATACCATCCAAAATACTCTCCGTTTTTGAAATACTGGTCAGCTTCCTCAAGTATCTGTCCGAGTTCAGAAGCATCATATTTACAGTTTGCCATAGCAGGTATCATCTGATATTCTTTAAAAATATTCACCCCGGTATCAGACAGCGCCCAGTAAGCCACGAGTTCCTTAGACAGCTCGGTGTTCTCATTTTCCGCAATTGAAAATCCGTCTGCCGCATCTCCGGCTATGAAATTTTCATCTGCATTATTATTAATTGACATAGGTATAATACCGATATTTAAATCTGGATTAATTTCTTTCAGTGCGCTTTCACACCAGCTCCCCGCCTGGATCATAGCCACCTGTTCAGTTGCAAACAATGTATAAATTGCATCATCATCACATGTCAAGACATCGTCTGTACTATGCTGGATCGTATATTCAAAGAAATCCGCCCATTGATTAAATGCTTCATCCTCAGCACAGGTGGCTTTACCAGACCTCAGCTGCTGAATAAAAGCAATTGGATCATCATGATGTCCAAGCGCAACATTAAACGAGTGCGCAAGCCGAGCTGTTAGGGCTCCCGGTATACCAAACGGAGTAACACCGATTGCTTCAAGCTTTTCACATGCATCCTGCAACTCCTCAAAGGTATCCGGCAGTTCACTGATCCCCGCCTCTTCAAACATGTCCTTATTATAGACGTAACTTATACTTTGAAGGTTGATTGGGAATCCATAATACTCCCCGTCCGATCCCCATCGCTGTTTTGAGGCCTCCGGAAGATACTGCGCCCACTCCTCATCCGTAATCGGGGACATATACTGTTGAAACGTGTCAAGCCAGCTATAACCGGCATTCATAAAGATATCCGGTCCGTCGCCGGATGCAAAGCGAGTCTGAAGCACTGTTCTGTAATCATCCCCCGTTACAGCTTCATACTCAATAGTCACGCCCGGATGCTCTTCCATAAATTCCTGATTCATCTTTTCGATTCCGCTCTCTACCGGATCCGCGAGCCAGCTCATAATTTTAATTGTAACCTCTGTACTTTCCTCGCCAGAATCAGGATTTTCCGCTTTCTGATTTTCCGCTTTCTGATTTCCCGCACATCCTGCCAGAGAAATACACATTATACCTGTAAGCACAATTGAAACCAGTTTTTTCATGTCATTAATACCTCCTTAATCTTATTTGGAGCATCAGGTTCCTGGGCGTCTGACGTGCAGCTGCTTTACGCCAGACACTTATGGTCCTGTGCGTACTCCCATTACATGGGTACTATCCCTTGACAGCACCTGATACAATTCCTCCTGTAATCTGTTTTTGTAAAATTACAAACATAATAATTGCCGGTGTAAGAACCATCGTAAGTGATGCCATTGCGAGGTCCCAGGGCCTTTCATACGCAGTAAAAAACGTATACATAACCAAAGGCAACGTTCGCAGTTCATTATCTGATATCAGCACAAATGGGAGCAGAAAATCATTATATATCCATAGCACATCAAGTACAGCAACTGTCACGCAAATAGGTTTCAGCAGCGGAAGGATAATACAACGGTATACCTGAAGCGGCGATCCCCCATCTATCAGCGCAGCATCCTCAATCTCCCTGGGAATACTGTTCAAGAACCCAGAAAAAAGAAAGACCGCAAACGGTATCCCATACCCGTAATATGCAAGGAGAACCCCAAGCCTGGTATTGTACAGCCCTATTGAAGCCATTATCTTTATAAGCGGTATCATGACAGTCTGAAAAGGAACAAGGATTGATGAAACAAGCAAAAGATAAACAAATTTATTCACTCTGGTCCTATGTCTGACAAGTCTGTATGCAGCCATTGAACATATGACCAGCAGCCCCGCAACACCAAATACAGCAAAAAACAGAGAGTTCTTTAATGCCTGCCCGAAATTAATCTGCTCCATCACACGCCCGAAATTGTCCCAGCTAATCTCCTTGGGGAGCCCAAGTGGAGACAGATATATCTCTCTTACCGGTTTTACAGAATTGACAAAAACCAGGTACAGAGGAGATACTAATACAATTCCAACAGTAAAAGCTGTGACACTCAGAATCCAGGTTTTTATTACATGTTTTGTATGTTTCCTCCTCACATCTGCACCTCCTTGCTCTGTGTAAACTTAAGCTGAACAAATGTAAGAACTGCTACAACCACGAAAAATATGGTCGATTTCGCACAACCAAGACCATGGTTTGATCTTGCAAATGCCTCGTAATAAATATCCATCGCTGCTGAAACAGTAGAATTTGCAGGTCCGCCGTTTGTCAGCGCAAAATTCACATCAAAAACTTTAAATGCTGTATTTGCTGCATAAAACAATCCGATTGTAACTGCCGGCATGATCAGAGGCAATTTCACTTTTCTGAATATCTGAAATCCCCCTGCCCCGTCAAGCTGCGCTGATTCGACCAGTTCAGACGGTATATTCAGCAAAGCGGCAATATAAATAAACATTACATACCCGGCCATCTGCCAGACACTCACAATGACCAGTGCATAAAACGCCATTTTCGGTGTAGCCAGCCAAGATGTCTTCAGCAGATCACTGTTCATTGCCATTCCTATCTGAGGAAAGACCTTATTAAATATGAATTGCCAGATGAACCCAAGCACAAGTCCGCTTACCATATATGGAAGGATTATCATCGTTCTGGAAAGATTTCTGAATTTCACAAATTTATTTGTCAAAAGCACTGCAAATACGAGCCCAAGAATGTTTACGGACACTACATACATAAATGCATATTTAGCAGTGAACCATAAATTCCGGCCAAACGAGTCTGTCCCGCTGAATATCAGCTTATAATTTGAAAGTCCCGTCCATTCCGGCACCGTCTGTCCATTCCATGATGTAAATGAAAGAATTACGCTCATCAGAAAAGGCAGAAGTACAAAAATAAGAAATATTATAAGAGCAGGTCCGACAAACACACAGTCATACATTCTTTCCCTTTGTCTGCGCTTTCGTTCCTTCAGCACCTTCATCCGATCGTAACCCCTTTCCACACATACGTCTTTGTCTTCGTAAATTCATCCAACGTAGCATATAGCCCCTCCGTGCCAAGCCCACTTTTTCTGTGTCCACCAAATGGCATATCATGTGTACGATACAGACCTGTTCCATTAATCGTACAGTTTCCTGCGTCTAACTGCCGTGCAACCCTTATCGCGCGTTGTACCTCTCCTGAAATAACGCCGCTCGAGAGCCCGTATGTGCAGTTGTCGGCAATCGCAACCGCCTGTTCCTCTGATTTAAATTTGATCAAAGGGAATACCGGTCCAAATACTTCAAGATTTTGAGCGATATCCATATCCGGGGTAACCCCTGTAAGCACTGTCGGTTCAAAAAAGTTTTCGTCAAATCTTCTGCCGCCACACAAACAGCATGCTCCGGCTTTTACCGTTAAATTTACAATTTCCTCAACTCTTTGTGCTGCCCTCTCATTAATCAACGGTCCAATCTTGCTGTTTTGATCCAGAGGATTTCCAATCTTCATCCGTTTCAGGCGTTCTGCAAGACATTTGGCAAATTCATCATAAATGTTTTCCTGGACAATAAACCTTTTCGAAGAACAGCACGCCTGCCCGGCATGGATAATTCTTCCATTTATCGCTTCTGTTACTGCCTTATCCAGATCCACATCATCAAAAATAATCAAAGGGTCATTTCCCCCAAGTTCCAGGAAACACCGGGATAGATTCTTTGCTGCCGAAACATATATAGAAATCCCTGCCTCTGTACTTCCCGTCATACTCACCGCATCTATTTTATCTGATGATGCAAGCGCACTTCCGACTATAGATCCATGTCCAGTAATTACCTGCAGTGCTTTTGGCTCTATCCCACATTCTATTATCAATTCCGAGAGATAAATCGATGAAAGCGGTGTCTCAACAGATGGTTTTATTATAACGGCATTCCCTGCTGCCAAAGCAGGGGCAACTTTTTGAGCATAGAGTTCGACAGGAAAATTGAACGGCAAAATACATGCCACAACCCCCAGCGGCTCTCGGGTAACGATAATCATATCTTCATTTGCCGGCAGCACAGAATCATAATCGTATCTCAGTCTGTTTGCGTACTCTTTAAACAATCCAATCGCATGATTAACTTCCTCCTCGGCCTGTGCATAAATCTTCCCTGCCTCTTTTGAAAGAAGCAGCGCAATATCCTTTTTTCTCTCCGCAATTTTAGAAGATACTTTCTCCAGGATTCTGACCCGTTCCAACACAGGTACTCTCCCCCACTTTCTCGCACCTTCCCGGGCGCATTCCAGAGCTGTATCGATATCATTCAAGTCCGCGCACGGCACACGGTCAATTTCTTCATGAGTGTACGGATTTATGACAATAATTTCTTCTCTTCTCTCTGTCCCGACTTTTTTCCCATTCAACAACATTTTCATTCGATGCAGCCTCCTTATTGAACCTGAAATTCCTTAACAACATCCCAGTCCAAATCCACTCCTATACCTGGAAGATCTGGCACTTTTACAACTCCATCTTTCATTAATACAGGTGTTTTTGATAATCTGTCCCTCAAGGGATTTTCATCCAAAGTATACTCGATATATTTCGAACTATTTATGCTCAACGCCAGCTGAAGATTTGCCGCAAGAGATACCATAGAAGCAGAAAAATGCATAACTGTCATCTTTCCCCAGGTCTCCGCCAACATGGCGATCCTTCTGGCTTCACTTATCCCTCCCGTCCATATCACATCTGTCTGCACAATATCTACGCCATTATGTACAATAAACGGTTTAAGCCCATGCAAAGTAAGCTCTGTCTCGTATCCTGCAATCGGGATATCCACTTCCGCAGCTAATCTGGCGCTCTCTTCCCAAAAATCGGACGACAGGGGTTCCTCCAGGAAAAACACGTCCTGTGTTTCAAAAAAACGGGCCATTTTCACAGCTGTCTGATAATCCCATGAATTATTTGCATCAACAGCGAGCTTAACATCCGTTCCCAGAACTTCCCGAACTGCTGCAACTCTCTCCATGTCTTCGTTCGGCCGCGCTCCTCCCACCTTCATTTTCATCATTTTGAACCCGCGAGCTTTATATCCCTCCGCCTCTTTCTTAAGATCCTCTATTGTTTTTCCCTGCGCATAGTATCCCGCACTTGCGTAGGGATAAATACAGTCATGGGCCCTCCCCAGAAGACAACATACCGGAAGCCCGGCTTTCTTCCCAAGAATATCCCACAAGGCGATATCCACCGCACTCAAAGCAGCAATTCCAAGACCTCGTTTTCCAAAGCGGAATGTCTGCTGATAAATACGGTTCCACAAACCTGTGATTTCCAGAGGGTTACTGCCTATAAGAAGAGGTGCAAGGCACTCCTCGGTATACGCTGCGACCGAATCCAGGCATCCGAGCGCGAAGCCTTCTCCTATGCCATATATTTCTTCATCTGTTTCAATTTTCAGAAGAAATACATCTCGGCTTGGGATTCGCGCAAGTCCGTCTCTCAGAGGATTCTGAGGGTAATAACGGAGTTTGATAGGTTCAATTTTTGTGATGATCATTTTTTCTCCTTTCCGCCATCTCAGGCTTGTCCCCCTGTGTTCTCCCGAAGTTCAGTCTGTACGGCAGTTTATATCATTTTTACGGAATCTCTTACTTTAAGGCTCGGATCTATCATAAAAGAAGAGGGGATCCAGTCATCCGAAGATGATTTTGTAAGCTGTTCCACAATCAGTCTTGATATAATCGAACTGACTTTGCTAAACGGATGTGAGACCGCTGTAATCCCAAACGCCTCCATCCACGGATAATCGTCATATGAGATAAGACTGACATCGTCTGGTATCGACAAATGCAGCTCTCTCAGCGCTAATATAATCGTTGCACACATTGCCTCGCTAACAGCAATAATTGCAGTGGGTTTTTCCTTAAGTATTTTTTCTTTCACCATCTGTTTCACGCTGTTTACATAATTAAGCGTATATAAATACCGTTTATCTACCTCAAGCCCCATTTCCTCAAACGCCCGATAATAGCCCGGTTTGCGGATTAATTCACTTCTGTCTGTGCGAGATGCCAGCATAATTTTCCTGTGGCCATTTTTCAAAAGATAACTGGTTGCAAGATATGTCCCCAGTTCATCGTTAAACTGGATTGTATCTATATTTGAATATACTGTCCGAAAAAGCTGTATCATAGGAAATTTTTTCTCTACAAGTTCAAGTATCGCCTCTTGTTTTTCATCTGATACAGGCGTAAAAATAAGTGCATCTGCCCCCATGGACTGAATCTGCTTTACATTTTTATCATCCTGTGCAACAATTTCATCATCATGGAACACAATCAGCCGATAACCATACCGTTCCAGTTCATTCGACACTCCCCGAGTTATATAGTTATTAAATGAATTTATAAATTCATTATAAATAATTGCAACTGTTTTACCGTCTCTGTAAGTTTTCCGATTTTTTCTTGGTCTGTAATCCAACTCCTTTGATGCTTTTAATACCCTTTTTCTAATTTCATCCGTTGTTGTATAATTTTCATCAAACACCTTATACACTGTCGGCACAGATACATTTGCCAATTCTGCTACTTCCTTAATCGTTGCCATATTATTTTCTCCTTAATCAAATATTATATGATATAACGCCCTATATTATTTGATTTTATCAGAAAAACAGATTCGACGCAATTCAAGTTTTACCAGCATTAATTATGTGTTTTCTACAATTTAACCAATTAATCATTTGCTTTTTCTTTTTATTTGTTAAATTTATTATACATCCCATTAAATAATATGTCAATAATTATTTTATTATTATTTGTTTTTTAAATATAATTATTTTATATTCGGAATGGGGTTTAAATTTCACATTAAAACAACGGGCAGAAATTCTCTATGCCCGCTGTCTTTTTCTCATATTAATCTCCATTCCGCCGGCTTTGGCTGGCGGCACAAATAGTAATGAAAGTGTTCCAACTCTCTACGTTGTGCTGTAAAATTGTTTGCAAGAAGCTACACTACAAAGCACGGGAGGAGGAGGTAACTGTTCAGAACCCCTTCGGGTTCAGTGCCCAATTGTTGTGCAATACATATCCCGGCTTTTATCGATATGCAGTGCTTCCTTCGCTGTCATTTTCTCCGATGTAATGATAACAAAATACCCGCACAGGTCCAGTTCCCTTTCTGTGACCTGTGTGTTTTCTTCCGGCAACAGGAAGATTTTATTGTCCTTGTCATAATGCAGATAGAAGTACTTTTTACACATAGGACCGAAGGTGAATTCTTCGCCCTGACGGGCCATCATATATGTTTTCATGGTCTTCCGTTTGTCTTCAAACCGGATTCTTTCAGAGGCTTCCTTCGATATGCTGTGGTATATATGAAAATACCTCTCCTTCCCGTCTGATTCATACAGCCTTCCTTTTACGGTTTTTCCATAAACCCCAAACTCATCCATGTCACAGCTTCTCTTATTTTCAAAACTGCCTTTATTGCTCAAAATCAGTTCTGATACCAGATCCGCCATTCCCTTACCATGATAATAAAGCTGTATCCACATTTATCCATTTGCTCGATGTTCTGTTTCGAGAAGTATCCGCGGTCCAGAATAAAACCAACTTTTTTATATCCATATCCCTGTGCCTTGTTCAGCATCAGTTTGAGCTGCGATGTATCTACAATGCTTCCCGGATATTTTTCATAGAATAAGGGTTCCCGGTTATTCACATCATATCCCACAGAGTAGTTAAATACCGGAAATCCCATATCAACCTTGGGCTTTACATCCTCTACGATTTCAACATCACCCGCCTGGCTGTTTTTGTTTGTGGAATCATAGGATATATATTTTTTTCGCGATGATTTCTGGAACTGTTCCACTCATTCAAAGAACCGGCATTCTGATCTTCCGTGACTGACTGAAGAAAAGCAGAAACTGTAGAATCACTGTATATCCTCATATTTTGCGTAAACAGCGGGTGATTGTAAGCGTAATCCGGATAATACTGACCTGCATTATCTTCTGTAATTATGGAATACACTGCAAGATCCAGAAAAAGACCAAGATCACGATCCTGGAAATGCATTCCCAGTATATCTTCCAGCTTATAGTCTTTTATAATCTTCCTCATCACAATGAAAGCACCAGCACGCAGACAGCTGCTTCGTGTGCTCCGGTAATCAGAGATTGGCATCTCTGCATTCGGAAAGTATGTCAGATAATTCTGGTTTGGCCGGAACATATCCGGATTCTCCTTCGAACGTTTACCTATTGTCGCACACTTTGGATATGTGAACTTCTTTTCCGGATCGTAAGTCCGTTTATATTCGTACTTAACATAGGTCGTATCACCATGTCTTTCATAGGCAAGTTTGCCTGGAGCATCTGGCAACGGTATCTCAAAATCGTAATACATATGGATTTTCCTTTTTGCATTAGTGGTTAGGTTTAAAAACTTCTGGAAGTCCACATTATACGTCTCCAACCGTGTTGACGAATGCTTTACTAATGGTGAATATTTTCAAGATTATAATTTAAGGGTATTCAAATAGAATTTTAGCGGCTCTCTCTAATTCTCTTCTCTCCCGGGCATTATCATAGCCACTTTCTTTATCATCAATTCCTTTCACAGGATCTATATAAAACAACCCGTCCCGGTTACAGTAGAATAAAATTCTTTTTACTCCACCTATCTTAAATCTTGTCTCTGCATTTCCCTCCGGATAAAGCTTTACCATCTGTATTCTGTCAGAAGATAAAGCAGCCATAAAAGAAATATAATGGTTTTTTGTCATATTATGTTCTATGCGAACATAATACTCATCCTCTGTTCGCTCAATGAATATCTTATGATTCTCGTCGGTTTCTTCCGGCTCCGCTGCTGTCATAAGAACGCCGTGACAATGAATGACTGCTTCTCCCATACTATGAATCACGTTTCCGCAAATTGGACAAATATAGAATTTTGATTTCAGTACATTTGCAGATACATTTGAATTATAGACCGTATTTCCGGAAATCAGTTCTGTAACTGATACGGAAAAAGCATCTGCTATAGACTCAAGCAATGTGATATCCGGATATCCTTTCCCAGTCTCCCACTTTGAAATGGTCTTGTCACTCACTCCCAGCTTATCTGCTAATTGTAATTGGGTCATTTCATTTTTCTCACGCAGCTCTTTAATAACTGCACCTGTAACATATTGGTTCATTTTCTCCACCTCCAAGATAATGATAACCTTTCGTTCATTTATTTTGTACCTACGGAAAGTAGAGTTGACTTCATACAAATCAGCGCCAGGCCCAAAACGAATCATTTGCTATCAAGTTAACGTTCTAACATATATTGAAATTGGTTTTCATCATTTCCTGTATTCTCTTCACAATATGCCCCGTCATAAAGAAAATCGTTTCAAAATGCATATAATCCAAAATATTCTCATCAAACATAAACTTTAGATTTGCAGGGAATTCTTCATCCGCCTCCCAGTATTGGATGATAACTGGTAAAAAAGTAAAAGGATACAATTTTACTGCCACATCACCTTTCAATTCAAGTTTTTCTCCAAAAATGCCGCATACAGATTCCAGTTCCGTTAATCTTCCGTTGAACTCATCTGCTGATTTCTGAAACATATTGCTTCCTACATCACTCGATTTCACTGTTCCTTTCAGCATATTAACCGGACAGTAATTTCCTGAAAGGCTACAGTCATTTTTTGAATAACAAAGTATGTCATAAATCGTCATGGATTCATTATAATCTGCTTCAACACTTGTTGAAAAACTATTTTCTGACCATTCTACCACTCCGGTTTTACGATTAATTCTGTATTCTCTTAACATAAACTCCATATAAATGTAATTCTCATCATTTCTAAGCGAAAACTTTTTTATCATTTTTTCCTGATTATATTTTACAAACTCTCCACGCATTTGATTACGCATGATTTCGTAATTGGATACCACCGTCTGTTCCTCCTCGTCTATAAATTGTCAATTTCTTATTTCATCGAAAATGAGTAACCCTTCGGAGCAATAATAGAATATTTTCTTCAATCTCAATTGCGATAGAATCGTTCTAACAGCTGGATAAAAAATCTGTTTTTAATCCATCGTATACTATCATTTTTTCATCTTCTTTCCGTTACTTATCTTCAGGTATGAATTCTATGATATCATCGACATTACACCCCAGAGTTTCGCATATTTTGCAAATCACTTCTGTTGAAACATGTTCATTTTTTCCAATCTTGGCAATCACATTTGTCGTAAGCCCAGCCTTTAATCTAAGGTCTCTCTTCATCATACTTTCATCAATCAAACGTTTCCATAACCTATTGTAACTAACTTTCATCGCTAACCTCATTCAAGATAAAAGATAAAAGATAAAAACATTAACAACGTTAAAAAGAGCATATCATATTCCCAACACATTTTTCAATTTTAAATTGAGTATTTCAATTCACATGTTACTGTCAAGTAATCGTTGGCAACTATTTTCCCCCTTTTTTCCCCCTTCATCATACAGACTCCTTTCGTTTTTTCTCGTCAATTAAACAATAAGCCAGCGTCGCTCCCAAACAAAGGAGGGACGCCGGCTTTAAGTTTTAATACGCAGGGATTCCGTATCCCGGAATCTCATAATAGCTGGGGAATTATTCCTGCGGCGGCAACGATCTGGTCATCGGCAATGCAAATTCCGCATAGGCGATCACAGCAGCCAGTTTATCAGATTCAGAGACTTAATCCCATCGTAGGACGCATCCAGGCCGGGGTCAAGCGACAACACGATTTTTTCATAGTTGTCATTGATTTTCTGCAGCGGCGCAAGTTCACGGCGTCGAACATCCTCGCTCGCCATGGATTCTGTAACCTGCACATACAGTTTGTCATCTGCTTTCACAGCAACGAAATCCACTTCGGCATTGTCCACTTTGCCAATTGCCACATCATAGCCTCTGCGGAGCAGTTCAAAGTATACCACATTCTCGATGGCATGACCGCTGTCACGGTTTCTGAGCCCAAGCAGATAATTTCTGAGGCCAATATCTACTATATAATACTTGCCAAGGGTTCTGAGATATTCTTTTCCCTTGATGTCGAAGCGCTTGATATCATAGTAGAAATAGGACTCCAACAAAGCATTGACATAGGCTTGCACCGTGTGGGCACTGGGTGTGCCCTTTCGCTTCCCATCCTCCAGCAAACCTTCGTTGACCAGCGTATTTCCAATGGAGGACACCGAAACGCTGCTGCCAATGTTATCAGCAAGGAACAGGATAATTTTCCGGAGCAAAACAGGATCAGTGATCTGTCTCTGCCCCCGACGCTTTTCTCTCTCCAAAATATCACGGACGATGACTGTGGAATAAATACCGTCCAGCAGAACCAATGCCTTTTCCTGATCCAGTCCCACATCCGCAATACCGGGCATCCCGCCGAAGCGCATATAGGCATCAAACACTTCCCGCAGCTCATAACGCTCACCGGATCTGTCAAACGCCTGGAGCCTTGTGCCGCCAAGGGCACTTTTTGTCTCCTTTACCTCAAAATCATGGAAATACAGGAACTCGCTGAAGGACAGCGGCAGCATCCTGATTTCCACACATCTACCGGACAAATAGGTGGAATACTCAGAGGAAAGCAGATAGGCATTGGAGCCGGTGATGTAAATATCACAGTTGAAGTCCACGCGGAAGGAATTTACGGTATCCTCCCACTTTTCAATTCGTTGCAACTCATCAAAGAACAGATACATTCTCTTGCCAGGGACAACTCTGGCCTTAACATATTCATAGAAATCATCTGCAGACATCTTTTTGAACTCATGGGATTCAAAATTCATTTCGATGATCTGCTCATCGGCAACACCGGTTTCTTTCAGGTGCTGCACCATCAGTTTCAACAGGCTGGATTTGCCGCAGCGACGGATGCCGGTAACGACCTTTACAGGCTCCGTATCCCTGAATGCAATGATCTTTTTCAAATACAAATCTCGTTTTTTCAGTTCGTGTGTGTCAATCATTGATTTGCACCTCCTCATGCAAGTTGAGCATAGCACAAACCTCATCAATAATCAAGTTTTATGCAATCAATAGCACAAACTTTTTGTTTTCGACAATTTCTGCATTTGCGGGATATCCAAAAAATTATGTTTGAAGTCACTTGACATAAGCGAAAATCAATATGCAATAAATATGTCCTGTGTGACATATTTCGTTTTTAATAAAGGGAGCCTATCATGCAGTTTATTCCATTTAAGGAAACCACGACGACGATCAATGGTGAGACCTATGTTTTAATGCAGAAGACCCATCAAATTCTGCGTCAGCGCAGATTAGAACTTGGTATGACACAAGCCCAGGTTGCAGATGCAGCCGGTATTCTGCTGCGACAATATGCCCGTATCGAAGGACAGGAAGGCGCATTCCGTTCCTCCGGTGCAAGGATCTTTTTAGCCGTATGCGCTGTTTTGAAGCTGGACCCATATATGTTCTTCCCTGAAATTAAGGATAACGAAAAGAAGGAAACTGAGCCCACGAAAAATCCCATCAAGAATTCTACGCAGGAATATCCTTCTGATGTAATCCACTATCCTGCAAAACCGTCCCGATATATTCCCTTGCAGGAATATATGGACTTAATGCGTAAATTCCCTGCCGGCAAGGTCGTTACCTGTAAAACGGTGGAAGCGTATTTTAAGAAAAAATACAATGTTGAGGTTATTGTAATCGAAGTTCAAGGCAGTTATATGGAAGAACTCAACATGACATATCCGTTCTGGCGTGAATTGTCCGCCAATGGTCAGCTCTATGCCACCACGCGATTCAAAAATCGGGATCAGCAACAACATCTTTTGGAGCAGGATGGTTTGGAGATTGTTCCCTGCGGTGCACGTAATGCCTCGCTGAAAGTTAAGGATTATAAATCCCATCTGTTCGATTTAGATGCTCTTTGAGTCTATATGTAAAAATAGAATCCCCCAAGCATGAGGGATTCTATTTATAAACATGTTCTCTTATTTTGCCGTAAATTGGTCGTAAATCTCGACATTCAAAATCTTTACTTTGACCTTTGTCGCTGTATGTACAGAATCTAACTGAATAATTTCTTCCTGTTTTGCCTTTTCATTCTTTGTATGAACCACTTGATATGAGCCATTCTCTTCCAGTTCCACTTGATATCCCAGAATATTCTGCTCGGCATCTGACTTTTCAAAATAAACCTGAATCTGCTGTACCGGTTTTGCTCCATCCAAGTTTATTTCAATAAACTCATTAACAGCTTTATTTTGAGGAGTTGCCCAACGCGTGCTATGATTTCCGTCCACCGCATTGGCTTTTGGATTCTCTCGTTCCTCACTACTTACTGTTACCGCTTTCCCACGCGCAATATTTTCCGGCCCCGCCGCAGTTACAGGTCCAATTCCCACTAAGCCGGAATGGAAAGCAGAACGGCAGCCAAAAGCGCGCTGATCACTTTTTTCTTTTTCATACTTTTTACTCCTTTTTCAAAACTTTCCCCACACCTTTCTATATCATAACAATTTTTGTCTATTTTTACTAGATATTAATAAAAAGTACAAGTTTTTTACCTTTTTGCTTAAATTTAAGATTCCATTTTTAGTTATATTGTATAGTAATTGACAATTGGATATATTTCCACATTCTTCGGAGAATGACACAAAAGCATTTTCCAAAGAAATCAACAAGTAAGATTCGATAACTACTGTCATTCCATTTCTGTTATAAGTCATAAATAATATAAGTATATATGCGCCAACAAAATAGTATCCATTACTTTTTGAATTTGATTTATGTACGCTAGAATCTTTTATTTAGACTATTATTTGTATGATAATTCTATCATACAATGGCCAGAAATTTTAGGTACAGTAAAAGATATTTCATTATTTTGAAATATTTCATAATCTAATTGTTCTTTATCAGGCACTAATGTTACACCATTAACAGCATGTGGTAAACAAACGCTTAATTTTATATTATATAAAGGAATGACATCTTCGATAGTTAATATTTCATCTGCAATTTTATTAGGTATATAATGCAATATGTGTATTATATAACGACCCTTTTCTTTTTGTTCATTAACTGTTACAGTCATGGTGCTAGGACCATTGTGTTTTATTAGTGGTTGAGGAATTAACGTCTCTAAGACATCTCGCAAAAATTCTTTGCACCATTTTGGGTGTTTTTCTTGATATATAGAAAATATTGGATGCATAAAATAATAGTTTCCCTTACATTCTGTAATTCCTGGATATCCATATTTATGAGACGAAGGAGTGTGTAAATGAGAACAAAAATGTTCCCATGTTCTATTAAAATACGGGATATATGCCTTCACCACTTCTTTGGCGTCATTTATTTTAATCTCTTTTCCTTGGTTATACATCACATATTCTGTTTTAAATAATCTCTTTCCATACTCAGAAGTTGGAACCAAAAAATCCGGACTATAAGGTGCATCTCCAACAAGACTAATCCCCAACCTTTTTATAGCAAATTCTGTTTCTGAATAATTTAGTCCCGAGCGATAAGATGCAATAATCCTTCCCCCATCAGCAATATAATTATCAATTTTGTCAGCCAGAAAATCACTACATAAAATATTATCTGGTAGAATTACAATTTTATATTTTCTAAAGTCTTCATCTTCATCGATAATGTTAAATTGATACCCTAACTCATCTAATAACGCGCAGATTCCAGTTATTTCATCAGGGATTTTTTTCAAAGATGAATCAGAATCTGTCTTATAGTATTCGCTGGTTAAAACTCCAAGTTCAACAACTTCTGTTGCCTTTGTACACCAAGGTTCCTTCTTTTCTACCTGAGCATATACGTCCCCAATTAAATCATAAACCTCTGGAGAAATACGTCCATCCGGATGCAGCTGATCACCTATTAGACATTTTGAATTATAAGCTAACATACGAAAACACTCATATTCTAGAGCTTCTTTGTTTTTCATAGAGTGGAAATCTCCCCATGAAGTATGAAATTTTCCCGTATGCGACAAATAATCCATCCCACTGGTTCTTGCATATCGAACAGTATTTCCAAAATGTGCATATCCCCATTTTCCACTAGGCAATGATTCCAGTTCCCAATGTGTATAAAACTCTTTATCTTTCATTGTTCTTGGTCCTATATGACTTCCATTGTAAAATACAGAAATGTCAGGCTTTATGTTATGAATAAACTTCGTCATTTCTTTTTTAAAATCATGAATCATCTCTTGAGCATATTTAATTCTTTCTTCATACAATTCAGGATTATATCCTTTTTCTAACATTCCTTTTTTACAATATTCACATGAACAATCCACCACTTTAACAATATCTAGAAAAATTCCATCTACATTATTTTTTCCAACAACGTTAATAACATCTTCAATTTGATCTTTTAAAAATTGTCTATAAGGTGTATTAACGCATAAAGTCCTATAAAACCCCGGGAAATATACTTTCGGAGTTTCCCCATCAAAGCATCGATATATAAAAGCACCGTCTGAATTAATACAATTCCACTCAGGATGGTTCATGCTCATGTAATAATCCCATTGTACCGTTGTATATATTGGCACCTTAATCCCTCTTTTATGACAAGCGTCTATTTGACTTTCCAATAGATTTTTATTATTTTTGAGTCCTGGATGAATTAACTGTGGGAATTTTTTTGAGTTATAATAAAGCATACCATGGTGGCACCTAGAAAAACATGTAACGGAATTAACATGTGCTCTTTCTAATGTACTTGCAAAATCATCTGCATCAAACTCCGAACATATAGTATTAATTTTTTCACTTGTATGAAAATCCATATGAATTTGTCTAAATCGTAATTCTTCCATTTTAAACCCCCTTATTTTCTTAACCTTTTAATGCACCTTGCATCATACCATCTTGAACCTTCTCATGAAGTATCAGATAGAAAGTAATAATCGGAATCACTGCTATAACGATACACGCAAAAATAGGTCCCAATTGTAACTCTTCTCCTGAAAATGTTAACATTGATCTTGAAACTGTAAATTTCTTCACATCTGTCAATAATGTCATTGAAAACATTAACTCTCCATAACAATAAACAAAACTCAAAACAGCTACTGTTGACATTATTGGTTTTGAAATCGGAATTAATATTTTAAAAAGTAAAATCCAATCATTTGCCCCATCTATAATAGCAGCTTCGTCCAAATCTCTACTTACCCCTTGTAAATATCCCGTAAACAAAAAAACGGCTTGTGCTAATTGAAACGCTGAATATACAAACAATAAAAAGTAATATTGATTTTTTGCATTTAAGGCAGTAGCTAAATTATTAATAGGAATGATTGTGCAATGAATAGGAACCATTACACCAAATAAAAACAATACTTTAATGACAGAAAGAATCTTAAAGTCTTTTCTAGCCAGAATGTATGCTGCCATCATACCAACAACTTCCACAACAATGGTTGTTAAAACAGCTAATAATATAGAATTAAAAACTGCTCTTAAAATACCTGCTCTTTCAATTGCTGCAACGTAATTTTCAAAGTGGAATACTTTTGGAAATGAAAACATACTTAATGTAATTCCTTCATTATCCTTAAATGAACAAAATATCGTTATTATTAACGGGAAAATAGTGATAATTAAGGCACTAAACGCAAAAATATAAGAAAGGAATTTTACTATTTTTTTCTTCATTGTTTCACCACCTTATCTTTATCTCTAAAAATATAATTCATTAATACACTTAATAGCAGTCCTATAATTAAAAGGATTACTCCAATCGCGCTACTTCGACCAAATTGTCTAAAAGAAAAAGCTTCATTATATATTAAGGTTGCTGGCATTTCTGAAGATCTATTTGGTCCGCCTTTTGTCATTGCCCATATCAAATCAAAGGTTTTTATGCAACCGGTAACACACAATATAGAAAAGATCTTAAATGAATTTTTCATAAGTGGCAGTGTAACGTATCTTAATTTTTTCCAGCTTGTACACCCATCAATCACTGCCGCTTCATACAGATCTGATGGAATAGAAACCAGCCCCGCCGCAAAGATAAGCATATTGTACCCTGCATACATCCATTCATTTACTAAAACAACGCTCCATACATTTACATTTGGAGTTGCCAACCAATCCTTTGCTAAACTTCCACATCCGATTATCTCTAAAATTTTGTTAATCGCACCATATTGTGGATTAAGCATATAAACCCATATCAATGCAACAGCTGTCGAGGAAAGCATAATAGGCATAAAATAAGCTGTTTTGAAGAGTTTTTTCCACTTCAATTTAGAGGTAACTATTAAGGCTAAAACAAAAGATAATGGCATTAAAATGAAAAAGCCCCCCATCAAAAAATACATACTGTGTAAGAGAGATTTCCAAAAGTTCGCATTTGTCACTACATCTCGGAAGTTTTTTAACCCAACAAAAACTTTTGGCATTCCATAAACCCCATTCCAACTTCTAAATGATAAATTCACCGTATTAATGACCGGATAAATGATTAAGCAAAACAGCAAGATTAAAGCAGGAGTCAAAAACATTATTGAAACAATTATATTCCTCTTTTTCTTTTTCTTGTTCATAAAACTTCACATCCTTTTTTTATAAAACGAGGGCAGTCTAATGGCCACCCTTGTTTTTATTGTAAATTACTCATTTGATTTAATCTGAGTTATAATTTCATCTGCACATTGTTCTGGTGAATTACCAAGAGCAATTCCCTGGAGAGCATTTCTGACCGTATCCAATAAATATGTTCTATCATCATATGATTGTACATCGGATTTCATTTTTGTCATTGTTCCATAAATATCTAATACTTCCTCCATAAGCGGATCGTCTATATCTAAGTCAAACTCTCGTCCAAAAATGTTTGGAATTACTTTTGTATAATCTGATAAACTTTGATCAGATGTCATCCATTTAACCCAATATACCGATGCATCAATCTCTTCCTGACTCTTATTCATAGTAGAAACATGCCAAACATTATTAACCCCGCCTTGTGTCTCTGATTTAAAAGATTCACTTCCATAAGGCATTGCAGTTACACCAACTTTAAATTCAACATCAGAAGCAGCTAAAGTTCCCATTATATCTGAGTTAAGTCCCCAAATCATTGCACTACCACCTGATGTAAAAGTAGATTTTTCCAATGCATAATCTGTAGATAAAATATCATCACCAAAATATCCTTTTTTGTTCATATCAGAAATTTTAGTATAGACGTCCATCATTTCTTTTCCATCATATTTCATAGAACCATCCGATAATTTGTCTGCTGCATCAACTCCATAAGTGTTGTAAAGAATACAATTCGATAAATGTCCAAATCTAAAATTGGATTTTTCTCCTACCTGGAATGGTTTAATGCCTGCAGCTTTTAATTTTTCACAAACAACTTGCAATTCATCCCACGTTTTTGGAGGTTCGATATTATTTGCATTAAAAATATCTTCATTATAGAATAAACAAATAATATATTGCATATAAGGGATCCCCCAAATTCCCTCATATTCATCGTATTGTGCGCTTTCAAATACAGAATCATAAAAACTATCGTAATATTCTTTGTCTGCCTCCAAATATGGTGTCCAATCCAAAACCCCGTTTGCTGCAATATAATCCTTAACACGTGTACCACCATATTCTGTAAATACATTAGGTGTATCTCCACCTGAATATCCTGTTCTTAATTTATTTAAATAATCTTCCTCCGTGGTAATATTTTCAAGTTCTACAGTGATTCCATTATCAAGATTATTAAACTCATCAATTTTATCTGCAAAATATTTTTGTGATCCTTCATTTGTAATTCTTGTCATAACATGAATTTTTACATTATCAAATTTCATATTCTCAACATCATAACTTCTAGTTTCTGAGTTTTCTTTTTTCTCATTGGACTCTTCTTTTGTTCCACATCCCGAAAATAACATTGTCATACAAAGTACCAAAACCAATATACAACTAATAACCTTATTTTTCTTCATGATCATATTCCCTTTCTATACTTATAACTAATAAAATATTAATTTTTACATATTTTTTTCCCACATGAATCATTGACAACTTTATTTTTACTCCATGCAATTTTCCCATTTACAAAGCATTTATCCAACCCTGTAGCATGTTGTTTGGGATTTTCATATGTTGCATTATCTTTAAATTCATCAAGTTTAAAAATGTTTATATCTGCATAATACCCTACTTTAATAGCTCCCCTTCCTGTTATTCCTACTCTTTTCGCAGGCATTGAAGTCATTTTTTTCACTGCTGTTTCCAAACTGTAAATTTTTCTTTCATTTACATATTCGCGAATAATTTTAGGAAAAGCGCCATACATTCTTGGATGCGGCATATTAGTCTCTGCATAAATTGCATCTGAAATAACACAAGAATACGGTAACTTTGCCACAACATCAACATCCTCTTGGCACATACTCATATTTACAATAGACACTTTTCCTTCTTCATCATTTAACAGATATCCAATAAATTCAGCAGCATCAGAAAAATTATAATTTATCACTGAATCTGCAACTGTTTTTCCTATGTACTTAATATTTTTCTCATGATTTACCCCTGTAATTAGAATTCTATCCCATCCCAGCGATAGCGCATAATTATCCCAGTCTGCATAAGTATATTTCAGCGAATCCCTAAAATTCTGTATTCCTTCTCCTGTTTCAAAACTGTTTAATATTTTTTTAATATCACCTTTTATCAATTGTGGAGGAATCATCGTAACCAAAGATGTGGATCCTCCCGTATAGGGATAAAAATCACATGCTACTTCTATTCCATTTTTTCGTGCTAATTCAATACAATCTATTGCCTTAAAAATTTCTCGATTCCAATTGTTTTTACCACAAGATTTAAAGTGACTTATTTCGACAGGACATCTAACTTTTTCAGCAATATCAATCACCTCTGTAATACTACTTACCAGCGAGTTCCCTTCTCCACGGATGTGAACACACCAAGGAATATTATGTTTTTTTAACGGTTGCAACATACGAATATAGTCTTCCTTAAAATTATAACATTCTGGTATATACATTATTCCAGCTGATACTCCAACTACTCCCATTTCAACTGCTTGTTCGATATAAGAAACAGCTTTTTTGATTTCCTCAGAATTAAACGGCGTATTAGAAAATCCTTTAATTGACGATTTTATCGTGCCACAACCAATCATAGTAGCAAAATTAACCGGCAAATTTATATTTCCAAGTTTACTAAAATAGTCACTTATTGTTTTTATTTCTCTAAAAGGTTTCCCTAAAACAGGTTCAGAAAAATCATATATTTCCTTTGATAGCTCTTCATCTAATGGTATAGGAACCATTGAGAACCCGCAATTACCAGCTACTACTGTTGTAATCCCTTGTGAAAGCAATGTAGTACCAAATTCCGTTCCATAAAAAGGTTGAATATCACAATGTCTGTGAATATCTATAAAACCAGGAGTTATTATGTATCCTTCTGCGTCAATTATTGATGTATTTTCTAAATTTTTTAATTTATATACTTCTTTGCCAATAAATATTTCTTTTATATTCTCATCTTCCAAAAGGAGCGAACCTACAAATGGTGGATTTCCTAATCCATCATATATATATCCATTTTTAATAAGAACATATGACATTTTATTCCTCCTTAGTTTCATTCAGATAATTATAAACTGTAAATCTGGATATATCTAAATATTCAGCAACTCGCTCTGCCGATTTTTTTATTAAAAACGCTCCTTTCTCATCCAAATATTTTACAATTGCCACTTTATCTTCCTTATCTAAAACATCTATTGTCTTACCCGTACTTTCTACTGCTTTTTCCATAAGAACTTCTAAAAGTTCGTCTACATTTCCTGTAAAAATTTCATCCCTCGGTTCATTTTTAGAAGTAAATTTTTCAATTGCAATTTGTCCTTTCATTAAATTAGTAATATCATAATTAATACACAAACTTCCGACAACTTTTCCGTTTTCATCAACAAAATATTTACTAGTCGATTTTAATATATGACCACTTGGCGCCGTATTGATATAACAATATTCATCTTTAGGGTTAGCCGTTCCTCTCAAAATTGCCAACCCAGCATCTGTTCCACCATCACCCACCTTTCTTCCTGTCACATGTCCGTTCCAAATAGCCACAACTGTATTCTCGTAAGGTTTTGTAAGATCATGCAATACAACTTCACAATCTTCACCGAACTGTCTCGCAATACATTCGCATATATCACACAGAACTTTAAAATTATCACTCACATAACTCATTAATTTCACCACCCTTGTACAAAAGTAATTGCATGTAGTTAAACAACACATCCATCTCAACAATTTGTTTAATATTATTCTATCTCCTTTTCAACAAATAGTCAATATTTTGATTTAATATTTTATTTTTCCATATTTCACACAATATTTTCGCATTTTATTTGTTTATTATGACTATTTTTTCAAATTATGCACAGATTATATTGACTATTACAGCCAAAAGTGTAATACTTTACCTATCAACAATCCGTTTATTATATTTACACTTTTTGTTGATTTGCATACTTACATACTCAAAGGAGTTAAATGAACATGTCTAATTTTTACAACTTTGAAGAAATCAAAAACACTCCCTCACCATCCTTATTATATTATCGCAATATAATACAGCAAAACATTGATACAGCAATCTCAATTACTAAAAGTAAAAATTCATTATGGCCACATATTAAAAGCCATAAAATGCCAAATGTTATTAGGCTTTCTATAAGTAATGGTATTACGCGCTTTAAATGTGCTACTATATCAGAAGCCGAAATCGCCGCCACTTGTGGTGCTACAGATGTATTACTTGCTTATCCTATCATTGGCCCTAATATAAAACGTTTTCTCAATTTAAGGATTGCTTTTCCACAAACACATTTTTATGCCATCGGAGACAATATAGAGTCTATTTATTTGCTCAGTAATTTACAAAAAGACTGTCCTGTTCATACCGATCTTTTTATAGACATAAATCTCGGTATGAATAGAACAGGAGTGCCATTAGAAAATTTGGAAAAATTCATTGAAAAATGCAAAGAAATACCAGGGATCTCTATTGTTGGTTTTCATTGTTATGATGGACACCAAACAGATTCAGATCCTATCATTCGTAAAAAGAAAATACATGAAATGAGTAAAAAACTAAAAAAAATACTTGATTGTATAATTATCAAAAATCCCAATTATGCCAATATAATTATCGGAGGATCACCATCTTTTCCTTATCTTGTTGATGAATGGAAAAATGACGTACATTATACTACTTATTTTTCACCTGGCACTGTTTTTATATATGATTACGGATATCAGAAAAAATATCCCGACTTGCCTTTTTTCCCAGGAGCAGCTATTCTGACAAGAGTTGTTAGCCACCCTAATGACGCCTTATTCACAATTGATTGCGGATACAAGTCAATTGCCTCTGATCCACCTGGTCCTAAAGCTTTTTTATTAGGCGTGGATAATTACGAAGAGTGTTTTCAAAGCGAAGAACATTGGACTTTTCGTATGAAAAAAGGATATGAAAAAGAACGCCCACCAATTGGTAAGGAATTGTTTCTTTTACCAACCCATATATGTCCTACAAGTGCATTGTATAATCATGCAATTGTTATAGATAATAAGCATATTGTTGCACAATGGCCAATTACTGCAAGAAATAGATTCTTACTTTACTAATCAAATCAAGGAGGCAAATATATGAATATCTATCATGTTTTAGAATCAAAAGGCATTTTATTACCCTCTCCACCACCCAAAGGTGGCGTGTATACTCCTGTCAAGGAATTTGGTGATAACTTTTTATATTGTTCAGGTTGCGGCCCCGATTTAGGCAATGGAAATACTATTATTGGAAAACTCGGAGATAGTCTTTCCATAGAAGACGGGCAAAAAGCAGCATATAATTGTATGTTAAATTTACTAGCAAATCTACATGCTAAAATTGGAGACTTAAATAAAATTAAACGCTTTGTAAAATTACTTGCTTTTGTGAACAGCACAAACAGTTTCACAGAACAGCCATTAGTTGTAAATGGAGCGTCCAATTTACTCATCGACATTTTCGGCGAAGAAATAGGTTGTCCTGCACGCTCTGCAATTGGTACGAATTCACTTCCTGGCGGAATCGCATGTGAAATAGAACTAATTGTTGAATTGAAATAAATTTAATTAAAAAAGATAAAACCCCAATTGTTCCCCCTCTCCTATACCCCTACTGTTTTCAAAGGAGGGCACTGAAAAACATAGGTTTTTCAAATTCTATTTTTAAGGTCATAAGAAATCCACCAGTCTCAAATTGAGTTCTGGTGGATTTTCTGAATTCTATTTGATTGAATTATATACTGAACCTGATTATTTTTCTCCCAT
>JALENY010000009.1 GCA_022767285.1 Lachnospiraceae bacterium | reverse complement strand
TGTCAGAATCCACAGCCACTGTGGCTATGTATCACCTGACGAATATGAAAAGCTGTATGAGAGGGGTATGTTACTGTCTGCTGCTTAGCAGGCAGAACTTCTCATTTTAATTTGTACTAAATCTTGACATAGGACCAGGATATTGGGAAGGTTCTGAAGGATGAATTATTCAGGACTTTTACTGATCATGCGGAAAATTTTGGAACAGAAAATGAAAAAAAGCTGGCAGAGCGGTATGTGGTATACTCGCAGTTTATGATCGGGTGCCGTATTAGAGGAGAATATTGTCTTTACAGTATAATTGCTCATGACGCATCTTTTTTATCAGTTTTCAATATGAAATCATCAGAGGATGCAGAAGAGTACTATAGAAAGAAGTGCAGTGAATTAGATATTATTCGGGAGATGCTGAACAATATTATAGAAGATGATTTGGATACGGATGTAAATTATGATGATACGGCTGAACGATACAGCGCTTATGCTCAAATTGTACAGCAATATGAGTCAAAATACGGCACGGTTACGGTAACAAAGCTAAATGACCGAAATTCCCGTATGACTGGCTTATGTTTTCTGAAACTAATAGATTTTGACCATAATGGTAAGGAAGAATTGTTATTGGTGTATCAGAAATATGAACAGATGGGATCAGAGCTGTTTCCGGTTTATACATATGAGATATGGGGATATTTGGAGAAAGGCGCTGTCTTGCTGGACTCCGGCGAACCGTTTGGCACAGATGGCGGTGTAAAGCATGTGTATCTGGCCGAATATGAGGGGCAGACTTATCTGGTTACAGGGAGCTGTGATGATTTTGGATATTATTACTATCATGGCTATTTAAATGATACGTTCGGAATTGTACGAGAAGTTATATGGGATGTTATTTCTGGTGGAGAACGTGTTTGTTCTATTAATGGAGCTTCTGTATCCAGTGAGGTTCTGGATGCTGAGCAGAATAAATGGCTTGCCAATTTGGTTGAGTACAACTTAAACTACGATTGTGATATTGTATTGGAACAAATTAATGAAACGAAACGGAAACTGGCTCCCTATTTTATAAGTGAAGATCAATCTGGTGTGAATGGAAGAAATCCGGAAATAAAAGAAGAGGCCGAAGGTGCAGATTCCAACGACGGATTTTCATACTTTATAAATGAGAAAAGTTATCTGGAATATGTACAAAATTGGGAACTTCCGGTTTACGGTTACTGTCTCATTGATATAAACCAGGATGGTGTGAATGAGTTGATTCTCTCATCTGATGAGCGTGAATTATTTGCGGAATATCAAGTGTATGCTCAAAATGGCAGCAATATTAATCTGATAAAAGATTTCTGGGCATATTGCGGAGTTTATTACTCCAATATTAATAAAGCGATCGCATTTAGCGAAGTAAGGCGATCGCTAAATTATGCGACCACCAGTTTTTATTCATTTGATGGGATTCAGTTAAATGCTGATTTTGATGTGACATGTTCAGTGGATGGCACGGGAATTCCACAATATATGAAAATACCTGGAAAAGACATAGCCCTGTCAGAGGAAGAATATAATGCCTATTTATCTGAACTGGTGCTGATAGACGAATGGATTGAAATAGACTAAAATGCGCCGGGAAGAGACGGGGAAATCCTGTTGAGTAGTTAAGCTGCAGAAAAAATCAATAGCCCACAGCGGCTGAAAATAATATAAGAAAAACCAGAACTCGACTTTTTAGTCCTGTTCTGGATTTTTTTAATAGCTTCAAAATGATAAAAATTACAAGCTCTTCAAATATTCCATTTTCTAATATAGTATCTTCCCACGATATAACACACATCTTTCGCTGATTTGAATGTTTCCAAAAGGCAAGTTCCTCCATCATACGGCCACGTACTTCTTCTAAACGGACATGACTGCTGTCCGGGACTTTTATAGTAAAATACGTTCAGATATCATTGTTGATTGACTTTTTTCAGATTTAGAAGCGGAAAACATCGTTAATTGTATACAAAAATTGTGAAATCAGTTATAATTTAGTAGAGAAAATAAACAAATAAGAAAAAGCGAATTCGCAGGTTAGGGAGACAACCTGCACTTATGTTCCGGCGCTTCGCACGCGCCTGCAATCATATTAAAAGAGAAAGGGAAAACAAAAGGAATGAACAAGGAATCATTAATTCAGTTGGAGAAGCTCAACAAGATTCTCCTGTCTGAAGAAGAAAGGGAAGAAATGCTGTGTTTTTTTGAAAAACAGAGCGAAAACGTAAGCGGCCTTGACGCAATTCCCACACAGGATGTGGAACGAATGGTGCATGTCATGCCAATGACCAATGTGATCCGGGACGATGTTGCCATCAAGCAATTCACCCGTGATCAGCTTCAGGAAGATGCACCGGAATCTTACGACGGATACTGGCAGGTACCGCGTCTGGTAGAATAATTGCGGAAAGGAAATATTGTGATGAAATTGTATATTAGTGAGTCTGCCTCAACATCATACGAAAACAAAGTTGTGCTGGATGACATGATCCTGACGAAAAAATTGCCTACGTCAGCAGGTTCCAGAATGCTTGATGGATATATGAGTCTGTTTGATGCAGAAATTGTAACAAAATTAGAAGAAAACGGATACGAAATAGCTGCAAAGGCTAATGTTGGTGAATTTGGGATTGATTTATTGGGCGAAACATCCTATTACGGAGCATGTATCTGTGAAGATGGTACACTGACAAATGCTGTGGCCGAGATTTTAAAAAGAAAAGAAGCAAATGCGGTTGTATGCTTTGATGTTAATGGTGCACCGCGAAGAGCTGCCGCAATTGGAAACCTTACCTATATAAAACCTACATATGGTACAGTCTCCCGATACGGAACAATTCCTGCAGCATGTTCCGGCGAAACAGTGGGCGTTATGGCAAATGATACGTCTGCATGCCGCAAAATTCTTTCAATCATTGCCGGTCATGACGATAAAGATGGCACCAGCCTTCCGGAAGAAACCTGTGCTCTTTTAAAAGCAGATGCGAAAAGGGAGCCGGTGAAAAAAATTGCCGTTGCAAAATCAATGCTTGCATCTGTAGATGATAAAACAAAGAACCTGATCGAGAATTTCAAAGCAAAGGCTGCAAAATGCAGCGTGGAAATAGTTGAGATCGATGCATTGGAACTCACTGCCGCAAAAACGGCATGGAATATTCTGATGTCAGCAGAAGTCTGCAATAATGTTTCCCGCTACGATGGAATTAAATTCGGATATCGCACTCCAAAATATGAAGATATCGATGAGCTTTACACCAACAGCAGAACAGAAGCCTTCGGTTATCTCTTAAAATCTACGATTTTATACGGATCCGATGCACTTTCCACGGATAACTACAGGAAGGTGTACGACAAAGCCCTAAGAGTGCGACGTGTACTCAGCGAGTATCTTTATAAGGTTTTAGCGGAAGCAGATGGCATTTTGATCCCGGCCTGCTCCAAGCGAAACTTTACAGAGGCGGAAGTAAAAACAAACAAATATATTTCCTACGATGAAAGCTTTTATACAGCTCCTTCCTCCATAACTGGTTTCCCGACCATGGTCACCGGCGGTGTTCAGATCATAGGCAAGCCGTTTTCGGAAAACAGCCTTCTGGATATGGCGCTTATGTTTGAAAAGGAGGGAGAAGAATCATGAGATATGAAACAGTCATCGGTTTGGAAGTCCACGTTGAGCTTGCCACCGAATCGAAAATATTCTGTTCCTGTTCTGCAAAATTCGGTGCAGAGCAAAATGACAATGTTTGCCCTGCCTGCTGCGGAATGCCGGGCATGCTTCCGGTTTTGAATAAACGTGTTGTGGATCTTGGTATGACCGCCGGAATGATGCTGAACTGTCATATTAACCGGGTTACGACATTTGACAAGAAAAGTTATTATTATCCGGATCTTCCGGCTTCCTATCAGACAACTCAGTGGTTTGCACCAATCTGTGTGAACGGTACGGTTGATATCAAGACTTCCAATGGGGAAAAGAAGGTCAGAATCAAGCAGATCCACATGGAAGAAGACGCAGGAAAACTGGTTCATGACGATTGGACCGACACTTCACTTGTGGATTTTAACAGAACCAGTGTTCCGCTGATCGAAATCGTAAGTCAGCCGGATCTCTCCGGCGCGGAGGAAGTGGTTGCCTATCTGGAACGCCTGAGAGACCTGCTTCGCTTTGCAAGAGTATCAGACTGCCGTTGGGAACAGGGCTCCATGCGCTGTGATGTAAACCTCTCCGTTCGCCCGGAAGGCAGCAATGTTCTGGGCGTAAGAACCGAGATGAAGAACATGAATTCCATTTCCGCCATTACCCGTGCAATTGATTATGAAACAGCAAGACATATAGATGCAATCGAGAACGGAATCGGAAAACTGGTGCAGGAGACACGCCGATGGGATGATGTGAAGGGAAAGAGCTATCCCATGAGAAACAAAGAAACAGCCGGTGATTACCGCTATTTTCCGGATCCGAATGTCATGCCGGTTGTGATTGATGACGAATGGTATGACAGAATCCGGAAATCCCTTCCTGATTTCCCGGAAGTAAAGAAAGCACATTACATGGAAGAATTCGGACTGAGCGAATATGATGCTGATCAGCTCACCCAGAGCCGGGCATTTTGTGATGTTTTTGAAGACGCTTATGCGGAGTGTTCCATGGCGAAAGAAGCCGCAAACTGGTTGATTTCAGACTGTGCTTCCATTCTTAATAAAAAACAGCAGACCTTCGACATGCTGAGTATCAGCGGCAAAGCACTCGGCCAATTGATCAAACTGGTAAAAGAAGACAAGGTAAGCCGCGGAAATGCAAAGCGAATTCTTGCCGTCATGTTCGAGCAGGACATTGATCCGGAAGAATATGCAAAAGCCAATGGATTTATCGTAAATAATGATATGGGTGCCCTTGAAGCAATTGTGAAAGAAGTAGTGGCTTCCGACACAAAATCCGTAACAGATTACAAAAACGGAAAAGAAAAAGCACTCATGGCACTTTTCGGTAAATGTATGAAGCAGCTGAAGGGCAACTGCAATCCGCAGGTACTGCGTGAGATGCTGATCAAGGTGATTGACAATTCTTGATACTCGATTATGAGTTTGAAAAACTGGAAATATACAGAGATTTTTCCGCCCCTGGAGCAGGTGCCTCCAGGGGTATTTCCTGATAAAAGAAAAGATAATCAACAGTGAGACTGTCAGGAAAAGGAAATCTATATTTTTTTCAGATACCATTTTTCAATTCGATTCAGTATTGCATATAAAAGCATAGCTACCACGCACAACACAACGATCGCCATAATAACCCAATCAAGCTTAAAAGTCTGCGTTCCATAAATAATAAGGTATCCAAGTCCCTGTCTGGAACCGATAAATTCACCGATAATAACTCCCACAAGACACAACCCAATATTGACTTTCATATTTGCCAAAATCTGGGGAATTGACGATGGAAGCACAACCTTAGTCAGTGCCTGGAAACGGCTGCCGTGCAGTGTATAAATCAGTTTGATTTTGTCCGGGCTGGTTTCTTTAAAACAGGTATACAGATTAATAACGGAACCAAAAATCGCCACGGAAATTCCTGCTACGATAATGGTTTTTACGCTTGTTCCAAGCCAGACGATCAAAAGCGGTGCCAATGCAGATTTTGGAAGACTGTTTAAAATCACCAAATAAGGTTCCAGAATCTGAGACAAATGACTGCAGGACCAGAGCAGAACTGCTATGCTGATACCGATAAAAAAAACGAGGCAAAAGCTGACCAGAGTCTCAAACAGAGTAACACCAATGTGAAGATAAAGAGCGTTTTCTTTCCACATATTGATGAAAGTAGATATAGCCTGCGATGGACTGCTGAAAATAAAAGAATCGATCCAGCCTTTTCGCGTACTGATTTCCCAAAGGGCGAGGAACAGGATGAATATAAGGATTCGGAACAGCCAGATAAGGCGACAGTCTCTTCGGCGTTTTTTCAGATATTTTTCCTGCGCATTTGATACAGGAATCATGGTTGATTCAACTCCTTCCAGATTCGATTAAAATAGTTTTTAAATTCCGGCGCATTCCTTGAAGCAAGAGGGGTGCGCGGTTCTACAGTCAGGTCGATATCAACGATGCTGCTTACGGTAGCCGGTCGGCTGGTCAGGATAATGACGCGGTCTGCCATACTGATCGCTTCTGCAATGTCATGTGTTACCAGTATTGCCGTAATGGATTCCTGACGGATGATTTTTCCGATATCATCGCTGACATTGAGCCTGGTCTGATAATCAAGTGCGGAAAAAGGCTCATCCAACAGCAGAAGTGAGGGCTCCATGACCAGAGTGCGGATCAGAGCTGCCCGCTGCCGCATGCCACCGGACAACTGAGACGGTCTGGCATTGGCAAACTCCTTCAGACCATAGGAGTCGAGCAGTTGGTAAGCATAAGCCTTTTTTTCGGCAGTGACACAACCTGCGATTTCAGGGCCCAGCATAACATTTCGAAAAATAGTGCGCCATTCAAAAAGATGATCTTTTTGCAGCATATAGCCGATATTGATACCGGATTCTCCGGCATTTTTTCCTTCTATCAAAATCTGTCCGCTTTCCGGGGACAAGAGGCCGCAGATCAGATTGAGAATCGTTGATTTACCGCATCCGCTGGGACCGACAATGGCAACAAATTCTCCCTGTGATACAGAAAAGGTGAGATGAGAAATGGCTTGTGTTTCCTGGTCAATGCTGTGGTACGCCATACTGATGTCCTTGAATTCCAATAAAGGTGCCATATGGTTCTCCTTTCACTGCATATTCTAATTTATGCCTTGATAAAAGGTCCTGACACAGTTAAGCTGCCATTTTATGAAACAGATAAGGAATGAGCTTGTTAATTTGATGACAAACTCATATTGAAATTTCAATCCGCACACGTTATACTAAATAAGAATGATTATGATGCAGTGATAGATATGCAGAATACATATCTTCACATTAGGGAGGCTTCATACGCAAATATACAGAGATAGACAGGTGGACAGTTTGGAAAATTATCAGAAAAAATTAGAAAAAATAATCAATGAGATTTCGGAAGCGGAAAAACCGAAGCGCCTCCTGCTGCACAGCTGTTGTGCGCCCTGCAGCAGTTATGTTCTGGAATATTTGTCACAATACTTTGATATAACCGTATTTTATTATAACCCGAACATTTCTCCGGAAAAGGAATACCGGATGCGGGTGGAGGAGCAGAAGCGTCTGGTCAATCATATGGTACTGCCTCATCCGGTCGCGTTTCTGGAAGGTGAGTATCAACCGGAAATCTTTTACAACACAGTCAGAGGTTTCGAAGATTTACCGGAAGGCAAAGAAAGATGTTTTTGCTGTTATCGTCTTCGGCTGGAAGCATCGGCACGAGTTGCCAAAGAACAGGGATTTGACTATTTTACAACGACCCTTACCATCAGCCCGCTAAAAAATGCAGAAAAGCTCAATGAGATCGGACAGGAACTGGCACAGAAATACCATATACCATTTTTGCCATCCGATTTTAAGAAGAAAAATGGATATAAGCGTTCCATCGAGTTGTCCCGTGAATATGGTCTGTATCGACAGAATTATTGCGGTTGTGTCTTTTCAAAGCGCGATTGATGTGATAAACTATACCTTAACATTTGGCCCGCGGGGCATAAGTTACAATGAATAATATGGAGGAATCAAAATGGCTCAGTTATGGGGGGGCAGATTTACAAAAGAAACAGATAAGCTTGTATATAATTTTAACGCTTCCATCTCTTTTGACCAGAAGTTTTTAAAAGAAGATATTGAAGGCAGTTCTGCCCATGTTGTTATGCTTGCAAAACAGGGTATCCTGACTGCTGAAGAAAAAATAGAAATATTAAACGGCCTCGACAGCATTCGGAAAGATGTGGAAGAAGGCAGACTCAAAATTACCGATGAATACGAGGATGTGCACAGTTTTGTGGAAGCCAATCTGATTGACCGCATCGGTGACACCGGAAAAAAACTGCACACCGGAAGAAGCCGAAACGATCAGGTGGCCCTGGACATGAAACTGTATACCAGAAACCAGATTGATGAGATGGACGGGTTGGTAAAACAGTTGCTTGAGACTATCCTCAAGATCATGGAAGAAAACACCGAGACCTATATGCCGGGATTTACGCATCTCCAGAAAGCTCAGCCCATTACCCTGGCGCATCATCTGGGCGCATATTTTGAGATGTTTCGTCGTGACAGAAGCCGACTTTCCGACATCCGGAACCGTATGAATACCTGTCCGCTTGGATCCGGTGCATTGGCAGGAACCACTTATCCGCTTGACCGCGACTATACGGCCGAACTTCTGAAGTTTGAAAACGGCCCGACTTTAAACAGCATAGATGGCGTGTCGGATCGCGACTATCTGATTGAATTTTTGTCTGCTATGGCAACTATCATGATGCATCTTTCCCGTTTTTCTGAGGAAGTGATCATCTGGAATTCCAATGAATACCAGTTTGTGGACATTGATGATGCCTACAGCACCGGAAGCAGCATTATGCCCCAGAAAAAGAATCCGGATATCGCGGAGCTGGTCCGCGGGAAAACAGGCCGCGTCTATGGCGCACTGATCTCGCTGCTGACTACGATGAAAGGTCTGCCGCTGGCTTATAATAAAGATATGCAGGAAGACAAAGAGCTGACCTTTGATGCCATTGATACCACGAAAGGATGCCTGGCTTTGTTTACCGGCATGCTTGCGACAATAAAATTCAACAAAAAGAACATGGAAACCAGTGCGAGAAACGGTTTTACCAACGCAACGGATGCGGCTGATTATCTGGTGAAGCATGGCGTACCCTTCCGTGATGCGCACGGTATTGTAGGACAGCTGGTTCTGTACTGCATTGATAAGGGAATATCTCTGGACGAAATGACTCTGGAAGAATACAAGAACATCAGCCCGGTATTTGAGAATGATATTTATGAGGCCATCAGTATGAAGACCTGTGTGGAAAAGCGTGTGACAGTTGGGGCACCGGGCCCGGAAGCTATGCATGATGTGATCGGTAGATATAAGCAATATTTACAATAAACAATGAGGAGAAAAATTATGAGTGAGAAACTGAAAGTAGGTATTTTAGGTGCAACTGGTATGGTTGGTCAGAGATTTATCTCTCTGCTGGAAAATCATCCCTGGTTTGAGGTAGTAACGGTGGCTGCGAGCCCGAGAAGTGCCGGAAAGACATATGAGGAAGCGGTAGGCGGCCGCTGGAAAATGACCACACCGATGCCGGAAGGCGTAAAAAACCTTGTAGTTATGAATGTAAATGAAGTGGAAAAAGTGGCATCTACAGTAGATTTCGTATTTTCCGCAGTTGATATGACAAAAGATGAGATCCGTGCCATTGAAGAAGCATATGCAAAAACGGAAACACCGGTTGTTTCAAACAACAGTGCACACAGATGGACCCCGGATGTACCGATGGTAGTGCCGGAAATCAATCCGGAACATTTTGAAGTAATTGCATCCCAGAAAAAACGTCTGGGTACAACCCGCGGATTTATCGCTGTAAAACCGAACTGCTCCATTCAGAGCTATGCTCCGTGCCTTGCAGCCTGGAAAGAATTTGGTCCGAAAGAAGTGGTAGCCACAACATATCAGGCAATCTCCGGTGCAGGAAAAACCTTCAAAGATTGGCCGGAAATGGTAGAAAACATCATCCCGTACATTGGCGGTGAGGAAGAAAAGAGTGAACAGGAACCGCTGCGTGTGCTGGGACATGTGGAAGGTGATCATATTGAAAAAGCGGCAGAACCGAAGATCACTTGCCAGTGTATCCGTGTTCCGGTTCTCAACGGCCATACCGCAGCAGTCTTTATACGTTTTGAGAAAAAGCCGACCAAAGAAGAACTGATAGACCGTCTGGTTAATTTCCGCGGTGAACCTCAGGAACTGAATCTTCCCAGCGCTCCGAAGCAGTTTATCCGTTATATGGAAGAGGATAATCGTCCGCAGGTTCAGCTGGATGTTGACTATGAAAACGGCATGGGCGTATCCATCGGAAGACTGAGAGAAGACCTGATCTATGATTACAAATTTGTCGGTCTCTCTCACAATACCGTTCGTGGCGCTGCAGGCGGAGCCGTTCTGTGTGCCGAACTCTTAAAAGCGAAAGGTTATATAACAAAAAAATAAAGTGAAATCTTAATAAATTCCAAAGGGGGAATAATCATGAATTTTGAAGATGTAACGAAATTTGACAATGCTGCAAAGGGCAAGATCTCTTGTCTGAAAAACTATCCGGGAAAATATTTCCTGCGTGCTATGATGGCTGGCTTTTTTATTACCGTAGCTGTTATTTTCAGTAATGTAGCAGGTAATGTTTTTTCAGCAGAAGCACCTTTCTGGGGCAAATTTATCGGCGCTATGGTATTTGCAATTGCAGTTCAGCTGATTGTAATGGTAGGCGGAGAACTCTTTACGGGCAACAATCTGGTGATGGCATTTGGCGCCTATGACAAATCTGTATCCTGGGGTGATGTGGTCAAAGTATGGGTTGTGAGCTACATTGGCAATTTTGTTGGATGCCTTATTTTCTCTTTGATTTTTGTAGGAGCAGGCGCTTCCGGTACAGCGGATTATTTTGGCTCTTTTATTCAGAACAAGCTGGCAATTCCGGAATTAGAAATGTTCCTCAGAGCTATATTGTGTAATTTCTTTGTTTGTCTTGCAGTTGCCTGCGGCGTGAAACTGAAAAGTGAGTCTGCAAAGCTGATCATGATCTTTATGTGTATCGGCGGTTTCGTATTCAGCGGATTTGAGCACTGTATCGCAAATATGAGTGTATTTACCATTGCATATGCATTGGTACCGGGTGTATCTCTCGGCGCAATCTTAAAGAGTATGGTAATCGTTACCATCGGCAACATTATTGGAGGTGCAGTTGTTCTGGCACTGCCGCTTCGTAAAATGAGTATGGATAAATAAGAATGGCAAAATATTTATACATAGCTGAAAAGCCCAGCGTCGCACAGGAATTTGCAAAGGCGCTTAGAATTCATGGCCAGCGTTACGACGGCTATCTGGAATCAGATGATGCAGTCGTGACCTGGTGCGTGGGTCACCTGATAACCATGAGTTATCCGGAAAAATATGATGAATCATTAAAAAGGTGGAGTCTCGATACCCTGCCTTTTTTACCGCAGAATTTTAAATATGAAGTAATTCCTTCTGTGAAAAAGCAGTTCAAAATTGTCAGCGGACTATTAAAGAGAAAAGATATCACCCGGATTTATGTCTGTACCGACTCCGGGCGTGAAGGTGAATATATTTACCGTCTTGTGGAGATGATGAGCGGTGTCACCGGAAAGGAACGCCGACGTGTCTGGATCGATTCACAGACTGAGGAAGAAATACTTCGAGGCATACGAGAGGCAAAGGATTTATCGGAATATGATAATCTTTCTGCCTCCGCTTATTTGCGTGCAAAAGAAGACTATCTTATGGGAATCAATTTCTCCCGTGTCCTGACCCTGAAATATGGAAACAGCATCGCCGGGTATCTTGGAAACAAATATGCGGTGATTTCCGTAGGCCGTGTCATGACCTGTGTCCTTGGCATGGTGGTGCGAAGAGAACGGGAAATTCGGGAGTTTGTGAAAACTCCTTTTTATCGGGTACTGTCAGCCATTGAGCTGGGCGGCGGTACTATTGAAGGCGAATGGAGAGCGGTGGCCGGAAGCAAATACGAAGGTTCACCGGTTTTATATAAAGAAAACGGTTTTAAAAAGAAAGAAGATGCAGAGAATCTGATTCAGCTTCTATCTGCACATCCGCCTTTTTCAGCTGTTGTGGAGAAAATCGAGCGCAAAAAAGAAAATAAGAATGCACCACTTTTGTTTAATCTTGCGGAGCTTCAAAATGAGTGTGCCCGACTGTTCAAGATCAGTCCGGATGAGACGCTTCGGGTCGTTCAGGAACTGTATGAGAAAAAACTGGTCACATATCCCAGAACGGATGCCCGTGTCCTTTCCACAGCAGTTGCCAAAGAAATCTATAAAAATATCCATGGACTTGTAAATTACCCGCACGTGAGCACCTTTGCTCAGGAAATTCTGGACAACGGCAGTTACAGGGGGATTGCAAAGTCCAGATATGTCAATGATAAGCAGATTACCGATCACTATGCGATTATTCCCACCGGTCAGGGGCTCAACGCTCTTCGCTCGGTATCAGGGACTTCGCAGAAGGTGTACGAGGTGATCGCCCGACGGTTTTTGAGTATTTTTTACCCGTCTGCAGTGTATCAGAAAGTCAGTCTGGTCACAAAGGCAGAGGGGGAGAGTTTCTTTTCCGGGTTTAAAGCGCTTCTGGAAGAAGGATATCTGAAAGTTGTACAGAACTCTTTTGCTAAAAAGAAAAATGGTGTCAGCGGCAATATGCCAGATGGAAAAGACGGAGCGAACATCGTTGGTGACGATGGCACGAACAGTAATGTGATCGACAGTTCAAAAGAAGGTACCTGTGACAGACAGATGCTGGAAGCTTTACAGAAATTAAAGAAAAATGATATTTTACCAGTACGGGAATATTCCATAAAAGAAGGGGAAACTTCACCGCCGAAACGTTACACTTCCGGTACGATTATCCTTGCTATGGAAAATGCGGGACAGCTTATTGAGGATGAAGATCTTCGAGCTCAGATTAAGGGCAGTGGGATCGGCACCAGTGCTACCAGAGCGGAAATTCTGAAAAAACTGGTTACTATCAAATATCTGGATCTAAATAAGAAGACGCAGGTTATCACACCGACGCTTATGGGTGAGATGGTATTTGATGTGGTGAATTCCTCTATCCGGTCTCTTTTGAACCCGGAACTGACTGCCAGCTGGGAAAAGGGCCTTACTTATGTAGCGGAAGGCCAGGTTACCACTCAGGAATATATGGATAAACTGGAACATTTCATACGAATGCGCACAGATGGTGTGAAAAAAATGAATAATCAGTATGCACTGCGTCAGATGTATGATGCAGATGCAAAGTTTTATAAGAGTCCGAATTCCGATAAGAAACGAACCAAATAATCTGTTTTATCAGCGGTTTAAACATTATGATTTTCCGTACGGTTATAAATATATTGCAATCATGTTCATATCTGCGTATAATATTTTTGTAAAAAAATTTCGGAGGTACATATATAATGGAACAGTTGTCAATCAAAGAATTATTGGATTTGAACCAGACCATCGCAGCGGAACTTTTTGAGGGTAAGACATATCCATGGGAAGTGCTTCCTGAGATTGGGTCATTTATTGTAAAACTGGGAAATACTTTGAGTGAGGAAGAATATGATAAAATTGGTGAAAATGTGTGGATTGCCAAGTCTGCAAAAGTAGCACCAACTGCTTTTATTAACGGGCCGGTTATTATTGGAAAAAACACGGAAGTGCGCCACTGCGCTTTTGTGCGCGGAAACGCTCTGGTAGGAGAAGGTTGTGTTATAGGTAACTCCGTAGAGCTGAAAAATGTTGTTATTTTCAATTCGGTTCAGGTACCCCACTATAATTATGTGGGAGACTCCGTCCTCGGCTATAAGTCCCACATGGGTGCAGGTTCCATCACTTCCAACGTAAAATCAGATAAAACTCTGGTTGTTGTAAAAGGAAAAGACCAGCACATTGAAACCGGTCTTAAAAAATTTGGCGCTATGTTGGGCAATTACGTGGAAGTGGGCTGCAACAGCGTACTGAATCCGGGCACAGTGATTGGATGCCATTCCAATATTTATCCGGTTTCCTGTGTGCGGGGTGTGGTACCCTCTGACAGTATTTATAAGAGTCAGGACAATATTGTTGTTAAAAAATAGAAAATCAGTAAGTGGGCCGGGTAGTAAATATAGAAAAAATATTTGCTGCCCCGGCCTCTTTTTCCGTTATACATAAGAATCGGAATAAAAGCAAAAATGGCCGGCCATTCCCAGTAAAGAGAGAGCGCACCCGCGATGACCTGCAGAATCCGGTAATAGCGCATCAGGTAAAGGATCACAATCACCAGGATACCGCGGTAATCATAATCACAGTTAATAAAATATGCAGCATAGCCGATCAGAGCAACAATGGGGATGGAAAAATACAGCTTTTCTCTAAAATAATCCAGGGCCCAGATCGCGAGAAATCCCAGGAACAGTGTGAAAAATACGTTGCAGTAGTCCCAGGTGACCATCTGATTTTGTATGGCCAGGTCAAAGGGTATCTCTGATATCAGGGCAAAGATCCCAAGACGCAGCAGATATTTCGGACGGGATTTTGTGTGCATAAAACCTTCTACCAGAAGGAAGCAGTAGATTGGAAATGCGATGCGTCCGATGGTGCGCATGATGCGGTAAAGGATGTAGATCTTATACAGGGGCGTGTCCTGATAAATTGGCTGATTATAATACAAAAATCCCCAATAAAGGACCACTGCTGCGAAATGATCAATAGTCATGGAGAGGATGGCGATTGTTTTCAGTGTGCTGCCGGAAAACAGTTTTATTTTGTCCGGAATAGAAATATTCATATGCAAATACCTCATTATTTCATGTTTGTATTTTGTGATAAACATTTGTGTTCATATTATAGCATAAGGACTGGAAACATACAAAAGGGTTGTGGTATACTTATCAAAAATACCGGATGTGCAGAGCTTTGCTCATTGTTAGTGTTAAGAATAAAAGGAGGGATGACGATGATTGCAGTTTATGCAAAATGTGTTGTCAGCGGTCTCAATGTGGACAAGTTTATTGCACTGGCAAAAGAACTTGTGGAAGAGACCAGAAAAGAGCCGGAAAATATCAGTTATGAACTGATCCGGGGTAGAGAGGGGAAAAATGTGTTTGCTTTTCTCGAACGTTGGCCCAGTCAGGCAGTGCTGGATGCGCATATGAGAACAGAACATTTTAAGCGGCTGATTCCCCAGATTCAGAAGCTTTCCATCGGCGGCGTGGATATTGTGACCCACGAAGTAATCCTGTAAAGGAATTAATAACAAAAAACGCTTCGTCATTTTGATGTTTTTTGCTCTTTTTTCTCATTTAAGACTGGACGAATCGGTCTGTTTGTGAGAAAATATCAGTGTGTGGGTTATTAAAGTAACAAACTAGAATTATATAGTTGAAAGGAGTTTTAAAATGATTTATTCACATGAAGTAGAAATGATGTGTCCGGTAGCTCAGGGTGCAAATCACGGACCGGCTCCGATTCCGGAAGAAGCAAAATGGGTAAAAGCAAAAGAAGTAAAAGATATTTCCGGTTTTACACACGGTATTGGCTGGTGTGCTCCGCAGCAGGGTGCTTGTAAACTGACCCTTAACGTAAAGGACGGCGTTATCCAGGAAGCACTCGTTGAGACCATCGGATGTTCCGGTATGACTCATTCTGCAGCTATGGCAGCTGAAATCCTTCCGGGAAAAACCATTCTGGAAGCTCTGAACACTGACCTTGTATGTGATGCAATCAATACAGCAATGAGAGAGTTATTCCTTCAGATCGTTTACGGAAGAACTCAGAGTGCGTTCTCAGAAGACGGACTTGCAATCGGCGCTGGTCTGGAAGACCTTGGAAAAGGACTTCGTTCTCAGGTTGGTACCATGTATGGAACGCTTGCAAAAGGTCCTCGTTACCAGGAGATGGCAGAAGGTTATGTAACCGGAATCGCTCTGGATGCCAATGACGAGATCATTGGATATCAGTTCGTAAGCCTTGGAAAATTCACCGACTTTATCAAGAAAGGTGATACTCCGAATGAAGCTTGGGAGAAAGCAAAAGGACAGTACGGACGTGTAGCTGATGCTGTTAAGATCATCGACCCGCGTAAAGAGTGATTAACTACATAAGCTTTTGTTAAAATAAATCAGGAGGACAAATAAATGGCTTTATTTGAATCATATGAAAGAAGAATAGATAAAATCAATGAAGTATTAAACAGCTACGGCATTGCTTCTATCGAAGAAGCTGAGAAAATCACAAAAGATGCCGGTCTTGATGTTTACAATCAGATCAAAGGCATCCAGCCGATCTGTTTTGAGAATGCTTGCTGGGCATACACGGTAGGTGCAGCAATCGCAATCAAAAAAGGCTGTACAAGAGCAGCTGATGCAGCAGCAGCAATCGGTGAAGGTCTTCAGGCTTTCTGTATCCCGGGGTCTGTAGCTGACCAGCGTAAAGTAGGTCTTGGACATGGTAACCTTGGTAAAATGCTTCTGGAAGAAGACACAGACTGCTTCGCATTCCTGGCTGGTCATGAGTCTTTCGCAGCAGCAGAAGGTGCCATCGGTATCGCTGAAAAAGCTAACAAAGTTCGTAAAAAACCGCTTCGCGTTATCTTAAACGGTCTTGGAAAAGATGCCGCAAAGATCATTTCCAGAATTAACGGTTTCACCTATGTTCAGACTGAGTATGATTACTTCACAGGCGAACTGAAAGAAATCCAGAGAACCGCTTACTCAGACGGTCTTCGTTCCAAAGTTAACTGCTACGGCGCTAACGACGTTCGTGAAGGCGTTGCCATCATGTGGAAAGAAGGCGTTGATGTTTCTATCACAGGTAACTCCACCAACCCGACACGTTTCCAGCATCCGGTTGCAGGTACATACAAAAAAGAATGCGTTGAAGCAGGTAAGAAATACTTCTCTGTAGCTTCCGGCGGTGGTACAGGACGTACGCTTCATCCGGATAACATGGCTGCAGGTCCGGCTTCCTATGGTATGACTGATACTCTGGGACGTATGCATTCAGATGCTCAGTTTGCAGGTTCTTCTTCTGTACCGGCCCATGTGGAAATGATGGGACTTATCGGTGCAGGTAACAACCCGATGGTTGGTATGACTGTAGCAGTTGCAGTTTCCATTGAGGAAGCAGCAAAGGCTGGCAGATTCTAAGAAATGCAGTAAAATCAATGGTTTAAGCGATTGATGAATATCTCTGTCTGTATATGCTGATTCTGTAATATTATTGGTCGGACGTGTCTTTTCGCAGGAGAAACGAAACCGATACTATATTTTAGACAAATAAGATACATCCCCGGGGAGGTTTGATATCAAACACGGCTTCCCGGGGATGCTTTATTTCTGCCGAAAGGATCGAAACGGATCCATTCTTATCTTATTTATTTAAATTGTTCGCTGTAGCTTTTAGCTCCTTCAAAGTAATTTGATTGATAAGCCATTGATATAAGTCTTGACACACACGCCTTCAGGTCTTTCCGATCTAAGTCCCCATTTTTCAGCGAATTGCGGATATTTTCCATATCATAAACATCCCCCGGCATGATCAGGTCATTGCCGGCTTCCATGCATTTCCAGGAAATGCTTCCGCCGAACGGACTTGTGGTGGTCCAGTCGGTCATAATGATTCCTGCAAATCCCCATTCTTTTCGAGCCGCAATGGTACAGGTGTCTTTGCAGTTGGCAGCATGAACACCGTTGATGAGGTTGTAAGATGTCATAATTGCCATTGGCTGTGCAGTTTTAACAGCGATCTCAAAACCTTTCAGATATATTTCACGAAGTGTACGCTCCGACAGAATACTGTCCGAACCATAGCGGTTATCCTCCTGGTTGTTGCATGCAAAATGCTTAATTGTCGTTCCGATCCCTGGATGTGACTGTATACCCATTGTAATCGCAGCCGCGGTGTTCCCGCTTACCACAGGATCTTCTGAATAGTATTCAAAGTTACGTCCGCATAAGGGGTTTCGATGAATGTTCATGCCGGGGGCCAGCCACCAGGTCACACCGAAGGCAAGCATTTCACTGCCCACCATCAGCCCGATGTTTTTGATCAATTCTTTATCCCAGGTCTGGGCGAGAAGAGTACCCACCGGAATTGCGGTACAATACTGATAATAAGTATCGCAATTTTCATGCTTCACCGATTCGACAAAATATCCGCCCTCAAAAGCAGAAAAAGGATCATTCGGGATGATGGATCCTGTTGAACGGTCTACTTCATAAGTCTGGTTGAGGCGCAGACCGGCAGGACCGTCTGCCATGGGAAGTCCGGGAACATCATATTTCTCATCCAGAACAGAGCTTGTTTCACCGGCTGCACCGGGAACTGCGATTCCGGCAGAACCAAGCGCGTTGCCTGAGCTTCCTTGGCCTTTGCTGATTTCACCAATTACCATGTGGAGAAGTTCGTCATCTGTTAATTGTTCTGCGAGCTCTTTTGCTTTATTCAGCCATTTGGATTCCGCATAGTGTTTGACATATTCCGGATGGACAACAAGGTTAAGTATAGGCAGATTTTCTTTTATGAGCGTTTGGTGCCATGATGTCTCAAATAATCTGGTAGGTTCCTCAGGCCGTACGAGTTCATCCAAAGATTCTTTAATTGGGCAGATGTGCGTAACTTTTTCAACAACAGAATCCTCGGCAACCTTAAGGGCTCCACACAGCACAAGATTTCTGGATGAATTGCCGATCCAGATTCCATAAAGACCTTTTTCTGCAATCCATGCACTCCTTCTTTCATCAAACGATGCAATGGCTTTTACCGGGAAAGATACGTCAATTTTTAGAGTTTCTCCCGGAGCGAGAAGGGAAGTTTTTCCATAACCGCATAAGCGGCGATATTCTTTCGGCTGGCCGCTTTGAGGAGCACTTACATAAACCTGGAGAACTTCTTTTCCTGCATATATGGTTCCAGTATTCTTTACGGCAGCAGCGACGGTAATTGTCTGTTTTTCCGTATCAATGCAGATCGGTTCATCCGCTTTTTCTATGAAAAAGTCCGTATAGGAAAGGCCAAAACCAAAGGGGTATTGGGGCGCTATGCCAAAACTGTCAAAATAGCGATATCCTACATAAATACTTTCTGTATAATATTCTTTTTGGATATTGCCATTGTTATGACTGAATGTATCAGATGAAGGATAATCTTCATATTTCCATGCCCATGTATCGGTAAGTTTACCGGATGGATTAACCGTACCGTCTAAAATATCAGCCAGTGCACTGCCGCCTTCCATACCTGCCTGTACCATATAAAGAATACTTTCAATGGAAGGATAATTAACCGTAAAGGAAAGGTCAATCTGCGCACCGGCATTGACAATGAATATAACATGTTGATAATGTTCGCAGACGTATCTGAGGTTTTTCATCTCCACATCGGTCAGATAATAGTCGCCTTTTTTGACAAAACGATCAGCTGCTTCACCTGCAATTCGGCTGACAACATAGACTGCTGTGTCCGTGTCGGATTTTCTTACATCCTCATCCGTGATCAGGCGCGGGTCCGGCATCATGAACGGATGTGAGGCATAAGTATTAAAGAAAGAAGTCATGTCATCACTTCCCTCGGATTCGGAAAGAATCATGTTTTTCCAATCGAAACGTGACTGGCGATATGTTTCCTCGTAGTCGTCAATCCACGTTTCTGTCGTCACCTGAAATCCGTTTTGCTTTAAACCGGTTACAATGTTGACAGTCTCTCTTTCATTGACATCACCGGAGCCGGTGCCTCCTTTGACTGTTTTTCCGGCACCGCTTCCGTACAGAGCAATCTTGCTTCCTTTTTTCAGCGGAAGCAGATGATTTTCATTTTTTAAAAGAACCATGCCTTCTGCAGCGGCTTTTCTGGAGAGTGCCCGTCCTGCCAGTTCCCGGTCCGTAACAGCAGGATCGGTCGTTCCGCTGAATGTTTTTAATATCTTTTTCAAAGTACTGCTACCTCCTGTCAGCTTTTTCTTATTATATCACAGATACGGTGTACTATTGATGGATATTTCGGGGTATTTGATGGATATTTCATTGTTTTTGATGGACATTTTAATGTGTTTTGATGAAATTGATGTAAACATGCAGGACTGTGATTTACTGAATATCCTTCTTCAGATATTTCACATATCCGATCATAATGGATATAATCCCATATAGCATGCCTAAGGCAGCCAGCTTTGTATCCAGGCATCCTTCCGTGAGAATATCGGCACCTTCAGTGTAACCAAAAGGCGTAATATATTTAAGAAACTCAGCACTATCGGAAATATTGGCTATAATATTCAGGAAATACATGAGTATGGCCATTCCGAGGCCTACGCCCAAACCGCCGCGGCGTAAAAAGGCGGAGATGCCAAAACAGATTCCTGCAATTTCGAGCTGCATAAGATAAAAGGCCAGGTGCATCAGATTGATGTCTTTCCAGGGAATCTCTTCACCGATCGCCATCATGGACAGAATGGAAAGTCCCCATACGATCAGATTCAAAACAGTGATCTGGAAAATAACAGAGCAAAGTTTCGCAGTCAGAATGCGCATCCTGGAAACCGGGTGTGTCAGAAGAAATTCGGCTGTGTGGGAGGACTCTTCCTTTGCAAGAGATGAGATCCCGCAGAGTGCGGAAAAGAAAGCACCTCCGAGACCGATAATATTGCCGCATTCGATTGAATAAAATCCGGTCAGCTCACCGAAATTAACCCGATCCATGCCAAAGGCTGCGGAGAAACTGCCCATTGAGGCAAACATTTCACTGACTGAATCCATCTGATCTTTCATTTCCGGAAATAAAAAGACGCATATCATCAGCAAAAGTGCAATGGAAGCAGTCCAGATGGCGAGGGATACTTTGCCCTGCCGCAGTTCATGTAAAAATATCGTCATTTTTCTTCGCCTCCTTCGGTATAATAATGCAGAAAGATTTCTTCAAGATCCGGTTCCGCGATGGAAAGATCAGCAATGTGGTTTTGTGATAACCATTGAATGAGAGCATTGATATCACCGCTGTACAGAAAACTGATTCCGTCCTCACTTTTCTGCACATCACGCAGATGTTCCAGTCCGGATGCATCTGCGATGCCATGGATGGTAATGCGTTTTGCGTTTGTTTTTGACAAAGCTTCTACACTGTCACAGGCGATAATATGACCCTCCCGAATGATAGCCGCGCGGTTGCAGTTGCGCTGGATCTCAGACAGGATATGAGAGGAGAGGAAGATCGTTGCGCCATCCCGATTTCGCTCTTTCAGAAGAGCGAAAAATTCTCTCTGCATCAGCGGGTCCAGGCCGCTGGTGGGCTCGTCCAGTATGTAAAGTTTTGGCATGTGCTGAAGTGCGCATACGATGCCCACCTTTTTCCGGTTACCAAAGGATAATTCATCGACTTTTTTTGATGTATCGAGCTGGAATCGTTCGCAGAGCCTTTTTGCTTCCGCGGAGCAATCTTTTTTGCGAAGGCTGGCGGAAAGCTTCAGTACATCACGTACTTTCATGCCATTGTAGAATATCGCTTCTGAGGGCAGATAACCGATATCAGTGAGAAGATCGGTTCTTCCATTTTTTATATCCTGCCCAAATATAGAGGCAGTTCCGGAATCGGAACTGAGCAATCCCAAAAGGATACGGATCGTGGTACTTTTTCCGGCTCCGTTAGGCCCTATGAAGCCGAAAAAGTCTCCTTCCGATACGGACAGGTTCAGATCGACGATGCCTCTTGATTTTGCGTATTTTTTGGAACTGCGGCCAGTCTGCAGGAGTTTTGGTACCCTGCGTGAATAATATTTCGTGAGTGCCTGTGTCTTAATGATTTCCATGCGCTGCCTCCTCCTTGTTTTCTTTTCTCAGATAAATACTTTTCCAGAATTCCAGCATTCCGGTAAAATCCTTTTCCAATTGTTCCGGATCAATGGGTCCCTTCTGAATCATTTCAAACATGTAGCCTTCCGAGGCCAGATACATTTCCCGGTACATTCGATCAAGATCAATGCCAGGAATAAATTTGTCCGGATCCAGTTTTGCCAGGGCTCCCCGGGCTTTTAGGTTAAAATATTTTTGGTAGCTGGCCATGATGGCATCGTGAATGTCCGGTTCTTTTTCGTAAAAAGCCTTGATCGCAAAATCACCGATATTCGGATAGATTTTCATGATCTCGATTTTTGCTTTCATTCCGCTGAACATCATGTCGAAGAGTTCTTTTTCCTCGTAGCATCCATACTTCGTCAGATATTCGATGGAGATGTCGCTGCATGTTTCCCACAAGAACAGGTACAGTTCCTGCTTGTTTTTAAAATAGTGAAACAAAAGTGATTTGCTGATGCCGGCTTCGGCTGCAATCTCACTCATGGGGCTCTTTTTGTAAGAGTTCTGTGAGAAAACGCGAAAACCGGCATTTATAATGCGCTGCTGTTTTTCTTCCGGTAAAGAAAAAAATTTTTCGTTCATAAAAAATCCTCCGTTTTGAATCGCTGACCGTTCCGGTTAATTCTTATTATACGCCGTTGACCGTTTTTGAGAAGACCCATTATTTTTTTTGTCAATAGAATATACGTATCAAATTGATAAGTTTGTAAAATATAATAAATTTTAGTAGACGAAGTTGCGAATACGTAGTAAAATATTTTTGTAAAAAGCCATTCAATGATGAAAAGTAAAATTTTACACATTGAATGGTTTTTTAAAAACATTTCTTGAAGGAGGATGAAGTTATGAAAAAGAAAGTACTTAGTGTACTTCTCAGCGTTGCCATGGTAGCTGCCCTGTTTACGGGATGCAAGAGTGCTGCTGAGTCTGCGGATGAGAAAGCGTCCACAGAAGATACTGCAAAAGAGGATGGGGACGATGCCGCTGCAGAAGAAACTGAGAATGCAGAAGATGAGGAAGTGCCCGCAACTGCAGGTATTCCGAAAGATGAAATCAAAGTGGGATTTGTTCACGTATCCGATCCCAGTGATATGGGTTATACCTACAACCATGATCTGGGTACCCAGAAAATGCAGGAAGCACTTGGTTTAAGTGACGATCAGATTATTAATAAGATGAATGTTCCGGAAGGCGCAGAGTGTGATACGGCACTCAGAGAACTGGTTGATGCAGGCTGCAATATCATTTTTGCAACCAGCTTCGGTTTTGAAGATTATGTAAAAGAAGTAGCATCCGAGTATCCGGATGTTCAGTTCTGCCATGCAACCGGATATCAGGCTTCCACATCCGGTCTTTCCAATATGCACAATTATTTTGCTTCTATTTATGAAGCTCGTTACCTTGCAGGTATCGCAGCCGGTCTGAAGACGGAGAGCAACAAACTTGGTTATGTAGCTGCATTCCCGTTTGCAGAGGTTATCAGCGGATATACCGCATTTTATCTTGGCGCTAAGAGCGTGAATCCGGATGTGACAATGGATATCATGTACACCAACTCCTGGAATGACCCGACCGTTGAGTCTCAGGTTGCACAGGCTCTGATCGACCGTGGATGTGATGTTATTTCTCAGCATTCCGATTCTACCGCTCCGGCAACAACTGCAGAACAGAACGGTGTATGGCAGGTTGGTTACAATGCAGATATGATCGATGCAGCTCCGAAGGCATCTCTTATTTCGGCACGTATTGACTGGGGTATTTACGTAACAGAAGCGGTACAGGCTATGATCGACGGAACAGAGATTCCGGTTGACTGGTGTAAAGGTCTTGCCGACGATGCTGTGTTCCTTTCTCCGCTGAACACAGATATAGCTGCTGAGGGAACTCAGGAAGCAATCGATGCTGCGGCTGAAAAAATCCGTTCCGGCGAGCTTCACGTTTTCGCAGGTCCGCTGACCGGAACAAGCCCGGATGGCGTTACCATCGAAGTTGCTGAAGGCGACTATTACAAAGAGCAGGAAGGCACATCCGCTCCGTCCTGGTGCTACATCTTAGAGGGATGCAATGTAGTTGAATAATGCGTGATCAAAAGTCTGGCATATGCCGGTATATGCATATGCCGGACTTTTTTTCTTTCCTATCTTCCGGGAAATTCCCGTGAAGCGAAAAGTCCGGTATAAATATCGGCATGATTTCCATAAAGGAGGAAGAAAGCTTGGAAGAGACAAGAAAACTGGCTGTCCAGATGAAGAATATCACCAAGACTTTCGGCAGTAAAGTTGTCGCTAACCATAATGTAAATCTGGAACTCCGTCAGGGAGAGATTCTGGCTCTGCTGGGAGAAAACGGAAGTGGAAAAACCACTTTGATGAACATGCTGTCCGGAATCTATTTTCCGGATCACGGTTCCATATACATAAATGGAAAGGAAGAAACCATACGTTCTCCGAAAGATGCTTTTGCACTTGGTATAGGTATGATCCACCAGCACTTTAAACTGGTCGATGTTATGACTGCAGCGGAAAATATTGTGCTCGGATTACCGGGAAAAGTGATGCTGGATCGAAAAGCAGCAAATCAGAAAGTGAAAGAGCTGGCTGATCGATATGAATTTGAGATAGATCCTACGAAAAAAATCTATAATATGGCGGTTTCGGAGAAGCAGACGGTTGAAATCATAAAAGTTCTGTACCGCGGTGCGGATATCTTGATTTTGGACGAACCGACAGCTGTACTGACTCCGCAGGAAACGGAAAAACTGTTTGCGGTTCTCCGCAATATGAAAAAAGACGGAAAATCGATTATCATCATAACCCATAAACTTCATGAGGTTCTTGCCATTTCGGATCGTGTTACAATACTTCGAAAAGGCGAATACATCGGCACGGTTGATACATTGAAGACCAATCAGTCCGAACTGACAGAAATGATGGTTGGTCGGAAAATCAGTCTTGCTATTGATCGCCCGGAGATGAAAGAGAAAAAAGAAATATTGAAGGTAATTGATCTGACCTGTTTAAACAGCGATGGTGTGAAGACGCTTGATTCAGTCACTTTTTCTGCGTATGGCGGAGAAATACTCGGCGTTGCAGGTATCGCCGGAAGCGGTCAGAAAGAACTGTGTGAGGCGATTGCCGGTCTCTACCCTGCTGTGGGTGGGTCGGTCCTTTATGAGAGTGAAGTGGATGGCGTTGAGGTAAAAGAACGTATACTGGGTCTGAAACCGGATGAAATATCGAAGAAAGGAATTTCTATGGCATTTGTTCCGGAAGATCGTCTTGGCATGGGCCTTGTGGCCGGCATGGATATGACGGATAATGTTATGCTCCGTGGCTATAAGAATAACAAAGGGATTTTTGTCGATCGAAAAAAACCGAGAGAACTGGCACAAAAGCTGATTCAGGACCTTGAAATCGTCACACCCGGTGTAGATACTCCTGTTGGCCGTCTTTCCGGCGGAAATGTTCAGAAAGTGCTTCTGGGACGAGAGATTGCCTGTCAGCCGAGGGTGCTGATCGTGGCATATCCGGTGCGCGGACTGGATATCAATTCTTCTTATCGTATCTATGATCTGCTGAATGAGCAGAAGAAAAAAGGTGTGGCTGTTATTTTTATCGGTGAAGACCTGGATGTATTAATGGATCTTTCGGATCGTCTCATGGTGCTCTGCGGAGGACGTGTGAGCGGCATTGTTGATCCGCGCACAAAGACGAAGGAAGATATCGGACTTATGATGATAAAAGTAGCGGATCAGAAAGCGGAGGTGAAAGAATGAGTCACGAAGCAGAACACAAAGAACCTTTGATTCGTATGACAAAGCGTGATGCTATGGCTCCCAAGAAAGCATGGCTCATTCGCGGGATCGCCTTTCTTGGTGCACTTCTCACAGGCGCACTGCTGATACTGGTTTTGGGACATAATCCGATTCTGGTATACAAAGACATGGTTGTCGGTGCTTTTGGATCAAGAACGGTTATCTATGAGACCGTAAAGCTGACGGTTCCTCTATTGATTACGGCAATCGGTATTTCCTTTGCATTTAAAATGAAATTCTGGAACATCGGAGCGGAAGGTCAGATTCTGGTTGGCGCTGTGGCGGCAGGCTATTTTGGACTGTTTATGGCGACAGTACTTCCGAAGATACCGCTTGTAATCTGCATGATCGTATCTTCCATGCTGGCTGGCGGTCTGTATGGTCTTCTTCCTGCCGTATGTAAGGCAAAATGGGGCACCAATGAAACACTGTTTACTCTGATGCTGAACTACATAGCGCTGGCTTTTATTAAGTTTCTGATGAACGGACCATGGAAAGCAAAAGGAAGCAGTTTCCCGAAAATTGATATGCTCCACAAGGGTGCGCGCCTCACAAAAATACTGGGTGTCCACTGGGGATGGATCGTTGCATTAATTCTGGTTGTTCTTTCCTGGATTTATTTTAACAAGACAAAACAGGGATATGAGATCGCTGTTGTGGGTGAGAGCAACAACACGGCGCGCTACGCCGGTATTAATGTAAGTAAAGTATTTATCCGTACCATGTTCCTGTCCGGAGCTTTGTGTGGCCTGGTAGGCATGTTCCAGGTGGCAGGGGCTGATTATACCATTACCGAGAGTACAGCCGGCGGTGTGGGCTTTACGGCAATCACTGTCGCATGGCTGGCGAAGATGAATCCCTATGGTATGCTTCTGGTAGCCGGATTTATTGCCATGCTTGAGCGTGGTTCCAATACCATTCAGACGATATACAAGATTCCGGCTTCGGCATCGGAACTTTTGACGGGTATTATCCTGTTTTTTATGCTGGGATGCGAATTTTTTATTACTTATAAGCTGATCCTTCGCGGAAGAAAGGAGGAGCAGGATGCTTAGCACAATACAGACATTATTTATTGCAGCGGTATTAGCAGGAACTCCTTTGCTTCTCGGTGCACTGGGTGAAATCCTGACGGAAAAATCCGGAAACATGAATCTCGGCGTTGAAGGCATGATGTTTATGGGGGCTATTTCCGGTCTGGTGGGAGCTTACTATTATGAACAGGGTGTTCTTACAAAGGGAGGCACACCGTCCGGTGCGGCTGCAGCGCTGATTGCACTGGTGATTTCTTTCCTGGCGGGAGCTCTCGGAGCGGTTATTTACAGTTTCCTCACCATCACTCTGAGGGCAAATCAGAACGTTACCGGTCTTACCCTTACGATTTTTGGTACTGGATTCGGCAATTTTTTTGGTGAATATTTCGGCCTGAAAGCGGGCGGTTATGTGGCTGTTGGCGAGCGTACCAAGGCTGCTTTTTCCAATCTGCGTATACCGGTCCTTTCTGATATACCGGTTCTTGGAAAACTTCTGTTTCAGTATAACTGGATGGTATATCTCGCACTTGCATTGGCAATCCTGCTGGCATGGTTTTTCAACAAAACCCGTATGGGACTGAATCTGCGAGCAGTTGGCGAGAGTCCGGCCACAGCGGATGCAGCGGGCATTAACATAACGAGATATAAATATTTGGCAACCATCATAGGAGGCGGTATCTGCGGCGTTGGCGGTATGTACATGAGCATGGTGACAACCTCAGGCGTATGGGTTCACAACTGCGTGAACGGGTATGGATGGCTGGCAGTGGCGCTGGTCATATTTGCAAGCTGGAGAGCCGGCCGGGCAATTCTGGTTTCTATTATTTTCGGTGGATTGACCGTCATGCGTATGTATGTGAGAATCCCCGGACTTCCGGCCCAGATCTATGACATGATCCCCTATGTGGCGACGATTATTGTGCTTGTTATCACAAGCATGCGTCAGTCAAAAGAGTTTGCTCAGCCGAAAAGCTGCGGCACCAACTATTTCCGGGAAGAACGATAGAAGAAATCCAACAAGGAGCGTATCTTTTTGCAAAGACGTGTATAAATATGCGTTTTCTGTGAAAAGGTACGCCCTTTTTACGAGCTTTTATTGACAAACGAAATATTAATTGATAGAATAATCGGTAAAGTCGTCGTGGTAAAGCGGCAAAGGCAAGAAAAAAAGGAGATTTTGTATGGAACAGAGAGTTTTATCTATTTTGGTGGATAATACTTCCGGTGTATTGAGCCGGGTAGCAGGATTATTCAGCCGTAGAGCTTACAATATCGACAGTCTGACCGTTGGTGTGACCGCAGACCCCAAATACTCCAGAATGACAGTTGTCTGCAGCGGTGATGAACTGATTCTTCAGCAGATTACCAATCAGCTTGCTAAACTGGTAGATGTGCGGGATATCAAGGTACTGACACCGGGCAACTGTGTAACAAGAGAATTGATTCTTGTGAAAGTATTGTGCGATGAAGAAAGACGCGCGAATGTGATTTCTGTAGCAAATATTTTCCGCGCAAAAATTATTGATGTGGCAAAAGAATCCATGATTATTGAATTAACCGGTGAAATCAACAAGATTGAGGCATTTCTTGAACTTCTGGAAGGTTATGAGATTGCTGAACTGGCCAGAACCGGCATAACAGGATTATCCCGAGGATCTCACGATGTAAGATACCTTTAGGAATAAATTTATTAACAGAGAGGAAGAAAGCAAAAATGGCAGCAAGAATTTTTTATCAGGAAGATTGTAACTTATCCCTTTTGGAAGGCAAAAAGATAGCGATTATCGGATACGGCAGCCAGGGTCATGCTCATGCATTGAACCTGAAAGAGTCCGGATGTGACGTTATCATCGGTCTTTATGAAGGAAGCAAATCCTGGGCAAAAGCTGAGGCACAGGGATTTCAGGTATATACAGCAGCAGAGGCGGCAAAACAGGCTGACGTTATCATGATTCTGATCAACGATGAAAAACAGGCAGCTATGTATAAGAAAGATATCGCCCCGAACCTTGAAGAAGGCAACATGCTGATGTTTGCACATGGTTTTGCAATCCACTTCGGACAGATCGTTCCGCCTCCATATGTTGATGTATGTATGGTAGCTCCTAAGGGACCGGGCCACACAGTAAGAAGCGAATATCAGGCAGGTAAGGGTGTTCCGTGTCTGGTTGCTGTTCAGCAGGATGCAACGGGAAAAGCTCTGGATAAAGCTTTGGCTTACGCACTTGGCATCGGCGGAGCAAGAGCAGGCGTTCTTGAAACTACTTTCAGAACTGAGACAGAGACTGACCTCTTTGGTGAGCAGGCCGTTCTTTGCGGTGGTGTATGTGCTCTTATGCAGGCTGGTTATGAGACACTGGTTGAGGCTGGTTATGACCCGAGAAATGCTTACTTTGAGTGTATCCATGAAATGAAACTTATCGTTGACCTGATTTATCAGTCCGGATTTGCCGGAATGAGATATTCTATTTCCAATACCGCTGAGTATGGTGATTATGTAACTGGTCCGAAGATCATTACCGAAGAGACCAAGAAAACAATGAAGAAGATCCTGTCAGATATTCAGGATGGTTCTTTCGCAAAAGAATTCCTGCTGGATATGTCTGAGGCAGGCGGACAGGCTCACTTCCGTGCAATGAGAAGACTGGCTGCAGAGCATCCGTCAGAGATCGTTGGCGCTGAAGTTCGTAAACTGTACAGCTGGAGCGATGAAGACAAACTGATCAACAACTAATGAAAATCAGGAGTGAGAAACCTTATGAGTGAGAACATAACTCCCAAAACAGAGAATGCAGCTCCGGAAAACACAGCAGAAAATCAAGTTCTTACGGAACCGGAAACTGTGGATGAAGAGACAACAGTATTGGAATCGTCAGAAAATGCAGCTCCGGAAGGATCTGAAAAGACAGAGGCAGAAGACGCAGGTCAGCCAGGTGCATTTGTGAAACCGGAAGAAGAACCGGGAAACGCGGCTGTCGAGACGATTCGGCCGACACAATCTTACTATCAGTACAATCCGGGTACGGGCACTACATATACAGAATCGGAGGCGCCTGCCGGAAAAGGACTGGCTATAGCCGGTATGGTTTGCGGGATTGTATCACTCGTAATGGTATGCTGTTTCTGGCCGATCGGCATTGTATGTGCTCTGGTCGGACTGGCACTGAGCATTATTGCGCTTGTTAAGAAACAAAATAAAGGTATGTCCATTGCCGGTATCATTACATCCGGGCTTGGTGTTTTATTTACGATTGCATTGCTGATATTTTCTGCAGTTGTTATGCAGGGAATTTATGAAGCAATCGATGATCCGGTCTTTCAGGAGTGATTGGAACGGGAACTGGAATCCCAGGATTTGGAACAGGAGCTTGAAATACTGGAAGAAATGTTTGATAAATAAGAATGAGGATAAGGCTGTCGCATTTGGGCGGCGGCCTTTCTTTTAAATAGGAGGATTTAAATATGGGAATGACAATGACGCAGAAGATCCTTGCTGCTCATGCTGGCCTTGATTCGGTTGAGGCCGGACAGCTGATCGAGGCGGATCTTGATCTGGTGCTGGGAAATGATATTACTTCGCCGGTTGCTATTCATGAAATGGAAAAAATGACAGTTGACACTGTTTTTGATAAAGATAAAGTGGCGCTTGTAATGGATCATTTTATTCCGAACAAAGATATCAAGTCGGCAGAACACTGCAAATGTGTGCGTCAGTTTGCATGCAAACATGATATTACAAATTATTTTGACGTAGGTGAGATGGGTATTGAACATGCGCTCCTTCCGGAAAAAGGTCTGACTGTAGCCGGTGATGTTGTGATCGGTGCCGATTCTCATACTTGTACTTATGGTGCACTTGGCGCTTTCTCCACTGGAGTGGGAAGCACTGACATGGCTGCCGGTATGGCTACCGGAAAAGCCTGGTTTAAGGTTCCATCTGCGATCAAATTCAATATTGTTGGTAAACCGAAAAAATGGGTCAGCGGCAAGGATGTTATCTTACATATTATCGGTATGATCGGTGTGGATGGCGCCCTTTACAAATCCATGGAATTTGTGGGAGAAGGCATAAAGAATCTGACGATGGATGACCGTTTTACCATCGCGAATATGGCTATTGAGGCCGGAGGAAAAAATGGTATTTTCCCGGTTGACGAACTGACGGTTGCTTACCTGGAAGCTCACTCTAAACGGTCATATAAAGTGTTTGAAGCGGATGCGGATGCAGTTTATGAAGCAGAATATACCATTGATCTTAGTACTCTGGAACCGACCATCGCATTCCCGCATCTGCCTGAAAATACAAAAACCATTCATGAAATTCAGGAAGATATTGTGGTGGATCAGGCTGTGATTGGCTCCTGTACAAATGGACGTATCGATGACCTTCGATGCGCAGCTGAGATCCTGAAGGGACGCAAGGTGAAAAAAGGACTTCGCTGCATAATTATTCCGGCAACGCAGGCCATTTATCTTCAGGCCATGGAAGAAGGGCTTCTTAAGACATTTATTGAGGCAGGCGCTGTTGTCAGCACACCGACTTGCGGTCCATGTCTGGGCGGATATATGGGTATTCTGGCAGAAGGCGAACGCTGTATCTCTACCACGAACCGTAACTTTGTTGGCCGTATGGGTCATGTGAAATCGGAGGTATACCTGGCAAGTCCGGCTGTAGCTGCAGCCAGTGCCGTAACCGGTAAGATTTCCGCACCGGAAGAATTGGGATTATAGGAGGAGAAAATCATGAATGCAAAAGGAAGAGTATTTAAATATGGCGATAATGTGGATACGGATGTTATCATTCCTGCAAGATACCTGAACTCCTCAGATCCGGCAGAACTGGCAACACATTGCATGGAAGACATCGATAAAAACTTTGTAAATCGTGTTCAGAAAGGTGACATTATAGTGGCCAATAAGAATTTTGGATGCGGTTCTTCCAGAGAGCATGCACCGATTGCCATCAAAGCATCCGGTGTCAGCTGTGTTATTGCTGAGACTTTTGCCCGCATTTTCTACCGTAATGCGATTAATATCGGCCTTCCGATCATCGAGTGTCCGGAAGCTGCAAAAGCGATTGTGAGCGGTGATGAAGTGGAAATCAATTTTGATTCCGGGATCATAACAGATGTGACAAAAGGTACTTCTTACAAAGGACAGGCTTTTCCGCCATTTATGCAGAAAATCATTGAGGCAGAGGGTCTTGTAAATTATATTAACAGAAAATAAAAAAGTAATTGCCTTCAATTTTAAGGATGAACCGATTTTGACAAAGTGCGGGTTTAAGTGACTGTTACTTTTTATATTAAAAACTGAGTTTTAGCGGGTGTGTCTCCGGCAGATATTACATTTGTATTTTTAAGTAACTGCTTATGTGAAAAAAAGGGAGCCACCCGCTTTTTTTAGCGGATGGCTCAAAAACCATACTTGGTTGTATGTTTTATATAACGGCTGCTTATTTGTGAGAAGCCAGAGATTTTTCCTGCATCTTCTGAATATCTTCATAAGCAGAGAGCATAGGCTTCACATCTTTTTTGTGGAAAGTACGATCTATGTAATTCTTAGTAATGGCTGCCACAGTACCGGAAAGAGTCAGCACACCGATCAGGTTCGGGATAGCCATGAGACCGTTGAGGGTATCTGCGATTTCCCATGCAAGATTCTGTCCCATAACAGCTCCGCCGAATGTAGCAATGGTAAATACAACTTTATATACCTGAGTTGCTTTCATACCCAGAAGATATTCGCATGCAGTGCTTCCGTAATGGCTCCATCCGAGAACGGTAGAAAAAGCGAAGAGTAAAATAGCAACGGCGATGAACATTTCGCCCGGTTTTCCGAACATGGCACCAAATGCTGCGGATGCCAGATTGGAGGATTCAACGCCTTCTGCCAGGTGTCCGGTAACCAGATCGATATCACCGGATGCCAGAATAGATACGGCAGTCAAAGTACATACAATAATGGTGTCTGCGAATACTTCAAAGATACCCCACATTCCCTGCTGTACCGGTTCTTCCACATTGGAACTGGAGTGAACCATTACAGAGGAACCAAGACCTGCTTCGTTGGAGAATACGCCTCGTTTCATGCCCATTACAACGGCCTGTTTGATACCGAAACCAACAATACCGCCGCCGGCTGCTTTCAAGCCAAAGGCACTCTTGAAGATGGCTGCAAAAATAGCCGGGATAGAAGTGATATGTGTCACCAGGATAACTAATGAACCAACAATGTACAGAATAACCATAAAGGGAACGATCTTTTCTGTAACGGCTGCAATACGTTTCAGACCACCGAGAACAACCACGCCGACAGCCACCATGATCACGATACCGGTAATCCAGGTGGGAACACCAAATGCAGATTTCATGTTGCTGGAGATGGAGTTTACCTGTGTCATATTTCCGATTCCAAAAGAAGCCAGGAAACAGAAGATTGAAAACAGGCCTGCCAGAACAAGGCCGATGGTCTTACCGTGTTTTTTTGAGCCGAGACCGTATTTCAGGTAGTACATAGCACCGCCGGTCCATTCACCTTTGGCGTTTTTCTTGCGGTAAAAGATACCCAGTACGTTTTCGGAGAAGTTTGTCATCATACCGAAGAATGAGATGATCCACATCCAGAATACGGCTCCTGGTCCGCCGGTAGCGATTGCACCTGCAACACCGACGATATTGCCGGTTCCTACCGTAGCTGCAAGGGCTGTACACAGGGACTGGAACTGAGAGATAGATTTGTCTTTTGTGTGAGCGGTAATCTCTTTGCTCTTAAAAATACTACCGATTGTTTTTTTCAACCAGTGACCAATGTGACGAATCTGGAATATTCCGGTCAGAATTGTCATCAGGATGCCAACGACTCCCATCAGAACGAGCATCGGTGGACCCCACACCCATCCATTGATTACACTGTTGATTTTTTCAATAATTTCCATAATACTTTCTTCCTCCTCATTAAAGATAAATGGTAAATCATGCTGTTCAGTCATACTATTACAAATTTTCGGAACATAAAAGAAAAAGCGCCTGACAGACGTGTGAAAACCTGTCAAGCCCCGTTGCTTTCTTACAATAATATCCCGTATTTTCCGTAATGTCAATCAAAAAACGCTTGAATCCCGCATATATTGCGGGTTTTATGCAAATTTGATACGGATTGAATTTTTGGGTTGACAAAACAGAGGATAATGCCTATAATATCTTTTAGTGTCAAGAACAGAATATAAGAGATTTCGGGGTATGGCGTAGCTTGGTAGCGCGCACGGCTGGGGGCCGTGAGGTCGCAGGTTCAAATCCTGTTGCCCCGATTTTTTTTGTTTCGTAGCAAAGTGCGTACTATGAAACAAACACTCTGCATGGAGACACTGCGGAGAAGTGAATATATCTTTTTAAAATGACCCGCCACAGGCGGAGAATCCTGATTGCAGGATTTTTTTTCGGGCAAACATATATCGGTAATTTATGTATTGCACTGCATTATATTCAATGCTATAATTAGCACCAGATAAATAATATGCAAAATAGGATTCCATGCGTCAAGTGTTCAGTGGATGGGGAGTTGCCGCAGAAACGAAAAGCTCGTCTTACGATATGGGATTCGCACCCGTTGCAACTTAAAGATGAATACATCTCGATTGTGAAGGGATAACAGATAACTGTGCGACAGTTCTGGAATATTATTTATTCCGAATGTAAATTCACAACGGGATGTTTTTTTGATGCAGCCACATTCTATCTTTACATCAGAATTCTTCATCCCGGGCACATTTCAGGAGGTAGAAATACGATGGATCATGAAAAAATCAAAGAAGGTATCCGGCTGATGCTGGAAGGCATCGGGGAGGATATCACCAGAGAAGGTCTTTTGGAAACTCCGGACCGTATTGCCCGCATGTGTGAGCAGATTTACGGAGGTCTTGCGCAGGATGCCGGAGAACACCTGTCCAAACAATTCCATGCAACCAACAACAATTTTGTTTTAGAGAAAGATATTACATTTTATTCTGTCTGTGAGCACCATTTGCTTCCGTTTTATGGAAAAGCCCATGTGGCATATATCCCTGACGGAAAAGTGGCTGGCTTGAGTAAATTGGCACGGACAGTGGAAGTATTTGCTCGCAGGCCTCAGATCCAGGAGAATATGACAGCGCAGATCGCAGATGCGCTTGAAACATATCTTAAGCCAAAGGGTGTTATGGTCATGCTTGAAGCAGAACATATGTGTATGACCATGCGTGGAGTACAGAAACCGGGCAGTAAAACCGTTACCACCATTGTAAGAGGTGTGTTTGCAGATGATTATTCCCTGCAGCAGACTTTTTTACAGATGGTGAAGCAATAAGGTGGTTCTGTGATGGAGCGAATTGACAGCATTCTTGCACATCCAATCTTTCAGGAGCAGTATGAACTGCTTCTTGAGGCGGAAAAAGACCGGATTTTCTGCCGGCACACTATGGAACATTTTATGGATGTTGCACGTCTGATGTATATTTTTTGCCTTGAAGCCGGAACTCCATACAAGAAAGATGTGGTGTATGCAGCCGCAATGCTCCATGATATCGGACGATATGAGCAGATGACAAAAGGAACGCCTCACCATATAGCAGGCGCCAGAATCGGAAGAGAGATACTCTCTGACTGCGGATTTAGCGAGAGTGAGATTCTGGAAATAACCGATGCCATATTGGATCACAGGAATAAAAAACCGGAATCTCGGAAAAACGCAAAAGCATCAATAGCAGGGAGACTAATATCAGAAGCATCAAAATCAGAGGCATTAGAATCAGAAAAACGAAATGCAGAGACAGTAAAAACCGGGGAAAAAGACATGGATGCCGGAGAAAAAGACACAGATACCGGGAACCCCGGATTACTGAAAACATACCTGTACCGGGCAGATAAAATGTCCCGCAGCTGTTTCTCCTGCAGTGCCTGCAAAGAATGCAACTGGCCTGATGAAAAGAAAAATATGAGAATACAGTATTAATGAGATGAGGTAAATCAGATGAGAATAGGAAATCGTGATTTTGATACAGCAAATAAAACGTACATTATGGGTATCCTGAACGTTACACCGGACTCCTTCTCTGACGGCGGAAAATTTGACAAGCTGGATGCGGCACTTTTTCACACAGAAGAGATGATTCGTGAAGGAGCGGATATTATAGACATTGGCGGTGAGTCCACCAGACCCGGCTATACAGTGATCAGTGACGAGGAAGAAATCAGTCGTGTAACACCGGTTATACGGGCCGTGAAGGAGCGGTTTGATATTCCGGTTTCTGTGGATACCTATAAGGGCAAAGTGACCTGTGCTGCACTTCAGGCGGGGGCAGATCTGGTTAATGATATCTGGGGATTTAAACATGACCGGGAAGTAGCCCGCTATACGGCCGAATATCAGGCAGCCTGCTGTCTGATGCATAACAGGCATGAGGCGGTGTACCAAAACTTCCTGGAAGACCTGGTATCCGATATGGAAGAATGTGTTCGTATCGCGAAAGGAGCCGGAGTTGCAGACGATAAAATCATTCTGGATCCAGGTGTGGGCTTCGGTAAAAACTATGAGCTCAATCTGGAAACGATAAATAACGTCGATATACTGCATCGTCTGGGTTATCCCATTCTTCTTGGAACATCCAGAAAATCAGTCATCGGTCTGGCGCTTGATCTCCCTGCTGATCAGAGAGTGGAGGGCACACTGGCTACTACAGTGATCGGCGTTATGAAAGGCTGTGCTTTTGTGCGGGTCCACGATGTACTGCAGAACAAACGGGTCATTCAGATGACAGAAGCAATCCTTGGCAGATAGGAGTCAAAATGGATCGGATTACAATAAAGAATCTTGAAATTTATGCAAAACATGGCGTTTTCCCTGAAGAGAATGTGCTTGGGCAGAAGTTCGTGATTTCTGCCGTTCTGCATACATCCACCAGAAAAGCCGGATTGACGGATGAACTGGAATATTCAGTAAATTACGGGAAAGTCAGCCATTTTATAAAAGAATATGTGGAATCCCATACCTGGAAGCTGTTGGAGAAGATCGTGGAGGAACTGGCAAAAGCGCTGCTTCTCCGGTATCCTCTGGTTAAACAGGTGGATTTGACGGTACAGAAGCCATGGGCCCCCATCGGATTGCCATTGGAAACCGTATCTGTAGAAATCAGCAGGAAGTGGCACCGTGCCTATATTGCTCTCGGCTCCAATATGGGTGACAAAAGAGGATATCTTGACTTTGCTGTTCAAAAGCTTGGAGAAGAGGAAGACTGCAGAGTCGTAAAAGTGTCGGACTATATTGTTACAGAACCTTACGGAGGTGTGGAACAGGATGATTTTCTAAACGGAGCATTGGAACTGTCTACGCTGTTGGACCCGGAAGAACTTCTGGACAGACTTCACGAAATTGAAGCTGCAGCAAGTCGGGAGCGGATCATCCGTTGGGGACCGAGAACGCTGGATTTGGATATTTTGCTCTATGATGATCTGGTGTATGACTCTGAGACCCTTCATATTCCACATATTGAACTGCACAAACGTGATTTTGTGCTGATTCCGCTGGCGCAGATCGCTCCATGGGTGCGGCATCCTGTTTTGGGAAAAACCATTGTGGAATTAAAATAGGGATTGACAAAACCGGTAGAATAATGGTAATCTATTACACAAGACATCAGTAAAAAAGAAAAATGCTATGAAGAGGATTATTACATTTGATTTTCGAATTCAGAGAGCTGTTGGTTGGTGTGAAACAGTTGAGAAAGCAGATGGAACTGCCCTCCGAGCGGCTGCCCCAAATTCTGATAGGTATTGCATTGGAAGAGTAGACGCAGACGGCACCCCGACCGTTATCCAGGGGAGGATATAAGGTGAACACCCGTATCCGGTAAGTGTATGAAGTACATTCATAAAATAAGAGTGGTACCGCGTAGGACTAATAGCAGTCTTTCGTCTCTTGCAAATCTGATTTTGCAGGAACGAAAGGCTTTTTCTTTTTAACGGGATTAAGAGGAGGATATATGAGTATGATGAATTACAAAAAGTACAAAAGGCAATATTACATGCCGCCGGTAGAATGTAACGACTGGACAAAAAAAGAGTTTATTGACAAAGCACCCATCTGGTGCAGTGTCGACTTAAGAGACGGTAATCAGTCCCTGGTCATTCCTATGAGTCTGGAACAGAAACTGGCTTTTTTCAAACTTCTGGTCAGAATCGGATTTAAAGAAATCGAAGTTGGTTTTCCGGCTGCTTCCGAGACGGAATATGAGTTCTGCCGCGCTCTGATCGAGCAGAATCTGATTCCGGATGATGTGACCATTCAGGTTCTTACCCAGGCAAGAGAGCATATCATCAAGAAGACATTTGAAGCGATCAAAGGTGCGAAAAAAGCGATCGTTCATGTATACAATTCAACTTCTTATGCTCAGCGTGAACAGGTATTCCGTATGTCAAAAGAAGAAATCAAGAAAATTGCCGTTGAGGGTGCAGCTCTTCTGAAAAAACTGGCAGAAGAATCCGGACAGGACCTGTATTTTGAATACAGTCCGGAGAGTTTTACCGGTACTGAGATGGATTATGCTGTGGAAGTATGTAATGCAGTTCTTGATGTATGGCAGCCAACGCCGGAACGCAAAGCGATTATCAATGTTCCTGTAACGGTTCAGCTGTCTCTGCCGCATGTATATGCAAGTCAGATCGAGTATGTGTCCAAAAATCTGAAATACCGTGAAAATGTAATCCTTTCCCAGCATGCTCACAATGACCGCGGCTGCGGTGTTGCTGATACCGAACTTGGCCTTTTGGCAGGTGCTGATCGTGTGGAAGGAACCCTTTTCGGAAACGGTGAGCGTACCGGTAATGTTGACATCATCACTGTTGCCATGAATATGTACGCACAGGGTGTTGATCCGGAATTGGATTTCTCTGATATGACCGACATTGTAGAAGAGTATGAACAATATACCGGAATGAAGGTTGACGAGAGAAGCCCGTACAGCGGTGCTCTTGTATTTGCTGCATTTTCCGGATCCCATCAGGATGCAATTGCAAAAGGCATGAAATGGATTGATGAAAAAGAACCGGAATACTGGACCGTTCCATATCTGCCCATCGACCCCACCGATGTGGGAAGAAGCTATGATGCGGACGTTATCCGTATCAACAGTCAGTCCGGAAAAGGCGGCGTAGGCTATATCCTGGAGACAAAATTCGGCCTGAATTTGCCGAAGAAGATGAGAGAAGCTATGAGCTATGCGGCAAAAGACGTATCCGATCACAAGCACGCAGAACTGCAGCCTAACGAAATCTTTGACATTTTTGTGGAAAAATTCGAAAACATTACCGATCCTTACAGCATCAACGAAGTTCATTTCCAACAGCATGGAGACCGAATTACGACTCAGGTTACTTCTACATTCGAAGGAACGAGAGTTGTCACTGAAGCAGAAGGAAACGGCCGTCTGAACGCTGTGAGCAACGCACTGAAGAAAGCATATGGTTTGAAATACGATCTGGTGTCTTACTCCGAACATGCTCTGGAGCAGAGTTCCAGTTCCCGGGCAATCGCTTATGTGGGAATCCGTTCAGCCAGCGGAAAGCTTTCCTGGGGTGCCAGCCTGCATACGGATATCATCCATGCCTCCATTGACGCTTTGGTGGCAGCGATCAATAACCGGATGGCAGATTAGATAAACATGTAATATGTGTGGCGCAGAGCGAAAACCTTAGATGGAAAGCTCTGCGCTTTTTCAAAATATCTCTGTTGTGAAATGCTTTTAAGAAAAGAAACGAAAAGGAATAGAAGGAAAATCAAATTAATATTGTGGTGGAAAGAGGAATGTTTTTTATGACCGAAATGATAAAAAAAAGGCTGTGCGAATTGATCGATGAAGCAATCTCGGATGGTACTACAGCAGGAATGAGCATGTTGGTACGCAAGGACAACGAAGAGTTTTTTTACACAAACCGGGGTTATAAAAACAGGGAAGAAAAAAAAGAAATCCGCAGGGATACGATTTTTCGTCTGTACTCTATGTCAAAACCGATTACTGCGGCAGCAGCGATGATTTTGATGGAGCAGGGAAAGCTGGATCTGGCGCAGCCCATAGAGGAGATTCTTCCCGGATTTAAAGGTCTTCAGGTAGAAGAAAACGGAGTGCTGAGGCCCGCTGGAAAAATTCTCACCAGTGTTCATCTGCTGAATATGACATCGGGGCTTACATACGGAGGAGAGAATACAAAAGCCGGTAAGTTGATCGGAGAATATCTTCAGTTTTGTGAGACAAAAATGCATACCGATCAGGCAGTGACGACAGAAAAATTTGCAAATCATATCGGAACATTTCCGCTGGCATTTGATCCGGACAGTTCCTGGTGTTATGGACTTTCGGCAGATATCCTTGGAGCAGTGATCGAACAAGTATCAGGTATGCGGTTTGGAGAATTCCTTGAGAAATATCTCTTTGCACCGCTTGGAATGAAGGATACGGGTTTTTGGGTAGCACCGGAAAAACGGCACCGCCTGGCTGACGCCTATGAAACGGTCGGGAATGGAGATATTATGATCCCTTATAGAGGAAATCATCTTGTGATTTCTTACAAGATGGAAACGCCGCCGGCTTTTGAATCAGGCGGTGCGGGGCTTGTTTCTACGATCGATGACTATGCCCGATTTGCTCAGATGCTTTTAAACGGAGGCTGTCTGGACGGTGTCAGAGTGATGTCATCCAGAACCGTGGAATTCCTGACTTCGGGTTCGTTGCTTACAAATCAGCAGAATGCGATGAATCAATGGCTTGGGATGGAAGGATACACCTATTCTCATTTGATGCGAAGAGTAAAAGATACCGGTCGGACATGTGGAATTTCATTGGAAGGCGAGTATGGATGGGACGGTTGGCTGGGATGCTATTTTGAAAACTTCCCGAACGAAAACATGACAATCCTCATCATGCAGCAGAAAAAAGATGCAGGAACGATTTCTCTGACGAGAAAATTAAGAAATGTGCTGCTTTCTTCTTTGTAAGATTAATTATGAGGTCTCACCGAAATTACTTCGGGTAGATTATTCTTTGCAGTGTTTGATATCGAAAATATAGCTGTATTATGAAACATCTGTCGAAACCTGCGATAAATTCGGCATTATGCCTATGCAAAATAAGTCGAAATCTGCGATGAAAACGTGATATTTTACAATTTTATTCTTTGCAATAACAGGAAATTTTGGGCAGTCATACGAATTTTATCTTTCCGTATTGACTTTTAAAAAACCCCCTACTAAAATGGGCTCACTTCAAGGGAAAGAGTCTATGTCGGAAGGGGGATTTTTTATGAAAAAAATTGCACAAATCCTATTTCCGTTCCTTTTATGCCTGGTATTGTTTCTTTTAAAAGGCTCTTTCGAATTATCTGAGGATTGCCTGGTTTATGCGGAGACCGCACAGCAGTCAGGGGAAGAAGAGTATTCTCAGTTGAATCGTTATTCTCATATTCATGATGAAGTTCTTGCGGAAAAAACCTATCTGGTGCTTGCTCCACAGGAAGCGAATCCTATGAAAAATTGTCTGAAAGAACTGACAAAGTACCCATTGGAGCATTTGACATTAGAATTTCGTGCTGGCAGGGAGTATGAGATCCTGCTGAAGATTGTGGAGGCGGAAGCCGGAGGTGAACCGATAGCAGGTAAAATACTTGTGGCAAATGTGGTGCTGAATCGGGTAAACAGTCCGGAATTTCCGGACTGCGTGGAAGATGTGGTTTATCAGGTGGTGGAAGGCAGTCCGCAGTTCACACCGGTAGCGGATGGACGCATTGATTCTGTTGTCATATCAGATCAAACGGTAGAAGCTGTAAATCGGGCACTGGATGGGGAGGATGAATCTCAGGGAGCGCTGTATTTCATGTCCGGAATCCATTCAGAAGAAAAGAATGTATGTTGGTTCAGAAACAATCTGACATGGCTGTTTTCCTGCGGCGGACATGATTTCTATCGATAGGAGAATTAGAAAAAAAGGCTTTTATTTTCATGACTGTATGGTATAATATTCGCGAACACAATGAGTCAAGCGGCTGCGAAGCAGACATTTGACGAATGTGCGCGAACTATAGCGGAGAGAAATGGAGCTATAGAATTCGCGAACACAAAGAGTCAAGCAACTGCGAAGCAGACATTTGACGAATGTGCGCGAACTATAGCGGAGAGAAATGGAGCTATAGAATTCGCGAACACAAAGAGTCAAGCAACTGCGAAGCAGACATTTGACGAATGTGCGCGAACTATAGCGCACATAAACACAAAAAATAAAAGAGAGTGATTGAAAACATGGAAATTTTATACAAAAGCACAAGAAGCAACAACCAGCCGGTAACAGCATCTCAGGCGATCTTACAGGGCCTGTCTGAAGACGGAGGTCTTTTCGTTCCCACCACCATCCCGCGACTGGATGTGAGTGTTGAAAAACTTATGGAAATGTCTTACCAGGAAGTTGCTTATGAAGTAATGCATCTGTTCCTTAGCGATTTTACAGAAGAAGAGCTGAAAAACTGTATTGCACGGGCCTACGATGAAAAATTTGACACACCTGCCATTGCACCGGTAGTTGAAAAAGACGGTGCCTGCTATTTGGAGCTGTTCCATGGAGCAACGATTGCTTTTAAAGATATGGCGCTCTCCATCCTGCCCCATCTGATGACCACAGCAGCTAAAAAGAATCATGTCAAGAATGAGATCGTTATCTTGACGGCAACTTCCGGAGATACCGGAAAAGCAGCTATGGCAGGTTTTGCAGATGTACCCGGCACAAAAATCATCGTATTTTATCCGAAAAACGGTGTCAGTACCATCCAGGAACTGCAGATGGTAACACAGAAGGGAAACAACACCTATGTGGTTGCCATAAATGGTAACTTTGATGATGCACAGAGCGCCGTGAAACGTATGTTCAACGACAAAAAACTGGAAACGGAACTTGCAGAAGCCGGATATCAGTTCTCTTCTGCCAATTCCATTAATATCGGACGTCTCGTACCGCAGATTGCTTATTATGTGTATGCCTATGCACAGATGTGCAAAATGGGCGAGATCGAACCGGGTACTAAGATCAATGTGGATGTGCCCACCGGTAATTTCGGAAACATTCTGGCAGCTTTTTATGCGAAAAATATGGGGCTGCCGATTGCAAAACTGATCTGTGCTTCCAATGAAAACAAAGTGCTTTATGATTTCTTCCGTACCGGTGAGTACGACAGAAACCGTGCGTTTATCCTGACATCTTCTCCGTCCATGGATATTCTGATCTCCAGCAATCTGGAGCGTCTGATTTACCGCATTGCCGGCGGAGACGCGGTGAAAAATCGTGAGTTTATGGAGTCTCTGGCGAAAAACGGAAAATATGAGATCACAGAGGATATGAAAGCACTTCTGGATGATTTTTACGGAAACTATGCGTCCGAGCAGGAAACTGCGAATAAGATTGCCGATGTTTTTAAAAAGACCGGTTATGTTATGGATACCCATACGGGCGTTGCTGCAGCTGTATACGATAAATACAAATCAGAAACCGGTGATGACCGCAAGACTGTGATCGCGTCTACCGCAAGTCCGTACAAATTCGGCAGAAGCGTGATCGGTGCCATCGCACCGGAATATGCTGACCTGGAAGATTTTGCTATGATCGATAAGCTCTGTGAACTTTCCAAAGTGCCGGAACCAAAGGCAATCCAGGAAATCCGTAATGCACAGATCCGCCATAATACGGTTGTCGATGTTGATAAAATGCAGGATGCAGTGAAAAAGATTCTGGGAATATAATTATGAACTGGGAGACATTGATTTCGCCGAAACGGGTCGGCAGTTACCAGAAAAACGGTCAGAAGAAAAGTACAGATCTTCGAAGCGAATTTGAAAAAGATTATCATCGCATTATCGGGAGTGCTTCTTTTCGGAGACTGCAGGATAAGACGCAGGTATTTCCGCTTGATAAGAGCGATTTTATCCGCACCAGACTGACTCACTCCATGGAGGTCTCATCTTTTGCAAAGTCCCTGGGGCAGAATATCGGCACTTACATTCTGGAACACTATCCCGATGAGAATTTTGACTTTCAGATGAAAAGTGATATCTGTGATATTCTGCAATGTGCCGGGCTGATTCATGATATCGGGAATCCGCCTTTCGGACATTTTGGTGAAGAGGCGATCCGGGACTGGTTTCAGAAAAATTTAAAGAAACAGCAGGTATGCGGACAGCCGGTGGAGCAATTGCTGACGTCTCAGCAGATGGCGGATTTCTACCATTTTGAAGGAAATGCTCAGGCTCTGAGACTGGTATCAAAGCTTCATTTTCTGGTAAACGAAAACGGTATGAATCTGACATACGGTCTGCTCAATACCATCATCAAATACCCGAACAGTTCGATGGAAATCGATGCAAAAAGCGGAAATGTGAAAGATAAAAAGATGGGCTATTTTTTTGCTGAGCAGGAGTTGTTCCGAGATATTGTATCTACGACCGGAGCCGGCAGAAATCGGCATCCATTGACTTTTATTCTGGAGGCGGCTGACGATATTGCCTATCGTACCGCTGATATCGAGGACGCTTTTAAAAAAGGCTGCATTTCCTACGATGATTTAATAAAAGAACTGAAAAAGACTGTGGACGGATATCCGATACAGGTGTTGGAACAGCAGTATGATCGGGCGAAAGAGTGGAAAATTGCCAATCCGGAACAGTATGCGGTACAGAATTGGCTGGTTCGCATGCAGGGCTATCTTATTTTCAGTGCTACGGAAGGTTTTACGTCTCATTACAAAACCATCATGCAGGGGCGGTACCCCCATGATCTTTTTTATCACACTCCAGGTGAGAAACTGATCAAAGCGCTGGGAAGAATTGCCTATGATTATGCATTTACATCCATGCCGATTCTGAAACTTGAAATTGCCTCAAACACGATCATAACATATCTTCTGGATAAGATGGTGCCTGCGGTGCTCCAGTATGATGAGGAGGAACCGATGGGGATGATGGAGGCAAAGTTCGTGCGGTTGATATCGGAAAATTATCGGCAGATTTACCATACTTACGCAAAAGGAAAAAGTCATGGCGAAAAAGTGTATCTGAGGCTTATGCTGGTTACGGATTATATTAGCGGTATGACGGATAGCTTTGCTAAAGATATGTACCAGCATTTGAATGGAATAGACTGAACAAAATATAGGTGATGACAATGAATTACCGATTATCCATTCGTCTTGTGGACGAACAGGGAGAAAAGTTTTTTGGAGAAGGTGTTGCAGCTCTTTTGGAACACATTGATCAGGAAGGTTCTATGAATCTGGCCGCTAAGAAAATGGATCTTGCTTACAGCAAGGCATGGAAGATACTGCACCGGGCCGAAGAAACACTTGGTTACGATCTGATAATCAAGAGAACCGGAGGCTCACACGGAGGCGGTTCCACCCTTACGGAAGAGGGCAGAGTATTTCTTGGAAAATATCGCAGGTTTGAAAAAAAATTGCGTCAAAATGCTGAAGAACTGTTTCATGAGTCATTTTAGTGATATACATGCAGAAAAGAAATACAGAAATAATATCAGAAGATATGCTGAAAGTAATACATAAAGAAATATCAAAAGAAATGTAAAATGATATTTAGACAATTGAACGATAAAAAGTGATGAAAAAGTTGAGCAAAATGCAAATTTGTTGTTCAACTTTTTTGCGTTATACGTTATACTTATAAAAGAATAACGAAAATGAGGAGGATGTATTTGTGTTGAAAGGAAAATGTAATTTAGTGGTTTTTGGGATTCTGGCCGGTATTGTGGCAGTAATCCTGGCAGTGATGGGCAATCCGGGTAATATGGCAATCTGTGTTGCCTGCTTTGTTCGTGATATTGCAGGTGCGGCGTATCTTCACACAGCACCGGTGGTGCAGTATATGCGCCCGGAGATTATTGGAATTGTTGTTGGTGCGTTTATCATTTCACTCATAACGAAAGAGCATCGTTCCACAGCAGGCTCATCTCCGATGATCCGATTTGTACTGGGATTTGTTACTATGATAGGTGCATTGATGTTCCTGGGATGCCCGCTTCGTATGATAATTCGTATGTCTGCAGGTGATGTGAATGCCTATATTGCTCTGATTGGATTTGCAGGAGGTATTGCAACCGGTGCCTTTTTCCTGAAAAAAGGCTTTTCCCTGGGACGGGCCTATGACTCAAAACCGGCAGATGGAGTGGTGCTCCCGGTGATTCTTGTGATCCTGTTTTTGCTGAGTATTACAACAACTCTTTTCGCAGCAAGTACGGAAGGACCCGGCAGTATGCATGCGCCGATCCTTGTTTCTTTGATTGGCGGAATCGTGTTTGGTATTGCTGCGCAGAGAAGCCGTATGTGTTTTGCGGGCGGAATCCGTGATACGATTCTCATGAAAGATGCTACGCTGTTGATCCCAATCGGTGTATTATTTGTTGTTATGCTTATTTATAATATTGTTGGAGGAAATTTTCATTTCTCCATGGCAGGTCAGCCAATCGCTCATACGGAAGTACTCTGGAACATCCTTGGAATGTATATTGTAGGGCTTGCAGCTTGCCTTGCAGGCGGATGTCCTCTCCGCCAGCTGATTCTTGCAGGAAGCGGTTCCGCTGATTCTGCAATCAGTGTAGTTGGAATGCTGCTTGGCGCCGGCTTTGCTCACAACTTCAAGTTGGCTTCCAGTGCGGACGGAAGTACACCTGCAGGCCGTATTGCTGTGGTTGCGTCAATTGTTATTTTATTTATCATTGCGCTTGTAAATATACGAAGAAACAAAGCATAAGGAATGTGATGGTGTAAAAGAGCGCGGAAGTTGAAGACAAACAAATAGAAATATAGAAAAATGCAAGCTATAACAGAAAAATCTAACAGACATATGCCGGATATATAGAGTCCGGAAAAAATAGAAAAAACATATGTAGGAGGAAAACATGATTACACTAGATGCAAGAGGATTGTCCTGCCCGGAACCCCTTCTGATGGCTACAGAAGCGGTTCGTAAAAATCCGGGAGAAACCGTCCGGATCACAGTGAGCACACAAAATGCGAAAGAAAATATTGAGCGTATGGCTGCGAAATATGGTAAAACAGTTGATGTGCAGGTGGTAAAACCGGATTATGTGATTACGATCAAGTAGGGATTTTATGAGAAAAAAAGAGCTGAGATTTTTAGTGACTTTTCATACCACGGCTGGCGCTATGGCTATGGAAAAAATATGTAAAAGCAGCCGGATACCGGGTCGTTTAATTCCTGTGCCGAGGGAAATATCGGCAGGCTGCGGGATAGCATGGTCTGCCCCTCCTGATGCTCGTGAAGTAATCGATAAAATTATAGAAACGCAGCAACTGGAAGTGGATGGAACCTATGAACTGGTAATTTAAAGTAAATATTTTCCAGAATATTTCGTGGGACTGCTGAGAGGCAGTCCCATTTTTACAAAAAATATGATACAATCATACTAAATAAAACAAAATATAAGGTGGAATTCTTTTGAAAGAGGAGGAACCATTATGATTAATATTTTTAATCGAAAAGAACTGTATATGACATATAACCTTAACAAGCAGGCTGAAGTTCGTTCTCTGCTGGCTGAACACGGAATTGAGTATGATTACAAAACCATTGACCGAAAGAGTCCTTCTCTTGTGAGTGCCGGCTCGAGAGCCCGAACAGGAACCGCTTTCGAAAAACGGGAAACTGAACTGCAGTATTATATTTATGTGCATAAAAATGATTATGATAAGGCGAGAGCTTTACTGAGTTTACATGGATTATGATAATTGATTTAAGTGCGGAAATAATTACGGAAATAATTGCGGAAACAAGTACAGTAACTATAGATCAAGTACAGCTATTGGGGATTCGGTTAATTTCGTAAATGCTGCATTTGTGACAATACATATAAGATAAATGAATATTCGGAGGTTCGCTAATGAGTAATGCCTGTGACACCTGCGCAAATTATGAATATGATGAAGATTACGAAGGCTATGTCTGCCAGATGAATCTGGATGAGGACGAGTGGTACCGGCTCATGACAGATAAAAGACAGGGCTGTCCTTATTATCGCAACGGGGATGAGTATGCAGTAGTTCGCCATCAGATATAAAACTTCGAAATAGGAATATCAGAAATAATAAAGCGATAGCATCGTATGCCGAAAAAGAGATGACACTGATTTGCAGAATACGACTATACCAAATATAAGTATAAAGACTATGATAAAAGGAGAAATAAGTTGGATCAAATTGTTGCACATATAAGAGAACAATTATATGCATCTGCCGATGATTCTTACAAAGACTTTAACCGTTCGCTGGTGCCCGGTGAGATCGCCCCCATGTTGGGCGTACGTGTGCCGAAGCTCCGCGACATTGCGAAGCAAATTGCTAAATCAGACGGTGACACATACATAGATGCCATAAAGTGTCTTGAAAGCAAACATCAGGTTTATCATGAGGAACTTATGCTTCACGGCATGGTCATCGGTTATATGAAATGTGATACAGATACAAGAAAGCGGCTGCTGAATGAGTTTGTGCCGATGATCGACAACTGGGCTGTATGCGATTGCTCCTGTATGACATATAAATTTATGAAAAAAGATCCGGGAGATTGGTATCCGTATTTGCAAAATTTTTTAACATGCCGGGAAACGTATTCGATTCGTTTTGCAGTGGTTGCCTTTCTGGATCATTTTGTAAATGAAGAATACATTGATCTCATTTTGTCGGATCTGAAAGCTGTCCGCCAAGAGGAATATTATGTGAAAATGGCTGTAGCCTGGGCTTTGTCAGTCTGTTATGTGAAATTCCCTGAGAAAACAGAGAGACTTTTTACAGAGAATATATTGGATGACTTTACCCATAATAAAGCGATACAGAAGATCCGGGAGTCTTACCGTGTCACAAAAGAAGAGAAAGAGCGGCTGAATCTGCTGAAAAGGAAGTGATTGTTTTAAGAGGAAAGATCACTGTTGAGCAAGTAGGCCGACAGGCTGGATTGCGATTACAGGTTATGATTGCGGGAGCATGTAATGAGAAGCAATCAACTTTTATTTATGGTGATGTCTGCGTCAGCAGACCTGTCTGTTTAGAGTGAGGTTCATCAAAGCAGTGTGCAGGACCATTATTGAAAGATATAATTCTTTATATAAATATAGGCAGTTTACAGAATTTTCAGTTGACATTTCTAATCAGTTCAAGTATAGTATCAATAAATTAATTTCATAAAAAAGGGAGTAGTTTAAATGTGCTGTCAACATTCGCGGCAGGTAACTGTCTGGTGGCACATGCCGAACAACGGTTACGAGACTTTTGATGTATTCAGGTATGAGAGATGACCAGGATAATACATCAAAAGTCTTTTTTTCTCAGAAAATATGGATAAATAATAAATAGAAATGTGTAGGAGGAATTTGCATGGATAACTGGTATCAGATCAAAAAGGAAGAGGTACTTGTAAAACTCGGGACAAAAAGAACCGGTCTTGAAAAAGTACAGGCATATGCCCTGCTTCGGGAAAAAGGACCTAATATTCTGCAAGAGGGGAAGAAAAAGAGCACCATTCAGATTTTCCTTTCCCAATTTGCAGATCTGCTGGTTCTGATTCTGATTGCAGCAGCAATTATTTCCATGGTTTCAGGAAATGTGGAAAGCACCATTGTAATACTGGCCGTAATTGTGCTGAATGCGATTCTTGGCACAGTTCAGCATAAAAAAGCGGAAAAGTCTCTGGAAAGTCTAAAATCACTGTCTTCCCCAAGTGCAAAAGTGCTTCGGGATGGTCAGAAAATTGAGATCCCGTCTGCAGACGTGGTTCCGGGAGATATCATTCTTCTGGAAGCTGGCGATATGGTCGTGGCAGATGGGAGAATTCTGGATAATTATTCCCTTCAGGTCAATGAAAGCGCTTTGACCGGCGAATCCACAAATGTAGAGAAAAAGGACTGTGAGATTACAAGGGAAGCGGCGCTGGCGGACCGGGTCAATATGGTCTATTCCGGAAGCCTTGTCACCTATGGAAGAGCGGATGTGGTGGTTACCGGCACCGGTATGGATACGGAGATTGGAAAAATTGCTTCTCTTATGAATGCGACAAAAGAGAAGAAAACCCCGCTTCAGGTCAGCCTGGATCAGTTTAGCAGCCGTCTGGCTATGATTATTATGATCATTTGCGTGATTGTATTCGGGTTGAGTATATATCGAAAAATGTCTATATTAGATTCTCTGATGTTTGCGGTTGCTCTGGCGGTAGCAGCCATTCCGGAAGCATTAAGCTCGATCGTAACGATCGTGCAGGCTATGGGAACTCAGAAAATGGCAAAAGAACATGCGATCATCAAAGAATTGAAGGCAGTAGAAAGTCTCGGATGCGTCTCAGTTATCTGTTCGGATAAAACCGGTACCCTGACTCAGAACAAGATGACTGTTCAGGATATATATGTGGATGGAAAAGTGCTGAAACCGGAGCAGCTGGATATTCATAATCAATTGCATCGATATCTTTTGTACGATGCGATTCTGACAAATGATTCCTCCATCGTGGACGGAAAGGGAATCGGTGATCCGACAGAATTTTCTCTGATTGAGATGGTACGAAAAATTAATCTGCCGGATGAGAACATTCGTCAGATTATGCATCGTCTGGAAGAACTTCCTTTTGACTCTGACCGGAAGCTGATGACCACAAAATACCGTCTTCACGGTATTCCGACACTTCTGACCAAAGGTGCGCTGGATGTGCTGCTTGACCGAACGGTGAGCATCCGCACTTCTTCCGGAATTCGTCCGCTGACAGAAAAAGACAGAAAAGAGATCCTGAATCAGAATCTTCATTTCTCAGAAAATGGATTGCGGGTTCTTGCCTTTGCTTACCGGGAAGTGGAAGAGGATGATGAGTTGGATCTGTCTGATGAGAGGGATTATATTTTCCTTGGCCTGATTTCTATGATGGATCCCCCGAGAGAAGAATCCAGGAGTGCTGTGGAAGATGCAAAGAGCGCCGGGATTAAACCGGTTATGATTACCGGCGACCACAAAATTACGGCAGCCGCCATTGCAAAACAGATTGGTATTTTTCAGGAAGGTGACTGTTCTGTGACCGGTGCAGAACTGGATGCTATGTCTGAGACGGAACTGGATGAAAACATTGAAAAAATTTCTGTTTATGCCCGTGTTTCACCGGAAAATAAGATTCGCATCGTAAATGCATGGCAGAAGAAGGGAAATGTGGTTGCCATGACCGGAGACGGTGTGAATGACGCGCCTGCGCTGAAAAAAGCTGATATTGGTGTTGCCATGGGAATCACCGGAACGGAAGTGTCGAAAGATGCGGCTGCTATGATATTGACGGATGACAACTTTGCAACGATCATAAAAGCCGTAGCCAATGGAAGAAATGTCTATCGCAATATCCGAAACTCCATACAGTTTCTGCTGTCAGGCAATATGGCAGGAATTCTTGCCGTATTATATACCTCGATCATGGCCCTGCCGGTGCCTTTTGCGCCGGTCCATCTGCTGTTTATTAATCTTCTGACCGACTCTCTGCCGGCCATTGCCATCGGAATGGAACCGGCGGAAAGAGGACTGCTATTCGAGAAACCCCGGGATCCCAAAGAGGGAATCCTGACGAAAAGCTTTATGACAAAGATCCTGTCCCAGGGGGCGCTAATCGCTTTTTGTACTATGATAGCTTTTCATCTGGGGTTGACACAGGGGAATGCAGCACTCGCCAGCACCATGGCATTTGCAACTTTGACCGCGGCACGACTGTTTCACGGATTTAACTGCAGGAGCAATCATTCTATATTCCGCATCGGATTTAAACGGAATATGGCAAGCCTCGGTGCATTTGCTGCAGGTATGATTTTACTGAATCTGGTTCTCTTTATTCCGGTTCTGCAGAATCTTTTTTCTGTAGCGCCTCTTGGAATGGGTCAGTATGGTATGGTCTGGCTGCTTGCTGTTATACCGACTGCAGTGATCCAACTGGTAAAAGTCTGCAGAGATCATAAATAGAATAGATTACTATCCGTTCACCTGGTGAATATCGGAAATATCCGGTTCAATCATCAGAGAGTAGTTGGTGTAATAAACTACGAAACCGGGTTTTCCTCCGTTGGGTTTTTTTACATGTTTCTTCTGGATATAATCGATTTCTACTTTGGGAGCCTGGCGGCCTTTGGAATAAAAAGCAGCCAGCCGTCCGGCTTCTTCAAAGGTGCGGTCCGGAAGCTCATCGCCTCGAGATTTTACGATAACGTGTGAACCAGGCTGCCCTTTTGCGTGGAACCACCAGTCATTTCCATCGGCAAACTTAAAGGTAAGTTCTTCGTTCTGATAGTTATTTTTTCCCACATACATGTCATAACCGTCACTGGATATATAGTGGAAGGGCTTCGATGTGTTCCGGGCCTTTTTTCCGCCTGTATTGCGCCGCTTGATGTATCCGCTCTGTACCAGTTCTTCTTTGATCTGAACCAGATCTTCTTCCGCGAGAGCAATGTCCAGAGAAGTGGCGATGGATTCCAAATGCTCGATTTCATTTTTGGTTTCGACCAGATAGGTGCCAAGTGCCTCTGCCGTTCGTTTCAGCTTGCTGTATTTCTCAAAATATTTTTTCGCATTCTCACCGGGTGTCATGGTTGGATCCAGAGGAATGGTAATGATTTCGTTGGTGTAATAGTTCAACGCTTCGAAGGATTTTGCGCCCGGTTCCAAACCATAGCCATAGGTATTGATCAGTTCTCCATAAATTCGGTACTTCTCTTTTTTCTCTGTATCTTTCATCTGCTTGCTTTGGAGATCATATTTTTTGATATTCCGCTCCAGAGATGTCTGTACCACTTTTCTCAGATCCGTGGATTTTTGACGGATACGGCTCACGATATTTTTCTGTGCATAATAGAGTTCCAGCACCTGGGAGATGGATGGAAAGGGGACGATTGTCAATTTCCCCTTATACACACCAGGATGATCTGTGTCACGGATTCCGGTATAATCGGAATACTGGGTCAGAGCGATTGCGGAAAATTCCACCGGTTCTTTGTCGCAATATACGATGTTCGGGACAAAGCTTTCTTCTTTGACTTCGTCAATCATGCGGAGGAAGGTTCCGGCCAGGTGCTGTTTTTCTGCCTCATTCAATGATGCCATAGGCACGCCTCCGTCCAGAGATGCCCGGTGGACCGCTTCCTCTGCAGTCACGTAGCTGATTCCGGTGATGGAAGAAGATATGGCTTTGGCTGCAGCAAGGGGCTTTTCGCATATCACGGAGATGAATTCCTCCGCGGTCAATTCCAGCGGGTTATATTTATGCTGAGTTTCCGGTATAAAATAACTGCGGCCCGGAAGCACTTCACGAACAGAACTCATATGGGCTGATACATGCTTGATACTGTCAATGATTTTGCCCTCATCATCGCAGAAAATGAGATTGCTGTGTTTTCCCATGACTTCAATGATCAGCTTTTTACGGCAGAGATCCCCAAGTTCATTCAGATGCTCAATATCAAAACAAATGATTCGTTCCATCGAAGGCTGTGTAATATTGATGATTTTTCCGCTCCCGATATGTTTTCGCAGCAGCATGCAAAAATTGGGTGCGGTCAGCGGTCCTGGCTTGTTGTTCTCTGTCAGATAAATCAGCGGCAGGGAAGCGCTGGCTGACAGAAGAAGCCGATATTGGTTTTTCTGATTTTTTATGGTGATCATCAGCTCATCCGGTTCCGGCTGCGCTATTTTATTTATTTTTCCGCCTAGAATTGTACGGCGCAGTTCGCTGACAAGGCTGGCGATCACAATTCCGTCAAATGCCATAACTATATTCTCCTAAATAACAATCGATTCATAACAAATTCTTTAACTGAAAAATTATATCAGATATGAAAAGTGAAAACAAGGATTGCTGCTGAAATCACCACAGTTTGTTTTAAATCAGAAGCAGGGAGAACTGACAAAAAGAAAACAAAATCAAAACAGAGAATAATTTGTAGAGAGTTTAAATTAAGTAATTGACAAATTTTCTCAGTTAGCATATACTAACCTTGAAATCGAAAGGAAAGAAGGTAATTTCCATGACGTTAAAGGACTTGGATATAGGGAAAACAGGTAAAATCACTGTTGTAGGAGGTTCAGGCGAACTCCGGCAGCATTTTCTTGATATGGGGGTGATTCCGGGTGTGGAGGTCACACTGGTAAAATATGCTCCTATGGGTGATCCGATGGAGCTCCGTATTCATGGATATGAACTGACTCTGCGACTTGCTGATGCGGAGAAAATTCAGATTGAACCCCTGTCGGAAAGCGAAAAGGAAGCCGAACTGGAAGAAACTGCTTCTTCACACAAAATAAATACGGCGCATCCCGGACTGGGTGAAGGCGGCAAGTATCACACAAAAGCTGATGAAAATCCCCTTCCGGAGGGCACTGTTTTAAGTTTTGCCCTGGCAGGCAATCAGAACTGCGGCAAAACCACACTGTTCAATCAGCTGACCGGTTCGAATCAGCATGTGGGGAACTTTCCCGGTGTGACGGTTGACCGGAAAAGCGGAGTCATTCGCGGTCACAGCAACACAGAAATAACAGATCTTCCGGGAATCTACTCCATGTCACCATATTCCAGTGAGGAAATCGTGACCAGAAAATTTATCATTGATGAAAAGCCCAAGGGTATCATCAACATTGTGGATGCGACCAATATTGAGCGAAATCTATATCTGACCATGCAGTTGATGGAATTGAATATCCCCATGGTCCTGGCACTCAATATGATGGACGAAGTACGCGGAAACGGCGGTCATATCCGCATTAACCTGATGGAGGAAATGCTTGGTATCCCGGTTGTTCCCATTTCGGCTGCGAAAAACGAGGGTGTCGATGAGCTGGCACGCCATGCTATTCATGTGGCTCAGTATCAGGAACGCCCGGGACGGACGGATTTCTGCGATAAAGATGATTATAACGGTGCGGTACACCGCTGTCTTCATGGTGTCATGCACTTGATTGAAGACCATGCACAGGCTGCCGGGATTCCGGTTCGTTTTGCTGCCACAAAGCTTGTAGAAGGAGATAAGCGGATTCTGCAGGCTCTGAAACTGTCGGATAACGAAGAACAGATGCTGGAACACATCATATGTCAGATGGAAGAAGAACGGGGATTGGATCGGGCAGCGGCTATTGCCGATATGCGTTTTTCTTTCATCGGGAAACTGGTCGAAAAAACGGTTGTGAAACCAAAAGAGAGCAAAGAACATACGCGGAGCAGAAGAATTGACAAACTGCTCACCGGAAAGTACACGGCTATTCCGGCATTCATCGGTATCATGGCCATTGTATTCGTTTTGACCTTCAATGTGATTGGTGCCTGGCTGCAGGGAATCCTGGAAATGGGTATCACATGGCTAACAGATCAGGTGGATGCGGCTTTTACCGCGTGGAATGTGAATGAGGTCATCCATTCTCTTGTGATCGATGGTATTTTCAACGGCGTTGGAAGTGTGTTAAGTTTCCTGCCTATTATCATAACCCTGTTTTTCTTCTTGTCACTTTTGGAAGATACCGGATATATGGCAAGGGTTGCTTTTGTAATGGATAAACTGCTCCGAAAAATCGGTCTTTCCGGGCGAAGCATTGTTCCGATGCTGATCGGCTTTGGCTGCACCGTGCCGGGTGTCATGGCAAGCCGGACCCTGCCTTCTGAACGTGACCGGCGAATGACGATTATGCTGACACCGTTTATGAGCTGTTCTGCAAAGCTGCCAATCTATGCATTTTTTACCGCTGCCTTTTTCCCGAAGCACGGTGGACTGGTCATGATCTCTCTTTATGTGGTGGGAATCATTATCGGAATCATAACCGCATTGATTTTTAAGAACAGTATTTTCAGGGGTGAGGCGGTGCCTTTTGTCATGGAACTGCCAAATTACCGTATGCCGGGATTGAAAAACGTACTGCAGCTGTTATGGGATAAAGCTAAGGACTTCCTTCAGAGAGCTTTTACTGTTATATTTGTTGCGACGATCGTAATCTGGTTTTTACAGACGTTCAGTTTGCAGCTTTCGGTTGTTCGCGATTCAAAAGACAGTATTCTTGCAGTGGTTTCCGGTGTGATTGCACCGATCTTCGGACCGCTCGGATTTGGGGACTGGAGATTTTCTACGGCTCTGATTGCCGGATTTATGGCAAAAGAGAGTGTTGTTTCCACCGTGACCATATTGTTTGGCAGTATTGAAGCATTGCAGGCAGCTATTTCGCCTTTGACTGCCATGTCACTACTGATCTTTTGTCTGCTGTATACACCGTGTGTCGCAGCGGTTGCTTCCGTGAAACGTGAACTGGGCGGCAAATGGGCGGCCTGCATTGTAGCCGGTCAGTGTCTGATTGCATGGATCTGCGCTTTCCTCGTACATACAGTCGGTATGCTGTTTGGCCTTGGCTGAACTGCTTGCGGCTAAAGATAAAGAGATAATTCTGTGTATGAAAAGCCTGTTTCTTTGGAAGATTTGGCTTTTAAGCACAGAATTATCTTTTTTCCGGCGTTGACGCAACTTTGATTATGATGTAAAATAAATCTGTATGTGATCAAAGGAGATAAACATGATTAAAAGTATGACCGGCTTTGGACGGGCGGAAGCAGCAGATGCCGACCGTAAATTTATTGTCGAGATCAAATCTGTCAATCACAGATATCTCGATTTTAATATCCGTATGCCGAAAAAATTCTGCTTTTTTGAAAGTGCCATCCGCAGTACGCTGAAAGAATATATGTTGCGTGGAAAAGTGGATGTATTTATTACCTATGAGGATCTGACGCAAAGCGGAGCTTCCCTGCACTATAACCGGGAGATCGCGGCTCAGTATCTGGAATATTTAAAACAAATGAGTGAAGAATTCCAGCTTGAAAATGACATTCGTGTTTCTTCTCTGTCCCGCTACCCGGAAGTGTTCACTATGGAAGAACCCGAGACGGATGAGGAGGAGCTGTGGAGTGTCTTGGAAAAAGCAATCCGTGAAGCTGCGCTGAATTTTGCCAAAGCAAGAAGTCTGGAAGGGGAATCTCTGAAAAAGGACATTCTGGACAAACTGTCCTATCTGGACAGCCAGGTGGAACTGGTGGTTTTGCGTTCTCCCCAGATTATGCAGGAATACCGTCAGAGGCTGGAAAACAAGATGCGTGAATTGTTTGAGGATTCTCAGATCGATGAGAATCGAATTGCGGCTGAGATGGTGATATTCTCGGACAAGATGTGTACGGATGAAGAGACCGTAAGGCTGCGCAGTCATATACATAGTATGCAGGCTGCATTGCATGACGGCACCAATATCGGACGAAAGCTGGATTTTATCGCACAGGAAATGAATCGTGAAGCGAACACGATCCTGTCGAAGGCAAATGATCTGGAGACTACCAATATTGCGATTGAGCTAAAAACGGAGATTGAAAAAATCCGTGAGCAGATACAGAATATCGAATAGACACAGACGGGGGTTTTTATGGAACATCAGGGGATTTTGGTGGTGGTTTCCGGTTTTTCCGGAGCCGGCAAAGGTACATTGATGAAAGCACTTCTGAAAAAATACGACAATTATGCGTTGTCCATTTCTGCTACCACAAGAAAACCGCGGGATGGTGAGATGGATGGCCGTGAATATTTTTTCAAAACAGTGGAAGAATTTGAAAAGCTGATCGATGATGATGCCCTGATCGAGTATGCAAAATACGTCGATAATTATTATGGAACACCGAAAGAATATGTGGAAAACCAACTGGCAGCCGGAAAAGATGTGATCCTGGAAATCGAGATCCAGGGTGCATTGAAAGTGAAGGCAAAACGTCCCGATACGGTATTGATTTTCGTAACACCGCCCTCTGCGGAAGAACTGAAAAAACGCCTGATCGGACGTGGGACGGAGACCATGGATGTAATCAAATCCAGACTGCGCCGTGCCAATGAAGAGGCTAAGGGCATGAACGGATATGATTACGTATTGATAAATGACGATTTGGATAAATGCGTGGATGAGCTTCACAGCATTATCTTGGGCGAACACAGCGCAGCAGTGCGAAATGAAACCTTTATCAGAAAAATTACCAGTGAATTAAAAGGGATTATGAAAGGAGAATAATAGTTATGATGATACATCCTTCTTATTCAGAATTAATGGAAGTAATCAATAAAGACAAGGATCCGGACGAAGTTCCGGTAGTGAGCAGCCGTTATTCGGTTGTTCTTGCCACCAGCAAACGTGCGAGACAGATCATCGATGGGGAAGAACCTCTGATCAGTCATGCAAATGGGAAAAAACCCCTCTCTGTTGCTGTGGAAGAAGTTTATGAGGGCAAGGTGACGATTTTGCCTGCTGACAGCGATAAGAAAAAGGACGAATAAAGAAAGACAGGGACCTGCGTCTGGCGTATGTCCCTGTTTTCACATGAAATGAGGTTATTATGAAAGTATTGTTTATATCGCTTGGGTGTGACAAAAATCTGGCGGATTCAGAGGAAATGCTGGGGATTCTGACATCAAGAGGGTATGAGATTACCGATGATGAGACCGATGCGGATATTATTATTGTAAATACCTGCTGCTTCATTCATGATGCCAAGGAAGAAAGCATCCAGAATATTCTGCAGATGGCGGAATACCGGACTGGCGGCAAGTGCAGGGCACTTCTTGTGACCGGATGTCTGGCACAGCGTTATCAGGAGGAAATTCTTAAAGAGATACCGGAGGTGGATGCTGTTCTTGGCACAACCAGTTATGAAGACATTGCCGTTGCCATCGACAAAGTCCTGGAAGGACAGAAATATACGGAATATCGGGATATCGATTATCTACCCGATGTTCAGGAAAAACGTGTGGTGACTACAGGCGGCCATTATGGGTATCTGAAAATTGCAGAGGGTTGTGATAAGCACTGTACTTACTGTATTATTCCGAAAATTCGCGGAAACTACCGCAGCGTACCTATGGAAAAGCTGATTGCTCAGGCAGAATATCTTGCACAGTGTGGGGTAAAGGAACTGATCCTGGTTGCACAGGAAACCACCATTTACGGTACGGATCTATATGGGGAAAAATGTCTCCACAAGCTCCTTAAAAAACTCTGCAGAATTGATGGGATCCAGTGGATCCGCGTGCTCTACTGTTATCCGGAGGAAATATATCCGGAATTAATTGACACGATAGCCGAAGAAGAAAAAATCTGTCATTACCTTGATCTTCCTATACAGCATGCAAGCGATGCAGTTTTAAAACGGATGGGCAGAAGAACTTCAAAAGAGCAGTTAAAAGAAATTGTAAATACCCTTAGAGAGAGAATACCGGATATTGTGCTTCGCACCACACTGATCACAGGTTTTCCGGGCGAAACGCAGCAGCAGCATGAAGAACTGATGGATTTTGTGGATGAGATGGAATTTGACCGACTGGGGGTATTTACCTACTCACCTGAGGAGGATACGCCTGCAGCGTCTATGGATGGACAGATCGAGGAAGAGGTAAAACTGGATCGTCAGGCAGAACTGATGGAACTTCAGCAGGACATCTCCATTGATCTGGGGCAGCGGCGCATCGGTCAGGATCTGTGGGTGATGATCGAAGGAAAGGTTGCAGACGAAAATGCCTATGTAGGCCGTTCTTACGGAGATGCCCCCGGAATTGACGGATACGTGTTTATCAATACGGATACGGAATTGATGTCCGGTGATTTTGCTCTCGTACATATCACCGGTGCGATGGAATATGATTTAATAGGAGGACTGACGGATGAATTTGCCGAATAAATTGACGGTTTTGCGTGTGATTTTGATTGTACCTTTTGTGGCATTTATGTTAATGGATTTGGGTGCATGGGCCAGGTGGGCGGCTCTTGCAATATTTGTGATTGCCAGCCTTACTGATATGCTGGACGGAAAGATTGCAAGAAAATACAATCTGGTGACGAATTTCGGAAAGTTTATGGATCCTCTTGCAGATAAGCTGCTGGTTTGTTCCGCGTTGGTATGTCTCGTTTCCATGGAGATGCTTCCGGCGGTCGTATGTATCATCATCATTGCCCGGGAATTTGCCATTAGCGGATTCCGCCTCGTTGCGGCTGACAACGGAATCGTAATTGCGGCAGGTATCTGGGGTAAAATGAAAACAGTATTTCAGATGATTATGATCATTGTTCTGATTGCGGATTTTGGCGGCATTTTTGATACCATCGAATGGATTCTGATTATAATCAGTACAGCGCTGACAATAATCTCGCTGATTGACTATATCTGGAAAAATAAACAGGTTTTGACTATGCAGGATTAGGAGAGAGGAAGAAGGGGCAGGTTGAACGCTCTTTTCTTCCATCCCGCAGGGGAAGCCGCTGTGTATTACGGTACAGGAGGAAAATATGATTGTAGAATTAGTGTGTGTAGGAACTGAACTGTTGCTTGGAAATATTGTAAATACAAACGCAGCTTATCTGGCTGAGATGTGTGCGCGTCTGGGATTATCCTGTTATTACCAGACCGTTGTTGGGGATAACGAAGAGCGGATGCGCTCCGTTATCAGGACTGCAGTGGACCGTTCGGATGTGGTAATTCTCTGTGGAGGCTTAGGACCCACAGAAGATGATTTGACTAAGGAAATCGCAGCCGAAGTGATGGGAAAAGAGCTGTATGAAGATCCGCATTCCAAAGAACGGATTCAGGCATACATGGATAATTATCTGAAAACAAACCCCAAAATGACCCTTACGGCGAATAACTGGAAACAGGCTATGGTACCGGAGGGGGCGATCGTTCTGGACAATGCAAACGGTACGGCACCTGGTATTATTATAGAAGACGGAGGCAAGACGGTGATCCTGCTTCCTGGACCGCCAAATGAATTGATTCCGATGTTTGAAAATCAGGTTTATCCTTATTTGCGCGAAAAACAGCCGGAAGTTATTTATTCTAAAATGATCAAAATCTGCGGTATCGGAGAAAGCATGGCTGAGACCATGATCAAGGATATGATCGATGCGCAGACGAATCCGACCATCGCAACTTATGCCAAAACAGGCGAGGTACATCTGAGGATTACCGCAAGGGCAAAAGACGAAAAAGAGGCACAGAAGCTGATCAAACCGGTTGTTCGTGAACTGAAAGTGCGTTTTGGCACCAACATTTATACGACCGATGAGAAAAAGACCCTGGAGGAGGCCGTTCTGGAACTTCTTAAGGAAAAGGAACTGACACTCTCAACAGCAGAGTCCTGCACCGGAGGCATGCTGGCTTCCAGATTGATCAATGTTCCCGGAGCTTCGGATGTCTACAAAGAGGGCTTTATTACTTATTCAAATAAAGCAAAACGTAAACATCTGATGGTGAAAAAGCAGACTTTGAAAATGTACGGCGCTGTCAGTGAAAAAACAGCAAAAGAGATGGCGAAAGGCTGCTGTTTTAACACTGGGTCCGATGTAAGTGTAGCCATAACCGGAATCGCCGGCCCGGATGGCGGAACAGAGGAAAAGCCGGTTGGGCTGGTTTATATCGCCTGCTGCTATAAAAAAGAAGTGTACGTACAGGAACTGCGTTTGAATGGAAATCGTATGAAAATTCGTGAACAGGCCACGGTTAAGGCACTGACTCTTCTGCGCGAATGCATTCTTGAGAATTTTAAAAAGGATTCTTCATCATCATTTTCATAAGCATAATCATTTTATCAATTTGGGCAATTTCCTCCTGGGACTTGCCCATTTTTAATACCTCAACGATCATATCCATCTCATTTGGTTTAAACTGCATGCCTTTTTCTTTTGAGGTATTGGCAGCCATCATGAGAAACGGGAGCAGATCAGACTGGCTTTTGGTCTGATTTTGTCCCTGCGAAGCAAGCTGAGACAGCATCTCAAGTTTGGCTTTGTCTATTCCCTGCAGGTTGGGGTTATTCATCCAGGATTGATCCATAATAATCTCCTTACTATAGTTTTGGAAGGCATTGCTTTGATCCGGTCATGTATTGACATAAGGTATACCCGATGAGGTTTGTAAATGGGGCAGACAAAATGTCTGCCCCTTAATAACGATCTGTTAGCAGCCACAGCCAAATCCATTGCCAAAGCCGCCGCAGAAGAACAGGATAAGAATGATCCAGATACAACTGTTGTTATTATCACAGTCATTGCCGGAACGGAAGAAGCCGTTTCCGCATCCGCAGAAGGAAAGCAGGATGATCAGCCAGATTAAAGAACAGCAGTCATCATTTCTTCTGAAAAATCCACAGGAACGTCCTTCGCAGTCACATCTGTTGTCGCAATCACAGCCACAGTTGGTAGCAGTAATATCACTCATAAGAAACCTCCCAATATTTTACTTCACACTTCATCATATGTCAGAGGTTTCGATTCTGCTACTAACGGATCAGGGAATTGAAAATGTTATAGACATTCAGTTTTCCATATCCCCATTCTCGGTTGGGATAGTCCATCCCGGGATCCCGGATCGCTCCGCGTACAAGATAAGAATTCATATTCAGATTATTCAGAGGGTATGATGTCGGAAGCTGCATGCTCCATTGCTGTATGAGTGCGATACTTCCGGAAAGGATCGCGGCCGCTGCGCTGGAACCGGTGACATTACGATACCCCTGCTGCAGATTTGGTGCAGTAATGCTGACACCGGGTGAGGCCAGATTCGGTTTAATGGCACCGGTCCTTGTATACCCTCTGCCGGAATGAATATAGAGACTTTGATTTTCGGCATTGTATGTGGTGGCAGAGATGGCAGCTTCGGTATCAGACGGCACGGTCAGGGTTGTGTTTGGATTTGGATTTAAAAAGCGGATATCCTGCTTTAAAACGCCGGTAATGGGAAGCCACATGTGAAACGATACGGGCATCTCATTTAGATTGTTCAGGCGAATGATCCAGTCCCCGGGTGTGGGATTCCGGAAACGAAATACGGTCAGCGGATCGCCGCTGCTCTCAGACACAACAGAAAAGGAGATCGTGATTTCTGTTTGCTCCAGTACAAGGGAAATGTATTCTGTCTTACCGGGACGGGCTGTGATCGGTGCGATCTGCGTTCCCAAAGGACTCTGAAGGCTAACGGAGAACAGGGCGGAAGTGGATCCCCACAATTCTGTTACAAATCCGTCGGTGTCTTCAGGAACCAGAATCTCCACTGGCTCACTGCTGTTGTCAAGAGTGCTGTAGTAATGATGGCCCCGTCCGCCCTCATTCCCGCAACCCACGGAAAAGATGGTATAACTGGTGTAGGAAATGCTGGAAATCATACGGGAGAGAGCACTGTTTCCGGCGTGGTCACCCTGATTGGTTCCGAGACCGATACAGATAACAAGGGGTAGTTCCAGTCTGTCTGCTTCCAGCATCAGGTAATTGATGCCCATCATGATGTCATTTTCCTGAAAGACCACTGCATCCGGCGCAGCAAAATAGTATTCTTTCAGATATTCCTTGGCTGGTTTCAGCTTTACCACACAAATTTGTGCTTCATATGCTGCACCGGTAAATTCTGCTTCTGCATTTGGGGAACCGGCGGCTATACCGGCCAGTGCCGTACCATGACCGTTTGTGTCTGTGGAGGGGACGATTGATTTCGGATTTTCTGACTGAAGCGCTTCGTCAATCTGTTCCAGACTGTAGAGTGTTCCGTAGCGAAAGGGGTTTTCCCGTGCACCATCCTGTATTGTCTGATCCCAGATTCCGGTGATCCGGGTCCTTTTGGAAGAATCAAGGAAGGCCGGATGGGTATAGTCAATACCGGTATCCAAAAATCCGATGAGAACACCCTGGCCGCTAAGATTCAGGTAAGGCTGTGTCTGAACTTGAATGATACCTGAATTTTCCAGACTGACCGTGCTTAATGTGGTGAAGAGTTTCGGCACAAAAGGATAGTAATTAAATGTCTGGCCGCTGTCAGGGAGAATAAATGGCTGATATCTGGACTCGGAATGCACCAGCATATAATGGGGATCAAGATACTGTGCACCAAATTGCCGATATTCCTCGAGTACACTTGGTCGATTATAAGGAAGAATAAAATCAAAATAGTCATCAGATAAAATCTGTTCGGTCAGATCTGCCATGAGTCACCTGTATAAACCTGTTAAAAGAATAGTATGGCTGAAGGCAGGGCTTTAGAACTATCTGCTGCTGTCTGGATCATGCTTTCATACAGGAGAACACCCAAAGAGAATCACATGAAATAAGCAGAATTCATGTCTTTGTAAAAAAAGCAGAATATTATAGTAGTGAAAACACCTGTGGAGTATAGGATGATTTTTTCAGGAAAAGGCGTAACCGCAGCAGTATTGGATACCGGAATCAGTCCCCATGTGGATTTTGATCATAGAATAATTTACTTTAAAGATTTTGTGAACAACAGAACGCAACCCTATGATGACAATGGTCACGGAACTCATGTGGCAGGCATTATCTGTGGGAGCGGTGCTGCCTCCGGCGGAAGATACCGTGGAGTTGCACCGGACTGCAGGCTGGTTGCGCTGAAAATACTCGATCAGAGGGGAACCGGGAATAGTGAGAATCTGGTAGAAGCGCTTGAATGGCTGATGAACTATCATCAAAAGTTGGGTATTCGGCTCGTAAATATCTCCGTTGGAGGAATGAATGGTGAGGAGATGAACCGCAGACAGATTAATGAATGTGCGGATGAGCTCTGGGAGAAGGGAGTCGTGGTGGTGGCTGCTGCCGGAAATGGAGGCCCGGGTTTTGGAACGATTACGGCTCCGGGAAGCAGCTGTAAAGTGATCACTGTGGGCTCCTCCGATATGTTCTATGAGAAAAAAGGTGCTTCCGGCCGTGGCCCGGTCGGAAATTGTCTGTTCAAGCCGGATGTTGTAGCTCCCGGCAGTCGCATTATGTCCTGCCATGGCCGCAACAATTATATGGAAAAGAGCGGAACATCTATGTCAACTCCCAGAGTGACCGGTGCAATTGCCCTTCTTCTGGAAAAAAATCCGGAACTGACGAACGATGAAATCAAATACCGACTCTGCCAGTCATCTGATAATCTGCAGCTAAACCGCAATATGCAGGGGTGTGGAAAATTGAATATCGAAAAGCTTCTGCATGATGATTGGTAAAAATACAAACTAACCCTTGACAAGCATTGCGTGATTGTATACAATGGAACAAATTACATGGTTGTATACAATTGCGCAATGTAAAATGAGGAGGATTATTATGGAAAATAGAGCTGTAAAAATGAATGATCAAACGAATCTGCTGCAACTGGAAGAGCATATGTATCCTCTGGTTGATGTGAAAACCCCAAATGTATTTCGAAATCTTTTTCCTTATGATGAAGTGCCGAAAATACCATTCAATGATCGAATTGTACCCCATCATATGCCGGAAGAAATCTGGATCACGGACACAACTTTCCGGGATGGACAGCAATCCCGTGCACCTTATTCAACAGAACAGATCGTGACAATCTATGACTACCTGCACAGACTGGGAGGACCAAACGGAAAAATCCGTCAGTGTGAGTTCTTTTTATACAGTAAAAAAGACCGGGATGCGGTTTACAAATGTATGGAACGCGGATACAAGTTTCCGGAAGTGACCAGCTGGATTCGTGCCAGCAAAAAGGACTTTGAACTGGTTCGTGAAATTGGCTTAAAAGAGACCGGAATTCTGGTAAGCTGTTCGGATTATCATATTTTCTATAAAATGAAAATGACCAGAAGGCAGGCCATGGAGCATTATCTCAGTGTTATTCGTGAATGTCTGGAAACAGGTGTCAGCCCGAGATGCCATCTGGAGGATATAACCCGTGCGGATATATACGGATATGTTATTCCGTTCTGCCTTGAGCTGACAAAACTGATGGATGAATATAAGATACCGATAAAAGTGCGCTGCTGTGATACCATGGGATATGGTGTGAATTATCCCGGTGCTGTGATTCCACGTTCCGTACAGGGTATTATTTATGGTATTATGACCCATGCGGGATTTCCCTCAGAACTCATTGAGTGGCACGGTCACAATGATTTTTATAAAGCCGTTTCCAATTCGACCACTGCATGGTTATATGGTGCCTGCGGTGTAAACTGCTCCCTGTTCGGTATTGGTGAGCGTACCGGAAACACCCCTCTGGAGGCTATGATATTCGAATATGCTCAGCTTCGCGGAACACTGGATGGTATGGATACTACCGTGATCACGGAACTTGCCGAGTATTATGAAAAAGAAATCGGATATGAGATTCCGCCAAGAACTCCTTTTGTCGGAAGTAACTTTAACATAACAAGAGCCGGCATTCATGCAGACGGACTCTTAAAAAATGAAGAGATTTACAATATTTTTGACACAGATAAGTTTTTGAACCGCCCGGTGCAGGTAGCTGTTTCGAATACATCCGGTCTTGCCGGTATTGCTCATTGGATCAACAACCATTACCATCTGAAGAATGAAAAGCAAATTGACAAGAACTGTGATCTGGTTGTTATGGTAAAGGCATGGGTCGATAAGGAATATGAAGACGGACGTGTTACCGTATTGACGGACGATGAATTAGTTCGAGTGATAGATGATGCCTGCAGAAGATTAGATATTTCGCTGGCATAAGGAGGAGAAAACAATGACGAATCAGAACAGTTCCCTGCGCGCTCAGGTGTTTATGCGTATTCGTCAGGATATTTTGTGCGGCCGGTATCGAAGCGGAGACGAACTGACAGAGGCAGCTTTAGGGGCTGAGCTTGGGGTTTCCCGTACGCCTGTTCGGGAGGCGCTGCGGCAGTTGGCCCTGGAAGGGCTGGTAGAACTGATTCCCAATAAGGGAGCTTTTGTGACCGGGATATCGGCAAAAGATGTAAATGACATTTACATGATCCGTTCCAGATTGGAAGGGTTGTGTGCCAGATGGGCAGCTGAATACATTACCGATGAACAACTGGAAGCTATGGAAGAAACGATGTATCTTTCTCAGTATCATACGCAGAAAGAACACTATGAACAGGTTTTTGAACTGGATGGACGGTTCCATGAACTGCTATATACTGCTTCGCACAGCCGTATTCTCGCCCATGAGCTGTCGGATTTTCACCAGTACGTACAGATGGTGCGCAAGCTGTCTATTGCAGACCGGATACGATCCAGAAAAACAAATGAAGAACATCAGAGGATTCTGGAAGCTCTGCGGATCCATGACAAAGATCTGGCAGAAAAGCTGGCAACGCAGCACATACTGAATACAATGGAAAATATCGGTCACTATGATATTGAGAGTATGTTAAAGCCACAGAATCGTTGACCGGAAATTATATATATGCAGGAAAGAAAACGTTTTAAGCTGCAGAGACAGTAACCGATGAATAAAGCAACAAAGAGAAAGGAGCTTATGCGGGGAATTTACCCTGTCATACAAAGAAAAAATGAGTAAAATTAAGATGGCTACACCAATCGTAGAGATGGACGGAGACGAGATGACCAGAATTCTCTGGAAAATGATCAAAGAAGAGCTTCTGGAGCCGTTCGTGGAATTGAATACGGAATATTATGATCTTGGACTGGAGCATCGAAATGAAACCGATGACCAGGTGACAGTGGATTCTGCCAATGCAACAAAGAAATACGGTGTTGCAGTCAAATGTGCAACGATTACTCCAAATGCAGCCCGCATGGATGAGTACGATCTGAAGGAGATGTGGAAGAGCCCAAACGGTACCATCCGCGCCATGCTGGATGGCACGGTATTCCGTACCCCGATTATTGTGAAAGGTATTGAGCCCTGCGTGAAAAACTGGAAAAAGCCCATCACGATCGCCAGACATGCCTATGGTGACGTCTACAAAAACACCGAGTTGGTGATTCCGGGACCAGGCACGGTGGAGCTGGTTTATACCGCAGCAGACGGATCCGAGACCAGAGAAAAGGTTATGGATTTTAAAGGCCCCGGTATTGCACAGGGAATACACAATCTGGATGGCTCGATTGAAAGTTTTGCACGTAGCTGCTTCAATTACGCATTGGATCTGAAACAGGATCTGTGGTTTGCAACAAAAGATACGATTTCCAAGAAATATGACCATACTTTCAAAGATATCTTCCAGAGTATTTATGAAGAGGAGTATAAGGAGAAATTTGAGACGGCTGGAATTACCTATTTCTATACGCTGATTGACGATGCAGTTGCACGTGTCATGAAAGCGGAAGGCGGCTTCATCTGGGCATGCAAGAATTATGACGGGGATGTGTTCTCTGATATGGTTTCTTCTGCTTTCGGCTCACTTGCCATGATGACTTCCGTACTGGTTTCACCGCAGGGATACTATGAATATGAGGCTGCCCACGGAACAGTACAGCGTCATTACTACAAACATCTGAAGGGGGAAGAGACATCCACAAACTCCGTTGCAACGATTTTTGCATGGAGCGGTGCTCTTCGCAAACGCGGTGAACTGGATGGAAATCAGGAACTGATGGCTTTTGCTGACAAACTGGAAAAGGCCACCATCGATACCATCGAGAGCGGAAAAATGACGAAAGATCTTGCCCTTATTACGACTTTAGAGAACGTGACCGTATTGAACAGCGCTGATTTTATTAAAGCAATTCGCGCGGAACTGGAGAAATAAATCGAAAAGTAAGCTCCCGGATCCTGCAGATCATCAAATGCAGGTATCCGGGAGCCGATTTTTTCATATGGCTTCTTATTCCGCCAGTTTCTCCCACAGTGCATACAGTTCTTCCAGCTTTTCTGCTATTTCTGCTTTTTCTTTCGACAGTTCCGTACATTTTACAGGATCTGTACCGACATCCGGGCGGCACATCAGATCGTCAATTTCCCGATCCCGTTCTTCAAGGTCCGAGATAGCGTTTTCCGTTTTCGCCAGATCGTTCTGCCGTTTTCTCTCACGGGCCTGCTCCTGTTTTTGCTGCTGCCAGGACAGTTTGCTGTCGGAAATCGTTTCCCGGAGATCTGCATTTTCCGCGCCGGGTGCATAGATAGCGGTCAGTTCTTCTTTTTTTTCCAGATAATAATCATAGTTTCCAATATAATTGACCAGCTTCTGGTTGGTCAGCTCCATGATACGTGTCGCGGTGCGATTGATAAAATAACGGTCATGGGAAACGTACAAAACTGTGCCTGTATAGCTGCGAAGTGCATTTTCCAGAATTTCTTTTGAGTCAATATCCAGGTGGTTAGTGGGCTCATCCAGGATCAGAAAGTTTGCCTCTGACAGCATAAGTTTGGCCAGAGAGACACGTCCACGTTCGCCGCCGCTAAGAGTATGAATAGGTGCAAATACATCGTCGCCGGTGAAGAGAAAAGCTGCCAGTACATTTCGGATTTCCGTGTTGGTGAGGGTGGGATAAGCGTCCGAGATTTCCTCGAAGACAGTCTTGTCCATGTGGAGTACATGGTGCTCCTGATCATAGTATCCAATGTGTACTTTGGAACCCAGAGTAAAAGAACCGCTGTCCGGGGGAATAACCTGATTCAGGATCTTTAAAATGGTGGTCTTTCCGGTTCCGTTATTTCCAATGATGGCCACGCGTTCTCCGCGGTAAATTTCGAAATTCAGATCATTAAAAAGAGGAAGCTCAGGAAAAGACTTGCTTAAATGTTCTACTGTCAGTACATCGTTGCCGCTGGTCACCCGTGGTTCCAGATGGAGGTGCATTTTTGTATCCAGCTCAGCAGGCTTTTCCAGTATCTCGATCTTATCCAGCATTTTTTCGCGGCTTTCCGCGCGCTTGATGGATTTCTCGCGGTTGAAGGATTTCAGTTTTGCAATCACTTCCTCCTGATGGCGAATTTCTTTTTGCTGATTCAGATAAGCATGGTATGCGGCTTCTCGAAGTGCGGATTTTTTCTGACTGTAATCGGAATAATTGCCGGCAAACATCCGCACATGCCCCTGGTCGATTTCGATTACCTTTGTGACCACTTTATCCAGAAAATACCGGTCATGGGAGACGATCAGAACAGCGCCCCGGTAATTCATCAGATAGGTTTCCAGCCATGCGATGGAATCCATATCAAGATGGTTGGTAGGCTCATCAAGCAGGATAATATCCGGATTTGTCAACAGAAGTTTTCCCAGAGCAACACGGGTTTTCTGTCCGCCGGACAGAGTCTGTATTTCCTTATCAAATTCTGATTCCTCGAACCCAAGGCCCTTCAGAACCCCAGTTACTTCACTTTTGTATGCGTAGCCGTTTTGCAGATCAAATTCGTGGGTCAGCCGGCTGTAGGAAGCCATGGCAGATTCCAGTTCATTTCCCTTGAGGTGTTTCATATCAATCTCAAGATGCCGGATCCGCTGTTCCATTTCCAGAATACCGGATTTTGCTTTTAGCAGTTCGTCAAAAATAGAACTGTCTCCTTCAAGCTCCTGATGCTGGGCCAGATAGCCGATGGTTCGGTCTTTTGCCAGGGTAACCTCCCCGTCATCGGGGGTCAGCTCCTCCATAATAATTTTCAGGAGGGTGGATTTCCCGGCACCGTTTGGTCCGATCAGGGCGGCTTTTTCCCGTTCTTCTATATGAAAAGATGCGTTTTTCAATATTTCGTTCGCACCAAATGCTTTTGAAATGTTGTAACAATTCAGTATCATGCAGTATTATTCCTCTCCAAATATGATTCCATGTTGGGGTCAAAAGCATTTGACCCCAGATGCCTTTGGATTTTTCCGCGCTTTGCGCTCCCAAAATCCGAAAACATTCGAAATCCGCTCATTTTTCTTTGAAAAATGGCTACTTTCTCATGTTTAGCGGATCCCAAAGTCATGATTTTTCATGCAAGCATGAAAATCATGACCTTTTGACCCTGTCATCATTCCATACCATTATAACTGCCAAAGAGGAGAAAGAAAAGCAGAATTTCCG
>JALENY010000004.1 GCA_022767285.1 Lachnospiraceae bacterium | reverse complement strand
TGTCAGAATAACTCCTTTCTTGGATGTATGGTTTATAGTTTCTCGTCAACTCTATTATACCATATCCGGTGAGGGGTTATTTGTTTTTTGTAGTTAAAAAATGCCGCATTTATGCGGCGTGTGGCGTTTCGCAAACGCCTAGATAGATACAGAAAAAAGGAGGTGGGCGTATGCCGTTTGGAATCGGGATCAACACAGAAAAGCCAAACGCGGGACAGGTGCGGGGCAAACAAAAAGAGATTGCGGTGGACTGTTGGTTTACCAGTAAAGGAGATACGATTCCGCATATGTTCAAATATCAGGATGAAGAGGGATTGATCCACACGGTGCGGAATATTCGCATTTTATTAAAGGAAGAAAAAAATTACAGCGGTATTCCTACGCTGGAATACCGCTGCATGATTGAAGAATACAATCGATGTCAGGAATTGAAACTGATTTTTTTCATGGAAGAACATCGCTGGGCAGTTGTCTGGTAAACTTATTGCCCGGAAACAGTAACCAGTTCGGTTACTGCAAATGGGAACAGGTGAGAAACGCCTGTTTCCACACCGGGATTGGGTTTGACCCGGAACGTATAGTTACCATGTACGACATACGTGCTCTCATCAGAGTGGGTGCGCAGGGATGTGTCAACCAGATAAGTTCCGTTGTTTTCAGGAGTGATTCCTGTTATGACGGTGTAACTGGCACCGCGATCACTGGAAGCAAACTGATAAGCATTCTGATCCGCAAGATAGCTGGTGGAGCTTTTTTGAGAATCCGGTACGGCAGGCAGTTTCTTCATGCCGGAAAACATGCCGGACGCATATTCCAGCACCAGATTGGCCGGTACGATTTTGTACATATAATCATCGGTATAATAGACACCATTTTGGCCTTCTTCTACGTAATTAACCATTGCGAGATAAATTGCCGTCCAGACATAATCCGGCGATGCGGGATCAAATGCATTGTCCCCATATTCGCAGGCTGCTAAAATCAGTGAGTCAAAAAGCGGAATCATGTCATTGGCTGTTTCCTCATCCAGTTCCGGTGTTTCATTTGGTTCGGTTTCCGGATCGACCACCGGTTTGGGCGTTGCGGTGGGGTTGGTATCAGAGGCAGGCTGGGAGCCATTGCCTGAATTATTTGTAGTGTCGCTGCTGTTATCAGAAGATTCATCCGGATCGTGTACGGTGTTCGGAGCAATTACCGTGTCGCTTTCTTTTCCCTCCTCTTCCTCCTGGGGCTGCAGGATTTTATTTGGATCTTCCTGCGGCGTTAACTCGGTAGATTCGGTGCCGGTGTTTTCTTCCGTTGTTTTTGTTTTCTGCTTCGTTTTCGAAGAACAGCCGGAAAGCAGTCCTGCCATAAGAACAATGGTGATCAAAAGAAGAAAGAATCGCTTTGTAAACAAAGAACGTGTAATGAAGAAATTGGATTTCATGGATGGTACCTCCCTGAAAAATAACTGTTTTTGTGTGCTACTTATATAGTAGCTGAAAGAAAAGGAAATACCAACATTTTTTTCAAAATAATTCAGGAAAAATCCATTTACACGTGCTTGGAATACCATAAGATCAGAGCTTCAGTGTAAACTGATTTACGGCAACATCACGGTGTGAGTACTCATCCCAGGTGATTTTTCGGTTGAAAAAAGTTATTTCACCGTCGGAATTTATCAGGTTAGCAGTGATGTAGGCTTTTATGGGACTGATGCCTGCATAAACCTTATCGGTTTTTATCTTGAAGATTCGGATGTTGCTGGTTTGAGCTGTGACATCGGTCAGTGCAAAGCGGGAGACTTTCTGTTCTTCCAACGAGTAAGTGCCGCTGGGAATCTGATCAATTGTGGTGGTTAGCATAATGGTTCCGTCCGAATTGACATTGGCTTCGGCATAATCTCTGGTGAAAGTCAGAGCCCGGTGATAGGTATGAGATTTCCCGCTGGTATCTGTGCCTGACACTTCAAAAAGGAATGTGGGTTCGCCGTGAGCCCACCAGAGATCATCCTGATAAATGACTTTGTGGATCGTAAGACTTCGCAGAGTCTCAGGTTCTGGAGTGGGAGTCGGAGTGGGCTCCGGGGTAGGTTCCGGAGTTGGAGTGGGAGTCGGAGTGGGCTCCGGGGTAGGTTCCGGAGTTGGAGTGGGAGTCGGAGTGGGCTCTGGGGTTGGAGTGGGCTTCGGAGTCGGAGTGGGTTCCGGGGTAGGTTCCGGAGTTGGAGTGGGAGTCGGAATGGGTTCCGGGGTAGGCTCCGGAGTCGGAGTGGGCTCTGGGGTTGGAGTGGGCTTCGGAGTCGGAGTGGGTTCTGTGGTAGGCTCCGGAGTTGGAGTGGGAGTCGGAGTGGGAGTCGGGGTGGGTTCCGGAGTAGGCTCTGGGGTTGGAGTGGGTTCCGGAGTAGATTCGGGTGTTGGATCCGGTTCCGTCTGCGGGATATGCAGAGTGATTGTTTTGGTAAAAGACACACTATCACTTTGCGACTGATAAGTAAAAAAGGTGACTTGCTGAAAATTGGAATCGGATGGAGCGTAGATACCGGCACCCCATTGTCTGGGAAGAGTGATAGTTACAGTAACAGGAATATCTTTTCCTGTTTTCTGCCATTCCAGAAACTGTGCTTCTGCGATATACAGATCAAAGTCTGAAAATGTGGAATTATTGCTTTTTCTTATTCCTACGCCGTCCGGAACCTGGATATCCATGAGAGTAATTTGACTGCGCATATCAAAGTTGTAATAGCTTTCAAATGTAACGCTGAATGTTCCGCCGGATCGATAATATCCATCGTTGGTGTTGGTCCAGGTATCCTGGTAGCCGGTAACGTCGAAGGTCGTTTTATCCTTCAGGGATAGATCGAACCAGCCGTCAGAATTCCAGGCCTTATAATAGTTTTCGTTGTTGGCATCGTTGACGATTTTCTGACAACTGCTGATGACAAGGGCTTTTTGCTGTGCAGTTGCCGGACCACTGCAGCTGTCGATCAGATAGCTGCAGGCATAATCCAGGGAAAACTGACCGGATAAGACCCAGATAGCAGCCTGAGTGGCTGTATAATCCAGTTTCCAGTCACCGGTGGAGTAGGGAGCATAACGACAGGTTTCGCCCCAGTAAACACAACCGTAGTATAAGGCATAACTGACTTTCTTATTTTCCCAGCCGGAAAAGCTCATATTGCCGGAAGGCGATTTCTTTCCCCAATCGAGACAATAGACCAGCCGCCATTTGCCGAGACTATCCGGATTAGCATCATCATCTTTTATGTACATGATACTGTTGTTAGTCCAGAAAGTTTCGTAGGGGGTTGATTGGATGGGAATGTTGTAGGCATTACTTACCGAACGGGTTTTGGGATTCTCTCTTGTCAGATATCCGACGATGGGATCTTCCTGAGATGCTTCAGATGCGTGAGTGGTTATGACTCCGGAAAAGATTCCGGCCAGAAGTATACAGGTTAGAATTAGTTTTTGCAGTTTTTTGCTCATTGTTCAGTACCCCCTCTTTTATTCACCCGGGTATATCGCAATTTATACCCGTTTGATGTTTGCGCTTTGGACGATGACGTATGTTTGCGCCGGATAAGCAATATAAGATAAATGCCGGCTGATATCAGCCCACCTGCGCCGAGAAAAACAAACGGAAGATACGTCATGGTATCCCCGGTTTTTACCGGTGAAGTGGCTCCATCCTGGCGAACTGAGAAAACCCAGCGTACAACGGTATCAGCAAGAGCATACCGATTTTTTAGCTCCGCAGGAAGAGTTAATGTAAAGTCAAAATTTTTTGTGCTCCGGCTGGGATAAGTTCCTAAAGAAAGATCCGAATGCAGGCTGGCTGCTTCCAGATTACCGCGGTATAGTTCTTTTCCATCCAGAGAAATAGAAAGAACAATTTGCTCTAAAAGATTCTTTTGCTCCTGTGACAGATTTTCCGGGAGCGCAGTATGGAAGAATAGTTCAGCAGCATCTGAGGTGGTATTTTTCAATATGACGGTATCCGACAAGTGATCTCCCGGCATGGCGGTTCCGATATTAGAGAAAAAATCATCCGGTACAGCCACCAGTTTGTGCGAATTTCCTTCAAATTCCACATACATGGTTGTATAAGGATTCACCAGAGAAGAACGGTCACCGCAGTGAGCGCAGACTTCGATTTCTTCATTTCCCCACGGATTTTCGGAAGAAAAATCCGGCGTGAAATTTTGAGATTGAATTGCATCGATTTGAATATTCAGATATAATTGCTGACCTGCATGGTTGCTTCCCCATTCTGCCGGGATGGAAACACCCTGAAACAGATTCACGGTTTCATTCGGAAGAAGGATATTTTTATAATAGTAGTAATTCCCGATTCTTACCCAATTTTCGGAAAGACCAAGAATATTCTCGTCTGAGAGACAGTCAACATATTCAAGCGCCGGAATAACCGTCTGCTCGGCTGGGGGAGGAGCCGCATGGCCTGCAGATGTGTCTGCAGCTACTGAAAGAGGATCTGTATAGCTCTGAGATGCATCGGTGTTAGTTACGTCAGAATTTTCTTCTGTTGTCGGGCTGCTGTGTGTGATCAGGGCGCGTATATAGCAGGGCTCTGCCAGACAGGTGATCCGCGGGATTTTTGAGATGGTATCTCCGGGGAGAACCAGAAGATCATCTCCATAGGGTTGTTCATTTCCGGTTTTATCGATCTGATATTCCGTCAGTGAAATATCGATGTCCCCAAGCTGGATGCGATTCTCGACCGTAATATGGTTGGAATAGTAGGCATAAGTTCCGCCTGCGGCAGCTGCTGTCAGAAGAGACAGCCCGGCAATCAGAAAGATTTTTATGGAAGGCCTGAAGTTGTTCATGTTGTATTCCTCCTATTCGCGAATAAATTGATTCCATGCATCGAGATATGAAGTATTGGCCCCCTGCTGGACGGATTCTTCGTATACAATCACATCAAAAGAAGCTTCTTGTGCTTGATGGGAAAAATCGGCATCGGAAGAAATCTGTATGCCTTTAAACAGAGGAAGTGTCGACTGTCCGGGAAGGACAGGATTTTTGTAATAGTAATAGCCGCCAAGTTTGGCATTTTCTTTTTTAGAGCAGAAAATCCAGTCCGTGCTGTTGAGCTGAAGCAGCTCTGTTGCCTGGCCGATATCGCTGTCACTGAATGCTACAGACACACGGATAAAACATGGAACAGAATTATTGTTCCGAACGGTAACTTCTTTCGTAAAGGTGTTTGTTTCATCGGGCACCACCGGGGGTGGCGTCGGGAACTCTTCATCAACGATGGACTCATTGTGCCCGATACCCACCCGGTTGTTCACTCTGTCAAAAGATGTAAAAAAAGCGATGGTGCTTCCTGCAATTGCAGTGACTAAAAGACAGATGCAGATACCCGGAAGAAGTTTTTTGTTGCTCGCCATTTGCATTACCTTCTTTCTGTTTTTCTGATTCGTTTTAACTATACTTTTATTGCTTTATTTTGTAACAGTACCCGGCTGTTCCAGATTCTGGTTTACATATTTTTCATATGCGGCTTTTGCTTCGGCCGGAACGTTACCGCTTCCGTCACCGGTATTTGAGGTTTGAATCGCGAAACCGGATACCGGGATATCATATTCATTACCGTCGATCTGACCTTCTACAACATTGGCAAACGTGACGGAAGTGAACAGCGGGCTTGTGGATTGAGTCGGAGCAAGAATTTTATTATAGGAATAGGTATAGACCATATTTCCGTTTAATTCTTCCTGCTGCAGCAGCGTCCAGTCTGCATCAGCCCGGAAAGTAAATAACTGCTGATGGACAGGTTCTCCATCGTTGAGGCGTGTGCCGTCTGCGGCGGCAGTGATTACGTCAGCCATGGGGATCTGGACTTCCAGATATACGTAGGCGTCATTGATTCCGACATTGGTCAAAGTAGGATCCTTTTCTACATCAGCACCTGCCTCCAGCTCCTGATTTTCGTCTTCGTCCCAGTTTGGTTCAGTCAGTTCAATGTCGACTTTTCCAACTGTAAAGTGGTTATCTGTGTGTTCTGAATCGGTCAGGTAGGCGATTGAACCGCCGATTGTGAGGGAAAGCGCCAATGCCAGTGCAGTAAAAATAGTTGCTGATCTCTTTTTGTTCATAATTGTTTCTCCTTTTTCTTTTTTTGTTGAATTGTTGTTTTTAAGTTGCAAATGGCTTCTATGATTAAGTTCTCTGCCAGGAGTGAACCTAATACCGCAAGAAAAATGGGGTGGGATAATTTGGTATAGACGTAACCAAGATAGGGAATGTCAAATACAGCGCGCCCCAGGATGTTTTCTCTGGGAACCGGAGAAAAATCAGCCTGTTGGTTGGCATCGCCTTTGGTCGTGACGGTTGCCGGGGTTTCGGCAACGACGCGGTGGGTGACTGTGGAGTCTTCAATCCGGTAAGTGATGATATCGCCCACATGAATCTGCTCCGGTGCAGCCCGTGTGTCGATAAAAACCACACTGCCTGTGAGAAGTTCCGGTTCCATGGAACCGGATAAAACAATAAAAGGCCGGATCCCGAAAACCTGTGGGGCCAGATGGATCAGAGCCAGAAGGAATAAAGCTCCGGCCATCAAATGTAAGGAAATCTGAGTAATTTTATAAAATTTTTTCATGGCGGGTCTCCTTTGTGATAGATTTATTGGGGAAAATTGTGAGATGCGTGACTTTTCTTTTCTGCGTTACCTCCTGTTTTCGCACTTATTATAAAATGGACGGTTTTGCAGAACAGATGAGCGGAAAACTCCTATATTTACGGGAACAGTGGGATCGCGATACGGTTGAGAAGAATGAAAATCCGGAAAACATAAGAATTGAGTAAGATCGCGAAAAATCAGAAATCGGGGAATGGCAGAAAGTTTGAGAGAACAGAAAAAACAGGGGAAGCAGAGAACACGGAAGTAGACAATGCGGAAATAGAGAACACGGAAGTAGAGAATGAGGAAATAGAGAAAGCGAAAACAGGGAACATGGAAACAGAGAACGCAGAAATAGATATATATATCTGACAAAAGAAAAATTTGTGTAATTAATAAAAATGGGAAAAATAATCCGAATGGATAATGAGTGATTTGAATTTCTTAAAGCATAGTATAGTGGCAAAACTTTGTTTTGTCAATGAGATTTTAGAAAAATTAAAAAGGTAAATTAGAACATAAAAAATGAAATAAAAAATGATCTCAGTCTAATAAAAAGTGACGAAAAATGAAAAAAAATGAAAAAAACCTTGACTTTAACATTTTAAAGTCTTACACTTTAAAGCATTGAAGCAATTAGGAGGGTTTTATCATGAAAAAGTTATTAGCATTACTTTTAACTGCAACCATGGTTGTCAGCCTGGCTGCCTGTGGTTCAAAAGAAACCGAAGATGCAGCAAGCACGGCTGATACAGAAGAGACTGCAGATGCAGCAGAAGAAACAGAAGATGCAGATTCACAGGAGACGGAACCGGCAGAATCCGGAGATGCTACATATACCGTAGGTATCTGTCAGTTGATGCAGCATGAAGCGCTGGATGCAGCTACTCAGGGATTTAAAGATGCTCTTACGGAAGCTCTTGGCGATGCAGTTATTTTTGATGAGCAGAACGCACAGGGTGATTCCAACACCTGCTCTACTATTATTAACAGTTTCGTTTCAAGCAATGTTGATTTGATTCTTGCGAATGCAACTCCGGCTCTTCAGGCAGCTGCAGCAGGAACCAATGAGATTCCGATCCTCGGTACATCCGTAACCGAGTATGGCGTTGCCCTTGAAATCGAAGGCTTTTCAGGAACCGTTGGCGGCAATATTTCCGGTACTTCCGACCTGGCTCCCCTGGATGGACAGGCTGATATGATTCAGGAATTATTCCCGGATGCAAAGACCATTGGTCTGTTATACTGTTCTGCAGAAGCAAACTCCCAGTATCAGGTTGATACCGTCAAAGAATTTCTGGAAGAAAAAGGTTATACCTGTGAGTACTATGCATTCTCAGATTCCAACGACCTTTCTTCTGTAGCGACAACAGCTGCTGGTGAAGTTGATGTAATTTATGTTCCGACTGACAATACCGCAGCTTCCAACACAGAGTTAATTAACAACATCTGCCTGCCGGCAGGAATTCCGGTAGTTGCTGGTGAAGAAGGCATCTGCGCAGGATGTGGTGTTGCTACTCTTTCCATCAGCTACTATGATCTCGGTGTAGCTACCGGTAAGATGGCTGCAAAGATTCTGGCAGAGGGTGCAGACATTTCTGAAATGCCTATCGAGTATGCACCGAACTTTGTAAAGAAATACAATGCGGCTAACTGTGAGGCACTTGGTGTTACGGTTCCGGATGATTACGAACCGATTGCTGCAGAATAATAAAAAGAATAGGAGATCGGCAGTGGGAGAAATGGCTCTCACTGCCTTTCTTGGGTATTTTACGTAAAAAATCCTGGTGACTTTTGGAGGGAAACATGAATGTTTTAAATCTGATCAATGCACTGCCGGGAGCTCTGGCCCAGGGCCTTATCTGGGGAATTACGGCTATCGGCATTTACATTACCTATCGAATTCTGGACATTGCGGATCTGACGGTGGATGGTTCTCTGTGTACTGGCGGCGCTGTCTGTATTATGATGATGCTTTCCGGCCACAATGTTGCTGTGTCACTTCTTGTCGCTACACTGGCAGGGATGGCAACCGGTCTTGTTACGGGGTTGCTTCACACATTTATGGGAATCCCGGCGATCCTGTCCGGTATCCTTACACAGCTGGCCCTTTATTCGGTGAACCTGAAAACCATGGGAAAAGCCAATCAGGCTATAAATGTAGACAAATATAACCTTTTGGTTTCTTTGCGATACATAAAAGGAGTTCCTTTTTACAAAAATACGATTCTTATTGTAGCAATCTCGATCGTGATACTGGTACTGATTCTGTACTGGTTCTTCGGACGGGAGATTGGCTGTGCCCTTCGTGCCACCGGATGTAACGGCAATATGGCCAGAGCGCAGGGAATCAACACAAATTTGTGCAAAGTACTGGGCCTGATGATCTCAAACGGTCTTGTGGGATTGTCCGGAGCTCTTCTGGCACAGTATCAGGGATTTGCTGATGTTAACATGGGCCGCGGCGCGATCGTTATCGGGCTTGCTGCAGTCATCATCGGCGAAGCGATTTTCGGCAGAGTATTCCGAAATTTTGGCTTTAAGATGATTGGTGTGGCCTGCGGTTCTATTATTTACTATCTGGTATTGCAGACGGTTATCTGGCTCGGCGTGGATACTGACTTGTTAAAATTATTCTCTGCAGCAGTAGTTGCCATATTCCTTGCGATTCCATATTGGAAAGGTAAATATTTTACAAAAGCTGCGGTGAAGGGAGGAAAAAAGAATGCTTGAAATCCGAAATGTGACAAAAGTATTTAATCCGGGTACGGTAAATGAAAAAGTAGCTCTGGATAATTTCTCTCTTAATCTGGAAGAAGGCGATTTTGTGACAGTCATCGGCGGTAACGGAGCAGGAAAATCGACGATGATGAATGCCATTGCCGGTGTATGGCAGGTGGATGCGGGGCAGATTATCATTGATGGCGTAGATGTGACGGGCCTCCCGGAATATAAAAGAGCAGCTTTTCTGGGACGTGTATTTCAGGATCCCATGACGGGTACTGCCGCTACCATGGGAATTGAGGAAAATCTGGCTCTGGCAAAACGCCGTGGAAAAAAACGTTCTCTTCGCTCGGGAATCACGAAAAAGGAGCGGGAAGAATATCGGGAACTTTTAAAGATACTTGGTCTTGGACTGGAAGATCGTCTGACCACGAAGGTCGGCCTTCTGTCCGGCGGACAGAGACAGGCGCTGACCCTTCTGATGGCAACCCTGCAGAAGCCGAAGCTTCTGCTTCTGGACGAGCATACTGCCGCCCTCGATCCGAAAACGGCAGCAAAGGTTCTGGAAACCACGGAGTATATTGTAAATAAAGACAGATTGACCACATTGATGATTACCCATAACATGAAAGATGCCATTGCCCACGGCAATCGTCTGATTATGCTGATGGACGGGAAGATTATTCTTGATATCAAAGGAGAAGAGAAAAAGAATCTGACAGTCAGTGATCTGCTGATGAAATTTGAACAGGCCAGCGGAGAAGAATTTGCCAACGATAAAGCGATATTGGGATAAACAATAGGAGAGAGCGATTCGATTTTCTTAAAAAATCGAAGGGCTCTTTTCTTTTTTTATTTAAACAAAATTATATTTAAACAAAAATTAAGAGCTATCCGATCTTTCTTTACAAATCGAATAGCTCTCTTAATGAATTTCCAGAAGTCTCACTGTATAACCTCTCTTTCTATTAATTTTTTTAGTCCAACTATGGATCTCTTCCTTTCATAAAAATCTCCTCCTTCAGTTACTATATGTAAACTCTTTTAAGAGATTTTATATAATTGTTTGAGAATAATTATGCCATTGGACTGTCCTCCTGTTTTTGAAGTTTTCTCTTCTTTTCTTTTGTTGAGATTATTGTAACTCCATTTTCTTTGTTTGTCAAGTAAAAAATGAAAATAATGTAATAAAAATTAAATTGTCTAATTATTATACAAAATAGAAACAATTTATCAGAACTGGTTGGATTGAGGAGCATGTAATGCGAAGCAATCCATTTTTATTTATGGTGATGTCTGCGTCAGCAGACATGTCCGTTTAGAAAATCTTGGGAAAATGTGAAAAAAACATTGAATAATCCTTTGGGTTGAGCTACAATATAAAAATAAATGATGCAGTGAGTTCTTCGGGGCAGGGCGCAATTCCCTACCGGCGGTATAGTCCGCGACCCGCCATTGGCGGCTGAGATGGTGCGATTCCATCACCGACAGTATAGTCTGGATGAGAGAAGAAAAAGATATCAGTTGATATGTTTATTTTTGTGCCTCGATTTTAATCGGGGCACTTATTTTTTCAACTCATAGGAAATTCCTTTCCTATGAAATAAAAACACTCCGTGGGGATGCGCAGAAACGCATATGGAAAATTGTCACTTTGTGACATGCGTTTCGCGCCAAAGTACACAAGTCCCTCATGAGTGAGGAATATAGGGAGTTGAAGTGGACTTGTCTACTTTGTTCCTTTCGTAGAATTTTCTGCAGGAAAAGGAGAGAAAAATTATGAGCAACACAGATGTAACAGAAAAGCTGCATAATGCAGATGCCGCACGAAATACAGCAGGAAAATCAACAGTGCATATCCGCACCATGGCGCAGGTGGCCATGCTTGGAGCCATATCTGTAATTTTGATGCTGTTAGAATTCCCGCTGCCGTTTTTAGCACCGCCTTTCTATGAGCTGGACTTTAGCGAAGTCCCCGTTCTGATTGGAACTTTTGCCATGGGGCCATTGGCCGGTGCGACTATTGAGCTGATCAAAATTCTACTGAACTTTATCATCAACGGAACGATCACGGCTGGAGTGGGTGAGATTGCAAACTTTATCATTGGATGCAGCCTGATCCTGCCGGCAGGAATTATCTATAAAAAACATAAAACCAGGAAAAATGCATTGATTGGGATGGTGATTGGAACTCTGACTATGATAGTGATCGGATGTTTTGTCAATGCTTTTGTTTTGCTTCCGGCCTACAGTGCAGGACTTGGAATTCCGATGGAAACACTGGTCGGTATGGGAACGGCTATTAATCCGGCGATCACAAATGTTGGCTGGTTTGTTGTTCTGGCGGTAGCACCGTTTAACCTGGTAAAAGGTGTTCTGGTTTCGGCTGTAACGATACTTCTCTACAAGAGGGTAAGCGTAATTATTAAGGGAAATCACTGATATTTCATATCAGAAAACTTTACAATTTTGCTGTATGTAAATTGTCAGTTTTTAAAAAAACCCGGGGTTTTTGAATTTGAATCGATATTGTATTTAAAAAAAGAATATGGTATACTGCAAGGGTAATTTAAAAATGATGTTACAGGTGCCGGATACGGGAATAATCCGTATCCGGTGAAAAGGGAAATCGGTGAAAATCCGGTACGAACTCGTCACTGTAAGCAGGGAATACAGAATCAAAGTGCCACTGAAGATTCGGGAAGGCGGTTTTGCATGAAGATCTGCGAGTCAGGAAACCTGCCTGCAATTGCTTTAGGAGTAATCCGGGGACCACGAGTAACTGGTCGCAAAGTGATGAGAGAACAACATTACGTTGAGACGCCCTTTTATTCAAATGTCTTCTGTGCGGAAGGCATTTTTTCATTTCATAGGAAATTCCTTTCCTATGAAATAAAAACACTCCGTGAGGATGCACAGAAACGCATATGGAAAATTGTCACTTCGTGACATGCGTTTCGCGCTAAAGTGTACAAGTCCCTCATGAGTGAGGAATATAGGGAGTTGAAGTGGACTTGTCCACTTTGTTCTGTACAGATAAATTTAATACATTAAAAATGCTTCATCATAAGGAAAAACAAACATGAGAAACGGCTTGGAAGATTATTATGTGATTCGAAATAACAGAAAGATGCGTTTCGGTTATACCACCGGAAGCTGCGCGGCGGCTGCGGCAAAGGGAGCTGCCGGGATGCTGCTTGGAGGGAAAACTTTGTCAGAAGTGCCGCTTATGACTCCGAAAGGAATTCTTCTTCACCTGGAATTGCAGGATATCCATATAGAAGAAAAAGCTGTTTCCTGTGCGGTAAAAAAAGATGCAGGGGATGATCCGGATGTAACCGACGGAATCCTGGTTTATGCGCGGGTGGAAAAAATCCATCGCAGAACAGAATGTCTGAAAGAACTGCAGGACGAGCGAATTCAGATCGACGGTGGTGTTGGCGTAGGCCGGGTGACAAAACCGGGTCTGAATCAGCCGGTTGGTGCGGCGGCGATCAATTCCGTTCCCCGTGCCATGATTTTCAGGGAAGTGGAAAATATTGCGGAAACATATGATTACGAGGGTGATTTGAGAGTTACCATATACGTGCCGGAAGGGGAAAAAAGGGCAGAAAAAACCTTCAATCCCCGCCTTGGCATTGAGGGAGGCATTTCGATTCTCGGAACCAGCGGAATTGTGGAACCTATGAGCGAAAAGGCATTGGTGGAAAGTATAAGGATTGAGATGAACCAGCATCATGCTCAGGGAGAGGAATACCTGCTGGCAACACCCGGAAATTATGGACAGGAATACCTGCGGGAGCATATGAATTTGCCCTTTCAGAAAAATATCAAGTGCAGCAATTATGTCGGAGAAACCATTGATATGGCGGTTGACATGGGAGTGAAAGGAATTCTGTTTGTTGCTCATATTGGCAAATTTGTCAAGGTGGCGGCGGGAATCATGAATACCCATTCTCACAATGCGGATGCCCGGATGGAGACATTGGCGTCGGCGGCCATCCGTTCCGGGGCAGATCTGGAATGTGCAAAAAGGATTTTGCATTGCAATACCACGGACGAAGCTCTGGACGTATTGCAGGAGCACCATATGCTTGCGAAGACGATGGATGATATCCTGAAAAAAATTCAGTTTTATCTGAATCATCGTTCTTACAACCAGCTTTTGCTGGGGGCAGTAGTCTTTTCCAATGTCCATGGCTATCTGGGACAGACGGAACAGGCTGAGAAACTGATCCGGCTGCTGTCGGCTGAGGCCTGCGGAATACCGGATTGATCTGCCATCAGCTGAAATGAGCGAGAGACCAAGTGACAGCAAACGGTTGAAGAAGAGGGAAAATATAACAATAGAAAAAGAAACGGAGAATGAAACCCATGAAAGGAAAATTATACGGAGCAGGAGTCGGCCCTGGAGATCCTGAACTGCTCACATTAAAAACCATGCGTCTGATCCGGGAAGCGGAAGTGATAGCCGTACCCGGCCAGGAACCTACCGAGAGTGTGGCCTATAAGATTGTAAAAGAGGCCTGTAAATTGCAGGGCGCGGAGGCAGAGCGTCAGTTCACCGGAAAGCGCTTTCTTCCGGTAACCATGCCGATGACAAAAGATCCGGTAAAGCTGGAACAATCTCATACAGAAGGAGCCAGACTGATTCAGGAACAGCTGGATCAGGGAAAAGACGTTGTCTTTCTCACCCTGGGAGATCCGGCAATCTATTCCACTTATTTATATGTACACCGAAAAATCAGTGCTATGGGATATGAAACCGAGATTGTCAGCGGAATTCCTTCTTTTTGTGCGGTGGCGGCAAGGCTGAATATAGGGCTTGTGGAGCGGGCGGAACCACTGCATGTGATTCCGGCCACCTATCAGACCGAGGAAGCTCTGCAGCTGGACGGCACAAAAGTGCTGATGAAAGCGGGAAAACGTATGGACAAAGTAAAACAGGAGCTTCTGGATATGGGTGCAGAGGCACTGATGATTGAAAACTGTGGTATGCCGGATGAAAAGATATACCGCAGTGCGGAAGAAATACCGGAAAAAGCAGGCTATTATTCACTGATCATTGTAAAAGACAAAAAGGAGTGACAAAATGGTACATTTTGTAGGGGCAGGATCCGGTGCACCGGATCTGATTACCGTACGCGGGAAAAAATATCTGGAAGAGGCAGATGTAATCATCTATGCAGGATCGCTGGTTAATCCGCAGCTTCTGGACTATGCAAAAGATACATGTGAGATTTACAACAGTGCGAAAATGACACTGGAAGAAGTGATATCGGTTATGGAACAGGCGGAGAAGGAGCAGAAGACCACCGTTCGCCTTCATACCGGGGATCCCTGTATTTACGGGGCAATTCGGGAACAGATGGATATTCTGGATGAAAAAGGAATTGCTTATGATACCTGTCCCGGTGTCAGCGCATTCTGTGGGGCGGCCAGTGCTTTGAATCTGGAATACACGCTCCCGGATATTTCGCAGAGCGTGATTATAACGAGAATGGAAGGACGGACACCGGTTCCGGCAAAAGAAAGTATCCAGTCTTTTGCAGCACACCAGGCTACCATGGTTATTTTCCTTAGTACCGGAATGCTGGAGGAACTGAGCAGAAGACTGATCGAGGGCGGTTATTGTGCGGATACACCTGCGGCAATCGTGTATAAAGCCACATGGGAGGATGAAAAAAAATTTATCTGTACGGTAGGCACATTGGCTCAGACGGCAAAAGAAAATAATATTACGAAGACTGCGCTGATGATCATCGGCGATGCGGTCCGTGCGGCTCATTATAACAGATCGAAGCTATACGATCCGACATTTACAACGGAGTTCCGGGAAGCAGCAAAATAAAAATTGCAAAGAAAATAAAAGTTAGCTAAAAGGAAACAAAAAGAAATAAAAAAGAAACAAGAAGCGAAATGAAAGCGTAACAAAAACGAGGTTATCGATATGAAAATATCCATACTGTGCTTCAGCCTGACCGGGTATGAGACATCGCAGCGGCTGATCCAGGCGCTGCAGGGCAGAGGCCATGAGGTCCTGCTGGCAGGGAAAAGTAAATACATACCGGATTCCATAGAGGAGAGCCATACGAAATGGACCGGGAAACAGTTCCGGGACGCAGATGCCATCATATTTGTCGGTGCCTGTGGGATCGCTGTGCGCAGTATTGCCCCGTTTGTAAAAAGCAAGAAGACCGATCCGGCAGTCCTGGCAGTGGACGAGTGCGGAAACTATGTAATTTCCCTTTTATCCGGACATCTGGGAGGGGCCAATGAATTAGCTGTACTGGTTGCGGATATGTTGGGGGCAACACCGGTTGTCACGACGGCGACCGATCTGCACAGGCGGTTTGCGGTGGATCTGTTTGCTAAAAAAAATCATTGTGAAATAAAATCGCTGAAAGCGGCAAAAGAACTGACGGCCGCTCTTCTGGCCGGTGAGAGGATCGGCTTTTACAGTGAGTTTGGCTGGGATGGAGAACTGCCGGCAGGTTTGCTGGAGTGTGACCGGGAAGGCTGGCAGAATGTCATCGAAGATTCAACAGAGCTTTTGCAGGAGAAAAAACCCCGGATCGGAGTTGCGGTCAGTATTCACGGCGATTGCCGTCCGTTTCCCGTGACCGTACAGGTGATTCCGAAAATCGTGAGCCTTGGAATGGGCTGTAAAAAAGGAAAAGATGCAGAAACCATAGAACGTGTGGCTCGCCGGTGCCTGTCAGACAACGGTATATTGAAAGAGGCGCTGTCGAATTTGACGAGCATTGATTTGAAAAAGGAAGAGCCGGGGCTTCTCTCGCTGGCAGAAAAGTGGAATCTTCCGTTTGAGACCTGGACGGAGGAAGAACTGAAACAGGCAAAAGGCAGTTTTACTGCATCGGATTTTGTGAAAAACATTACAGGCGTAGACAATGTCTGTGAACGCAGTGCCGTGCTGGCCAGCGGTCAGGGAACAAAAATTACAGAAAAATACGCGGCGGACGGAGTGACCGTTGCGCTGGCGGTACGAGATTGGAGGATTTGTTTTGAGTAAAATATACGTAGTGGGAATCGGGCCGGGTGCTTACGATCAGATGACCGGAAAGGCGATTGCCGCATTGGAGAAAAGTGATGTGATTATCGGTTATACCGTGTATGTGGATTTGGTAAAAGAACATTTTCCGGAAAAAGAAATGATGACCACACCCATGAAGCGGGAGGTGGAACGCTGTGTGCTGGCTTTTGATGAGGCAAAAAAAGGGAAAACGGTATCTATGATCTGCAGCGGAGATGCAGGAGTGTACGGCATGGCCGGACTTATGTATGAGGTAGGTGTCAATTATCCGGAAGTGGAGCTGGAGATTGTTGCCGGTGTGACAGCAGCTACCGGCGGAGCTGCGGTGCTCGGAGCACCTCTGATTCATGACTTTTGCCTGATCAGTCTCAGTGACCTTCTGACCCCATGGGAAAAGATTGAAAAACGGCTTTTGGGTGCGTCTCAGGCAGATTTTGTCATTTGCCTGTATAACCCTTCCAGCAGGAAACGTCATGATTATCTGGAAAAAGCCTGTGATCTGATGATGCAGTACAAGTCTCCGGAGACGGTCTGCGGAATTGTGGCCAATATTGCCCGTGAGGGGGAGACGGCACAGGTTATGACGCTGAAAGAACTGCGGGATACAAAAGTGGATATGTTTACCACTGTGTTTGTGGGAAACTCTCAGACAAAAGAAATAAACGGGAAAATGGTTACGCCGAGGGGATATCGCAATGTATAAAGTTATCGTTTTTGCAGGCACAACAGAGGGTTATGAGATCAGCAGATTTCTGGCTGCTCATCAGGTGAAGACCTGTGCCTGTGTGGCGACGGAGTATGGAAGCAGGTCTCTGGAAGAGAGCGAATATCTGCACGTTATGGCCAAACGTCTCACGGAAGAGGAAATGACGGACTTTTTCAAAAAAGAAAAACCGGAACTGGTACTGGATGCTACCCATCCCTATGCCCAGGAAGTGACAAAGAACATCAAAACGGCCTGCGAGAATGCACAATACGATCATTTGCCGGAAAATGATCCGGATGTGTGTGACAGCAAGGAGCCTTCATCTGCGGGCGGATCGGGAGCAAAAACCGGAACGGGTGCTGTATTGGCCTGCAATGGCGCAAGGAGGATCGGTGTTCCTTATATCCGTATACTTCGGGCAAAAAGCCGTCATCAGAACCGGGCGGTATACGTGGAGAGCGCAGAAGCTGCGGTGGAATATCTGAAAAATACAAAAGGGAATATTCTTCTGACTACCGGAAGCAAAGAGCTTGTAACGTTTACAGAATTACCGGACTATAAAGAACGCCTTTATGCCCGGGTACTCTCCCTTACTTCCGTGTTGGAAGCCTGCCTGGATTACGGCATTGAAGGAAAACATCTGATCGGCATGCAGGGGCCTTTTTCAAAAGAGATGAATGTGGCCATGCTCAGGCAGTATGATTGTGCCTATCTTGTGACGAAAGATTCCGGAAAAGCCGGAGGATTTCAGGAAAAAATGGAAGCTGCCGAGGAATGCAAAGCCACGGCGGTGATCATCGGACGCTCTCTGAAAGAAGAGGGGATATCCATTGGTGCCTGCAAAAAAATGCTGGCGAAACAGTTTGGATTTTCTCTGAAGCAGGAGATCGCTATTGTGGGAATCGGTATGGGAAGCCGGGATACCCTGACGGTCGCTGCCGGGAAAACGCTGGAAGAGGCGGATCTGGTAATCGGTGCCAGACGAATGGTGGATGCGGTAAAATTGCCCTACCAGGATACTTGTTATGAATATAAAAGTGAAGCAATCCTTGATTATATAGAAAAACATCCGGAATATGAAAAAATTGCGATTGTGTTGTCCGGAGATGTGGGATTTTACAGCGGTGCACGAAAACTTCTGGACGCTGACGCGCGAATAAGCGATGGCAATGTAAAAATTATCTGCGGGATATCTTCGGTTGTGTATTTTATGTCAAAAATCGGTCTTTCCTGGGATGATGCGATACTGGCCAGTGCCCACGGAAGAGACAGAAACCTGATCTCTCTGATTCGGCATAATCCGAAGGTGTTTTCTATTCTGGGAACGGCAGAGGGTGTGGCCAAACTGGCGAAGAAACTTACTTATTATGATATGGGCGATGTGCTTCTTTACGTGGGAGAAAATCTTTCCTACCGGGAGGAGAAAATTTTCGCAAAGCGGGCTGCAGAATTGGCGGATTATGCAGGGGATCCCTTGAGCGTCGTATGTGCATACAATCCGTCTGCGCAGCCACTGGCAGCAACCCATGGCATTCGTGACAGTGCCTTCTTAAGGGGCAAAGCTCCCATGACGAAAGAGGAGATTCGTACAGTCTCTCTGGCAAAACTGCGGCTTCAGGAAGATTCGGTCTGCTATGATGTGGGTGCAGGCACAGGCTCTGTATCGATTGAGATGGCGATTCGGGCGCATCAGGGCAAAGTGTATGCCATTGAGAAAAAGGCGGACGCGGTGCAGCTTCTTTCTGCAAATAAACAGAAATTTGCTGCAGATAATCTGGAGATCATAGAGGGAACAGCACCTCTGGCATTGGAAAATCTTCCGGTGCCCACCCACGCTTTTATTGGCGGAACTTCCGGAAATATGAATGAGATTTTGCAGGTCCTGACGGAAAAAAATCCCAATGTAAGGATTGTGATCAACTGTATTACTCTCGAAACGGTGACAGAAACGCTGAAAGCAATACAGAAATTTGGGTTTACGGAGTCAGAGATCGTCCAGATTGGAACATCCCGGGCAAAAGTAATTGGACATTATCATATGATGATGGGAGAAAATCCCATTTACATCATCACCTGTCAGAATGTGGCAGATAGGAAACTGCAATAAACGGACTTATTACCAATGAGAGGTAAGCCTATTCGGCTCAATATATCGACAAAAAGCGGTACGCAAATACAGAAAATGGAGTGACAGAATATGAAAATTCCCAGAATATTACTGGCAGCCGGTGCCAGCGGAAGCGGAAAAACACTGATAACCTGCGGGTTTTTGCAGGCTCTGGTCAATCGAGGCCTTAAGGTGGCTTCATTCAAATGCGGACCGGATTATATTGATCCCATGTTTCACCGTCAGGTGATCGGAACCAAATCGGCGAATCTCGATACTTTTTTTGCATCTGAGACCTGCGTGCGCTATCTTTTGAACAAAAATGCGACAGACTGTGATGTGGCGGTAATGGAAGGCGTTATGGGATATTATGACGGTGTAGCCGGTACCAGTACCCGGGCCAGTGCCTATGATGTGGCTGATGTGACCGATACGCCGGTGATCCTGATCGTAAACAGCAAGGGCATGAGTCTTTCGCTGGCCGCTTATATAAAAGGATTTCTGGAGTTCAAAGAAAACAGTCATATCCGGGGCGTGATCTTTAATCAGATGTCACCCATGCTGTATCCGCGGATGAAATGCCTTGTGGAAGAGATGGGCGTGCGTGCCCTGGGTTACGTGCCTGTGGTGAAGGACTGCGTGATTGAGAGCCGTCATCTGGGTCTGGTCTTGCCGGAGGAAGTGACGGAGCTGAAAGAAAAACTGATGGCGCTGGCGAAAATTCTGGAGGAAACTCTGGATATAGACGGAATTCTGGAACTGGCTCAGAATGCAGGCAAGCTGGAATCGGAAACAGATGCATTGTGGGAATCTCTCCTGTGTCAGGAAAATTCCGCATTTGCATATCGTGCACCCAGGCCGCTGCGTATTGGCCTGGCGGATGATGAGGCGTTTTGCTTCTTTTACAAAGATAATTTCCGCCTTCTGGAAAAAATGGGAGCGGAGCTGGTACCGTTTTCACCTGTTCATGATAAAAAGCTTCCGGAAAATCTGGATGGTATGCTCCTGTACGGCGGCTATCCCGAACTGCACGGGCGGGAACTGGAAGAAAATGAGACCATGCGGAACTCGATAAGGGAAGCACTCAAAAAGGGTATGCCCTGTATGGCGGAATGCGGAGGCTTCATGTATCTTCATGAAGAGATGGAAGATATCGATGGAAATCCGCATAAAATGGTGGGCGCTATTGCGGGGAAAGTGTTTAAGACAAACCGTCTGACCCGATTTGGCTATATTGAACTGCAAAAAAACGAAAAACCGGAAGCAAACCGGATTCCGGCTCACGAGTTTCACTATTTTGATTCCACGAACTGCGGAGAGGCATATCTGGCGAGCAAACCGTTGAGTCATCGCAGCTGGAACTGCATACATGCGACAGAGAATATATTTGCCGGATTCCCGCATTTGTATTATTACGGAAATCCGGAAGTGCCGAAGCGGTTTCTGGAAAAATGTCTGGCATATAAGGAAAAGACAGTATAGGCATCGAAGACCGGCGGCAAAAAATGAGGCGGAGAATGACTGGTATCAATGCGAAAATGCCGTATGGATGCCTGTATAAAAAGGCCGGCATAAAAAGCGGTGTATATGACAGATGAGAGTTGAGGAGTAAAGTGAAATGAACGTGGTTATTGCCCTGGCAGCAGGGTTTTTGCTTGATTTTCTGATAGGCGATCCCAGATGGATGTATCATCCGGTCTGTCTGATCGGAAAGCTGATCAGTCTGTTGGAAAAAGGAATACGAAAGCTTTTCCCGAAATCAAAGGGGGGACAACTGGCTGGCGGATGTCTGGAAGTGTTGCTGGTATGTGCGCTCTGCCTTGTGATTCCCTTTGGGATTTTGTGGATTTTATATAAATATTGTTTTCCGGCCGGGCTTATACTGGAAATCTTCTGGTGCGCTCAGCTGATCGCAGCCCGTTCCCTGAAAGAAGAAAGCATGAAAGTTTATCATGCGCTGAAAGAAGGCACGATAGAGGAGGCGCGTTATGCTGTTTCCATGATCGTGGGGCGTGATACGCAGGCACTCACAGAAGCGGGTGTGATCAAAGCTGCGGTTGAGACGGTTGCAGAGAATACTTCGGACGGAATTGTGGCACCGGCTTTTTACATGGCTATAGGCGGTGTGCCGCTGATGTTTTTATACAAGGGAATCAATACGATGGATTCCATGTTGGGCTACAAGAACGAAAAATACCTTTATTTCGGCCGGTGTGCTGCGAAGCTGGATGATTTGGTAAACTACATTCCGGCCAGAATATCCGGATGGTTCATGGTTCTGGCAGCAAAATTCTGCAGACTGGACAAAAAGCAGGCGGCGCACATTTATCTAAGAGACCGGCGGAATCATGCAAGCCCCAATTCGGCTCAGACCGAAGCAGCTATGGCCGGGGCGCTGAATGTTCAGCTGGCCGGAGATGCCTGGTATTTTGGGAAATTATACAAAAAGCCTTTTATCGGAGATCCGGGCCGACCGGTGGAAACGGAAGACATTGTGCGGGCCAATCGGCTGGCATATGTGACAGATGCCCTGAGTATTGCAGTATTTTTGCTGATTCGTCTGGCTGTTGTTTTCGTGGTATGCTATTGAAGACAGTGATAAAGAGAAAATAAATACACGAAAATGGGAATTCGGGTGTATGCAGATTTTGATCTTCCTGCGCCTGTAAAAGCGATGTATTCCGGGACGCAGTATGCACCGGGAAGGTACTGGAAAATGGAGGAGAATGGAGAAACATCATGAAAAAACATACCCATGGGGGAAATGTCTATCAATATCGGAACTGTATCGATTTTTCGGCAAACTGCAATCCGCTGGGGACACCGGAAAGGGTAAAGCAGGCAGTTATAGAGAGCCTTGAGCGCGTGTCAAACTATCCGCAGGTCGGCTGCAGACCCCTGCGGGAAGCCATTGCCGAATATGAAGGTGTGAACCCGGAGAATATTATATGCGGAAACGGGGCAGCGGAATTGATTTTTTCCATCTGCCATGGACTGCGCCCCAAAAGGGCACTGGTTCCGGCACCGACTTTTGCCGAGTATGAGCAGGCGCTGGGAGGAATCGGGTGTGTGACGGAACACTTTTATCTGAAAGAGGAAAAGGATTTCCGAATAACAGAGGAATTTTTGCAGGCCCTTCATGAGGAGCTGGATGTGGTTTTTTTATGCAATCCCAATAATCCTACAGGAATGCTGATTGAGAAAGAGCTGCTTTTGCAGATTCTGGAACGATGCAGAGCGCTTAATATCATGCTGATCGTGGATGAATGTTTTCTGGACTTCGTTAAAAAGCCGGAGCAATATACACTGAAAAATGTGCTGACGGAGTACCCGAATCTCTTTTTGCTCAAGGCTTTTACAAAACGTTACGCGATGGCGGGAATTCGCCTTGGATACGGAATCTGTAAAAACAGGAGCTTTCTGGAACAAATGGAATTTGTGACACAGCCCTGGAATGTGTCTGCCCTGGCTCAGGCGGCCGGACTGGCTGCGCTGAAAGAGAGAGATTATGTGGAAGCCGGGCGGCAGATGGTATTTGTGGAGCGGGATTACCTGATCTCGGAGATGGAAAAGCTGGGCCTGAAAGTATACCACTCCCAGGCTAACTATATTTTCTTTCGCGGTCCGGAAGATCTGTTTGAGAAGTGCGTGGAACAGGGGGTACTGATTCGTGACTGCAGCAACTATCCGGGTCTTGAAAAGGGATTTTACAGGATCGCAGTGAAAAAACATGAGGAAAACAACAGTCTGATTCGGGGACTGAAGAAAATACAGGACAAAGATATGGCTGTTCAGAAGCCTGAAAAGAAAATGCAGGACAATCAACGCTGATATAGAAATTTGAAAAACAGAATGGAGTGTATTATGGCAAAAGCGATTATGGTGCAGGGCACAATGTCAAATGCAGGAAAAAGCCTGATTGCGGCAGGACTTTGCAGGATTTTTCACCAGGACGGCTATCGTGTCGCACCCTTTAAGTCACAGAATATGGCATTGAATTCGTTTATAACAGAAGAAGGTCTCGAGATGGGGCGGGCTCAGGTCATGCAGGCGGAAGCGGCCGGAATCCGACCCTCGGTTCTGATGAATCCGATTCTTCTGAAACCAACCAATGAGATGGGATCGCAGGTAATTGTAAACGGGGAAGTCCTCGGCACCATGAATGCCCGGGACTATTATAAGTATAAGAAAAATCTCCTCCCTGACATTCAGAAAGCATATGATACCCTTTCTGCCGAAAATGATATCATTGTGATCGAAGGTGCCGGAAGCCCGGCAGAGATCAATCTGAAACAGGATGATCTTGTCAATATGGGGATGGCCAAAATGGCGAAAGCACCGGTGCTTCTGGTTGGCGACATCGATCGGGGCGGTGTGTTTGCACAGCTGATCGGAACGGTGGATCTTTTGGAAGCGGAAGAACGGGCCATGGTAAAAGGTCTGATTATCAATAAGTTCCGCGGGGATAAGAGTATCCTGGATCCCGGAATTGTCATGCTGGAAGAAAAAAGCGGGATTCCGGTGGTAGGGGTTGCGCCTTACCTGCAGATCCAGGTGGAAGATGAGGACAGCTTAAGCGAACGATTTGACCGGAAACAGGAAGTGGGAATTCTGGATATTGCGGTGATTCGTGTGCCAAGGATATCGAATTTTACCGATTTTAATCCGTTGGAAAGTATTTCAGGTGTATCTCTTCGCTATGTAAAACATCCAAATGAATTGAAAAATCCCGATATGATTATCCTGCCGGGGACCAAGAATACCATGGATGATCTGCGGTGGCTGCGTGAGAGCGGTATGGAAGCTGCCATTTTGAAAGAAGCCTCGAAGGGAAAAATCATTTTCGGTATTTGCGGCGGCTATCAGATGCTTGGGGATACATTGAGCGATCCTTATGGCGTGGAAGCGGGCGGAACCATCCGCGGAATGGGTCTGATCCCCATGGACACGGTGTTTGCACAGAGCAAGACAAGAACCCGTGTGACGGGATGCTTTGGAAGCCTGACCGGTGATCTTGCTCCTTTAAACGGCGCTGCGCTGGAAGGCTATGAGATTCATATGGGCGAGAGTACATTAAAAAATGGTGCTGCTGCGGCGACCAAAATTCAGGACAGCGTAAGCGGTGAGGAGAAAGCGGACGGTGCATATTGCAAAAATGTCTGCGGTACTTATGTACATGGAGTTTTTGACCGGGAGGAAGTGGTTGAAGCTCTGCTGCAGGTACTGGGCCCGAAAAAGGGTGTGGATGTAAGTGAAATGAAGGGAATGGATTTTGCCGCATTTAAAGAGACACAGTATGATATTCTGGCGGAGGAATTGCGCAAACATCTTGATATGAAACGCATTTACGAGATATTGGAGGAAGGAGTAACAAAATGAAATACGAATTGGAAAATGTGAAACCGATGGATATTGAAGCAAAAAGCTTCGATATAATAACGGAAGAACTGGGTGATACAAAGCTGATTCCGGGTACGGAACTGATTGTGAAACGTTGCATTCATACCAGTGCGGATTTTGATTATGCGACAAATCTGTGCTTTTCCGATCATGTGGTAGACATCGCACTGGAAGCGATAAAAAATGGTGCCTGCATCGTGACCGATACCCAGATGGCAAAGGCCGGGATCAATAAGAAAGTGCTGAGCCGTTACGGGGGAGAAGTATATTGTTTTATGTCCGATGAGGATGTGGCGGAAATCGCCGGAAAGAACGGAACGACAAGAGCCACAGCCAGTATGGATAAAGCAGCATCTCTGGATAAAAAACTGATTTTTGCCATCGGGAATGCCCCTACTGCACTGGTGCGTCTCTATGAACTGATTCAGGATGGCAAACTGAAGCCGGAGCTGATCATCGGAGTACCGGTTGGTTTTGTCAATGTCGTTCAGTCAAAGGAGATTATTATGGAAGCGGATGTACCGTACATCGTCGCAAGAGGACGGAAGGGCGGCAGCAATATTGCTGCCTGCATTTGTAATGCACTTCTCTATATGGCATCCAATAATGAGAGGCAGTGAAAGAAAAACTTTGAAAAATGGCTACTTTCTCATGTTTAGCGGGTCCCAAAGTCATGATTTTTCATGCAGGCATGAAAATCATGACCTTTTGCCCCTGGCATCATTATAATAATGCTATGATGCATGCCCGAACCGGTATAAAAGAAAAGGTGGAGTGAAAAAATGGGAATCATACATAAGATTACACAACAGACGAAAAACAGATTTTTAAATATGTACGAACTGGAAGTAACCCACAAAAGCGGAAAAGATTCCCGCTATTTTGTGGCATCCAGAGCAGAGAAAGCAGAAGATCTTAAAATTACCACAAAGAAAAATACACCGGATGGTGTGATTATCTTTAGTATAGTAAAAGATGATGACGGTAAGGAAAAAGTGGTACTCATTCGACAGTACCGCTATCCGATCGACGGATTCATATACGAATTCCCGGCCGGGCTGGTGGATCCGGGGGAAGATTTTGGACAGGCTGCGATCCGCGAACTCAAGGAAGAGACCGGTCTGGTTCTGGATCCGATTCCAGTGGCAGAAGAGTATGAAAAACCGTATTTTACGACAATCGGAATGACAGACGAATCCTGTGCCACCGTGTATGGTTATGCCAGCGGCAAGATGACAAGAAAATATCAGGAAGATTCGGAAGAAATTGAAGTTGTCCTGGCAGATAAAGAAGAAATCCGCCGGATTCTGAAGGAAGAGCGTGTAGCGATCATGTGTGCCTACATGCTGATGCATTATCTTCATGACGAGGATGCGTTTGGTTTTTTGCGCCTGAAAGATGATTCCATAAAATGAGAGCTGCTGCGTGGAAAGCCGGAAGAATGATACTGTGATACATGGATACAGCAATGAACCATGTGGAATAAAGGGAAACGTTATTTCATGATGCGATTAGAAAACGGCGCAGATCGGAAACGGCGCAGATTGAAAATGGTGCAGTCGGTAAGCACATGCGCCGATGGACGGATGAAAAGAATTGAGGATCGGAATGGAACAGAGAAACGGAGGTTTATCCATACTTGGATTCGGGTGCATGCGTTTCCCGAGAAACGGCAGCAGTGTGGATATGGAAGAGACAGAGAGGGAGCTGCTTCACGCCATTGAGTGTGGGATCAACTATTTTGACACCGCTTACATCTATAAGGGGAACGAAGAAGTGCTCGGCACGATTCTGGAAAAAAACCGGGTTCGCGAAAAGGTGAAGATAGCCACGAAAGTTCCCCATTACTTAATCAAATCCGTAGATGGATTGGAAAAAATATTCCAGGAACAGTTGAAGCGGCTCAAAACGACATATATTGATAACTATCTGATGCATATGCTGCCGGATATTCATATATGGGAAAAATTGATCCGCATGGGCGTTTTGGAGTGGATAAAGGAAAAACAGGCTTCCGGACAGATCCGGAATCTGGGATTTTCCTATCATGGAAATACAAAACAGTTCATGGAACTGATCGACGCTTATGATTGGGATTTTTGTCAGGTCCAGTACAATTATATGGATGAATTCAGTCAGGCGGGGCGTGATGGCGTGCGCCATGCGGCAGCAAAAGGAATTCCCGTTATTATCATGGAACCCCTGCGAGGCGGTCGTCTGGTGAATTCCCTTCCTCCGAAGGCAACTGAGATTTTCGCAAAGGCAGAACCGAAAAGGAGTCCGGCCGAATGGGGCCTGCGTTGGCTGTGGAATCAGCCGGAAGTGTCCTGTATCCTGTCGGGAATGAACAGCATGGAAATGCTGGATGAAAATATCCGTATTGCCAATTCGGTCAGAATAAACGAATTGACAGAAAACGACAGGAAGATGTTTGAGAATGTGAAAAAAGAAATTAATGCAAAGATAAAAGTTCCCTGTACCGGGTGCGGATATTGTACTCCGTGTCCGGCCGGTGTGGACATTCCCGGATCCTTTCGCTGCTATAATGTTCGCTATACGGACAATTTTTTTACCGGTATGCGGGAATATCTGATGATGACCACATTCCGTTCGGAACGGACCAACGCTTCCCTCTGTAAAAAGTGCGGAAAGTGTGAGAGGCATTGTCCGCAGGCGATTCCGATCCGAAACGAGCTGGAGCAGGTGGTAAAACATATGGAAAATCCGGTTTACAAAGTGATTGCGTTTTTTGCAAAGGGGCTGTTCAAAAAATAGTTCAGGCAGAGTTTAATGTCTTGCATCGCCGTTAATAATCTGCTATTATCATTACAATAAGAAGTGCATCGCACCATAATGTTCCATTATGGTTTGTGGGCAGTGTAACTAAAACGAAATAAAGAGGGTTTTTCAGTGCTGATCAGCTCAAATGAGCTGTGACGTTAAAAGGGAATCAGGTGCAAATCCTGAGCGATCCGGTCACTGTAAGCAGGGAGTGAAGCTATATGAGCCATTGCGTAATATAACGTGAGAAGGCATAGCAAAGCGATGATCTGCAAGCCAGGAAACCTGCTGAAAAGTTGGTGAATAAGCTTCCGAAGAAAGCAGAATTCATGTGTATAAATGGATGAATGTATCATAACAGCGTTCGCTTTCGGAATGATGGCGGCGCTGTTATTTTATATTATGCCCTCCGGGCGGGATCGCACTGCGGCGGAGGGGAATTATGTTGCTGGAAGCAACCCGCCGCAGGCGGAGAATCCTGCAAAGCAGGATTCTTCCTTATTTCACAGGAAGGTTATTGCATTAGCCGACGAAAACAGGCAGTGGCCCTTGAGCCTGATTTTATGCATGTCAAAGGAGAGAAAACATGAAGAGAAGAACAACAAGGTTTTTGGCTTTGTTTTTGTCGTTTTCCATGGCGCTTTCGCCGACAGTAAGTTTGCGGGCGGAAACTCTGGGAACTGAGGAAATGACTGTGGCGCAGCAAAAAGAAGATCCGGTACCTGCTGAAGTTACGGTTCTGAATGTGACTGATGAAGAGGGAACCGCGGTGGAATCTGTGCCGGATGTCACGGACGAAGCGGCTGATAGGCAGCAGGAATTATCTTTGGAAGCAGAGAGCGATAAAACAGGTGAAAATCATTCGTCGTCAGAAGTTTCGGATTCAATTACCACCGATGAGACGGGCAGCAAGTCCGGCAGCCCGGTGGATAACGCGGATAAAGGGTTAACAGAACAAAAAACGGCGGCAGAAGGAACGGCAGAAGAAGCAGAGCCGATCGGGGAAGAAGAAGCGGAAAAAACGGCAGGTTCTGCGGAAGATTCCGAAGAAATCGTCGATACGGCGGTGGATACACCGAACCTGCTGTCTGTTGTCATTGATGAGAAAAAATATGATGATGGCTGTTACGATATTGAAGTTACCAGTGACTTCGCCATGTTCAAAGTTCTGGATGCAAAAGCAACTGTCAAAGGGGAGACCATTACCGTGAGTTTCCATACGGACAAAAATACATATGACAGAATCTATTTGGGATACCAGACAGATGAAATAAAAGAACCGTATATTCTTGGGGAAAAGAAAGAGGAAGACGGATATCGTTTTTCTTTTGAAGTACCGCTGGAGCAGATGGGCCAGACCATTCCCTTTGTACCAGGCAAGCCGGACGGTACCTGGTATAAAAACAGCGATGGAAAAGAATATTATCTGACCATTCCCAATGTGTTGACAGAACCGGAGATGACTTATGAGGAAGGCGACTATACGATTGACATGTCCAGCGATTTCCCTATGTTTAAGATCCTGGATCCGAAAGCGGTCGTAACCGGCGATCAGATTATTGTTTCATTCCATACGGCTAAAAATACATATGATAAATTTTACTTCGGACTGCAGGCGGATGCGGTAAAGGAGCCTTATATACAAGGAGTAAAACTGGAAAACGAGGATGGTTATACATTTACGTTCCAGCTGCCGACCAGCAAAATGGGTCAGTCGGTTCCCTTTGTGCCGGGCAAACCGGATGGAACCTGGTATAAGAATGAAAATGGGAAAGAGTACTATATGACCATCCCGGATGCTCTGACCGGCACCGGGGAAGTAACCCCTGTTCCGGAGCCTACACCGAAACCGGAAGAAACTCCGGGGGTGCCGGCAGACGGAGATTACTCTGCAGTAGTAGAGACCAGTTCTTCCATGTTTAAAGTGACGGACTGTGTTCTCACATCGAAAAACGGCGAAATGACAGCAGTTATCACATTGAGCGGAACCGGATATGATTACCTGTATATGGGAACTGCTGAGGAGGCAGAAAAAGCGGATCCGTCCCAGTGGATCCATTATGTGGAAAACGCTGCAGGCGAATACACCTTCCGGATCCCGGTATCAGCGCTTGATACACCGATCCCAGTAGCTGCTCATTCTTTGAAAAAGGATTTGTGGTATGACCGGGAACTGACCTTCAAATCTGACACTCTGGAAAAAACAGAAACACCGGTTAAACCGGAAAACCCAGGTGTTTCTCCTGCTCCGGGTCCGGGAGGCAGCGGTCAGACATCAAAACCGGATACAGAGTCAAAATATGAATCCGACACAAGCGGTTCGACCGGAACCGTAAACAGTTCCACCAGTCTGCCGGATGGTGTTTACACACCGGATCGGTTCAGCTGGTCAGGAGGAACCGGCCGCGTGAGCATTTCCTGCAGCAAAGTTACCGTAACCGGAGGACAGGCCTACGCAACCATCGTGTTCAGCAGTGATGCATATTCTTATGTAAAAGCAAATGGAAGAATCTATTACGGAACCAACGGGGGAGGAGTCTCAGTTTTTGTTATTCCGGTAGAACTGAACAAAAATAATAAGATTCTTGGTATGACTACAAAAATGAGCGCAGCTCATGAGATCGAATACAACATTTTCATTTATCTGGCAGCTGCAGCAAATGGAGCGGCGCTGGGCGAAAGCAGCAATAAAAAGCTGGATGAGGAAGCTCCGCTGATTATGGGACTGGAATATGAATCCGAGACAGATGTAGATTATGCGGAATATTTCAGGATCTTCCATTATCAGGATGGTATTACATTGCTGGAAATCGATATGACAAAAGATACGGCAAGAGATCCGGAATATGCAGAAAAATCTGAGCAGGCAGCTGCGCAGGAGAATGACGGCGACGCAGGAGATTCTGCGGAAAATGTAAAAGATGATACAGCTGCCGAACTCTATAAAGGAAACGTTGTGAAATACCTGATTGTTCCGGAACAGGTTGATATCCCGGCAGGACTTGACAAAGAAATGATAGTAGTACAGCTTCCGGCAGACAAGGCCTATGTTGCTTCCAAAGAGGCAATTTCTGCGATGGAAGATCTGAAACTGCTGGATCAGATCGCTGCCGTTGATTTTGAGGAAAAAGACTGCGACCAGGATGAAATCAAGGAGGCGATGGAAAAAGAGGAGATTCTTTTTGCCGGTACCTTTGATGACCCGGATTATAAGCAGATCCTGAAGGCAAAAGTAAACCTGGCTGTCCTTTCCAATGAGATTCTTCCGGTTATCGATGAAAATACTGCGAAGGAAGCAAAAACGGATACCATGACGGTGGAAGAACAGACCGGACGTCTGGAAGAAATAGCGGAACATTTTGCAGCCCTTGGCATTCCGATGATAATAGATCGCTCAGCTGATGAAGAAGAGGAACTCGGGAAAACCGAATGGATCAAGGTATACGGAGTGCTGTTCGGGTGTGAAGAAACTGTAGAGAAATTATTTGATGCCGCAGTGAAAAAAGCCGGAGTTTCAGAGAACGTTCAGCAGTAACCACCCGCGATACATACAGCAGACAGAATATCTGCAGAAGATAAGTGCCGGCGGCAGTCTCTGCCGCCGCCTTTTGGGAGAGAATAACAATATGAGAAGTACAAAATTTTTAAAGAGTATTCTGGCTTTATCCATGGCATTCACTATAGGTATGACAGGGTGCGGCGGATCCGCGGAAAATCCGTCCTCATCGTCGGAACAATCGGAGAACGGGGATTTGGATGGCAGTGCGGAAACGGATGTGCAAGATGCCGGGGATAAGGATAGTGACACTGTAAAGAAAACAGATGCAGAGGAAAAAAAGGGAGCAGATACGGATGCTTCTTCAGAAAATGCACCGGTGATACCGGGCCTGACCTATGAATCCACCATGGACCTTATTTATGCGGAAGCATTTGAGGTCTATTATTACAGTGATGATTATGCGCTGATCGATGTGAAGGACAGCGTACAGTATTTGGTAGTTCCTGAAGGGAAAGAAGCACCGGAAGGTCTGGATACGAATATAGTTGTGCTGCAGAAACCGCTGGACAGAATATACCTTGCAGCCACATCGGCCATGGCTTTGTTTGACGCGGTGGACGCGCTGGATGCTATTCGCATGACCGGAACACAGAGTTCCGGATGGTACATCGATCATGCGGTTGAGGCCATGGAGGCAGGAGATATCTTATTTGCCGGCAAATACAGCGAACCGGATTATGAACTTCTGGTGGAAGAAGATTGCGATCTTGCCATTGAATCCACTATGATCTATCACAGTCCGAAAGTAAAGGAAATGATAGAGGATCTGGGCATCCCGGTTTTTGTTGACCGGTCCAGCTATGAGAACCATCCCCTCGGCAGAACGGAATGGGTAAAATTGTACGGTGTACTGGTTGGAAAAGCGGAGGAGGCGGCAGCCTTTTTTGACGAACAGGCAGAAGTTATCAATGAGTTAAAAGATTTTCCGAATACGGAAAAATCGGTTGTATATTTTTATGTCAGTTCAGACGGCTCAGTCGTTGTTCGCAGACCGGAGGATTATATTCCGAAAATGATTGAAATCGCCGGTGGAAGATATGCTTTTGCTGACCTGGAGACAGATACAGAAAATAAATCTGTTCCGCTGACAATGGAAGAATTCTATGCCAAAGCAGTGGACGCAGATTATCTGGTTTACAATGCTTCCATTGACGCTGCACTCACCAGTGTGAACGACTTATTGGCAAAGAGTGAACTGTTTGCAGACTTTAAGGCTGTGAAAGAAGGAAATGTCTGGACCACAGGGAAGTCGCTGTATCAGGCAACCGATATTGTGGGAGAACTGATCACAGATCTGAATCTGATGCTGACTGGCGGAAATGAAGAAGATATGACATTTTTGACTCATATTGAATAGATGGGAAATTGCAACGGTTCAGAATCCCATATTGCAGGGAAGTCTGAACAGCTTTTTGAAATGATATATATCGATATGACAGGGGAACAATATGCACAAAAATGATAGTACAGCAAACGGAAATTTGGAATTTCACAAGGAAAATCTTAAAAGACGTACCCGCTTTGCAGCCGTGTTTGTCTTTCTGATTGCTGCCTTTTGCCTGATTACAGTTCTGAATATTAACACCGGAAATGTGAATATACCGGTTTCGCGGATCCTGAAGATTATTTTTACCGGTACCGGGGAGCCTGCGGAATATAATATCATCTGGAAAATCCGTATGCCGCGGATTCTGATGGCGGCTATTTTAGGAGGGGCGCTGTCCCTGTCCGGTTTTCTGCTTCAGACCTTTTTTGAAAACCCCATTGCCGGCCCGTTTATCCTTGGTATATCTTCCGGGGCGAAGATGATCGTGGCTCTGGCTATGATTTATTTTATTGACCAGTATCAGGTGGTCTCATCCTATACACTGATTGTGGCTGCTTTTGTCGGTTCGCTGATCTGTACCGGTTTTATTCTGCTTTTTTCCAGAAAAATCCGTGGTATGGCCACCTTGCTGGTGGCAGGAACCATGATCGGGTATATCTGCTCTGCTGTCACGGATTTTCTGGTCACTTTTGCGGAGGACTCTGACATTGTAAATCTTCACGGCTGGTCCCAGGGAAGTTTTTCCGGTATGAGCTGGAGTAATGTGAGCATATCAGCGATCGTGGTGGGTGGTACACTGGTGCTGACATTTCTTTTGTCAAAACCCATTGGGGCCTATCAACTGGGCGAGGCTTATGCCCAGAGTATGGGGGTAAATATTAAAGTATTCCGTGTGGCACTGATCCTGCTCTCCAGCATACTCTCTGCCTGCGTAACCGCTTTTGCAGGGCCTATTTCATTCGTTGGTATTGCGGTGCCTTTTCTGGTCAAGCGATGTCTGAATACTTCAAAACCGCTTGTTGTCATTCCCGGAACCTTTCTGGGCGGAGCGGTGTTTTGCATGATGTGTGACCTGATCGCCCGCATGGCGTTCGCACCGATGGAATTGAATATCAGCACGGTAACATCAATCTTTGGTGCACCGGTTGTCATTTTCATGATGCTTCGGCGAAAGAGAAGCACGTAGGCAATACCTTCCTATTATAATAGCATGACGCAGAAGATAATGTTGGGATAAGATAGCTTTTGTTTAAGAAAGTTATGAATCCGGCATTAGAATATCCACACTGGAGGAAATATGGCAGATTATTATTTTCAGATGAAGAGTCTTTCTGTTGGCTATAACGGAAGACCACTGATTCACGATATAAATATCGGCATTCATAAAGGCGAGATTGTGACATTGATCGGGCCAAACGGGTCGGGAAAATCCACAATTTTAAAGAGTATCACCAGACAGCTGTCGCTGATTGGCGGGACGGTGTTTCTGGACAGGCAGAATATCGGGAAATTGACCTATAAAGAATTGTCACGAAAAATGTCCGTTGTGCTGACCGAGCGAATGAAGCCGGAACTGATGACCTGTCATGAGATGGTGGCCACAGGCCGTTATCCATATACGGGCCGCCTGGGAATACTCTCGCGGGAGGATGAAAAAAAAGTAGAGGATGCGATGATTGCGGTTCACGCCGCGGATCTGGGATGCCGCAGCTACAATGCCATCAGTGATGGCCAGAGACAGCGTATCCTGCTGGCAAGAGCCATTTGTCAGGAACCGGAGATTATCATTCTGGATGAACCCACTTCTTTCCTGGATGTGAGGCATAAGCTGGAACTGCTCTCCATTTTGCGCAGTATGGCCAAAGAAAAGCAGATTACCGTAATCATGTCGCTTCACGAGATCGACCTTGCACAGAAAATCTCAGATAAAATCATATGCGTAAAAGGTGAGACCATAGCAAATTTCGGCAGACCGGAAGAGATATTTAATGAAGATGTAATCCGTGACCTGTACGAGATCGATAACGGATTTTTTGATCCGCTCTTTGGGAGTATTGAACTGCCCAGCCCAAAAGGGGAACCGGAAGTATTTGTGATTTCGGCCTGTGGTTCCGGAATTCCGATTTTTCGGCGGCTTCAGAAGGAAAATGTGCCTTTTGCGGCTGGAATCCTCTATACCAATGATGTGGATTATCAGTTGGCCAGACTGCTTGCCGCTGAGGTGGTAACAGAAAGACCGTTTGAGCAAATCAGTGATGATGCTTATGACAGAGCGCTGGCTTTGATGAAAAAGTGTAAGTATGTGATCGACGCCGGTGTCCCGATCGGAGTGTGCAACCGGAGGATGGAAGCGCTGCTGAAAGAGGGGGAGAAGAGCGGGAAGCTGGAGAAAAGTCAGCAAAAAAGCTCCTTTCCCTTGACATTATCAGGAGAGCTGTTTTATAATAGTCGAAAATAAGCAAAGGCATTGATAAGAACAAGTACCATATGAGGGAACAGACAGAAAGCCGCCGGGTGATGAGAGGCGCGTGGGAAATCATATGGGAATACATCTTTGAGCTGCACACCGAACGAATTTCGCAGGTTTATGGAGCGGATTTCAGTAGGCTGTGACGGAGTGGGCACACGTTATCGTGTCAGAGTACGGTTGATGGACCGGACTTGTTGAGGCAGACGGATGCGAATCCGCTGCGAACAAAGGTGGTAACACGGGCTTATGCTCCCGTCCTTTACGGACGGGAGCTTTTATTATTTCATAGGAAATTCCTTTCCTATGAAATAATAACACTCCGTGAGGATGCACAGAAACGCATATGGAAAATTGTCACTTCGTGACATGCGTTTCGCGCCAAAGTGTACAAGTCCCTCATGAGTGAGGAATATAGGGAGTTGAAGTGGACTTGCCCACTTTGTTCTGTCCCGGAAAGTTCGCCCTATGAAACAGCAAACGATCCCCGTGGATCGCATTGAATTAAGCAAAGGAGAGAGAAAATATGCAGATTTATGAAGAACTGAAGGCCCGAGGCCTCATTGCGCAGGTTACGGACGAAGAATTGATCCGCGACCTGGTAAACAATGGAAAAGCAACTTTTTACATCGGTTTTGACCCCACAGCGGACAGCCTGCACGTTGGACATTTTATGGCACTGTGCCTGATGAAGCGACTGCAGATGGCAGGAAACAAACCGATCGCTCTGATCGGCGGCGGTACCGCCATGATCGGTGACCCGTCCGGAAGATCGGATATGCGTCAGATGATGACAAAAGAAACCATTCAGCACAACTGTGACTGCTTTAAGAAACAGATGAGCAAATTCATCGATTTTTCCGATGGAAAAGCTCTTATGGTAAACAATGCAGACTGGCTGATGGACCTGAATTATATTGATGTCCTTCGTGAAGTGGGACCTCACTTCTCTGTTAACCGTATGCTGACGGCTGAATGCTACAAACAGCGTATGGAGAAAGGCCTGAGTTTCCTGGAGTTCAATTACATGATCATGCAGAGCTATGATTTCTATGAATTATTCCGGAAATACGGATGCAATCTTCAGTTCGGCGGCGACGACCAGTGGAGCAACATGCTGGGTGGTACCGAGCTGATTCGCCGCAAACTTAAAAAAGATGCTTCTGCCATGACAATTACGCTCCTTCTGAACTCCGAAGGCAAGAAAATGGGTAAGACTCAGTCGGGCGCTGTCTGGCTGGATCCCAATAAGACTTCTCCGTTCGATTTTTATCAATATTGGAGAAATGTTGCGGATGCCGATGTGCTGAAATGCATCCGTATGCTGACGTTCCTGCCCCTTGAGCAGATCGACGAGATGGATAAGTGGGAAGGCAGTCAGCTGAACAAGGCAAAAGAGATTCTGGCTTACGAGCTGACCAGTCTGGTTCACGGAGAGGAAGAAGCCAAAAAAGCGCAGGATTCTGCGAGAGCCCTGTTTTCCACCGGCGGCGCAGCGAACATGCCCACCACAAAACTGACAGAAGAAGACTTTATCGACGGTAAGATTGATATTCCGACACTGCTTGTAAAATCCGGTCTCGTTCCGTCTAAATCCGAGGCAAGACGTGCCGTTCAGCAGGGCGGTGTTTCCGTTGACGGTGAAAAAATAGAGGATATTAATTATGTGTATACTGTGGATGACATCAAGGCTAACGAGAAAATCCTGAAACGAGGAAGGAAAAATTTCCGTAAGATCGTGATGTAGTTGCTTTACAAACATTTTGGAATAGTTTTACAGCCCCTTGCTTGTAGTGAGGGGCTGTTTTCTGTTAAATAAATAGTGTCGGCTGACAGAAACAGAGTGACATATTCTTGATTGAAAAACCATGCAGTGCAATCGACGAATACTGTTTTGTGTAAATGCCGATGAAAATCAGAAAAAGCAGAGGAGTTTATGAAAAATGAAAAGAAAATCTGTTATTGCAATGCTTATGGCAACTACACTGCTGGCAGGAATCTTCACCGGCTGTCAGGCAAAGACTTCCGAAACACCGGTGGAAGGTACGCAGACCGAGACACCTGCGGTAATAGCCGATACAAAAGAAACTGAGACAGTAAAGGTAACCGCTGATGTGGAGGAAACAAAGACACCGAAATACGTATTCCTGTTTATCGGTGATGGAATGAGTTATCCCCAGTTCCAGGCAGCTTCCGATTATCTCGGAGCACTGGCAGACGATGACGATATTGTCAGCGGAGGGGAAAATCTCTCATTTATGAATTTCGATGTGGCAGGTACAGCGACCACTTTCGATTCGACCAGCTTTTGTCCGGATTCTGCATCTACTGCAACGTCCATTTCCACCGGTTACAAGACACACAGCGGTGTCATCAATATGGATGAGACAAAAACCGTAGCCTATGAGACAATTTCAGAAAAACTGAAAGAGCAGAAAGATTACAAGATTGGTATCATCTCCAGTGTTAACTTAAATCATGCTACACCGGCTGCATTTTACGCACATCAGGCAAGCCGAAACAGCTATTATGATATTGGTGTGGAGATGGTTGAAAGCGGATTTGATTATTTTGCCGGCGGTGGCTTGAAGCAGGAGACCGGTGAAAACGAAGACCAGACCAGTCTGTACACGCTGGCGGAAGAGGCCGGATATAAAGTGCTGAAAACACAGGAAGAGGCGGAAGCTCTGACTGCGGAGGACGGAAAGGCGATTATCATCGGCGAGACTCTGGCTGATTCCGATTCCCTTTCCTATGATAATGACCGAGCAGATGAAGAATGGGCTCTGGCTGATTACGTAGAAAAAGGAATTGAAGTTTTGGATAATGAAACAGGATTTTTCCTGATGACAGAAGGCGGTAAGATTGACTGGGCATGCCATGCTAATGATGCCGGATCTACCGTGGCGGATACACTGGCCCTCGCTGATGCAGTGCAGGTAGCGGTGGATTTTGCAAAAGAACATGCCGAGGAGACCCTGATCCTGGTAACAGGAGACCATGAAACCGGTGGCTTGACGATCGGATATGCGGGAACCGATTATGATACATTCCTTACGAATCTGGAAAATCAGCAGATTTCTTATGCAAAATATGACAGCGACTATGTGGCAGGTTATATTGAGAACCAGACAAGTTTTGAAGACGCTATGAAAGATGTAGAGAAACTCTTTGGTCTGGTTACACCGGAAAATGCAGCAAATGCGGCAGATGAGACCCTGGTTCTGAATGACTATGAGATGGGACTTTTAAGAGAGGCCTATGAAGTGACTTTGGCAGGCGGCCTCGGTGAAGAACCTGCTCAGGCAGATTATGTAAAATATGGAACCTATGAACCGTTCAGTGTAACCGTGACACATCTGTTAAATAACAAATCCGGTATCAATTTCGCATCCTACGCCCATACAGGACTTCCGGTAGCCGTATTTGCAGAGGGCGTCGGCGCGGAAACATTCGACGGCTACTATGACAACACGGATATTTACAATAAAATGGCAGATCTTCTTGGTGTAGAGTAATGACGGAAAGTAAAAAGAAAAATCTGATCTCCGTGGCAGTATGTGCAGCGCTTACCCTGGCGCTGCTCATACTGCCTACAGGCTTTGAAGGAGCAATAAAAAAAGATAATTCTCAGAGAGTAAAGGCAGAAGTGTTGTCTGTGGATAACAGCAATATTATCGATACCGGGCTGGTGCAGGCCGGTGAACAGACCTGCCAGGTCAGACTTCTGCAGGGAGACTTTAAGGGAGAGGAGCATTCCTGTGTAAACAAACTGTCAGGTTCCCTGGAGCAGGATGCCATCTATGAGCCGGGTGACATGGCCCTTGTTATGGTAAGTCAGTCAGATGGGGAAGTGCGGGCAGTCAGTTCCATCGATCATTATCGATTGGACTGGGAGATCGTCCTGGGGGCCGCTTTTTTTCTCTTCCTGGTTGTGTTTGCCGGATGGATGGGAGTGAGAGCCATGCTCTCTTTTATTATTTCCGTTCTGATGATATGGAAAGTATTGATTCCCTGCTGCCTGAAGGGATATAATCCCATTCTGATCGGAGCTGTGGTGACAGCGGCATTGACAGTTTTGATTATTGCGCTGGTCTACGGATTTGATAAGAGAAGTCTGTCGGCAATCACCGGTGCGGCTGCAGGACTGTTTGTGACCTGTATCATCGGAATCATCTGCACGAAAGGATTCAAGATCCACGGAGCAGTCATGTCTTATTCCGAGAGCCTTTTGTACAGCGGTTATCAGAATCTCGATCTGACGCAGATTTTTATGGCCAGCATATTTATCGGCTCTTCCGGAGCAATGATGGATCTGTCGGTGGATATCACTTCAGCTATTTATGAAGTGATGCAAAAGCGCCCGGATCTGTCCCGCAGAGAAGCGATCATGTCAGGCATTCGTGTGGGCCGTGCGGCGCTGGGAACCATGACTACGACGCTTCTGCTGGCTTATTCCGGCGGTTATATTGCACTCCTGATGGTATTTATGGCTCAGGGTACCCCACTGATCAATATCTTCAACTATAAATATGTAGCTTCTGAGCTGATCCATACAGTAGTCGGTTCTTTTGGACTTGTCACGGCGGCGCCGCTGACCGCACTGACAGCCGGGTGTATTCTTGGCGGAAAAAAAGAACAGCTGCAGACAGAGGTATAGTGGATGCCGGGCATTTGGCCCGGCATTATTTTTTGCCTGCAAAGCCAGGGAAAGAATCGGAAGAAGGCTAAGGATGTCGGTATACAGGATCATAGTTGTGTGTTATAATCAAAAAAGATCGTATCTGTTCAATACCTTCACAGATACGATTCGCAAACCCATGAAAATCGGCTGTGCCGATGGGGTTTGCTCACACCTGAATCCTGTTCTTACGGCCTCTTCAGCAAGTGATTCGGCCTGTTCTGAACAGTTGCAATAGATACAATATATGCTCTACGAAAAAACGGGTACAGGGAGGAAATTCATATGTGGTTCATACTTGCACTGCTGTCTGCTGTTTTTGCGGCACTTACCTCAATACTTGCGAAAATCGGTATTGATGGCGTGAACTCTAATTTTGCTACAGCTATTCGAACCGTTGTTGTATTGGCTATGGCGTGGGGAATGGTGTTTATAACCAACGCGCAGACCGGATTATCTGCAATCAGCAAAAAAAGCTGGCTGTTTCTTATCCTGTCAGGTCTGGCCACAGGAGCGTCATGGCTCTGTTATTACAAAGCACTCCAGGTGGGAGATGCATCAAAAGTAGTTCCGGTAGACAAATTGAGTGTAGTGATCACTCTGATCCTGGCATTTGTGTTTCTGCACGAGGAATTTACCGCAAAATCACTGATCGGCGCGATTCTGATCACAGCGGGAACGCTGGTGATGGTCTTATAAAGCAATCAAAGCATTTTTGTTTCATAGGAAATTCCTTTCCTATGAAATAAAAACACTCTCTGAGGATGCGCAGAAACGCATACGGAACCTGATAACGTTTTCAAAAATAACGGCAGAAATCGCGTTGACAAAGCACGCATGGAATGTTAATATAACAATACATACTAAACCTAGCAAAATAATAGGGATTTGGCGGCGCGGTACGAGCAAGATGTTAAAACAAGCACAAGCAGATATCTTTCCGCCTTTATTCAGCGAACGCTGATTTGGAGGAGGTGTCAATGATGTCAGATAGCAAAGACAATTATCTGGAAAAAATAGATAAACTAATAAAAGAAGTAAAGTATGGAACCGTCTCCATAATCATTCAGGATGGAAAAGTCATTCAGATAGACAAAACAGAAAAAATAAGATTTAGGAGCTGACCTGAAAATTTGCATAATCCGTGATTGATGTGCTATACTTCAAAAGGAACTTTTAAAGACAACAGGCTCATATCATGGTTTGTCATATCTTTAAAAGAATGAAGTGTGAGGAAGTGTTAGTACATGGGTGAAGAAACAATAGAACAAAAAATAGAACAAAAAAAAGAACAAATGACGGATCATAAGAGCGCCGCAGAGAAGCCGTCTCCGGAACTGCTGGAGAAATACGAATACCTTACAGGATATCTTGCATCTCTTAAAAGCGTTGCCGTAGCTTTTTCGAGCGGAGTTGATTCAACCTTTTTGCTGTTTGCCGCTAAGCAGGCTCTTGGAGAAAATATGATCGCAGTTACGGCATCTTCCTGTTCATTCCCGAAGCGGGAACTGAATGAGGCAAAGAAATACTGTGAAGAGAATCATGTGCGCCATTTTATCTGCGCATCAGAGGAACTGGAGATTGAGGGATTTTCACACAATCCCAAGAATCGCTGTTATCTGTGCAAACGTGAACTGTTTGAGAAAATCAGGATCATTGCCCGGGAACAGAAGATTTCGGAAATCGTGGAAGGCTCCAATCTGGACGACAACGGAGACTATCGTCCTGGACTTAAGGCTGTTGCGGAGCTTGGAATCAAGAGCCCGCTTCGGACCTGCGGGTTCACAAAGAAAGAAATCCGCATTCTGTCAAAGTATCTGGGAGTGCCTACCTGGAATAAACAGTCTTTTGCCTGCCTGTCCAGCCGTTTCCCCTATGGAGAGACGATCAGTGAAGAAAAGCTGGGCATGGTGGATAAAGCGGAACAGCTGCTGCTGGATATGGGGTTTCATCAGCTGCGCGTTCGAATCCATGGAACCATTGCAAGGATTGAACTTATGCCGGAAGAGTTTTCTGCTTTTATGAAAGAAAAAATTCGCATGAAAGTGTACCGTGAGTTCAAAAATTATGGATTCACCTATGTGACTCTGGATATTATGGGGTATCGCACCGGAAGTATGAATGAGACTCTTTCGCAGAGTGAATTGAACTATGAAAACGAATAGAAAAGTTTGTTCAGGAGTATCCCGCAGTGGGTACTTCTTTTTTTATTTCATAGGAAATTCCTTTCCTATGAAATAAAAACACTCCGTGAGGATGCACAGAAACGCATTTGGAAAATTGTCACTTTGTGATATGCGTTTCGCGCCAAAGTGTACAAGTCCCTCATGAGTGAGGAATATAGGGAACTGAAGTGCCGAAAGCACTTTTTTAATTAAATATGTAAATACATATTGTAAAATATATAAAACATGTATTTACATATTTGGACGGTTGTGCTATATTTCAGGTAAGGAGGAATCCGGCGGAGCCGGGTGATAGAGATAATGCATAAACACGCGGAGATTGAACAATATCTAATGGAACAGATCCAGGAAGGAACCATGAAAGAAGGGGACAGACTGGAAACGGAGGAGGAGTTGTCCAGACGTTTTGAGGTAAGCCGCCCAACCGTGCGGCAGGCCTTGCGAAGCCTGGAACAGAGAGGATATCTGAAACGCATAAAAGGAAGCGGAACTTTTGTGACAGAACCGAAGCTGCTCCATACTTCTACAAGTTTTATTGCAAGTTATCAAAGAGAAGCGGAACAGCAGGGACATACCGTCATAACCCAGGTGCTGTCTCTGGAAATTGTCCGCGGCGAGGAAAAAATCTGCAAAAAACTGGGAGTCAAAAAGAATACTTCTCTTTATCGGATGGTTCGTGTCAGAAGAATTAAGGAATGCCACCACGGAGCCCCGGTCGTCTATACGGTTGTGTATATTCCGGTGTGCAGTTTTCCGCAGATGGGTGACCAGGATTTTACAAAGACGTCTCTGTACGATACGCTGGAAAAATATGGCCTTCGGGTTTGTCATGTAAGTAAACTGCTGGAAGTGGTTCCCGGAGATGAGACAGTAAAAGAGGCCCTGGAAATCGGTGCCTGGGAACCGGTGATCAAGGTCTCCTCTGTGGGATATCTGCAGAACGGGGAGGCGGTTGAGTATGCCGAAAGCTGGTACCCGGCTCAGAGCAGTCAGTTTTTGGTCGAACTATAGAGGTGAGGATAATGAGCGAATATTTGGCAGTAGATGTGGGCGGAACGCAGGTGAAAGGTGCGCTCCTGGATAAAAATGGTTCTTTAGTCTCAGGGGGAATTATGGAAATTCCGTCAAAAGCAAAAGAATCAAAAGAAACGATACTGGATAATTTCTTCTGCCTGTTTGAAAGCCTTTCTGAAAAGGGACAGAGGAAGATTGAGGGAATGGCATTTTCATTTCCGGGAGAATTCGACTATGAACAGGGCATTTCCCTGATATCCGGATTGGACAAATATGATGCCATTTACGGTGTGAATCTGAAGCAGGAATTTCGCAAAATGATATGCGCAAAGGCCCTGCGTGACCGGTTCATCTGCCCTGAGACACTGCCCATATGCTTCCTCAATGATGTGGAAGCGTTTGCTATGGGGGCGGCAGGGAGCGGATCCGAAACTGCCCCGCGAAAAACCTTTGCATTGGCGATCGGAACCGGAGCAGGATCTGCTTTTTTGGAAAATGGAAAGGCGGCGTCTGAGGGCACACCGGGAGTACCGCGAAATGGCTGGATCTACGACACGCCATTTCAGGGAAGGAGAATTGACGATTGGATCTCCAAAAGAGGATTGATGGCCTTGTCCGAAGAACGACTGGGACAGGCATTGGACGGGGCGGAACTGGCGGCTTTATGTGCTAAAGGGGACGAAGCCGCAAAACAGGTGTATCGGGAATTTGGGCATCTGACTGCTTTGGCAGTTCAGCCGTTTCTTAAAGCTTTTGATCCTGATGAATGCATTCTCGGAGGACAGGTTATGAAAAGCTTCCCGCTTTTCGGAGAAGAAGTGGAAGTGCTGTGCAGGGACATGGATATCGCGCTCAAAGTAGTGACGCAGACATCTTTGGCTGTTTTTGCAGGGCTGCATCGGCATTTGAGAAGCCTGTTGTCTGACCAGAACGCGGATGCGCGCCGGGCAGTGAAAGAAAATATTGAAATCCAGGGAGAAAAATAATGATTGAGACAGAGTATGAAAAAGAACCGAAAATAAAAGTCAGGGGTTATGGAAATCAGGTCTGGGATGATCCGAAAACGATAGCAGAGGTGTTAAAAACAGTTCTTGCAGAAAAAGCACCTGCATGCAGGAATAACAGAGAGAAGAATAAGAGAGAGAATAACGATGGAAAGAGGGTAACCGGAAAAGGAAATAGGATCCTGACTGTGGAATGTTATCCTGGTGTACGAAAAGAAGACGTAAAAGAGCTGTTGTCCGGTCTTGATTATGACTGCTGGATTGATGCAGACAGCTGCGCGTACTGTGATGAAACCCTCGATTCCATGATGGAACGGGAACTGACGGATGACAGGGTATTCGGCATCTATACGACCCATTGCCTGGAAGATTACTTTGACATGGAGAAAGTGAATCAGGCGGCAGAACAGGCGGCTGCAGCAGATGGACTTGTGGTTATCTGCGGTACCGGTGCAAGCCTGATTGACGAAGGCGATGTCCTTTTATACTGTGATATGGCCCGCTGGGAGATCCAGCTGCGCTATCGTTCCGGTATGCCTAACTGGAATACCCACAATGAAGATGCACCGATTCTTACAAAATATAAACGCGGATACTTTATCGAGTGGCGCCTGGCAGATAAAGTGAAGAAAAAGCTGTTCCATCGGATGGATTTTGTGCTGGATACAAACACAAAGGGAAGATTCTGCATGGCATCGCAGGCCGCCGTCTGCGGAGCCCTTGAACAGGCAGCATCTCAGCCCTTCCGTGTAGTTCCGTATTTTGACCCGGGTGTGTGGGGCGGTCAGTGGATGAAAAAAGTCTGTGGCCTGGATGAGAAAGAAACCAACTATGCATGGAGCTTTGACGGAGTTCCGGAGGAAAACAGCCTGCTTCTCGATTTTGATGGAAAAATCATGCAGATTCCGGCGATTGACCTGGTGTTTGAACGTCCCCACGAACTTCTGGGAGAACATGTACATGGCAGATTCGGCACGGAATTCCCCATTCGATTTGATTTTCTGGATACGATCGAGGGACAGAATCTATCACTGCAGGTCCATCCGCTTACCGAGTATATTCAGGAAAAATTCAATATGAATTATACCCAGGATGAAAGCTACTATATTCTTGATACCCAGAAAGAGGACGTTTATGTGTACCTTGGCCTGAAAAATGGAATAAGGAAAGAAGATATGGCCCGCGACCTGAAAAAGGCACAAGAGGGCGGATATAGTTTCCCGGCAGAAAAATACGTGAATAAAATACCTGTAAAGAAGCACGATCATGTGTTGATCCCGGCCGGAACGGTTCACTGCTCCGGGGCGGGCACCATGGTTCTTGAGATCAGCGCCACACCTTATATTTTTACATTTAAGCTGTGGGACTGGGACAGATTGGGCCTGGATGGACTGCCAAGACCGGTTCATATTGAGCATGGTCTTGCAAATATCCAGTGGGACAGAAACACGGATTGGGTCTATGAGAATCTGGTCGGTCAGGTGGAAGTTCAAAAAGAAGAGCCGGGACTGCGGGTTGAAAAAACAGGACTTCACAACAGAGAATTTATTGAGACTACAAGAATCTGGATGGAAAAGCCGGTGCAGATGGAAACAAAGGACAGCGTAAATATGCTGAACCTTGTGGAAGGCACAAGAATCCGGGTAATAAGCACAGACAATCGGTTTGAACCTTATACGGTGCATTATGCGGAGACATTTATCGTGCCGGCAGGGGTAAAAGAATATATTCTGGAGCCGGAGAAAGGAGAACTGGCTGCAGTAATTTGTGCGAGAGTTCGCTGAGATGGCAGGGAGGAAACATTATGACATTTACAATTTATTTTATACATCATAGCCATACAGATATTGGTTATACTGAATATCAGGAAAAAGTAGAGAGAAATCAGGTGGCGTATATTCGCCATGCGATCCGGATCCTGGATCGTATCCATGCGGACAAGCCCAGGTGGAAGGGTTTTATCTGGCAGTGTGAATGCTGGTGGGCAGTTGAGAAATTTCTGGAATCTGCCACAGCGCTGGAACAGGAAAAATTCTGGCATTATGTAGAAACCGGTGAGATCGGTCTTTCTGCAAATTATCTCAATATGACGGAACTGATTGACGGAGAAATTCTTGCAAAATTTTTAAAACGTGCCGGAATATGTGCGGCAGAAAAGGGCATTAAGGTGCCAAGTGCCATGACGGCGGATATAAACGGTTATTCCTGGGGATATGGGGACGCCCTGGCAGAGGCGGGAGTCGAGAACCTTTTGAGCTTTGTACATACGCACCATGGCCGGTACCCCCTCTTCCAGAAGCAAAAGCCATTCTGGTGGCAGACTCCATCCGGAAAAGAGATACTTGTCTGGCTGGGTGATCACTATCAGGTGGGAAATGAGCTGGGTGCGAGCCAGTTGGCGGCCGTTGAGTATACCTGCTGGGAAGACGGTCTGGGAGCGCTGGAACAGGGTGACAGCGAGAAGGCAGTCCGGAGGATTTTTAACTATGTAGACACACTGAAAAACCAGGGAGATTCTATCGATTTTACGGTTGTCGGTCTGTCCGGCTATTTGACGGACAATGCATGCCCAAGTCCTCTTACCGTTGAATTCATGGAAAAATTTAACCGGGAATACGGCAATGAAATTTGTCTTAAACTGGTGACCCTTGACGAGTTTTTTGCACGGCTTCGGGAGGAGGATAAAAAGAATCCGTTTCCCAAATATGCGGGAGACTGGACGGACTGGTGGGCTGACGGTGTCGGTTCCACTCCGGTGCATGTCCAGCATTTCCGGGAGGCTCAGAGGGATGTACACTTGGGAAAATTGCTTCAGAAAAAAGGAATTGACGTCAACAATCAACTGCTTGAAGCTGCGCAGTCCGATCTGATGCTGTATGCAGAACATACCTGGGGGCACTCAGAATCCGTGACACATCCCTATGATCCGGGTGTGGCGAGACTGGATCTGAGAAAGGGGCTGTATGCTCAGCGGGCCAATGAGTCAGCCAGCCGTGCTTTGCTGTTGGCAGGTGAAAACTGCGGTACTTCACCGTTCCTGTATGGACAGGGGGAACCGGAGTTTTTCATGATCAATCCCCATGATGAGCCGGTTGAGGATACGGCATTCTTTGATTTGGAAGAAATCCCCAGAGAGCCGATTGATGTGGTGGATGCAGAGTCAGGGACTCCCGTGTTGTTCCAGACCGGTCCCGGCCCAAGAGGACTTCGGGTGTATATTCAGGCAAAACTGGAACCCGGCGAAGAAAAAGCATTCCGGATCCGGAAAAAAGAGCGCAGGCTGGGACCGACTGCAGGTATGCGCACATCCTGCGGAGCAGACAGAGTCTGTGATATATGGTCTGAAATTAAGAAAAAAGATTCCATTGTATCGCCCTGGAGAATTGAAAATGACTGGGTAAGAATCATCTTTGAAGAAGAAAAAGGTGTTGCGGAGATTTACGATAAAAACAGAGAGATGTCTCTTTTGCGGGAAGACAGACCGTATGCTCCCTTTACTCCGATTTATGAACACACACCGGTGCCGGACGGAAACCAGTGCCGTGTACGCAAAAACATGGGCAGAAACCGGAAAAGTATGGCAACCGGGCGCTATCCGGGAAAACTGACCGATGTGCAGATCCTGGAAACAGGGGAACTGTTTGATCAGGTGAAACTGACCTGGGAACTTGAAGGCGCAAAAGCATGTTTTGTTCTGCTTACCGTTTACCGAAAAATGCCGAAGATCGATGTGAATCTGCAGCTTCATAAGGAGTGCGTGCAGGATCCGGAGAATCTATATCTTGCTCTGCCATTTACCGGTGGGAAAGAGGATACCTGCTGGATCGAAAAAACCGGATGTGCGTTGCGGCCGCGGATAGACCAGCTGCCCGGAAGCTGTGCAGACTTTTATCTGGTACAGAATGGCGTCTGGTATACCGGTGAGAAAGGCACTGTGCTTGTCAATATGCCGGATACGCCGCTGATCACATTGGGAGAATTAAAATGCCATCCTATTTTGCTGGCGGGTGAAAATCAGAAAAACAGCGATATCCTGTATTCCTGGGTGATGAATAACTTCTGGGAAACCAATTTCAAGGTGGACCTGGGCGGATTTCATCAATATAATTACTCAATTCTGTCTCTTCCGGATAAAGAGCAGGAGCGTATTCGGAAACTGTCCGACCGGATAAACACAGGAGTTTTTTCCGGACAGAGATTTCTTTTATCTTAGATTCGTAAACGGTATGTTGTAATTCATATTTTTAAAGGTAAGCGGGACGCTTTTGCGAACTTGTCACAGACGGAGTGTGCAAGTACGCAAAAGCGTTTCCTGCTTCATTGGAAAATGCGTTCTGCGAAAACAGAAACGATCCCTGTGGATCTTTGCCCTGTAATACCTTTTTAAAAGTGAAATTGATTTCAGCATTTTTGACAAAAAAAGAAAAAATGAATTATTGGAAATGACTATTTACAAATGATTTAATTCGGTATATTATACGGGTATAAATGAAATCGATACCATATAATTTATATCACAAAACAGATGAATCGGAAGGTTTTTTTCGCGATATGTTTTGGGAACGTCGTTGAAACTGAAAACGATTTCAATTCCTGCTATCCATCAATCATATCGCAGAGATTCCGGAATGGCACGAAAGGAGGATTTTTATGCAGCAATTATATGTAAAATTTGATGACGTGGAGCAGGTAAAAGCATTTGTGAATGAAATTAACAAGGTTAAAGCGAATTTTGAAATGGGTTCCGGCAGAAGAATCGTAGATGCGAAATCAATCATAGGCGTTTTGTCGCTTGATCTGACACAGCCTCAGGAACTGAGATGCGATTCGGATGATATGAGAATGATAAATCGAATTGAGCCTTTCCTGTACAGAAGAAAGCCTCAATGCGTAGGAGCATAGATTAACTGCAGCATCAGCAGGAAGGGGAAGTGTCCCTGTACATTGATGTGAAGGTTTGTAATGGAAGAAAAAGAATGAAACTATGAAAAGGGCAGAGAAAATGGCGAACAAAAGGACAGTGAAAAAAGCAGACAAAATAACGGAGAGGGCAGCAGCAAAACGGACTGAGAGAATGGAGGCCCAAAAGCCAGAGAGAATAGGGGCCAAAAAGCCGGAAAAAATAGAGACCATAAACTCAGAGAAAATAACGGCTAAAAAAGCAGAGGAAGATTGGATTTTTCAAAAAAGAATGGAACGGCACCATGACGAACTTCGCTGGCTTTACATGGAGCTATATGGCAATGATTCCATGTTCGCGGAACTGTGTGACAATCTGCGGCGATTCTATCTGGAAAGAAAGGAAGAATTGCGGGCACTGGATCTGGAACGGGAAACGAATCAGGGCTGGTATAAAAAGAATGACATGCTTGGCATGATGTTTTATATTGATAATTTTGCCGGAAATATGAAGGGCGTGGAGTCTCGTCTGGACTATATTGAAAAGTGCAACGTCAATTACATCCACTTAATGCCGTTCCTTGATACGCCGGAAGGACGCTCTGACGGTGGATATGCGGTATCGGATTTCCGAAGAGTGCAGGAAAAGCTGGGAACTATGGCGGATCTGGAGAATCTGACAGCCGCCTGCCATAAGAAAGGCATCAATGTCTGCATGGATTTTGTCATGAATCATACATCAGAGGATCACGAATGGGCAAAAAAAGCGCGTCAGGGAGACGGAGAGTATATGAGCCGTTACTTTTTCTTTGACAATGCGTATATGCCGTCTCTGTATGAAAAAACAGTGCCTCAGGTATTTCCCACGACGGCTCCGGGCAACTTTACATGGCTTCCGGATGCCGGCCATTTCGTAATGACAACATTCTATCCGTACCAGTGGGATCTGAATTATAAAAATCCCCGCGTATTTAATGAGATGATGTATAATTTCCTTTATCTTGCAAACCGGGGAATTGATATTATCCGCATTGACGCTGTGCCCTATATCTGGAAGGAACTGAACACCCAATGCAGAAATCTGCCGCAGGTTCACACAATCGTGCGTATGATGCGTATCATCAGTGAGATCGTCTGTCCCAGTGTCCTTTTACTTGGGGAAGTGGTTATGGAGCCGGAAAAAGTGGTACCTTACTTCGGCACTGTGGAAAAACCGGAGTGTCATATGCTGTACAACGTTACCACAATGGCAACCACATGGCATACAGTGGCCACGAGAAATGTAAAACTGCTGAAAAAGCAGCTTGATATTGTGGATGCTCTGCCGAAAGATTATGTATTTCTGAATTACCTGCGCTGTCATGATGACATTGGCTGGGGGCTTGATTATGCTTCTCTGTTGGAGGAAGGTATGGGTGAACGTTCCCACAAACAGTATCTGAATGATTATTTCCAGGGATATGCAGGGGACAGCAACAGCCGCGGAGAGCTTTACAATGCGGATCCGGTTACCGGCGATGCCAGATTCTGCGGCACGACAGCTTCTATGTGCGGCGTGGAAAAAGCAGGTTTTGAGCAGAATGACCAGGCTATGGAAAAAGCGATCAGGCTGGATGTGATGCTTCATGCTTATATGTTTATGCAGTCAGGTATTCCGGTGCTGTACAGCGGCGATGAAATCGGGCAGGTCAATGACTATACCTATAAGGAAAATCCCAATAAGGCAGCAGATTCCAGATACATTCACCGCGGTGCAATGAATTGGAGCCTGGCCGGAAATATTTCAGATCCGGTTACCGTAGAGGGGAAAATCTTCCATTTCCTTGATCAGTTGGAGAAAATCCGTAAAAGGGAAAAGGTATTTGTGTCAAATGCAGATACCTGGACGATTGAAACCTGGGATCCGTCGGTGCTGTGCATCGGAAGATATTTTGAAGGTGAAAAGATCATCGGACTGTTCAATTTCAGCGAATTTGACAAAACAGCATGGATCAACGAAACAGACGGTGATTATGTGGATCTGATCTCGGGAAAAGAACGAAAACCGATTGGCGTTGATATACCGGCCTACGGATTTTACTATTTGAAGAAGAAATAGGATCCGGGGGACCGGGCTGTGGGCATGGAGTGGAAAAAAGCAGTGAGCTATGCTATAATTGCAAAGGACTTTTAATTATCGGTATAAGGAGCAGTACAATGAATATAGCAGAGATCGCAAATATGGCGGGTGTGTCCAGAGCAGCTGTATCCCGGTATTTTAACAACGGTTATATTTCAGAGGAAAAGCGAGAGGCAATTCGGAAAGTGGTTGAGAAAACCGGTTATCGGCCTTCGATACAGGCACAGACTCTGCGGACGAAGAAGACAAAAATGATCGGTGTGATTGTGCCTAAGATTGCTTCCACCTCCATTGGCAGAGTGGTGGAAGGAATCCTTTCGGTACTGAATGGAAGCGGCTACCAGATGCTTTTGGCTGTTACCCAGGACAATCCGAAAAAAGAGCTGGAATATCTTGCTACATTTAATGATAAGCAGGTGGATGGCGTGATTCTGGCCGCTACGGTATTCAATGCAGAGTATAAGCGTGTTTTGAAGAAAATGTCCGTTCCCCTTGTGATCGTAGGACAGCAGTTGTCCGGATATTGCTGTGTATTTCACGATGACTATCATGCGACCTATGATATAACAAAGAGGTTTCTGGATAGGGGAAGGAAGAAATTGGGCTATATCGGCGCAATACCGCAGGACAAAGCGGTGGGAACGGAGCGGTATCGCGGATTTAAAGATGCGGTATGTGACGCGGGATATGAAGGTCTGTCGGAAAATTTTGTGATTGCCGATTTTTCCTTTGATTCGGGATATGAAAAAACCGGAGAGCTGTTTGAAAGATGCGGGGATATGGACGGATTGATCTGTGCAACAGATATCATGGCTGCCGGTGCGGTTCAATATCTCCGTGAGCAGGGAATTAAGATGCCGGAACAGATTCTGGTGGCAGGCCAGGATGATTCCGAGCTGGCAAAGGTGACGGATCCGCCTCTTATTACCGTCCGCTATTCCCATGAGAAAAGCGGAGAACTGGCAGTGCAGATGCTGATGGATCTTTTGGGCGACGGAGAAGCAGCTCTCAAAGAAGTAAAGCTGGGATATTATATTGTTGAGCCGTGAAAGGTCTTTTGACTGCGGTCTTTCCATATAATACAATATGGAAAATCAAAAAGTAGATAATGTATTAAATCTGGCAGTGGATGCCACGCCCGAGGAACGTGAAAAATCACTGGAACTGAATGTCGGGTACAATCCTGCGGACAGAGACTGGGATGTGATTATAAAATACTCCGGTAATATCGATGAACTTCGAAGTGAAACTGTGCGGATCACACCCCTTTTAAACCAGTATGCCGTGGCGCGCATTCCTCAGAGCCAGCTGGACGCTTTTGCGAATTTACCACAGATCGAGTATGTGGAAAAGCCAAAGCGTCTTTTTTTTGCTCTCAGCCAGGCGCGGGCAGTCTCCTGTATTAATCCGGTTCAGGCCCCGCCTTTTGCGCTGCATGGACAGGGCGTTTTGGTGGCCTGTGTGGATTCGGGAATCGATTACGGCCACATGGATTTTCGCAATCCTGACGGGACAACGCGGATTGTGAGCCTGTGGGACCAGACCATAGAGGGTGCGCCTCCGGAAGGATATTTTCTCGGAACCGAATTTACGGAAAATCAGATCAATGAAGCACTGGGAAAACCCAGTCTTTTGGAACGATATGCTGTCGTTCCCAGCCGGGATCTCAGCGGTCACGGGACCGCTGTCATGGGAATCGCTGCGGGAAACGGCAGGGAGAGCGGCGGCATCCAGCGGGGAATCGCGGACGAGAGTCGGCTGATCGTGGTAAAACTGGGTACGCCGCTTGAGGAATCTTTTCCGAGAACCACAGAATTGATACAGGGGATTGACTTCTGCATTCGTCAGGCGATTGCCCGGAATCAACCGCTGGCTTTAAATATCAGTTTTGGAAATTCTTACGGTTCTCATGAGGGCAATTCGCTTTTGGAAACCTACCTGGATCAGGTGTCGGGATTGGGGAGAACCACGATCTGTGTGGGGATGGGAAATGAAGGCAGCAGCCGGGGACATACATCGATTAATTTAGATTCGATATCGGCGGATCGAGGAGCAACTGCGGGACGGATGTCAGATGAGAGTCCGGCAGGCAGTGAAAGACCGACAAGTATTGGAAACGCGATGGCAGTTGGAAAAATATCATCGAATAATAGTATGATAACGGGAAATCGTTCTGCGAAGAATGTAGAAATCAGTGTGGGTCTGTATCAGACTTCGTTTAATGTGCAGATATGGAAAAACTATGTGGATGAGATTGCAATTTCTATCATTAGTCCGGGTGGACGGTCAACAGGGACGATTTTGCCCGAGCTAGGCCCTCAGCGCTATCGTCTGGAAAATACAGAACTGTTAATTTATTACGGACTGCCAAATCCATACAGTACAGCTCAGGAAATATACATTGACTTTTTGCCTGCGGATTCCTATGTAGACACAGGAATCTGGAACATCCGCTTTTTGCCGGGGCAGATTGTGGATGGGCTGGTGGATCTGTGGCTCCCCGGCGGAAATGTTCTGAATGAAGATACCCATTTTTATACTCCCACGCCGGACCGAACCCTGACTATTCCGGCTGCAGCCTCCGGCGTTATTTCGGTGGGGGCGTATGATTCACGGCTGCAGTCTTATGCGGATTTTTCAGGGCGAGGTTACACTCGTGTGACAAATCAGGTAAAACCGGATCTGGCTGCACCGGGTGTCCGCATACAAACCGCAAAGGCCGGGGGCGGATATGGAGAGTTCACCGGGACTTCCTTTGCCACGCCTTTTGTGACCGGTTCGGCGGCTTTGATGATGGAGTGGGGAATTTTACAGAGGAACAGTCCATATCTTTACGGGGAGGCTGTCAAGGCAAATCTGCGCCGGGGGGCCAGGCGCCTGCCGGGGATTACGAAGTGGCCGAATCCGGAACTGGGGTATGGGGTGCTGTGTTTAAAAGATAGTCTTCCGCTATAAAAACAGCAGTTGAAAAAAGGGGTATTTTAAAATACAGTGGTAAATTGATTATTCTGGCCCCTTTGGGTTCTTCTGCCCCAACCAATTGCCCGTTTTCTACTTCCAATGAAATTATTTCTGTGATAAAATATTGGTATCAAGTAAAGGCGGTGTATGGTAAAGACAATCTACTCACCGAGCATTACCACTGATTACAACTATCCGGTTGCATTCATGGAGCAGGAAGATATCACAAGAAACGCTGAGATTGAGACAGACCTGAAGACCTATGCAGAGCAGGTAAAGGCTGAGATCATAAAAGACGGAATCACAGATAACGCATAGCGTGCATACCTTGATAAAATGGATGCTATGGGACTTTTTGAACTGCTGGAACTGAAGCATAAAGGTTTCGATAGGTTCTATGAGCTGACTAATTATTAATTGGGTGTTCACGGTACTTGATGAAGTAATGTGCGAGGGCTGCCGTAATGGCGGCCCTTTTGCAAATGAATGATCTGAAAAAAGGCAGGAGGAAGAGCAATGAATCTGTTTTATTCACCGGAGTATGCAAAAACAGGAGATGTAATCCCATATTATAATGATGAAACAAAACGATTTGAAGGTTATTATTTAAAGAACTGGAATCCGGATGCGCCGAAGGATATGGTCGTGTACGGATGGCATCATATTGTTTCGGAGGACAACCGGAATTTTATAGAAACGCCCACCAACATTCACGGAGGGACAGGTTCCATT